>JAGAUA010000021.1 GCA_017847885.1 Oscillospiraceae bacterium
GAACAGAGCATATTTTGTAGGGGACGGGTCTCCCGTCCCGTTTATACTGAAAAATTCGGGCGGATAATATCCGCCCCTACAAAAAACTATTCACTAAAATTTACTTTAAACCGAATTTCTAAGCAGCTTCGCTGCTTCTAAGAACGCCCTCTCTTACAGGGCGTTCTTCTTTTGCGGCTACTCGCCGCAAAATTCAACTTTGCGGAGCGCTTCTAAGGCAGCGCCTGCGGGCGCAAGCAGGAGTTTCGCCGCGTGCGCGCGGCGACCAAAGGGCTTTCAGCCCTCTGGACACCTGACCAGCGCGGCTGCGCTGGACCAGCTTGTGCCGCTTCGCTGATACATTACAAAATGTTATGCGCTAAATTATTGTTTACACCACAAATAGCACGGGCGGATATGGAATACGCCCCTACAAAAACAAAAAGGCGAGACTCCATAACAAAGTCTCACCTTTTTCATTTTATCACGGGTCAGGACGCCGCCTCAATGACCCATTTTCCTCCGTCGCGGACAACCACACGCGACACGTTTTTAAGTATCTCATGCTCCGTTTCGTTATAAACCGTCAGGTCAAAGGACACGGAATATCTTCCGCCGCCCAGCTTTTCCCTGCCCTTGAAGCTTGCCTCCGCCTTGAATTCCTCGTTGTCCTCCAAGGCTTCTCTTATGGCTTTGGCAGTTTCAAAGTCAGCCTCGGAAAGTCCCTCGCCGCCTGCAATGCACGCCTTATACCCCTCAAAGTCGTCCCGTTCAAGGGCTGTCAGATACTTGTCGATAAGCTTCATCTGACCGCCGAAATAGGCATTTGCCCACAACAGCACACAGGCTGCCAATGCGGCGGCTATGCAGAAAATTGCCCCGAAAAGCTTTCCTGCCGTAAGTTTTTTACTCATTTATATTCTCCTTTTTAGGCTGCATACAAATCGCGGAGAGCTGTCAATCCTTTAAGATAGCACCCTGAGCGCCCGATGTTACAAGCTTTGCATAACGCTTGAGGTAGCCGTGAAGCTCCTTTGTTTTCGGAGTAAACGCTGCAAGTCTGCGGTCTATCTCCTCCTGCGGAACATCGAGTGTTATGGTGTTTTCGGGAATGTTGATGGAGATGATGTCCCCCTCCTCAACAACGCCGATAACGCCGCCAACAGCCGCTTCGGGAGAAATATGACCTATCGCCGCGCCGCGTGTTGCACCGCTGAAACGTCCGTCGGTAATAAGCGCGACCTTGCTGCCCAGACCCATACCCATAATTGCAGAGGTAGGATTGAGCATCTCACGCATACCGGGGCCGCCCTTGGGTCCCTCGTAGCGGATAACAACAACGTCGCCCTCGTGTATCTGTCCGCCTGTGATAGCCGCCATAGCGTCCTCCTCGCAGTCGAAAACTCTTGCAGGTCCGCTGTGTACCAGCATTTCCTCACATACCGCGGAGCGCTTTACAACGCAGCTGTCGGGAGCAAGATTTCCGCGGAGAACAGCAATTCCGCCTGTTGTGCTGTACGGGTCGTCAATGGGACGGATAACGCTTGTATCCTTATTTACGCAGCCTGCAATGTTCTCGCCCACGGTCTTGCCCGTAGCGGTCATGCAGTCAAGGTTAAGCAGATTTTTCTTGGAAAGCTCGTTCATTACCGCATATACGCCGCCTGCCTCGTCAAGCTCCTCGATGTATGTATGTCCTGCAGGAGCAAGGTGGCAAAGGTTAGGAGTCTTTGAGCTTATATCGTTTGCAACGTCAAGGTTGATGTCAATGCCGCACTCGTGAGCGATTGCAGGCAGGTGGAGCATACTGTTTGTGGAGCAGCCAAGCGCCATATCGACTGTGAGAGCGTTCATAAACGCCTTTTCCGTCATAATGTCGAGAGGTCTGATGTCCTTTTCGATAAGCTCCATTATCTTCATGCCTGCGTGCTTTGCAAGCTCGATACGCTGTGAGTAAACCGCAGGAATTGTACCGTTGCCGCCGAGAGCCATACCCAGAACCTCGGTAAGGCAGTTCATGGAGTTTGCGGTGTACATACCCGAACATGAGCCGCAGGTGGGGCAGCCCTTTTTCTCGTACTCTTCAAGCTTTGCCTCGTCGATAGTTCCTGCGGCAAATTTGCCTACAGCCTCGGAAATGCTGGAAAAGCTTGTTTTCTTTCCGTCAACACGTCCTGCAAGCATAGGACCGCCGCTTACAAAAATCGTAGGAATGTTAAGTCTCGCCGCAGCCATAAGCAGACCGGGAACGTTCTTGTCGCAGTTGGGCACCATAACAAGCGCGTCAAAGCCGTGTGCAAGAGCCATAGCCTCGGTGGAATCGGCGATAAGGTCACGGGTAACGAGGGAGTACTTCATGCCCTTGTGTCCCATTGCAATGCCGTCACAGACTGCTATTGCAGGGAAAACTATTGGCGTGCCGCCTGCCATTGCAACGCCAAGCTTTACTGCGTCAACTATCTTGTCGATGTTCATATGTCCCGGCACTATCTCGTTATAGGAGCTTACGATGCCGACCATGGGACGGCTTACCTCTTCATTTGTAAGACCCAGCGCGTGGTAAAGCGCACGGTGAGGTGCATTGTTCGCGCCTTTTTTGATTGAATCGCTGTACATTTTAATCTATCCTTTCAAAGTTATTTGATGCAATGATACTTCCGCTTTCTATGTAGTACGCCGTGCAATCGTCGTATGTAAGCCGATTTTCGGAAAGACCGCTTTCTTCCTCCGCCCAATTGACGTACTCAATTGTGCCGTCCTCGCCAAATTTCACAAAAGCATATCCGTGCCAATCCTCCGAAATCGGCATGGCAGGCTCGTTTTCAAGGAGGTCTGCGGCGGCGTTAACCTCATCACGGCTTTTCAGAATAAGCGTTTTTCCTGCATATAAAGCCGCGTCGCCGTCACGTTTGCCATATCTGTCAAGATTGGAAAAAAGGCAGGCGTAAACATTCACACTCATGTCAATTCCATATTGAATGTCCGAGTGCATATTATTAAATTTTTCGTCATCGAAATCTGTTTCGGCAAGCTTTTGTATTTTCTCCGCAATACCGCTTATACCCTCGGGAATATCACCGCTCCAAAGGGAATTCAAAGCCGTTCCGTCAGCATATTCCGCATTTATTTCACAGCAGCTGCTATTGCTGTCGGCAGCGCTATCGGAAGTATTTGCAGTCATACTTTGTACAGCCTCCAAAATCTCCGACGCTTGATTATCGGTAACATACGCAAAGGTGCTGCTTCCGCCTGCTTCTCCTGCCGTAACCCTGTACAGCCTTGAAGATACCGCGCTGATATTGTAAAAAAGCGCTTCTGCCCTTTTACCGTCCGCCGAGGGATATGTCACTGTCATATTAAAATTGCTGATTTTTTCGGAAAAATCCCCAAAAGTGACGGCAGCTTCCGTTTCCGAAATTACGCTTGTTTCCGCATTTGTTTCGGAATATGCTTCCGTCTGCGTTTTGGAAATTTGCACGGCTGCAAATTCTGTTTCCGATAGGGCTTCTTCCGTTTCGGACTCAATCAAATCGGTAAGCGATTCAGCCCGAGCCGTACTGCCGCTATCAGATTTTCCGCAGGAGGAAAACGCCGCACACATAGTAATTGCCAGAATTGCCGCAATTGCTTTTTTCATTCCGTTCACCTCAAGGTCAATCCCCGAAATATTTTCTGTACTTCATTATATAGTCATACGCAAGTGCGGAAAATTTCTCCCCGTCAAACACATTGCCAAAGTCCTTGTCAAGCCCGTCATAATCGCCGCTTTCGCTGAACGCCAGAAACTCCGCAAGGGAACGTCCCGTTGGCTTTTTGCCGCTGTCAAAGTTCATTTTCAGACCGCGCTCAATGACCTCCGCAGGCTCGCCGTATCCCAGCGCACGCAGACCCTCCGCACCTGCTCCGATAAAGTCCCGTGAGGTGTTGAAAAACGCCTGGGCAAAGCCGCCGTTGACTATCTCCTTTGTCACGTAATCCGCGCAGAAAACGTTCAGACAGGGCGTGGGCAGCGAGTTTATCACGCCGCACATATCCGACCAATCCGCGGCAAACTTGCCCTCTATCCAGCAGGTCACGGCAAAAACGAAATCGTCCTTAGGAATACTGTCAAGGTCGTCCTTTTTCAGATCCTTGTATTTTTCCTGCTTTGCCATGAATTCCTCGATACCCGTGCTGCCGTCCGTCAAAAAATCAAATTTGCTCATGGCTGTTACTCCGCATTGCCGAGGAATGCCGCACCGATGATACCTGCGTCGTTGCCAAGCTCTGCAACGGTGATTTTAGTGTTGCAGTCAAGCATTCTTGTGTATACCTCTTTTGCCACAAGCTCTTTAAGGGGCAGCATAAGGGGGTCGCCCTCGTTGCACACGCCGCCGCCGATACAGAGGATATCGGGCTGGAAAATGTTTATAACGCTTGTGATACCGCTTGCAAGGTACTTGATATACTTGTCGACAACTTCCTTGCCAGCCTTGTCGCCTGCGCGCATTGCGTCGAAAGCGTGGCGCGCGGAGGAGTGACCGTCCTTAGCGGCATAGTCAGCCATAACGCTGTCGGGGTGGTCTGCGATAGCCTGCTTTGTCATGTTGATAAGACCCGTTGCGGAGGAGAACACCTCAAAGCAGCCCTTTCTTCCGCAGGTACACTGAGGACCGTCCACCTCGATAACCATGTGACCTATCTCGGTTCCTGCAAGGTTTCTGCCGGTAAAAATTTTGCCGTTGATTATAACGCCTGCGCCAACGCCCGTGCCGAGGGTAATGCAGACAGCGTCGGTAGCGCCCTTTGCCGCGCCTGCAACGAACTCGCCGTAAGCCGCCGCGTTTGCGTCGTTTGCAACATAAACAGGCTTGTTGATATGCTCCTGAATATACTTTCTGATAGGCACGTTCTCAAAACCCAGGTTGTTGGAATAAGGTATCATTCCGTTAACATTGTCGGCAATACCGGGAGTACCCACGCCTATCCACTCAATATCGTCAACGGAAATTCCTGCGTCCTTGCAGGCTTCAAGGCTGACCTTTGCCATGTCGTCGGCAATTTCCTTTGCAGGACGGGGACAAAGTGTCTTTGTCTTAGCCTTGCCGATAATTTCAAACTTTTCGTTGACAACGCCTGCCTTAATGTTTGTTCCGCCGAGGTCGATACCAATGTAATACTTCATAACCGTTTCTCCTTTTTAATCATTTTTAACTATATTGCGCAGCCATATTCCCTTTTTAATGAGGATAAAGCCTATTGTGACCTTTATTATGTCCACGAACTGGCAGATAAAATATATTTTCAGTATGCCGTAGTCCGTGAAATTTACAAGCAGCAGCGCCGTCGGGATAGTTACCGCCCATACATACGCGCTGTCAAAAAGGAACGTAACAAAAGTACGTCCGCCCGAACGGAGGGTAAAGTATGCCGCGTGCATAAACGCCGCAAGGGGCATGAAAAGTCCCGATATCATTATCAGATGTGCCGCAAGCTCCCTGACCTGCTCCGTTGTGTTGTAGAACATGGGGAACACTTCCGCAAGCGCAGCCATAAGTCCGCCCGTGACAATTCCTGCCACGACGGTAAAGGCGATAAGTCTGGTGTCGTCCCTGCGCGCTTTCTCCATATCCCCCGAGCCGAGTATCTGTCCCACTATAATTCCCACGGAGTTGCCCAGAGCGATGAAAATTACCCCGAACAGGTTGAATATTGTGGAGGAAATATTTGTTGCCGCAACTACCTCAAGACCGCGCCGCGAGTAGCACTGGTTAAGCACCGCCATTCCCGACGACCAGAGAAACTCGTTTACCGCAAGGGGAAGTCCGCCGATAATGATTTTCTTCACCAGTTCCCCGGGTATCCTCATGCTTCTGAACGCACCCAAAATAAATTCGTTTTCGTCCCTGTTGGCATGAGTCCACGCAATAACTATCGCGCACTCTGTAAAACGTGCGATGACCGTTGCAAGCGCCGCGCCCTTTACTCCCATTGCAGGAAGTCCCAGCTTGCCGAAAATAAGCACCCAGTTAAGGGCAAGGTTTATCAGCACTGCCGCCAATCCCGCAAACATCGGGGGAAGCGTTTTGTTCGTCTCGCGCAGGGTCGAAGCGTAAATCTGGGTCACCGTAAACGGGATAAGTCCCACAAGCATTATGCGGAGGTATTCCTGCCCCGACTGTAACGTAAGCGCCTTATTGCCCTCTGTGCCCTCGCCCTTCAGGTACATGGAAATAAGGTCCGTACCGAAAATCGAAAGCACCGCCGCTCCCACAGCAAGTATCGCAAGTCCCGAAATGACCTTGAAGCGGAAGGTGTCCCTTACTCCATCCATACTGCCCTTGCCGAAGAACTGTGCGCCGAAAATTCCCGGCCCTGCAAGTGTTCCGAAAATACAGAGGTTGAACACAAACAGAAGCTGGTTGATGATAGCCGTACCCGACATCTGCTCCGTGCCCAGCTGACCTATCATAATGTTGTCAAGCAGAGCAACAAAGTTGGTTATGCCGTTCTGTATCATAATTGGAACGGCTATAAGAAAAACATTTTTGTAAAACTGTTTGTCGCCTAAAAATCTATTTGCCTTGGTATTCATAATGCCTGTAAAATCCTTTCACGGGCATTAATCTATGCGTGTCAGCACCGCCTTGCATTTGCCCGATATTGTATATTTTCCGCAGCCTGCCGGAATAAATACGGTCTCGCCTTTTTTCAGCGAAAGCTCATTTTCACCGCAGGTAAGCTTGACCTCTCCCTCAAGGTTGAGTATGCACTCAAATGAGGTCTCGTCGGCGTTAAAGCACGCCTCTTTTTCTATGTCGACAGAGTATACCGTAAAATACTCGCACTTTGAAAGCAGACGCTTTACCGCGCCGTTTTCCTCAAAGGAAGCGGTCACGGGGTAAGGCTTTGCTGGGCAAAGCTTTGTTACCTCAACAGCCTTGTCGACGTGGAGCTGTCTGGGCTTGCCGTCAGCACCGACTCTGCCGTAGTCGTAAATGCGGTATGTAGTGTTTGAATTCTGCTGTATCTCGGCAATAAGAATTCCCTTGCCGATAGCGTGGAGAGTTCCCGACTCGATAAAGAACACGTCTCCCTTTTTAACGGGAACGGACTGTGTTATTTCAAGCAGAGTGTTGTTCTGTATTCTTTCCGCAAATTCTTCCTTGCTGACTTCCTTTTTGAAGCCGTAAAGAAGCTCCGCGCCCTCGTCGCAGTCCACAATGTACCACATTTCCGTTTTGCCGTACTCACCCTCTACGCGCTGTGCGTACTCGTTATTGGGGTGTACCTGAACGGAAAGGTTATCCTTTGCGTCGATAAGCTTTATAAGGATAGGAAACTGCTCAAAGCGCGCGCAGTTTGTTCCGAGAACAGTCTTGCCCTCGGCTTCGATATACTGTGCAAGAGTTTTCCCCTCATATTCGCCGTTTGCAACAACAGAGTTTCCGTCCTTGTGGCAGGAAAGCTCCCAGCTTTCGGCAACCTTGTCAAAATCGCAGTCCTTGCCGAAGTCGTCACGGAGACGTGTTCCGCCCCAGAGGTAATCTTTGAATGCAGGTTTAAGCTTTAATGGATACATACATAATTCCTCCCGTTTCAATCAATAAAAATTCACCTTAAATTATACCACAAACCGCCTTTTATGTCAACAAAAAGGGTTGTACCCAATATATGATTGCCTTAAAATATGGACTTTTTCCCATAGCTGTGGTATAATATTTTAAACCAACGAAAGGAACTGCATTATGACTTTAAAAGAACTTTACGAATTGACCGACAATATGCTCTGCGCCGCGAGGGTGGAAAATCACCGCTTTGATACCGATTGTCTTTTTGAGGACATTCTCGGTGCTGACAGGGTAACGCTTATGCTGAACGGCGGAAACGAAGTCCCCGAGCCTGACGCGGACAGGCTCATGGAAGCGGCGGAAAAGCGCTGCTCGGGAGAGCCTTTGCAATATATCCTCGGCACGTGGGAGTTTTACGGAAGAAAATTCTGCGTGGGCGAGGGAGTGCTGATACCCCGTCCCGACACCGAGGTGCTTGCGGAAAAGGTGCTGGAGCATTTCAAAAGCGTCGGGAACTATTCCCCCGAGATATGCGACCTTTGCAGCGGCACGGGCTGCATTGCCGTTACGCTGAAAAAGGAAATGCCGAAAGCGACCGTTCATGCAGTCGAGCTTTCCTCGGAGGCTATGCCCTACCTCATAAAAAATATCCGCCTCAACGAAGCGGATGTGAAGATAATAAAGGGTGACGTTACCGACGGACGGCTGCTTGAAAATTTTGCCGACCCCGATGATATCGGTGAGTACCGAAAAATCGACTGCATAGTTTCAAATCCCCCCTATCTTACCGACAAGGAAATGGAGGAGCTTTCCCGTGAGGTTAAGCATGAGCCCGAGCTTGCTCTCCGCGGCGGCGCGGACGGACTGAAATTCTACCGCACCATATCCTGCTTGTGGGGAGAGATACTGAAAAGTGGCGGTCTGCTCGCCTTTGAGATAGGCTGGGAGCAGGGCGCGGCGGTCAAAGAAATCCTTGAGAAAAGCGGATACAAAAACGTGACCGTATACAAAGACTACGCAGGCAACGACAGAGTGGTTACAGGAATAAAATAACGCAAAAACGGCTGACACATTAATTGTGCCAGCCGTTTTTTTATGGTGTAAATTATGCCTTGTTGAGTCTTGCTTCGAGAGCGTCAAGCTGCTCCCAAAGAGCGTCGGGGATACGTCCGCCCTTGTCTGCGATGTCTTCCTTGTAGTATCTTCTCATCTCTGCGATTTCCTTTGTCCAGAGGTCCTTGTCAACTGCAAGAAGCTTGTCCATAACCTCGGGAGTGATCTCGTCCTCGATGCCTGTTACGTCGATATCGCCCTTCTTGGGGATATAGCCGATAGCAGTTTCCTCAGCGTCGATAGTGCCTTCACATCTCTTGATGATCCAGTCGAGAACTCTCATGTTGTCGCCGAAACCGGGCCACATGAAGTTGCCGTTCTCGTCCTGCTTGAACCAGTTAACGTTGAAGATCTTAGGAGCCTTGTCGCCGAGCTTCTCGCCCATTTCAAGCCAGTGTGCCCAGTAGTCGCCTACGTTGTAACCGATGAAGGGCTTCATAGCCATAGGGTCGTGGCGGAGTACGCCTACTGCACCTGTTGCAGCAGCAGTTGTTTCAGAAGAAACAGCGGAGCCCATGTATGTGCCGTGAGTCCAGTCAAAGGACTGATATACGAGAGGAGTTGT
This sequence comes from Oscillospiraceae bacterium, assembly GCA_017847885.1. Lineage (GTDB taxonomy): Bacteria > Bacillota > Clostridia > Oscillospirales > Ruminococcaceae > RGIG8773. Next base: position 9,208 of record JAGAUA010000021.1, read on the forward strand.
GGAAGCACGTCTGCCGCCGAATATGATAGCGGAGATAGGCACACCCTGGGGGTTGTTGAACTCGGGAGAAATGCAGGGGCAGTTCTCAGCGGGAGCTGTAAATCTGGAATTGGGGTGAGCAAGCTTCTGGGGCTTGCCGTCAGCGCCCATTACGGAAGTGAATTCAACGCCGTTTACCTTAGCGCCCTTCCACTCTGTTGCGTTAACGGGAGGATTCTTGTCGAGACCTTCCCACCAAACAGTGTTGTTATCGTTGTTAAGAGCAACGTTTGTGAAGATAGTGTTCTTCATTGTGGAAGCAAGAGCGTTGTAGTTGGACTTAGCGTTAGTACCGGGAGCAACGCCGAAGAAGCCGTTCTCGGGGTTGATAGCGTAAAGTCTGCCGTCCTCGCCCTGCTTCATCCAAGCGATATCGTCGCCGACTGTGAATACTTCGTAGCCGTCCTTCTTGTATCCCTCGGGAGGAATAAGCATTGCAAGGTTTGTCTTGCCGCAAGCGGAGGGGAATGCAGCGGTGATGTATTTAACTTCACCGTCGGGCTTCTTAACGCCGAGGATAAGCATGTGCTCAGCCATCCAGCCCTCGTTCTTGCCCTGGAAGGAAGCGATACGCAGAGCGAAGCACTTCTTGCCGAGGAGTACGTTTCCGCCGTATGCGGAGTTGATGGACCAGATAGTGTTGTCCTCGGGGAAGTGAACGATGTATCTCTTCTCGGGGTCAACGTCAGCCTTGGAGTGGAGACCTCTTACGAAGTCGTTGGACTCGTCACCAAGGTTCTCAAAAGCAGCCTTGCCCATTCTTGTCATGATGTTCATGTTAAGTACAACATAGATGGAGTCTGTAAGCTCAACGCCCACCTTAGCGAGAGGAGAGCCGATAGGACCCATGGAGTAAGGGATAACGTACATTGTTCTGCCCTTCATAACGCCGTCATAGAGCGGTGTGAGCTTAGCGTACATTTCCTTGGGGTCGCACCAGTTGTTTGTAGGACCTGCGTCCTCTTTATTCTTGCAGCAGATGAAAGTTCTGTCCTCTACACGAGCAACGTCGTTAGCGCGTGTTCTGTGGTAGAGACAGCCGGGAAGCTCATCCTGGTTAAGCTTATACATTTTATCCCAGCTATCGTCGGGGAGAGAGCAAACCTCTTCCGTAAGAGCGTCAAGCTGTTCCTTAGAGCCGTCTATCCAGACAACCTTATCGGGCTTGGTAAGAGCAATCATTTCGTCAACCCATTTGTTGACATTAGGATTCTTTGTCAAAGACATAATTTACAACTCCTTTGAAATTTCATTGAAGCATGAACATTACGGCATATTCAAATGCGGCATAAACATTCAAACTTCCCACAAATACTATTATATCTTATTACGGTCAACAAGTCAAGTGCGGCGGGCAAAAATTTATTTTGTATGTTTGTCCATGATGCGTTACAAAAATTACCGCAGAAGTATCGTCCTGCGGTAATCGTTAAAATATCTTACTGAATTGTGGTAACGTCGGAGCCAAACCATTTTGTGGAAATCTCTCCGACAGTGCCGTCAGCCTTCATTTCGGAGAGAATCTTCTCAACCTCTGCGCAGAGAGCAGCGTCGTCCTTGCGGAAGCCGACAGCATACTCCTCGGGGGAAAGTCCGTCGGGAAGAACTGTGAAAGCCTTGCCTGTTGAAGTTATCTCATAGTTTGCAACGATGCTGTCAAGGAAAACAGCGTCAACAAGGTCAAGCTCAAGCTGCTGAATGCACTCAACATTTGTGCCAAGCTCAACTGCGGTGATGTTCATGCCCGACTCTGCAAGAATGGTCTGTGCGGAAGAACCGCTCTGTACAGCGATCGTCTTGCCGTCAAGGTCAGCAATGGTAGCGATCTCGCTGTCTGTCTTTACCATAAAGATCATGTCGTTTTTCATGTAGGGCTTGGAAAGAAGCATAGCCTCCGCTCTTTCGGGGTTAACGGAAAGACCGTTCCAGATACAGTCGATGTTGCCTGCGTTAAGGTCCTGCTCCTTGGTATCCCAGTCAACAGGCTGCTTTACAAGCTCAACGCCCATGCGCTTGCATACTTCTTCGGCAAGGTCGATATCGAAGCCGACGATGTTGTCCTGCTCATCGGTGTAGCCCATAGGCTTGAAGGTCGCGTCAAGACCGAGAATAAACTTGCCCGAGTCAAGCACCTTCTGGAGAGAGCCGTCCTCTGCGGCATCAGCGGTCTCGCCAGCCTCGGTATTTTCGGCAGCTGTTGTGGTTTCGTTTTCCGTGCCGCTTCCCGAAGCGCAGCCTGCAAACATAAGCGTGGGAACAAGCGCGAGAGCGGCAAGCATTTTAACAAAATTCTTTTTCATAATAAACTTCCTTTCGGGTATACATCTGCTGTATACTTTAATTCGCTTTTGTATAATACCACAACTGCCGCCCAATGTAAAGCGTGCGTAAAAATGTTTGGCGTTTCGGTAAAAATAACACAAATTATACATATTTTTTTGTGCAACAAGTCAAGCCATTCACCCTTTATCTGACAAAAATTATGTACGTCAGCAGCATGAAAATCGGCTGGTGGATAACATACAGCCAAAGGGAATGTCTGCCGCAGAAGTTTATAACGGGAAGCTTTGCCTTGTAGCAAGCCTTGGGCAGCTTGCCCTCTTTGGCATACTCCGAAAGGGACGTGCCCGAAAGGAATATAAATATGTACGGCACCAGCGGAAAATAGTCCGATGAGTAAAAATCCGCAGAGGTTATACCGATAGGATACAGATAATTAAGATTGTCGGGAATGTTGAGCTTTATGCTGCCGAAAAGCAGCGCTTCCGTGCCTGCAAAATCGTAAAACACCGCCGCAAGCAGCGCAGATACCACAAACACCGCCACCTGCGGAAGCTTTTTCAGCCACGGCTCGGTAACCCCGTAAATAAGCATTATCATGCCGAAGCAGGACAGCACGCCGAATACTATCAGATTTTCGGGCATAAACGCCGCCGTTATAAGGGTCAGACATTCGCCCATAAGGAACAGCACCGCACCCCGTTTCAGCACGTTTTTTGAAAAGCCTGCGCATACCCCCGAAACGGAAAAAAGAATTGCAAGAAAAATGCGGTGGATTATTTCCATTCCGTCCGAAAAGAAAAACGGTATCTTCATTCCGCCGATGAACACTAAATCATACAGCAAATGGTAAAACATAACAAAAATTATTGCAAAGCCCCTAAGCATATCCAGCATATGCACCCTGTTGTGCCGTCCTATCTCGGGCACGGCACGGGGCGCTTCGGTCTCTGTAACAGCAGGTATCATGCACACCCCTCCTTTTGCACTTTCTAAAGTATACCACAATCAGCCGAAATTTTCAATTGCAGACGAATACAATAAAAAAATTCCTGTTATATTAATGTAAATTGTATAAAAAACACTTGCATATTGCTGAAAAATCTGTTATAAATATAGTATACAGTATTTTTGAAAGGATGGCAATTATGGATACATACAATAGAAGAGATAAAATCAATTATTACCTTGACATTGCCGAGACCGTTCTCGAAAGAGGCACCTGCCTGCGGAGAAACTTCGGCGCGATAATCGTGAACAACGACCAGATAATTTCCACAGGCTACGTGGGCGCGCCCAGAGGCAGGGCGAACTGCGTTGACTTGGGCTACTGCACAAGGGAAAAGCTGAACGTGCCCAAGGGTCAGCGCTACGAGCTTTGCAGAAGCGTACACGCCGAGGCTAACGCGATAATTTCCGCTTCCCGTTCGGATATGATAGGCGCAACCATATACCTTGCCTGCCACGACGCAAAAACAGGCGAGCTTTACGGCGATGTGGAGCCATGCTCAATGTGCAAGCGGCTTATCATCAATGCAGGCATCTCAACGGTAATAATCCGCAACACCAAGGATACATACACCACAATAAACGTTGACAGCTGGGTTGACAACGACGACTCTATCGAGGGTACGGACGGCTACTAATACTAAAGCCCGAGAACTTTTTCGGTTCTCGGGCTTTGTTTTATCTGTTGTCCACTTTTTCGGGGTAAAGGTCGTGGTGGGTAAGTCTGTCAACAGCCACCTGCTCCCACATTGTCCCCTTTTTGCCGTAATTGCAGTACGGGTCGATGGAAATTCCGCCGCGGGGGGTAAACTTGCCCCAGACCTCGATATATTTGGGGTCCATAAGCTTTATGAGATCTTTCATGATGATGTTCATGCAGTCCTCGTGGAAGTCGCCGTGATTGCGGAAGCTGTAAAGGTAAAGCTTCAAAGACTTGCTTTCCACCATGCGCTCCGACGGCACATAGGAAATATACACCGTGGCAAAGTCGGGCTGACCCGTTATCGGGCAAAGGCTTGTAAATTCGGGACAGTTGAACTTCACGAAATAATCGTTGTCCGGGTGCTTGTTGATAAAGGTCTCCAGCACGCTCGGGTCATAATCGGTCGGGTATTTTGTTTTCTGATTTCCGAGGAGAGTAACGCCCTCGGTCTCGTTTTTGGTACGTCCTGACATTATAAATCCTCCTTTTTAATATAATGCGGAATTAATGTGACGCATACGATGTAATATGATTTTATTCTGTAATTCCGCATTCCGAATTACGAATTCTGCATTGAAATAATTATTCCCCCATTATCGGATCCTTTACGCCGTTTGCTTCAAAGGCGGCAATTCTGTCTCGGCAGGTACCGCACACGCCGCAGGGCTTCTCTCCGCCCTCGTAGCAGCTCCACGTCAGCTCGTATGGCACGCCAAGCTCCAGCCCCGTTTTTACCACCTGCGCCTTGCTCATTCCCACAAAGGGAGCCTCGATTTTCACCTGCTTGCCGCTGCCCTCCCAAACCGCGGTATTCATAGCCTCGTTGAAAGCAGCCGAACAGTCGGGGTAAGCGTTTCCTGCGGCATCATCGGCGTGTGCGCCGTAAAGTATCACGCTGCACTCTTTGGAAAGCGCGACACTTGCCGCCGCTGCGATAAAAAGACCGTTTCTGAAAGGAACATATGTCGAAACAGGCGTACCGTCGGTCTTTTCAAGCTGCTTGGCATAGCTTTCATGGGGTATCTCCTCGTTTGAATGTGAAAGCAGAGAGCAATTGCTGTACTGAAAGATAAGTCCCAAATCAAGCTTGATATGCTCCACGCCGTAATACTTTGCAGCAGCGTCCGAAGCTTCAATTTCCTTTGTGTGCTTCTGACCGTAGGAAACGGAAAGCGCCACAACATTCTCCGCGCCGTATCTTTTTACCGCCATGGCAAGGCAGGTGGTGCTGTCCACGCCGCCGCTGAATAAAACAAGTGCTTTCATGGTAAACTCCTTTGCAAATCAATTTCATAATTTTCGTCTATCAGAATATATTCGCAGCCGTACTTTCTGCACATTTCCAGATTTTCGGCATTCTCCGCGATCAGCTCTTCCGCATTGAGCCATTGGTCGTCAAGCCGCTTTTCAATAGCATTTGCATGACCTTTAATATCCGCAAAATTCCTGCGGATATAGCTTTCCGTCATGATAAGACAGCGGTACTCGATATGCCCCAGATAGCTTTCGTCAAAATCCTTTTTCCAATCAAAGGGAATATAGCACCCCTCGATAATCAAGTTCTGCTCATTCTCCACGGCAGTTTTTGCGATTTCCTTTACAATGCTCCAAAGGTACGGCGTAAGCTCTTTATCGTCCTCGGGAGTAAGCTTTGTCTGACCGCTTCGTATAAGCCCCATTTTGAGGTGGTCTATGGAGAGGTACGGGAACTTGTACTTTTCAAGAAGCCGTTGAGCCAGCAGGGTCTTGCCCGTGTGGGAACAGCCCGAAATCAAAATAACCACATTACACCACTATTCTTCCGTAAGATATTTAAGCATTTTCTCGGGATTTTCAAGAAAACGTCTTGTTATTCTGTAATGCTCGGTTTCCTTATATCCAACGCTTTTTATTCCGTCTTCGGTAATTTCAAGTATCTCCGAATTCGGCATTGCCATAAGTATCGGGGAATGGGTAGCAATGATAAACTGCGAATCCCTGCGCACGAGAGCGGATATTTCTGCAATAAGGGTCATCAGCCTCATAGGTGAAAGAGCGGCTTCAGGCTCGTCGAGGATATACACTCCGTTTCCGCCGAAACGGTTTTGCACCAGCGCAAGAAAGCTTTCTCCGTGGGACTGTTCGTGCAGTGATATTCCTCCGTAGCTGTCGATAAGGGAGGGAAGACCCGTTGAAATTGAATCCAATTCATCAATTTGGGTAGCAACATTGAAAAAGCTTTCCGCACGGAGAAAAAAGCCGTCCTTTGCAAACCTGTTTTTTACAACGGTAAGATGTTCCCATAAATCGGAGTGAGCCCTTGCAGTCTCAAAGCAGAAATTTTTTGTGCCGCCCTCAGGGTTGAAACCGTAGGCTATGGCAATTGCTTCAATCAGCGTTGATTTGCCTGTACCGTTTTCCCCTACGAGAAAGGTTATATTTTTGTTAAGCTCTATCGTACCCTTTTTCATAAGATACCTAACAGCAGGAACGTTATTCAAATAAGAATTCTTATCAATGGGACGTCGAAGCATTATTTCACATATATAGAGCCCGGACTGCAAAATATCACCCCTAATCAAAGCTTTATCTGCATAAACAGCCTGTTCTGCATGGCAGGGTCGGTCTCAAAACGCCCCCGCAAAGTGGAGGATACCGTCTTTGCCGAGGGCTTTTTTATGCCCCTTGCCGTCATGCAGCTGTGGTTCGCCTCAATAAACACGGCAACGTCCTCCGAGCCGCTTGCTATCTGCATTATCTCCGCAATGTCGGAGCCTATGCGCTCCTGCAATTGCAGCCGCTTCGCCGCCATATCGGCAATGCGCGCGATTTTAGAAAGCCCCAGCACCTTGCCGTTAGGGATATACGCCACCGTCACCTTCATGTCGTACATCAGCGCCATGTGATGCTCACAGTAGGAAAACACCTCGATATCCTTCACCACAACGATATCGTTTTTATTCTCGGAAAAACCGTCCTCAAAAGACTTGTCAAACATCTCGGCAATTTCGCGGTTTGTGTAGTTCATGCCCTCGAAAACCTCGCCGTACATTTTAGCAACACGGGCAGGAGTCTCCCGAAGTCCCTCACGGTCGGGGTCGTCGCCGAGAGCCTTCAGAATGCCGCGGATATGCTCCTCGATTGCCTCGTAATCTATTTTATCCAAATCAAACACCTCTCTTGTTGGGGTCCCAGATATATTTGTGAAGCTGCAGCTGCAAATTCACGTTGTTGAGACCATGCTCCAGCATAAAATCAACCATTTCAGCAGGGGCAATTCCCCCGAAAACGGGACTCAGATACACCGCACACCTTTCGGTAAGCTTGTATTCGTCAATGACCTCCGCCGCACGGAGCAAATCTTCCCTTGTGCCCGACACAAATTTCACCGTGTCGCAGCCGCGCAGACACTCAAAATTGCGCAGGTTCATAAACCGCTCCATGCCGCTTGAGGGCAGCTTGTAGTCCATAGTCAGTGTGAGATTTTTTCCCGCATTTTTTACAATTGGAGCAATATCCGCCGCCCCGTTTGTCTCTATCTCAACAATATGCTTTCCGCTTTCGCAAAGCTTTGTGATAAGCGTTTCGATATTCGGCTGAATAAGCGGCTCGCCACCTGTCAGGGTAACATTTTTTATGCCCGTGCCGTCAACATATCCGCATATCTCGTCCTCGGTCATAAGGGTAAAAGGCGCGTCCTGCTCGTTCGCCCATTTTGTGTCGCAGTAGGAGCAATTCAGATTGCACCCCTTGAAGCGCACAAACACCGCAAGCTGACCTGCGCGGACGCCCTCACCGTTTATGCTTGTGAATTTTTCAACTACCTTGTATTCCATTTTATTCCTCCGAATAGCTTGCACAATTGTTGGGGGTCTCATACACCGTAACGCACTTTACGTCATACCCCTTTTGGGTCAGACAGTCATAGAAAAACTTTGCGAAATTTTCCGCCGTGGGACGAAATTTCACCGTGATAAGGCGAAAGCCCTCCTCCATAAGCGCCGCAACGGTGTTGTCTTTCAGCGTGCCGTTTTCGTAAATGAACGCGTGGTCGTAGCCGTCCGCAAGAGCTTTAAGGTCACGCTTGATGTCCCCGAAATCCACTATCATGCCCCGAAGCTGACCGTCCTCTGCAAGCTTTTCGCTTTTTATTTCCGCGGATATCGTCCAGCGGTGACCGTGAAGATTGCTGCATTTTCCCTCATAGCCGCTTAAAAAATGTGCGCTGTCAAAGGCTGCCTCGGTTTTCAGCGTATACATAAAAATTCCTCCAAATAAAAAAGGGCGCAGAGAACAAGACTCCGCACCCGTAAATTACAAGCTAAAGATGTCCTGGTTTTGTTTAGAGACAGGATGGCACAAACGAACTGTCTGTTATTTGCATACTTTATCAGTATACCACCTGCGCAGATTTTTGTCAATACGCAGATTATTTACTTTTTCACGTGCAGATTTCGGTAAAATCGTTAGTTTTGTTCTTGCCAAGGCTGGTTTTGTGTGGTATAATGTTATCATATCGTATTATACAGAAAGGAAGTTTTTCTAATGATGGAAATAAAAGTTACAAAAACTACATCACCCAAGGCTAAGCCTGCGGACGAGACCAAGCTTGGCTTCGGCAAAATTTTCACTGACCATATGTTCCTTATGAACTATGACGAAGGCGAGGGCTGGCATGACCCCAGAATAGTTCCCTACGGACCTATCCCCATGGACCCTGCCGCAATGTGTCTCCACTACGGTCAGGCTGACTTTGAGGGCATGAAGGCTTACAGAACTGCTGACGGCAAGATCCAGCTTTTCCGTCCCGAGCAGAACATGGCTCGTCTCAACCTTTCCAATGACCGTCTCTGTATCCCCAAAATTGACGAGGCTTTCGCTGTTGAGGCTGTAAAGGCTCTCGTTAAGGTCGACGAGGACTGGATACCCCATGCAGAGGGTACTTCCCTTTACATCAGACCCTACATCTTTGCGGTTGACCCCATGGTTGGCGTTCACCCTGCAAAGCACCTCATCTTCGCTATCATTCTTTCTCCCGTTGGTGCATACTACGCAAACGGTCTTGCTCCCGTAAAAATTTACGTTGAGCAGAAATATGTCCGCGCAGTAACGGGCGGCACAGGCTTTACAAAGGCTGCCGCAAACTATGCTGTATCCCTCAAGGCACAGGAAGAGGCTGAAAAGCAGGGCTATGCTCAGGTACTCTGGCTTGACGGCGTACACAGAAAGTACATCGACGAGGTCGGCGCAATGAACGTATTCTTCGTTGTTGACGGCGAGGTCATCACGCCCAGCCTTGACAGAGGCTCCATCCTCGGCGGTATCACAAGGAAGTCCTGCATCGAGCTGCTCAAGAGCATGGGCTACAAGGTTACCGAGCGCGACATCGAGATCGACGAGCTTGTAAAGGCATACGACGAGGGCAAGTTTGACGAGGCATTCGGCACAGGTACAGCCGCAGTAATCTCTCCCGTAGGCGAGCTTAAATACGGCGACAAGGTAATGACCCTCAACAACGGCGAGATCGGCGCTATCTCACAGAAGCTTTACGATACTCTCACAGGTATTCAGTGGGGCAAAATTGAGGATACACACGGCTGGACAGTTGTTATCTGATAGCTTAAATTTACGTAAAAAACGGCAGGAAAGTAAGGCTCTTTCCTGCCGTTTATTCTGTCTAAAAAATTTTTCAATAACGAGAATGGGCGGATAATATCCGCCCCTACAAAATGGCATAAACACAAAATTTCTTTGTAGGGGCGGCTATCAGCCGCCCGATTTCACGTTTACCAACAAGCCGAACGGCAGGAAAGTAAGGCTCTTTCCTGCCGTTTTTGTTATGTCCCCGACTCAGCCGACGTGTCGGACGTTTCCGCCGCCGTTTCTGTTTCCGCGGTCATTATGCTGAAATTGGTTAATTCGCCGCTTATTCCTGCCGAGGGTATCTCAATTTTCACGGGAACAAGGCTTTCCGGCTCAAAGGTTACGGTATATTCTCCGCCTGCAAACTCCCCCGTCAGAGTTTTCCCGTCCTCTGTATCGGCGTAGGTCAAAGCTTCCGAAAGAGCGGCGCTGTCGATTGCCTTGAATATTTGCGCAAAAACCGCGCCGTCCCGTATATCCTCCGCAGGGATATCGAGACTAAGCTCCCCAAGCTTTGCCTTGACCCCGTCGTCGTTATAGAAAATCGTCAGCCCTGCAAGAGTCTCGGGCGCGGTAATGCTCATCTCCCATATACCCGTGCCGTACCGCTTCATGCTGCCCTCAAATTCCAGCTCTCCTGCCTGCGCTCTGATGTCCGTTTCAAACGGCACGTTCAGGTCGGGATTTTTTGAGAGTATTCCCCCGTTTTTGCCGTTGCAGCCCGTGCAGAAAACAAGTATCATCACCGTAAGTACCGCGAATAAAACTGCTTTTCGCATAAAAATGCCCTCCAATTCAAATTAAATTGAACAGAAGGGCAGTATAATTTTTCGATATGCGCCTTATCTGTTCAGCTTTTTGAACACAAAAGGCAGCTTACTTATCACATCGGTGGGCAGCATTCCCGTCTGGGAAAGCTCCTTTGCGGCAATATCCGCAGCAGCTCCGTGTACGAAAACTCCTGCCGCCGCAGCCTCCACAGGCTCTATTCCCTGCGCGCAAAATGCCGCAATAATTCCCGTCAGCACATCTCCGCTTCCGCCGCGGCTGAGTCCGGGATTTCCTGCCGGGATAACATATACCCTTCCGCCGCCTGCAACAAAAGTCGGGACTCCCTTTGCCACCACCACAGCGCCGTACTCACGGGCAATATTCACCGCAAGGGTAAGTCTGTCCTCTGCGGAAGCGCCCGTCAGCCTTGCAAGCTCACCTGCATGGGGCGTGATAATAAGCTTGTTTTTTGTGTCTCTGATTATATCTATGTTGTCCGCAATGCAGTTTATTCCATCCGCGTCCAAAATCACGGGACACTCCGCATTTTTTATCACAGCCTTTGTAAGAGCCTTCGTGCCGTCGGTAACGGATAATCCGCAGCCTATCGAAACTGCGGTCTTGTTTTTGCACCCGTTTATCAATGCGGCCGCATTTTTATCGGCAATCGCGCCGTACTTATCCTCAATTAAAGGCAGGTACATAGCCTCGGCAATTCCCGACGCGATACGGCTTATTACCGTTTCCGTGGACGCAAGGGTAACAAGACCTGCTCCCGAGCGCAAAGCCGCCGCCGTGGAAAGCGCCGCCGCGCCGCTCATGCAGCGTGAACCCGATATATTCAAAAGCCGACCGAAATCCCCCTTGTATGAATCTCTTTTTCTCGCAGGGATAATTTCCGCCGCCATTTTTTCGTCGAAAAGCCTTGGGAGATACTCCATGCCCTGACAGCACTTGTCGGGCAGACCGATATCCCCGACGATGACCTCGCCGCAGTATTCGTCCAGCGGCGGAATAAGCATACCTATCTTGGGGCAGCCGAAGGTCACGGTGTAGTCGCATTTCAGTATCCCGTCGGTGACCGTGCCGTCGAGACAGTTTCCGCCCGAGGGTACGTCCGCCGCAATTTTTATTGCCGCACAGCGCTGTGCATAGGAAAAGCACGCCTTGACCCGAGGCGGAAGAGAGCCGTGAAAGCCCGTGCCGAAAACAGCGTCAACTATTACGGCAGCCTCGGAAAAACGCCTGAAAACTTTTTCAATGTTGTCGTCAAGGTACAGCACCTCAACGCCGCTGTCCAGCTCGAAATATTCCGCCGCCGCAAGCTCCGTGGCAGGCTCGCCGCTGACAAGCACAGCCGTTACGGGAACGCCCTCCTCGGCAAGCATACGCGCCGCAGCAAAGCCGTCGCCGCCGTTGTTTCCGCTTCCGCACACGATAACAACACCCGAGGAAAGAGAGGTCTCCTCCCCGATCTTGTATATGAGCATGGTCAGCGCGCTTCCTGCGTTTTCCATAAGCTGACGGCAGGAAACGCCGTTTTTCTCGGAGTTTTCTTCAATTGTTTTCATCTGCTTGGGTGTTGGGTAAAACATGACGGAGACCTCCTTTTAGAATGTTGTGGGTATAATTCACATAGAGCGCTTACCAAAAAAGCTCTTTATTACCATTATTTATATTATAGCACACCGCCGTACCGAAAGCAATAATATACCGTTTTTTAGCATAAATCCTACTAAATACGGCGCATAAATAGTAAATAAATTGTAACAATGCGACAAAAAACGTTTGTAAATTTGTAAAACCAAATGGCGGTATCCACTTGATTTTTTGTCTAAAATATAGTAAAATGCTATATAAAGAGTCACACTCTGCTACATTATACCGAAAGGCAGATTTTTATGAAATTATCACAAATGTCAATCAAAAAGCACATAATCGTAGCCACTATTATCATGGTACTTATTCCTCTCATTATTGTCGGGTTTACGGCTGCTGTGCTGAATTACTATGCAACTGTCAACGTGGCAAAAAATAACATGGAGGAACTTGCTATTATTACCTCCGAACGCGTTGAATGGGAAATAAGAGCTTTCCAAAACTTTACAAACGAAACAGGCTGCAGCTCCGAGCTTGCAGACCCCAATGTTTCAAATGAACGAAAGCTGGAGATCCTCAATCTTAAATCAAGTCAATATCAAATGGAGCGCGGCAACCTTATCGGCGCTGACGGTATAAGCATACTTGACGGAAAGGATTATACCGACCGCAATTACTATCAGGAAGCAATGAAAGGCAATTCGACCATTTCCGAGCCGCTTGTGTCAAAGGTAACGGGTAAGATAACGCTTATTATTGCCGCTCCCCTCTGGAAAGACGGAATTAGCGGCGGAACACCAATAGGCTGCGTATATTTCGTGCCCCACGAGGAATTTCTCAACGACATTATGAGAGAAATACATTTCAGCGAAAACAGCGCGGCATACATAATTGACAGTCAGGGCAACACTATTGCCGACGTTGATTCCGATATCGTAAAGAACGGCGAAAACATCGAGGCTATTGCTGCTTCGGAGGGCGCAGGTCAGCGCGGCTATGCTACCCTTGCGGCTGCTCACGTAAAGATGAGAAACGGCGAGACGGGCTTCTGCGACTACACTCTCAACGGTGTAAGAAAATTTATCGGATATGCTCCTGTCGCAAACACAAACGGCTGGTCTTTGGCTGTTTACGCACCAACAAATGACTTTCTCCGCAACTCCAATATATCGTTTATGGTTACCGTTGCACTTATCATTATCGCTATCGGTATTTCCAATATATCCGCAACACGTTTGGGCATCAAGATAGGCAACCCCATAAAGCGCTGCGCGGAACGTATCCAAAAGCTTTCTCAGGGCGACCTTACAAGCCCCGTTCCCCAGCCGACGGCTCAGGACGAAACGGGTGTACTTGCAGAAGCAACAGCTTCCCTTGTCAACGACTTTAACAGCATTATCGGCGATGTAGACTATCTCCTTTCAAGTATGGCTGACGGATACTTCGACGTTCAGAGCGAGGACCCCGACCGCATTTATGTGGGCGATTTCCACAAGCTTATCGACTCCGTGGATAAGATCAACGGCAAGCTTACCGATACTCTCAGACAGATCAACGATTCCGCTGAACAGGTTTCCTGCGGTGCGGAGCAGGTTTCCGGCGGCGCACAGTCACTTTCTCAGGGTGCAACCGAGCAGGCGTCCTCCATTGAGGAGCTTTCCGCAACTATCAGCATGATATCCGATATGGTCAACACCAACGCCCGTGATGCTGCGGACGCTGCGGAAAAGACGGATGTTGCAGGTGCGGCTCTCGGCGAGGCAAACGGCAAAATGAACGAGCTGGTTGAGGCTATGAACGAGATAAGTGCGTCCTCCGCAGAGACACAAAAAATTATCAAAACTATTGAGGATATCGCGTTCCAGACCAATATCCTTGCACTTAACGCGGCTGTTGAGGCTGCAAGAGCAGGCGCAGCAGGCAAGGGCTTTGCGGTAGTTGCAGATGAGGTAAGAAACCTTGCAGGCAAGTCCGCAGAAGCTGCAAAGAACACAACGGCTCTCATCGAGGGTACGGTTACCGCAATCGAAAAGGGCAACAGTCTTGTAACGGATACTGCCGAGATGATGAACACTGTTGCCGAGTCGGCAGGTGCGGTAGCACAGATAAACGGCAAAATCGCCGAGTCCTCCAAGAATGCAGCCGACGCTATCGTACAGGTAACAACGGGAGTGGAGCAGATCTCCGCTGTTGTTCAGACAAACTCCGCAACGGCAGAGGAGTCCGCGGCGGCTTCCGAAGAGCTTGCAGGACAGTCGGGACTCATGCGAGAGCTTGTCGGCTCATTCCGTCTCAGAGCAGAATAATTATCCCAAACAAAATAACAATTTTCAACGGGAGGCTGATACTCGGTCTCCCGTTAAATGATTATTTAAGAAAGGAATTTCTATCATGAAAAAGCAGATTTTCAACCCATTTCTTCCGCTTAACGAATGTATCCCCGACGGCGAGCCCCACGTTTTCGGTGACAGAGTTTATCTTTACGGCTCACATGACAAGGAGGGCGGCGAGACCTTCTGTATGCTGGATTACACCGTATATTCCGCGCCCGTTGACGACCTGACCGACTGGCGCTGCGAGGGTGTCATCTACCGTGCGGAGCAGGACCCCGACTATGCCGAAAGAAAATTCATGTACGCCCCAGACGTTGTCCGCGGCAATGACGGCAGATACTACCTCTACTATTGTATGTCGGGCAAGGACGGCGTGGGCGGATATTTCGGTCCTATCAGCGTGGCGGTATGCGATACTCCTGCCGGCAAATATGAATACATCGGCTGCGTGCGCTATCCCGACGGCACGCCCATGAAGAAGTATGTTTGCTTCGACCCGGGTGTTATAAACGATAATGGTGTAATACGCATTTACTACGGCACTCAATACGACTTCGAGGAGCGTGACGGCTTCAAGGACAGCGAGGAGCTTATTTCTGCGGAAATGAATATGTTTAACAAGAGCCGCGAGGAGATACTCGGCACTCCCGAAAGCGTTATGGGTCCCAGCATGGTGACTGTGGGCGACGATATGCTGACTGTAACAAGCGAGCCTGTGCATATCATTCCCTACAAGGTCAAGGGCACGGATTTCGAGCAGCACCCATTCTTTGAGGCAAGCTCCATGCGCAAGGTGGGGGATAAGTATTACTTCATCTACTCCTCACAGAAAAACCATGAGCTTTGCTATGCGGTCAGCGACTTCCCCGACAGGGACTTCAAATTCGGCGGCACGATAGTATCCAACGGCGACGTGGGCTACAACGGCAGGACCGATGAGGACAGGCTTAACATGACGGGTACAACCCACGGCAGCATCGAAAACATCAACGGCGAGTGGTACGTTTTCTACCACAGGCTCACACACAAGTCGGATTACAGCAGACAGGCGTGCGCCGAGAAAATCACAATCGAAGCTGACGGCAGCATCAAGCAGGTACAGATAACCTCCTGCGGACTTAACGGCGGCGCGCTTATTGCAGAGGGCGCATACCCTGCGGTCATTGCCTGCAACATCACAAACGGCAAAATGCCCCACGGCTCAAACAAAATTTACACCCACAGCTTCCCCAACGTAAACCACGACGAAAGCGGACGCTTCATTGCCGAAATTGCGAACGGAACGCTTATCGGCTACAAATATTTCGATTTTGACGGTGCAAAAAAGCTGTCCCTTACAGTAAGAGGCAGCGGCAGCGGTGTATTTGAAATTACCGACGAGACGGGAAAAATTCTCGGCAGCGCGGCGGTTTCCCCCTCGGAGGAATGGTGCAAGACCGAGTGTGGGCTTGATGCTTCAAAGGGCGTTCATTCCCTGTTCCTGACCTACAAGGGCAGCGGAATGACTTCGATTATGGAGCTGGAATTTCGGGCATAATATTAAAGTAACATTTTTATGATTGGTGGAATATTATGACAGTAGAAATTTTTACCGACGGCGCTTGCTCGGGCAACCCGGGTCCCGGCGGATACGGCGCGATACTCCGCGTCGGGGAGCATACAAAGGAGCTTTCCGGCGGTGAGGCGCAGACGACCAACAACCGCATGGAACTGATGGGCGTTATTTCCGCGCTTTCAGAGTTGAAGTACCCCTGCGACGTTATTCTAACTACGGACAGCAAGTACGTGGTGGACAGCGTTACAAAGGGCTGGGCGCGAAGCTGGAAAGCAAGGGGCTGGGTCAAATCGGACAAAAAGCCTGCGCTTAACGCAGACCTTTGGGAAAAGCTGCTTGCGCTGCTGGACGTCCATAACGTGAAATTCGTGTGGGTAAAGGGTCATGCAGGACATCCCGAAAACGAGCGCTGCGATGAGCTTGCGGTCATGGAAAGAGATAAGTTTTGCAAAAAATCTAAAAATTACTATTGATTTTCCGTTTCTTTTGTGCTATAATACTAATAGACAAAGAGATTTCTGCCTTGTTCGATGAAGTGTGATTTTATAATCCAACACATTATATAAGGGATTCAGACTCCGTCAGCGGATTGCAGACCTCCCGCCGCATTAGATGTGCGGAGCAACGGACGCAGGGAGCGCGAAACTGATGGGCTGTTGCCCACCTGCCAGAGTGCGGGTTTTATGCTTCACATGGCGGCAAGGCGGTATCTTTTGGCTTATTACGGCAGACCTGTAAAAAGGTCTGCCTTTTTATTTTAGCCAAGTTGTACTTACCCGTTGTACCTGCTGTGGAGCAGGGCGTTTTTCTTGTTCCAAAGCTTCTCGGAAAGGTCAACGTAATATTTGTGGGGGTACTCAAACCGCTTTACCTCGTCCCAGATAGTGTCAAGCTGTGCGGCACAGTAAGCGCGAATGTCCTTCACCGACGGACATTCATACACGCATTTTCCGCCCTCAAAGATAGGCTCAAGCAGCTTTACCGCGCTGAAATTTTCCAGCAGCTTGCGCTTGTAGGTATGCTCGGGGTCGAAAATTTCATAGGGTCTGCTGTCGTCGATGACCTCGCCGCGGCAGGTCAGCACGTCCGCGATAGCTTTGCCAGTCGCGTTGTCGAACAAACGCCAAACCTCCTTAAAATCGGGGTTTGTTATCTTCACCACATTTTCCGAAAGCTTTATCTTGGGTATTATCTCCCCGTCCTTTTCAACCGCAGCAAGCTTGTATACTCCGCCGAAAACAGGCTCGGACTTGGAGGTTATCATGCGCTCGCCCACGCCGAAGCTGTCTATTTTTGCGCCCTGAACAAGCAGGTCGCGGATAATATACTCGTCAAGGGAATTGGAAGCGACTATCTTCACATCGGTAAAGCCCTCGTCGTCAAGCATCTGCCGCGCGCGCTTGGAAAGATAGGTTATATCGCCGCTGTCTATGCGTATGCCCGCAGGCTTTTCGCCCCTTGCACGCATTTCCTTGAACACGGTTATTGCGTTGGGAACACCCGATTTCAGCACGTTATAGGTGTCCACCAAAAGGGTCGTGCCGTTGGGGTAGCACTTGGCGTATGCGCGGAAAGCCTCAAGCTCGCTGTCAAACATCTGTATCCAGGAATGAGCCATCGTGCCCAAAGCAGGCGCGCCCATTTCCTTGTCGGTAATGGTACAAGCCGTGCCGCTGCACCCTGCGATATAAGCCGCTCTTGCGCCGTAAACCGCGCCGTCAAAGCCCTGCGCTCTCCGCGAGCCGAACTCCATGACGGGTCTGCCCTCTGCGGCACGGACTATGCGGTTTGCCTTGGTTGCAATAAGGCTCTGGTGATTTATGCATATGAGAACCATCGTCTCGATAAACTGCGCCTGAATTGCAGGGCCGCGGACGGTCACAACAGGCTCGTTGGGAAAAATAGGAGTGCCCTCTGGAACAGCCCACACATCGCAGGTGAACTTGAAATTGCGGAGGTACTCCAAAAACGCCTCGCTGAAAATGCCCTTGCCCCGAAGATACTCGATATCGTCCTCATCGAAGCGCAGGTTTTTGATATAGTCGATAAGCTGTTCAAGTCCGCACATTATCGCAAAGCCGCCGTCGTCGGGCACTGCGCGGAAAAACATATCAAAATAGGATATCATGTCGCCCATGCCGTTTTCGAGGTATCCGTTTGCCATTGTCAGCTCGTAAAAGTCGGTAAGCATGGTAAGATTTCGGTTGTTTTTGCTCATTTTTACAATTTCCCCCTTATTCGGTAACAGCCGACACAAAGGCAACGCCGCTGTCCTTCATCAGCTTGTATGCGGCAATGTTCATAAAGTCCGCGTCATGGTAGGGCGCGTCATAGGTTTCCACGCAGTTAACGGGAACGATTATACGCACCTGTTTATCCTGCTTGGTAAACCATGTTTTCAGCGCAAGGCAGAATTGCAGGACGCATATGTCGGTGCAATCACCCGTCACGATAAAGGTGTCGGTATCGGGTATGCCGGAAAGAAACGCCTTGAACTGCTCCTCATGGAAGCCGTTTGTGGAATTTTTCTTAATCAGCAGGTATCCGCCCACGGCTTTCAGCTCGTCGGCAAGCTCGCTTTCGCTTGTGTTTTCCAGACAATGAGGGGGGAACGAAGCAAACTCCGCGCAGCCCTCCTTGTGGCAGTCTGCAAATGCGGCAACGGGTATACCGCGGCTTTTGCAGCTTTCCATAAGCGCGGCAACGGGGGGGATAATGCTTTCTATCAGCGGTGAGGACATTGCCCCCTCGCGGATAAAGCCGTTCACCACGTCCACAACGATAAGAGCGGTCTTTTCGGGGGACAGCTCGGAAAGGCTCATGGTCGGAAGCGCATTTATCTCATCAATAATGCCGCAGACCGCCGCCTTGCAGTTTTCCGGTGTATTCTGTGAAAATTTTCTCATATGAAACATCTCCGTTTGGCTTAAATTGTTTCTTACAATTGTATTATAAGTTTAGTCTGTCAAAAAAGTTATTTTTCGATATCGGGCGGATAATATCCGCCCCTACAAAATCGCTAAAAACGCCATTTCTTTGTAGGGGACGGGTCTCCCGTCCCGCTAACTTTATTTTGACATACTGTATTTATAATTATAGTATAAGTTTTGCGCCTGTTCAAGAGATTTTTCCAAAATTATTGCAATTCACGGCAAAATATTTTATAATAGGATTACATAGCATATCTGATACTAAACACCGAAAGGAGTGCATTTTTCCCCGTCGGGAGAAATGACCGCATTTATGAAAAGAATTCTTGGCATGATACTTGCCGCAGCGGCTGTGCTGTCCTGCACGTCATGCAGCAGCGTTTCCCATGAGCCGCCCGTTACCGAGGCTATGGCAACGGTTTCCGTCAGCGAAACAACTCTGCCCGTAACTACCGTTACCACCACCGAGACCACCACGGTCACCACCGAGCCGCTGCCCGAATACAGCACCGTTTCCATCGCCGCCGTTGGCGATAACCTTATCCATTCCAGCATTTACAACCAGGCACATAACCGTTCTGCCGACGGTACATACGATTTTGCATACGCCTACGAAAACGCCGCGGACATCATTGCCGCCGCGGATATGGCGATAATCAACCAAGAGACTCTTATCTGCAACGATAAGTACGAGCCGTCCACATACCCCAGATTTAACAGTCCCACTCAGCTTGGCGACCATATGCTGGACATCGGCTTTGATGTTTTTACCATTGCAAATAACCATACCCTTGACAAGGGCACAGACGGGCTTCTCGCCTGCCTTGATTACTGGGACAGCAAGGAAAATGCCGTCGTTGCAGGCGCATACCGCAATGCCGAGGATAGAGCGGATATCCGTACCGCCGAATACGAGGGCATGACCTTTTCCTTTCTTTCCTACACCGAGTCGCTGAACGGGCTTTCCCTGCCCAAGGACACGGAGCTTTCCATTGGCGACTCCAACGATTTGGATACCATGAAGGCGGAAATTGCCGAGGCGAAAAAGCGCTCCGATGTTTGTGTCGTCTCCCTTCACTGGGGCGTAGAAAATTCCGACATTATCAGCGATTATCAGCGCAGCACCGCAAAACAGCTTGTTGATGCAGGCGCGGACATCATCATCGGCAATCACCCCCACGTTCTTCGTGATATCGAGGAAATCGAACGTGAGGACGGCTCTTACGCCCTTTGCGCATACTCTCTTGGCAACTTTATTTCCGCCCAGAGCGTTGGGCAAAACCTTATCGGCGGCATACTCACCTTTGACGTGACAATGCGCGTGGACGAAAACGCCGAGGAAAATCAGCGCCCAGTTATCGACAATATCAAGCTTACCCCTATCGTTACCCATTATGACGGGAATTACCATGATGTAAGGATATACCCTCTTTCAATGTACACCCGTGAGCTTGCGGAGTCCCACGGCGTAAAAGCAAAGAGCAAGTTCGGCTACGATTATATTTTTGACGTTCTGAAGCGAAATATTAGCGAAAAATACTGCGACGCCTCGGAATATTACACCGAAGCGTAAAGAAAACTGCCGATTTACTTGAAATTCGGAGGATTTTGCGGTATAATGAGAGTATTATTTCATAAAGGATTTTAATGATGATAAAAACCGTTTTTAAAGTTATATTGCAGTATTTCCGCAAGCTTGACAAGCCGCTGTTTCTGGCGACCTGCGGCGTTTCGGCTTTTTCCGTGCTGCTGATGTATTCACTTGTGTATAACGGCGTTACGGGCAAGGACGCGCGAATGTACCGTATTCAGTTTGTCTGCCTTTGCGCGGGAGCGGCTGCTGCGCTTATCATGTCCGCGCTGGACTATCACAAGTTCATAAAGCTGTGGTTTCTTTACGTGCCGGGGGCGATAGGACTTACCCTTCTGACCTTTACTCCCCTCGCCTACAAGCCTGTTGAAAGCGCCGACGACGCGGCGTGGATAAACCTTGGCTTCACCACGGTCCAGCCCTCGGAATTTCTGAAAATCGCATTTATACTGTCCTTTGCCCTGCACCTTTCCAAAGTCGGGGACAAGATAAATCATATCGGAAACGTGGCGCTGCTGTGCTTTCACGGTGCTGTGCCCACCCTTATCGTCGTGGCGCAGGGCGACGACGGAACTGCAATCGTGTTCTTCTGCATATTCCTGTGTATGATGTTTTCGGCAGGAATATCGTGGAAATATATACTTCCCTGCGTTATCGCCGCGCCTGTGGCGGTTTGGGTGCTGTGGACGAAAATAATGCTTCCCCACCAAAAAATGCGTTTTCTCGTGCTGTTTGAGGAAAACCCCATGAGCAACCCCGAATTTGCGGATATTGCCTATCAGCAGTACTGGGGCAAGCTTGCGCTGGGGTCGGGTCAGCTTTTCGGAAAGGGGCTTTTTGCCGACGAGTACGTGAGCGTGCCCGAGGTGCAAAACGACTTCATTTTCACCTATGTGGGACAATGCTTGGGCTTCCTCGGCTGTATTGCCCTTGTTGCGGCGCTTAGCTTCATATGCCTGAAAATACTTGCCGACAGCCGAATTGCAAAGGACGATATGGGCAAATTCATCTGCATAGGCGTGTTTGCGCTGCTGTTTATCCATTGCGTGCTTAACCTGGGCATGGTGCTTGGGGTAATGCCCGTTATCGGCGTGCCGCTTCCCTTTGTAAGTCAAGGCGGCTCAAGCATGGCAAGTCTTTTCGTCTGCATAGGGCTTGTTATGAGCGTATACTCCCACTCGGAGAAAAACTACCGCGTTTTCTATGACGCGAATTAATCTGTCGGAAGCATGGTCGCAAATATGAAATCAAGCAAATTTTTAGGCTCTGCGCTTATTGTGGGGGCAGGCTGCTTATGGGGGCTTATGGGGCTTTTCGTCCGCAATCTGGACGGCTTCGGGCTTTCCTCAATGCAGATAGTTGCCCTGCGAGTTATATTCACAATGCTCATCATGTCGGCGGTAACGCTGATATGCGGCAAAGACCTGTTCAGAATAAAGCTCCGCGACTGGTGGTGCTTTACAGGCTCGGGGATATGCAGCATAGTTTTCTTCAACTTCTGCTATTTCCGCACGATAACTCTGACCTCTCTTTCCGCGGCGGCGGTACTGCTTTACACCGCGCCGATAATGGTCATGGTAATGTCACTTTTCCTGTTTAAGGAAAAGCTTACAGTAAGGAAAGTAATCGCGGCTGCCGCGGCATTTTCGGGCTGCGCGCTTGTTACGGGCGCGGCGGACGGCTCACTTGCCCTTAACGGCATGGGCATACTGACGGGTCTCGGCTCGGCTTTCGGGTACGCGCTGTACACGATTTTCGGTCAGCTTGCGCTAAACAGGGGTTACAAAAGCATAACCATAACCCTTTACACCTTTATTTTTGCATCGGTCGGGGTAGTACCATTTGCGGATATCGGCGGACTTGCGGAAAAAATCCGGTTGCACCCACAGATACTCGCATGGGGCGCGGTGCTTGCGGCGGCGGTAACGGTGCTGCCCTATCTCATCTACACCGTGGGACTTACCTCGGTTGAGCCGGGAAAGGCTTCGGTCATGGCTACGGTTGAGCCGGTAGTCGCAACACTTGTAGGCGCTGCGGTTTTCTGCGAGCCGCTTAGCCTTGCGGGAGTAATGGGTATCCTGCTTGTTGCGGCATCGCTGGTGCTGCTGAATATGCCGACCCAAAAAGCTGTTGGTAAAAATACATAATGTAAAAATAATACTTAAAAATACAGATAGGAAAATAATTATGAAAAATATTGATGCAATGCTTGCAAAGCTTTACGGCGAAAAGGCGGTTGAGGTTCAGAGGGCGAGATACGAAAAAGCCGAAAAAGCCTTTGAGGAGCTTTTCGGCTCAAGCGAAAATGCTATGATTTTCTCCGCTTCGGGAAGAACTGAGGTGGGCGGAAACCATACCGACCACAACCGCGGAAAGGTGCTTGCGGCGGCGGTAAACCTTGACGTTATCGCATTTGCAGTACCCACAGAGGACGGGGTGATCACTGTAAAGTCGGAGGGCTTTCCACAGGATACCGTGGACACTTCCGACCTGTCCGTGCGCGAGGCGGACATGAACACATCGGCTGCGCTTATCAGAGGCGTTGCTGACGGCATGAAAAAAAACGGCTTCAAGGTGGGCGGCTTTAAGGCGTACACCACTTCAAGCGTGCTTAAAGGCAGCGGAATTTCCTCCTCGGCGGCGTTTGAGGTGCTTATCGGAAACATTATCTCTCACCTTTTCAACGGCGGTAATGTTGACGCAGTAAAAATTGCCCAGATATCCCAGTATGCCGAAAACGTACACTTCGGCAAGCCCAGCGGACTCCTTGACCAGATGGCTTCATCGGTAGGCGGATTTATCGAGATCGACTTTGCCGACACCGCAAATCCCGTTATCGACGCTATCAGCTACGACTTCGGCAAGAGCGGTTACAGCCTTTGCATTGTTGACACAAAGGGCAGCCACGCCGACCTTACTCCCGAATATGCGGCAATCCCGTCTGAGATGAAATCGGTGGCGCAATTTTTCGGCAAGAGCGAGCTGAGAGACATTACAAAGGAACAGCTTTGGGAGAATATTGCCGAGGTGCGGAAGTCCTGCGGCGACAGAGCGGTATCGAGAGCGATGCACTTCTTTGACGAAAACGACCGTGCCGACAAAGAGGCAGCGGCGCTGAAAAATGGCGACATGGACGCATTTCTCGCTGCCGTTAAGGACAGCGGAAACAGCTCCTTCAAGTACCTTCAGAATATTTTTGCCACAGTCAACTCCCGTGAGCAAGGTGTTGTGCTGGGACTGTATGCGGCGGAGCAGCTTCTTGGCGGCAGGGGCGCGTGCAGGGTACACGGCGGCGGCTTTGCAGGTACGATTCAGGCGTTTGTGCCGAACGACCTGCTTGAAAAATTCACCGCAGGCATGGAGCATCTTTTCGGTGAGGGCAGCTGCTACAATATGCTTATCCGTCCCGTGGGCGGAACAAGAGTCATGTAAAACAAAAGGGATTGCTGTTTTAGGACGATGACCATACAGAAGTATTCCAAAATACTAATGGTTATTGACTAAACGGCGGCTGATGTATAAACAGACAGAGCAGTATCGCTTAATTGCGGTACTGCTCTTGTTTTATTCATTGATGCTTGTAATAAATTCCTTAAATGCTTTTTGTCCGTTCTCATTCCTTTTGAACACACCTGCATCTTCAAGCACTTCAAGAAATGCCTTTCCGATTTCATCTTCGATAATCGATTTTGCATTGTCTTTATTAAAATCAGGATTACGTTTCAAAATATCTTCTGCCCACTGCGCATGCTGTATAAGTTCAGGATATGCATTAAGATTTTCTCCGTTTAGCATTGCTGTTTCAAGCATATTTATTTCCTTTGCAAGTCTTGCAGGAAGCACAGCAAGTCCCATAACCTCAATCAGGCCGATGTTTTCTTTCTTGATATGATGAAGCGACGGATTTGGATGATATACGCCAAGAGGACGTTCCTCTGTCGTGATATTGTTTCTGAGTACGAGGTCGCACTCGTAAACATTGCCGTTTTTTCTTGCAATAGGAGTAATTGTGTTGTGTGGTTCTCCATCTGTTTCAGCAAAGATGAACACGCCTTCATCGGAGTACCCTCTCCATTTGGCAAGAATATCAGCACAGCATTTCGACAGCTGCTTTCTGTCCTCGGACGCAACACGGATAACCGACATAGGCCATTTCACAATCCCTGCTTTTACAGCTGGGTAAGCCTTTATTTCAAACTCGGTTTCAATGGGTGCTTTTGCCATTGCAAAGGTATAATTTCCACCCTGAAAATGTTCATGACTGAGTATAGATCCGCCGACAATCGGCAAATCCGCATTCGAGCCTACAAAATAGTGCGGAAGATAATCTGTAATATCAAAAAGCTTTTCAAAAACCTCGCTGTCAATTTTCATAGGAATATGTTTTTCGTTGAAAAATATGCAGTGTTCATTATAGTAACCATATGGCGAATACTGTAACTGCCACTTTTCTCCGTTTACCATAATCGGAACAGGACGCAGATTCTGTCTTGCAGGATGTGTTGCATGACCTGCAAATCCTGCATTTTCAGGACAAAGCTGGCATTCAGGATAAGATAATGCTTTTTGTGATTTTGCCGCTGCGATATCGCGAGGGTCTTTTTCGGGCTTTGAGCAATTTATCGTAATGTCAAGTCTGCCGTACTCACAGTCATAAGTCCATTTCAGATCCTTCTCGATTCGTCCTGCACGAACATAATTAAGATTTTTACTGAAATCAAAATACCAGTCAGTAGCTTCTTTGGGATTTGTTGCATAACGCTTATTGAATTCTGCAACGACTTCTCTTGGCATAGGAGTCAGAATTCCCATAAGCTTTGTATCAAATAAATCACGTGAATTCGATGTATCGTTGATAATATTATTCTCACAAGCATATTCAATCATCGGGGCAAGAATTGCGTCAATGGTTTCATCGGTGTATTCTGTATTATTACTTTCCCAATCGGTAAGCTTCAAAGCTTCCATAAGCTGATTACGGACAACATAAATATCGTCATTTGTAATAAGTTCCTTTTTTACTGCATAGTCAATTAACTTCTGTACGGCATTGTAAATCATATTTACGCCTCCTATTTATCGTTATAACCATTCGGATGATTTTTGTGCCAGTTCCATGCACTTGAAATGATTTCTTCAAGGCTGTCATGAACAGGTTTCCAGCCAAGGATTTTCTTTGCTTTTTCGCTTGATGCAACAAGTCTTGCAGGGTCACCTGCACGCCTTGAAGTTTCAGTTGCAGGAATCGGGTGTCCCGTAACCTTTCTCGCAGTTTCGATTACCTCACGAACGGAGTATCCTACGCCGTTTCCGAGGTTGAAAATATCGCTTTTTCCACCATTTGCAAGATACTTAACAGCAAGAATATGAGCCTGAGCAAGATCAGTAACGTGGATATAGTCACGGATACAAGTTCCGTCTGGAGTGTCGTAATCAGTGCCGTAAATGGAGATTGTTTCACGCTTGCCGTTTGGCACTTGAAGAATAAGCGGAATGAGGTGGCTTTCAGGGTTGTGTGCCTCGCCGATTGTGCCGCTTTCATCAGCACCGCAAGCATTGAAGTAACGGAGGGAAACGTATCTCAGACCGTGAGCTTCGGCTGTCCACTTGAACATTTTCTCCATAGCAAGTTTTGTTTCGCCATATGGGTTTGTCGGACAGGTTCTGTCGGTTTCAAGAATAGGAATATTCTCGGGTTCGCCGTATGTAGCGGCTGTTGAAGAAAATACTATTTTATCCACATTATTCTTTACCATTGCTTCAAGGAGAACCTTAGTGCCACAGAGGTTATTATCATAATATTTAAGCGGATTTGTGACGCTTTCACCAACGAGAGAATATGCAGCAAAATGAATTACAGCGTCAATCTTTTCCTGATGAAAAAGATTATCAAGAAAATCCGAGTCACGAAGGTCTCCTTCGTAGAATTTTGCACTTTCAGGGATTGCTTTGCGATATCCTGTAACAAGATTATCTGCAATAACAACTTCATGACCTGCTTTTACAAGTTCAGATGCCGTATGAGAACCGATATAGCCTGCTCCACCAAGTACCAGAATAGCCATAAAATCACTCCTTAGTAATCTCTACGCCGCCTATGGGACGGATTTTCATTTTTGTACAAGATTTTTCTCCGAAAATCCTGTTCATTTCATTGATATAGTCATCAACAAGACCAACGGGAACGAATGCCTGAATTGTTCCTGCAAAACCGCCGCCGTGTACTCTTACTGCTCCGCTATCGCCAAGAAATCTTCTGCTGAGCATAACAGCAAGGGTTATTGCCTGATTTTCAGGGTCGGAGCAGGAATAATGATTCTGAAGATACGCTTCTGAAGAACGCCCCGACTGCCTTACAAGCTCAAGGAAGTATTCAAAGTTTCCATCTTTCAAAGCAGAAGCTTCAAATTTTGCACGATTGTTTTCCTCAAAGAAATGCGTTGCTCGGATTATTGCTCTATCAGAACAGGTTTCACGGAGCTTCGGAATTTCATTGTAAAATAAAAGCTCATTCACAAATCTCAGATGGGACTTGCCGAAATGCTTTGCAATATTCTCCATCTCATTTCTGATTGCGGTATAATCATCAGTAAGGTCAGCGTGACTGCTCTTTGTATCGGTAATGCACAGGCAGTAGCCGTATTCCTCAAAATCACAGCTGAAGCCTTCAACCTTTGGCTGCTCCGTATCTGAAAAGTCGATGAACACCAAGCCTCCCACAGAAGAAACCATCTGGTCCATAAGACCGCTGTTCTTGCCGAAATAAACATTTTCGGCAAACTGTCCGATTTTTGCGATTTCAACTGCTCCTGCCTTATTATCGTTATAATAGGTATCTATTATTGTACCAATCAGTGTTTCAAAAGCGGCTGATGAAGAAATTCCGCTTCCGCAGATTACGTCAGAGGTGCAATATAAATCAAAACCGCCGATTTTAACACCCATATCCATAAATCTTGTCGCTATACCGCTTGCGATTGCGGCTGTGCCTGTCTTACCCGATTGAACGGAAATATCGCTCAGATTTACAGTAAAAGGATTATATCCCTCGGATTTAATGCGGATAACTCCGTCATTGTGAAAGGCTACAACGCCGATAGCATCAAGATTTACAGCCGCCGCCAGCACGCAGCCGTGCTGGTGGTCGGTGTGGTTGCCTCCGATTTCAGTTCTGCCGGGAGCTGAAAAGATGCGAATATTTTTTCTCTTGGGATAGAGCTTTGCAAAATTATTCACTGCACTAAGATAACGCTGTCTCTGGTATTCCAGCTGTGATTCATCTGTGCCATAAAGCTCTTTGAATGTTTTTAAAAGCTCATTGTTTTCAATAGACTGTAAAGTTTTAAGGATATTCATAACATTTGCTCCTTTCAGAATTAAAGAGAATTGATTATAAATTCAAGTGTCATTGCTTCTTCAGAGGATATTTTAAATTCCTGATGTACAGGTGCACCCCAGCTGTCATCACCGCCGACGCCCATCTGCTTTGCTGCAATGCGTACCCATGTGTAAGTTGGGTCAGGTAGCTCGTCACGGTGCATAGCGTTGTCAAGTTCGTATGCGTTATATGGAAGAACACTCATTTCGAAAGGCTGTTTGTTTGCTTTGAAGTTAAGACCTGTGCCGTTTTCTTCATATACATTTACATATCTCACGCCTGTTCTGTTGCCGCATTCCTGCGGGTTAAGATATTTTGTGAAATTGCCCTGTGCGGTTGATGTATATACACCGAGTCTTGCGCCGTTGTCACGGTCAATATAGTTTTCATCGGGGCCCATTCCGTAGTATGTGAACTTGTCGTACTGCTTCTTCATTTTGAAATCCATTGCAAACACATGAATATCTGCAAGTCCCTTAACTCCGTCATACTCAGCCTTTACGCCAAGTCTGCCATCGAAATATGCGATATATGTAACCTTGTATTCAAAGGACGGAACTGTGGGTGCAAGGAATCTGAATGTAACTTCAATGCTGTCAGCCTTTTCCTTTGTGTCATATCCCATAAGCTTTGCACATCTGCCTGCAATCTGCCACTGTGCATTCTCAAAAGGATATCCTGCTCCTGTGTCATTGTCTGTATGTGCTCTGAAAAAGCTGATTTTCGGTGCTCGTGTAATGTATTCTGTGCCGTCATAAATCAGGGAGCTTACTCCGCCCTCACGCTTGTCAAACTGCATTGAGAAGTTTTCGCCGTGTACGCCTATACAGAAGTCACCATACACAATTTCAGCCTTTGCAGTAATTTTTTCAGCTTCAACTTCAGGAGTTTTCACAACCTCCTGTGCAAAGGAAATCTCGTGACCTTTTTCAGCCCAGATTGTGTCTTCTGCGATAACTGCGGAAGCTGTCAGGACGTATTCTCCGCCATTTTCGGGAATTTCAAGACCGATTTTCACGCTGCCTGTTTCACCTGCGGAAATGTTCAGACGATGTTCCTCTGTGCCGAGAATTTCGCCTTCTTTTTCAAGTGCAACCTTGAAAATATATCCGTCTGTGCCAACGAAAAGGTTTCTGTTTTCTATTGTAAGCACTTTGTCTTTAATGCTCATTCTGATATTGGAGTAGAGCTGCTTTGCTTCACATACCTTGGGAGAATATGTTCGGTCGGCATAAACAATACCGTTTGTGCAGAAACCGTAATCGCTTGCCCTGTCGTCAAAGTCGCCGCCGTAAACCAGTTTGCCGTCTTTGTAAAGTGCCTGGTCGATGTAATCCCAGATAAAGCCTCCCTGATATGCTTCGTACTTATCTTCAAGGTCGGTGTAAAGCTTCATACCGCCGAGAGAGTTGCCCATAGCGTGCATATATTCACAGCTGATGTAGGGCTTGCCTGTGTTCTGTTTCAGGTATTCTTCAACCTCGTCAGGCTTTGCGTACATTCTGCTTTCCATATCGGTGATGTGGTCGTATTTTCTGTTCCACACAACACCCTCGTAGTGAACAAGTCTTGTCTTGTCAACCTCGTGGAAATAATCTGCCATTGCCGCAATATCATCACCGCAGTAGCTTTCGTTTCCGCAGCTCCATATCAGCACGCTTGCGTGGTTTTTGTCACGCTCATACATTGACCTTGCTCTGTCGAGGCAGGCTTCCTTCCATTCGGGAAGAGAAGCAGGGATATTTATTGACGGCTCACAAGCACCCATCTTCTGCCAAGTGCCGTGAGATTCAAGGTTTGTTTCATCTATAAGGTAAATGCCGTACTCGTCGCAAAGTTTATACCAAATAGAGTTGTTAGGGTAGTGGCAGGTACGGACAGC
>JAGAUA010000022.1 GCA_017847885.1 Oscillospiraceae bacterium
GAACGCTTGAACGCCCTGTTCCGCCTGTCAGGCTCACCTCAATTGTATATTTTCCGTCCGTCATAATTCTCCTTTTCGGGCAATAAAAAAGCGCCCTTACCACGTAGTAAGAGCGCACAATTTACAGATACAAAAGGGCATAATGCCACACAGAAACAAGCCTTACAGGTATAGCAAGACTTAATGTATATGTAAAACGTACTGCCAATTTTACTCGTGGCATTGAAGCAAAAGCTTCCGTACAAACGGCAGGCAGGTCTCCCGGCTTATGTATCAACGCTCAGAAAGGTCTTCCCATGCACAGCACAGTGACTGGTACTTTCCGCTATAGCGTAAAGTACGGTCTTTCTTCGCTCCTCAATTACGGTGACGAGTTCGTGCGGGATTTTCACCCGACTTCCCTTTTCATCGAATCCAACTCAAAAATGAGTATCCGACACCTGTCATTTCTTATTAAATTTTCAATGTGTTCAACAATAAATAATCATATCACAGCGGGAGTGTTTTGTCAAGGGGAATTTTGAAAGTTTTTCATATACCCTCGTTCAATATTTTATAAACAAGCTCCATATCAATGTTTTTCCTTACCTCGTCAGCAAGCAAATCATACTGCTTTTCCTTGTAAGCACGGCGGTCGATTTTGTTACCGCTGTAAGCAAAACCTTTGCGTTTGTAGAGGGTTTTCACGATACGTTCAGATACATCGGAGCTATCGAAAATGCCGTGAATGTAACAGCCGTAAACATTCCCGTTCTGTGCGCCGCCGCAGTCAAGCAAGGGCTTATCGTCTGACATTGTTTCACCCATGTGAATTTCATAACCCGTAAATTCTGCACCCGAAAGGCACGAAAAAACGCCATTAACATCTGCGAATCTTCCCCTTGTTCGGCTGCGGTTCTTCTCCTGAGAAAATACAGTAGTGCATCTGAGCAGCCCCATTCCATCAACAGAACCGCCGCCCTCGCTGTTATCGGGGTCGGAAATCTTTTCACCCAGAATCTGATAACCGCCGCATATTCCAAAAATCGGCACGCCTTTTTCCGCAAGCCGCTTTATTGCAATTTCCAATCCGCTTTCATAAAGCCATTTTCGGTCATGTATGGTGCTTTTCGTGCCTGGGATTATGATTAAATCGGGATTTTCAAGCTGTGAGGGCTTTGTCACATACCGAACAGAAACGCCCTCGTACTGCCTGAAAACGTCGAAATCTGTAAAGTTTGAAATTCGTGGCAGGCGTATTACAGCAATGTCGATAATGCCGTCTGCCGACTTATTTTCCAGCTTTTCCGAAAGGCTGTCCTCGTCCTCAATGTCGCAATTTATATAAGGCACAACCCCCACAACAGGCTTACCGCCACGCTGTTCAAGAATGTCAACTCCGCTTTGGAAAATCGACTTGTCACCTCGAAACTTGTTTACCACAAGCCCCTTTATCATATCCTGCTCTTCCTTCTCGATAAGCATAAGCGTACCCAAAAGCTGTGCAAACACGCCCCCTCGGTCAATGTCCCCCACAATCAGAACAGGCGCTTTTGCGAGCTTTGCCATACCCATATTCACAATATCATCTGATTTGAGATTCAGCTCCGCCGCACTTCCTGCACCCTCGATGACGATAATATCGTGCTGTGAGGCAAGAGTGTTATAGGCTTTCATAATGTCGGGAATAAGCTCCTTTTTGTGCCTGAAATACTCCATAGCACGCATATTCCCACGCACCTCGCCGTTTACGATAACTTGTGAGCCGACATCGGTGGTAGGCTTTAAAAGGATAGGATTCATCAGAACCGACGGCTCAATTTCCGCCGCCTCTGCCTGCATTACCTGTGCTCTGCCCATTTCAAGACCGTCAGAGGTAATATACGAATTAAGTGCCATATTCTGCGATTTGAACGGAGCAACGCTATAACCGTCCTGCTTGAAAATTCGGCATAATGCCGCCGCAAAAAGACTTTTGCCTGCATTGGACATTGTACCTTGCACCATAATAGGCTTAGCCATTAAAACACCTCCTTACCGCTGAAATAAGCATACAATTTTCCTCGTGATTTCGTACCGCAATACGAAAATAACCGTCACTTAAACCGTCATAATTACTGCAATTTCGTATTGCGATTTTTTCCTTTAAGAGCATTTTATCAAGGGGCACATCACATCGGAATAAAATGAAATTTGCCTCGGAATTATATACCTTGAACCCAAATTCTTGCAGTTTTGTAATAAGAAATTCACGCTCGTTTTTTATAAACTGTATTGTTTTTTCGATATAATCCTTTTCCTGTAATGCCGCAATTCCCACAAGCTGTGCAGGAGTTGATACGCTCCAGTATTGCCCTGTTTTCTGTACTTTTTCTGCAAGCTCGCAACTGCCGAAAAGCGCATAACCAAGGCGCAACCCTGCCATTGCATAAATTTTTGTAAAAGCATTCAGAATTATGACCTTTTCATTCATGAATTCACGAACGCTTTTATTCTTGCCGTCATTTACAAAAGGCAGAAAGCACTCATCGCACACAAGTATAATGTTATTTTCAAGACATTTTTCCGCAACCGCTTTCAGAATATCTTTCGTCACAAGCTGGCCTGTGGGATTGTTGGGATTGCACAGAAAAATCATATCGAAACTGCTGTCAAGGATATTCAGAATCCCGTCGTCAACTATAAAGCTGTTTTCCTCTGAAAGAAAGTACTTTATAGTCTGTGAGCCGTTTTCTTTGAGTGCCTTTTCGTATTCGCTGAAAGCGGGTGCAGTAATAACCGCTTTCCTCGGCTTTACTGCCGATACAAGCCTGTAAATCAGGTCTGCCGCACCGTTTCCGCAAACTATGTTTTCATCAGGGAAATCCTCATATTCCGATAATGCACAGCTTAATTTTCTGCACAAAGGGTCAGGATAGCTTTCCCACTCTGATACTGAATTTTTAAGTGCAGCTTTCACACTTTCGGGCATACCTAATGGGTTCAGATTTGCCGAAAAATCATATTCAATCTGACGGGAATAAATATCACCGCCGTGTCCTGAAATCAACATAAAATTCCTCCGAAAATGACTGCTCTGAACACCACTGAAATCAGCAGAGTAATAACTGCCGTGCAGTACATAAGCCTGTTTGCTCGGCGTATATCCTCATTTTTTATGGGGCGGTTATTGTCACCAATATAGTCCTTTTTATGGAGCTTGCCGAAATAGTAAGCGTCGCCTGCAAGACGGATATCAAGCGCACCTGCGCAGACCGATTCCGTCTGTGCGGAGTTGGGGCTTGCATGCTTTCTGCGGTCACGTTTCCATATTTTAAAGGCATTACTTCCGTTCATTTTAAGTATGTACGCCGACACAATCATAGCTATTGCTGTTAGCCTTGACGGGATAAAATTCAGCACATCGTCAAACTTAGCCGCAAAGCGCCCGAGGTCGGCATATTTCTCATTCTTGTAGCCAATCATTGAATCCATAGTATTTACAGCCTTATAAAAAAAACCAAGCACCGCACCACCGACTGACATATACATTATTGGTGCTGTCACACCGTCAGAGGTGTTTTCCGCAACCGTTTCAACCGCCGCACGGATAATTCCGCTTTGGTCAAGGCTCGCCGTGTCACGCCCAACAATCATTGATACCGCTTTTCGTGCCTTTTCGGTATCATTTTCCTTGATTGCGCGATATACCTTCATGCTTTCGTCACGCAGACATTTGGGTGCAATGAGATAATAACAGAAAATACTCTCTATAACAATTCCGAGAATTATGTTCAGCTTATAGGACAGAAACAAAATCAGAAACGGAATTGCTGTTGATAAAACAAGAACTGTTACCACGAGAAAAACACCACCCACACGCAGATTTTTAAAATGCTTTCGGGTAAATTTTTCAAGTGCGGAAATAAGCGTTCCTATAAGCCTTATAGGGTGCGGCAATGTGTATGGGTCGCCTAAAATCAAATCTATTATAAAGCCGAAAATCATCGGCAGTACAGGTATCAAAAAATTCATATCTGCTCCAGTATTGTTATTTTTCCACCGTCAAATTCAGTGATATATCCGTGTCCGTTTTTTACCTGAAAATCATAGTAATTTCTTTTCGGTACAGCATATTTTTCAAGCACAGCCATAATCGTTCCGCCGTGAACAACGAATGAAATTACTGCACAATCAGAATATTTCTCAACCGCTTTTTCAAATGCAGTTATGCATCGTCCTTTAAACGCTTCAGGACTTTCACCATTCGGAAAGGGCAATTTACCGCCGCTGTCTATCCATTTCTGATATTCGGGATTGCCGCTTAATTCGAGATAGCTCTTTCCCTCAAAATCCCCGAAATCACATTCCTCAAGACCGTCGCAGGTAACAATTTTTTTACTCGGATAAAGCATTTGCGCCGTTTCCTGACAGCGTTTCATCGGGCTTGCAATTACAATATCGCAATCGTGATACTGCACTTCAAAAAGCTCATTTCTGCCTATGTGCGAAAGCGGCTCGTCCGTTCTTCCGATATATCGTTTTTCAAGGTTTCCAAGCGTTTTTCCGTGACGTATAAAAATGATTTTCATTATAGCTCACCCTTTATTAAGGTAGGTATTCCGCAGAAAACACGCACAACTGTATCAGAATTCTTTGCTATGATACAGCCCGCACGTCCCGTCTGCTCTCGCCATATTCTGTCATCTTTTTCAAGGGGAATAATACCGCACCCGATTTCGTCTGTTATAACAATCAGGTCGGAATTTTCCTTACAAAGCCTTTCAGTAAAGGCAAGTACGTCCTGACCGCTTTCAATCAGCCTTTTTACAAGGATATGAAAATTATTGACGCATTCAGCGGTAAAAACGCTTTCAAAATCACAGCTTTTGCCGTCTGTAATTTTACAGCTGTAATGGTTTTTTACAAAATCCGTCTTACCTTCATAAGCTCCGCCTGTTATCATAATCATATCAGAACTACCTCCGTGATTTTCTCGCCAACCAATGCCATAACCGCAATTACAAGCTCGCAAATCTGCAGGAACCAGCCTGCCGTATCGCCAGTAATTCCGCCGAAATTCTTATATGCGGATATTCTGTAAAACAGGAGGCAGAATAGTGCTCCGACTATGGCAATAGCACCTGACACAAGGCTTGTATAAACCATAAAAAATGCGCTAATAACAGCGATTGTAGCAAGAACAGAAAGAGTAATTCTTCTGTGTGCTGGTTTTACAAAGCTTTGGAGCGTGCCGCTTGTTTTGGCACTCTTAAAGCAGACCGCACCGATACCGCTGAGTGTTCTTGATAACACAAAGCCAAGCGCAATCACTGCCGCAGTTTCAAAGCCTTTGATTTCACACATAACCGCCGTCTGCAATAAAAAGTAAATTATAGCATAAATCACAGCGAATGAGCCGATATGCGGGTCGGACATAATGGACAGCTTTTTTGCCTTGTCGCCGAATGATGATTTAGCGTCGATAACATCACAAAAGCCGTCAAGGTGTATTCCGCCTGTCACGATTACAGGAATGATAACCGAAACAACGCCTGTTATAATTGCCCCGAAATCAAACAGACCGCACAGGTATCTCCACAGCAGAATCAGACCGCCGATAACTGCGCCGATAAGCGGAAAAAAGCACAAGGCATACCGCCTGTTTTCTTCTTTCCATTCCACCTGCGGCATAGGTATTCTTGAATACATCAGAAATGCACTTGCAAGAGATTTAAGTATAGTCATAAAAGCATTCCTTTCAATGGCACAGGTATTCCATAAACACATTCGATAACATTATCTGCGATTTCAGCCATACGTCGGTTGATATCAGCCATAATTCTCATATATTCCATAGTTTCCTTCGAGTAAGCAATACCGTCACAGGAAACATTATTTGTCACAATTACAAGGTGCTGTACCTGCGCTTTCAGTCGTTCAATTCCACTCATTATTTTCTCTGTGGGGGCGGTAATCTCTTCATCTTTAAACATTTCATTTGCACAGAGATTTCCCATACATTCAAGCAAAGCCGCATAGCCTTTCGGCAGATAAATTTCGTCAATATCCGTGTATTTTTCTATTGTATCAAAGCCCTTGTTTCTTCTCATTTCCCTATGCCGTTCAATAGCGGTATGTGCTTCATCACCGTAAGGAATCATCGTAGCTATATAGAACTTTTTTCCTGTGAAGCTATCAAGAATTTTCTCGGCATAGGAGGATTTTCCGCACTTTGAACCGCCGATTACAACCGTCATCATTTCAGTTCTTTATACCTTTCTATTGAAATATCATCAAAGCGGTGAGCGCTATTATAAACAGACAATGCACCGTCCAGAAGAGGCAAAAGCATTACTCCGCCCGTGCCTTCGCCAAGCCGCATTTCCGCCGTAATAATGGGCTTTAACCCAATGATTTCAAGGAGCATTTTTCCCGCAGGCTCGGCCGAAATGTGACTGGAGAGCATATATTCAACTGTCAGTGGATTGATTTTACACGCAAGAACTGCTGCAACCGCCGAAATCACGCCGTCAATCACAACGGGAATATGATAATACGCACCGCCGAGAAACAGTCCCACCATTCCCGCAATATCGAACCCGCCCAACTTTGAAAGCAGGCCTACAGGGTTATTCTTATTGGGATTGTTTACGGAAATTGCACGTTCAATCACAGATATTTTATGTTCAAGTCTTGCGCTGTCAAGCCCCGCACCCCTGCCTGTAACCTGTCTTGGCGGTAAATTAAGCAGAACCGAGGAAACAGCCGATGCAGTCGTTGTATTGCCAATTCCCATTTCACCTGTCACAATAATTTTTACACCTGCCGCTTTCAAATCGCAGACAATATTCATACCCGTGCAGATAGCCTGTTCCGCCTGTTCGGCTGTCATAGCCGAACTCACAGCAATATTTTTTGTGCCGTAAGCAATTTTTCTGTTCAGTAGTTTGGGATTATCAACATCACCATTTATGCCGATATCAACCGCCAGCACATCAGTGCCGAAAGTTTCTGCAAGTGCGTTTATATTTGATGTTCCATTCGCAATAGCATTGGCACAGACAGCGGTAACACTGCTGTCCGACTGGGTTACTCCCTCACACACAACACCATTATCCGCACACATCACAACCACCGTTCGCTTATGTATATCAACATTTTCTGTGCCCTGCACTGCGGCAATTCTTTCAACTGCCGTTTCCAGTAGCCCAAGGCTTCCAAGCGGTTTAGCTATACTGTTCCATCGGCTATGAGCCGCCTTTTCAGCACCCTTGTCCGAGGGATTTATCATATAAATTCTATTCATTTATTTCTCCGTATTCTGCACATTTCAGCACAAAGTTTTCTGCAAGGTTAATGTCCGAATAAAGGTACAGATGCGGAAAGCCCGCATAGAAATTTTCACCGCTGTGAACACATTTCCACTCTCTGCCGTCTGCCTTTTGTGCCGTGAAATCCAAGCCGTTAGCCGTGCTGTCCCAGTAGTGAAATTCGTGGGTAGAAAAGCTGTGATTTTTACAGCAAAGCAGGTTATCTCTTTGGGCGGTCAGAGTAATATACCCGAACCTCTGCAAACGGTCTGTTTTAAACACTTTCCCATCAATGACTCCTGCCATTTTGTATGTCTTTCCGTCTTTTTCAAGCTCGTTATGCAGATACATAAAGCCGCCGCATTCCGCAATTGTCGGCATACCGCCGCTTATTTTTGTCTTTATATCATTTAGCATTGACTTATTTTCGGAAAGCTGCTCCGCATACAATTCGGGATAGCCTCCGCACAGAATAAGTCCGTCAGCCTCGGGGATTTCTTTGTCCGTAAGGGGAGAAAAATACCGTATTTCACAGCCCATTTTTTGAAGCAACCCCATATTGTCTGAGTATAAAAAGCAGAATGCTCTGTCCTTTGCAACCACAATTACAGGCGGTCTTTTTAAGCTGTGCTTATTGATTTCAGGCACAGTGAAATCAGGCAAATCGCTCTCCGAAAAATCAATGATTTTATCAAGAAGAATATGCTTTTCCGCAAGGTCGGCAAGCGCCTGCATTTTCTCCTTTAAATCTACAATTTCGTCCGCTGTTACAAGTCCTAAATGACGGCTTTCTATTGTAATTTTATTAGTCGGCATAAAGCCGAAATATTCCGTATTCAGTTCATCACAAATTTTCTGCACCATAGGCACAAGTCTTTCGGGCAAGCGGTTAAAAATAAAGCCGATAATGTTGTTTTTCTTGTATGTGAGAAAGCCTTTCATAACTGCACCGATTGACTGACTCTGCCCCTTGCAGTCGATAACGACTATTGCTTTTGTATCTGTTATTTCAGACACAGAGCAAGCCGAGCCTTTGCCATTTACACCGTCGTAAAAGCCCATTACGCCCTCAATTACCGAGATATCGGCATTACTGCTGTTTTCACAAAGCAGATATTTCAACGTGTTATTATCACAGAAAAAGCTGTCAAGATTGTGTGCGCTTGTACCAATGATTTTTTCGTGAAACATTGGGTCAATGTAATCAGGTCCGCACTTGAAGGAGGCAACTCTCATTTTTCGGTTGCAAAGAGCCTGTAAAACCGCACAGGTTACAGTTGTTTTTCCACAACCGCTATGTGTGCCGCCGATAATTATTCTTTTCAATGACCTACTCCTTTAATAATAAAAATCGGATTTTCCGCCGAAAGCATTGTGTGATTACCAAGCTTTCTTGTCCTTGTCACTGCTATCTGTACGATTTCGGGATTATCAACTCCGAAATGTGCAAAGGCATTTACAGACTCGTTCAGAGTTTCGAGAGATACCGCCGTTATCACGATTTCAGCCTTGCTGTTCTTCTCATAGACGATGCTTAAAATTTCGCTGATTTTTCCGCTTGAGCCGCCGATAAAAACTTTGTCAGGTGCAGGAAAATCTGATAAATCGTCGGGGGCGTTGCCGTTTATAATCGTTATATTATCACAGCCGAATTTATGAGCATTTCCCTCAGTAAGCCTGACTGCGTTATCGTTTTTATCAATGGCACAAACCCTGCCGTCGAAGCATTGCAAAGCCATTTCAACCGATACCGAGCCTGTACCGCAGCCTATATCCCAGCACACATCATTCTGTCCGATATTAAGCTTGGAATTTACCGTTCCTCTTATCTCCGATTTCGTCATAGGCACATCACTGCGGATAAATTCCTTGTCATCAATTCCTACCGATATACCACGCTCAAAATCGGGATTTTCCGTTATCATTACGCATAGTTTTCCACACTCCAACTCCGTGAAATCAGAGGCAATACCACTGTAAATTTTCTCATTATCATAGCCGAGATTTTCTCCGATATAAACACTCACATTTTCTCTGCTGTATTCACAGAGCTTTTTGCAGATTTCGGCAGGTGTTACATCGCCGCCGAGAAGAAAAAAGCAAAGCTGATTTTTGCAGACATTTCTGACAATATTCCCGTCAGCACCATGCAGGCTTACAAAGCGCATATTCTGCCAAGGCTTCTTGATTTTTGAACAGAAATACTGAGGTGAGGAAATGCCGCTTATAATTTCGCTTTCATAATCCGAAAGTGCCGTAATCAGCTTTTCTGCACCGCTGTAAAATCCGCAGTCGCCTGACATAAGTATTGCTGCTGTGTCAAAGTCTTTTTCACGCAGAAAATCTGCAATTTCTTCACTTTTCCAGCTTATAAAACATTCTTTATCAAGATATGAAAAAGGCTCAACCATACGCCTTGCACCTATCAGCACATCAGCATTTTCAATTACCGTTATCGCCTCGGCTGTAAGGGTTTTCTGCCCCTCCATACCTGTTCCGATTATATAAATTTTCATCTTGATGTCCTTAAAATAATTTCCTTGATTTCGTCAATAGTATTTCCCGTTTCTTCGGGGCGTTTTATTGTAACAAGCTCTATGCCGAGCTGCTGTGCCGACTCTGCTTTCTCGGGATAACCGCCTGTTGCTCCGCTTTCCTTTGTGACAAGAATTTCAGCACCACTTTTTCTCATATGCTCTATGTTCTGCTCGGTAGTAAACGGTCCTTTCCCGAGAATTATTTTTTCTCTGTCAAAACCATAGCTTTCACACAGTTCTG
Organism: Oscillospiraceae bacterium; assembly: GCA_017847885.1. Classification (GTDB taxonomy): domain Bacteria; phylum Bacillota; class Clostridia; order Oscillospirales; family Ruminococcaceae; genus RGIG8773. The sequence goes on from JAGAUA010000022.1 coordinate 10,050, forward strand.
CGATTCCATCAGCGGGCAGAACACGCAGCCACACACGTTCAAAGCAGTTATTTACACTGCTTAAAACAGGCAGTTCCTTGCTTCCCAGCGTGCTTAAAACGGTTTTATTATTCCCGTTCAGATATTCAATCAGTTCATCAAGATTACTTAAAACAGTTCCGAAAAGCTGATTACTTTCTCTTTTCAGGCGGTAATATTTAATCCCCGTTTTATCGCAAGCCGAGCGGATATTTTCTGTTGCAAGAACGGCGTAAGGGTGGGTTGCGTCAATAACTGTGCTGAAATTGTTTTCAGTAATAAGTCTTATAATTTCAAAATAGTCAAGTCTTCCGTTAAGAACGTTTAAAAACGGACTTTGAGGGAGCAATTCCGCACCGTAATCGGTCGTTACAGAAATACAGGTATGAATTCTGTTTTCGGAACAGAATTCCGCAAGTTCACGTCCCTCTGTCGTTCCGCCAAATATAAGCAATTTACACATTTTTATACCCTCTCGGCGTTACCATCTTTGCGTTTATAATCTTCGTTTCGCTGTTGCCGATAAAAACTGTCGTGAACATATCAACCTGTGTGTTTTTCAGCTCTGCAAGAGTAAGCACACGGCTCTCCTGTCCCTCTCTGCCGATATTTTTTACATAGCCGCAGATTGTATCGGGGGATTTATATTTAAGCATAATTTCACAGGCTTTTTCAAGATAATCCGCACGCTTTTTCGAGGACGGATTGTATAAAGCAATAGTAAAATCGCCCTCCGCCGCACATTTTAGTCGGTGCAGGATTTTCTCCACAGGGGTAAGCAAATCGGAAAGACTTATCACCGCGAAATCGTGGGTGAGCGGTGCACCGAGAATTGCTCCGCCGCTGAGTGCGGCAGTTACCCCCGCAACACTTTCTATCTCCACATTCGGATATTCCGCTGACATTTCGTATGCAAGCCCGGCCATTCCATAAACGGAGCTGTCGCCGCTGCATACGAGTGCAACCGTTTTCCCCTCTGCCGCCTGCTCAAGAGCATAACGAACACGCTCTTTTTCCTGCCGCATACCTGTGCAGTAATATTCCTTTTCGGGAAAATGCTGTTTCATAAGCTCGACATAAACCATGTAGCCCACAACCAAATCGCTGTTCGTTATAGCTTTTTCGGCTTCAAGAGTCATACCATCACGGCTTCCGCAACCAAATCCGACCACATATAATTTCATAGAATCTCCTTTGCAAAATCGAGAGTAACAGGCAATTCTCCAACTGCAACTGTTACTCCGTTTTCGGCTGTTTTGGGTATTATCAGCTTTCCTCCGTGCTTTACAACACTGCGTTCACACACATTATCCGTGCCTGTCTGCAATAAAACAAATTCGGATTTTGTAAATATACCCTCAACATTCATAAGCTCCTCAGCCGTGTATGTAAACAGCTTTAAACCATACTTTTCACAAAATTCAAGCAAGCCTTTTTCATCTGCTTTAATATCTATTGTTGCAACCGCACACACTCGGTTTATATCAATATTAGCTGTTTCAAGGCATTTGCTGACAAGCTTTTCAACAACCTCGCAAGCTGTCCCTCTCTTACAGCCAATTCCTATAACTATATTTTTCGGAACAAGATTGAGCGTTATTTCAAAAGGCTTTTTTGCCATATCAGCTGAAACACAAATACCTGTTCGGCACTGCTCGTTTACCACAAGGTCAGAAGGAATATTTATACATTCATAATCGCTTATAATCCCGATTTTCTCACCACCAAGCACTGCCGCCGCAATTTCCTTTGCGGCAGTAAGGTCGGTTATAATCAGATTATTTGCCTTTGCAAAGCTGTCAGGAGAAAATTTTACGCCGATGTCCGTTGCGGTCGTAATAACGGGAACAGCATCGATTTTTTCAGCTATTATCTCGGCAAAACGATTTGCACCGCCTAAATGTCCCGACAAAATCGGAATAACAAATTTGCCGTTATCATTAATCACAAGCACCGCTGGGTCTGCTGTCTTTGATTTTATAAGAGGTGCAATACTACGCACCGCAATACCGCAGGCACACACGAAAACAATAGCCTCATTGTTATAAAAAATATCGGCAGTAAATCTGTTTATATCAGAAAAAGTAACTGCATTTTCATCGCTGTTTTTATAAAAAGCATAGCGTGTTATATTGTGCTTTTCAATGAAGTTTTCGCAAATTTTCTGTGATAAAATCCGCCCGTTTTCGGTAACTGAAATAATTGATATTTTCATTATTTCGCCTTTCTGAACTCGGTTTCAAAGCTCTCGTCATACAGCTTTGAAAGTGCGTAATCACTGCCGAGAAAATCTCCGACGGTTATAAGTGCAGTCTTTTTTATGCCGTTTTTTTCGGCAGTTTCAAAAAGCGTTGCCACGGTACAACGGCATACCTTTTCGTCTGCCCAGCTTGCCTTATAAACAATAGCCGCAGGGGTATCGGGGGTATAACCGCCGCTTATGAGCCGCTGTGACAACTCTTTCAATAAGCCTGTGCTTAAAAATATAACCATTGTCGAGCCGTGAGCCGCAAGGCTTTCTATGCTCTCGCTCTCGGGAACAGGAGTTCGCCCTGCCATTCTTGTAATAATCACTGTCTGCGATACTTCGGGTAGGGTGTATTCAGCTTTGAGCGCCGCCGCCGCACCACAGAAAGAGCTTACCCCAGGGCAGATTTCGTATACGATTCCAAGCTCGTCAAGCCTGTCCATCTGCTCACGAATTGCACCGTAAAGGGACGGGTCGCCTGTGTGCAGGCGAACGGCATTTTTACCGTCTTTCTCCGCCTTCTCCATAACAGCAATAACCTCGTCAAGGGTCATATATGCGCTGTTATGTATTTCGCAGTCATTCTTTGCGTAATTCAGCAGTTCGGGATTTACAAGTGAGCCTGCATAAATAATAACGTCAGCTTCTTCAAGCAGATTTTTTCCCCGAATAGTTATCAAATCCGCCGCACCACAGCCTGCGCCTACAAAATTAACCATTGTATTCCTCCGAAATCAAATCAATAAGCCTATCGGCAAGCGAGGTTTTCACAGTTATACCATGCTTATCAGAAAACATCACCGCACCGATTTCTATTTCATTTTTAACCTTTGCATTAAGGTAATATTCCGCCCTTTGTGCCAGTATTTCAAGAGTCTTCTCCATATATCCGTTTTCTTTAAGAATATCAAGTGCGGCGTCAACAGTCGCACATTCGGGTATTTTTTTCAGGCTGTCAATATCTGCACCGGCAAGAACTCCGCAGGTAACCAGTACATCCATACGTCCATCAGCCTGTGCAGAGTGAGTGTTCATAATACCTGCACCGAGCTTCACAAGCTTTCCGATATGTCCGATAATAAGCACTCGCTCAAAGCCTGTTTCAAGAGCTATATCAATAGCCTCGCCTATGAAATTACTGCATTTTACGCTTTTTTCGAGGGCAAAGGACATTGTGTTCTGAACAAAACTTTCGCTGTAATTTCCGAGGGTAAGGAGAAGATTTCTATACCCATCCGCCTGTCGCATTTTCGCTTCAACGCGGATAGTATCAATAAGTGCAGAATTACTCATAGGCTCCACAATTCCGCTTGTGCCGATTATGGAAATCCCACCCTCAATTCCCATTCGTGGATTGTAGGTTTTCTTTGCGATTTCTTCGCCGTCGGGAACAGAAATTTCTACACGAAAACCGCCGTGATAATCAAATTTTTCTACAATTTCATTTACAGCCTCGGTAATCATTTTTCGCGGCACAGAATTTATGGCAAATTCACCCATAGGTTGGTCAAGTCCTGCCTTCGTGACAACCCCAATACCTTTTCCGCGCGCAATTTCAATACCGCAAGGAATATAACTCACCTTTGCAAACACAAGTATTCCATTTGTAATGTCAGGGTCGTCGCCACTGTCCTTTTTTATGGCACACTCGGCATAGTCCCTGCTTGTGACAGACTCAAGAACTTCAAGGTCTAAATCAATGCCCTTAGGAGTGCTTATTCTGACAGAGGAAAGCGTTTCTCCTGTAATGAGCATTTCTGCCGCAGCCTTTGCCGCCGCTGCCGCACAGGAACCTGTTGTATAACCGCACCTTAACTTTCTCTTGCCGTGGTAAACATACTCTTCAAGCATTTTTCTTCTCCTTTATTTTATAATGATGACGGCGACGTTTCTTACCCCCACGTCTTTTTAATTTTTCAAGATACATAGGCGATACTTCTTTCAGTCCTGCCGCTTCAAATGCTCTTGGCAGAGGTCCTAAAATTGATTTTACAAAAGTAAGCTCTGTTCCGACAAATTCAGTTTTCTTTGGCAGTCTGCCAAGCTCATTATATTTAGCTTTCAGTAATTCGATAGCCTTTAATTCTTTTTCTGTACTCATATTTCACCAAAATAAAAAAAGCACTGCAAGCTTGTAACTTAACAGTGCTTAAATTCCGTGATACGACAAAAAAGGCAGGGTCAACCTATAGTTTCCCTTACTCATTCGTATCATTGCCTAAACTCCAGAGTTCCGCAGATTTTAAACAACACCCGTATAAATTACGAGCAAAACACAGGCAAGTATTCCGACTTATTGCTCGCCGACTATATCGGCATACATACGCCTTCCCAAGATTACTCTCAGTGACTGACATTAAATCCTGTATGTATCACAGCAAAATACGGCAACGGCCTTGCTCGGGATTCTAACCCGATTCCTTTTATGCACAAGTGCACCTGTATTCTGATAGCATTTAATTTTTCCAAATTGTATTATATCACTTTTTACAGGAAAAAGCAATATGGACTTGCGAATAAAAAGTAAAACCCCTCAATTTCCGCTCAATTTCCACACAATGCCTTTTCGTTCCCAAAGGAGTATACTTGAATTACGGCGAAACGCTATCGCATTTGCCGGCAACGATAGCAGTTGCGCCGAATAAGTATATCGAAAGGACAATGCGTTTGATAGCTAAAAGATACGAACCGCTATGCGAGCATACCGAAAAGGTCGGAAAAATCACCTTTATCGTAAGCTCCTTTGCGGACAGTACAGCAGAAAAGAAGCCCGAACAGCTCATTTTGCAGCTGCTCGAAAACAAAATAAACAATGAAAATATGGAGGAATCAGCATGAAAGAACTCAGAAACGGAATAAAGATTATCGGTATCGACCACGGCTACGGCAACATCAAAACCGCCAACACCGTAACCCCCACAGGCGTTACAGCCTACACCATAGAGCCGACCTTTGGCGGCAACATTCTCGTCTATGACGGAATGTATTACCGTATGGGCGAGGGACACAAGCCATTTGTTGCGGACAAGTCCACAGACAACGACTTCTACCTTTTTACCCTTATGGCAATCGCCCGTGAGCTTTCGCAGCAGGGTGTTTCAGAAGCGGAAGTACACATTGCCGCAGGTCTGCCACTGACTTGGGTGAAAACCCAGCGTGAGGATTTCAGAAGCTACATTACACGAAACAATGATGTGCGCTTTGTTTACCGGGATAAGCCGTATCACATTAAAATAGTCGGCTGTTCGGTTTATCCGCAGGGCTACACCGCCGTAATCGACAGGCTTCACGAAATGACGGGAGTTAATATGCTTGCGGATATCGGCAACGGCACAATGAATGTTATGTATATCAATAATAAGAAGCCCGTTGAAAGCAAGTGCTATACTGAAAAGCTTGGTGTAAACCAGTGCGTAATCTCTGCTAAAAATGCGGTAATGGACAAGCTGGGCGTTAAGATTGATGACACCATTATTGAACAGGTTATTCGCTTCGGCAATGCGGATATTTCAGAAAAATATCTTAACTGCATTACCGAGGCTGTCCGTGAATACTGCTCGGAAATCTTTGAAACGCTCCGCAAGTATGAGTACAATCCTGACCTTATGCGGCTGTATGTTACAGGCGGAGGCGGCTGTCTTATCAAAAATTTCGGCGAGTACGACGACAAGCGTGTAACAATTATCGACGATATTTGTGCAACCGCCAAAGGCTATGAACAGCTCGCATATATGACCTTACGAAAGAAGGTATCTAACGATTGACAAAATCCATTTGCCTGCGCTTCAATCTGGATAAACCGCTTCATCGTGAGGCTTGGGAACAGCTTCAGAATATGGACAAGGAGAAATTCAAGTCCTACACCAATGCTGTTGTTATTGCGGTAACGGAATATTTTCAGCGGTATTACAAAACCTGTGATGACCCATATTTTGAAACACGGGAGAAAGAGGACGAATTTGTGCAGAGAGTGGTTGCACAAATAGGCACGGCAGTTGAAAAGGCAATGCCCAGCTTTCTCGCCGCCTGTCTTACGGGACTTGCACAGCCTTGTATTCCCACACCTCCGTCCGAACGCCCAAAGCAAGCGGAAGAAATCACAGATGTAGACCTTGATTTTATCGGCGGATAGTAATTTTTATGTATTTCGGTATCACACCGCTATCGGAACACAGCGGAAATGATACCGAAACCAGACTGCCGAAAACAGCGATAGCAGAAACGCCGCATATTGATACTGCACATATATCAAATGCGGCGGATACTGCTATTTTTTGCAAAAGCCTACTCGCAGGGAGCGTTAATGCTTCAAGCCAGCCCCCGCAATTCTGACGAAACCGCCGTTTTGCTTGTCTGCAAATTTATGACAAGCCATTAAAAGGCGGAACTGCGGGCGCAGGCTCTGCGCATAGGCAGGTAGTACCGACGGCTAGCCACATTTCAACTGACGGTGAAATATGACTTTCCTTTCGGTACGACCTGCTCAGAGGGACACCCTCCGAGACCTCCCGACAACACCACGCATAAGCGTGGAGAGAAGGATGGCTTGAAACAAGTTTCAAGCTACGAGTTTTGTTTTCCGCACATTGTGCGGAATTTCGCAAGCGAAACCACAAAACATCGAAAGGAGTGATTTTTCCTATCGGAAAAATGATTAAAATGACACAAAAAATCAACAGAAACCGCAGTCATCAACTTGCGGTGCGATTGTCCGACAGCGAGCTTGCCCTGTTCAACAAAAAGCAAGCCGCCAGCGGACTCAGCAAAACCGATTTCCTTGTGAAGCTGCTGAAAAGCTCAAAGGTTACAGCTTACCATTTTACCGATGATGTTAAGTGCCTTTGTAACGAGCTTCGCAAAATCGGCGTCAATCTCAATCAGATTGCCTACCTCGTTAATATCGGCAGACACACGGAAGCCGAGGGAGAAATACTCCGAATGAGGACGGCGTACTTTAATATATTCGATAAAGTCAGCAGTTTTCTGGATAAACCCAGCGTTCACGTTGAGGAGGAAAGCTGATGCCCTTCGGAAATGTGAACGTAGATTACAAGCCCTGCAAATCCGCAGGTCAGCTTAAAGCCGCCGCACTGTATATGCTCGGCAAGAAGCCTGAACAGGTGCGTAACGGAACGGTTAAAACTGCACACGATTTATACGACGCTCTCGGCTGTAACCGTGATAATTTCGCAAACAGTATTCTTGTTACACGAAAGCTGAACGGCAAAAGTTACAGCAAATTGAAGCCCAATACAATTCTTGCCCACAAGCTGTCCATATCGTTTCATCCTGACGATAACGATAAGCTTACCTACCGTGAAGCATACGAAATCGCAAGGGAGTTTGCGAAAAAGTTTATGTATGACAAGGGCTTTGAGGTTTTGTTTGCGGTGCATACAGACCGTGAGCATATTCACGCACACTTTTTAATAAGTAACTGCAATTTCGACACGGGCAAGTCCTACCGCAGAAATCAGCATGATTTGTATGAGATGTCCGAGTTCTTCGGAGATCAATGCTTAAAGCGTGGGCTTGTAAATTCCGTCCGTGATAATTTCTACAATCACGATTTGGATAATCAGCGTGACAGGGAAACTTTTGCGGAACAGCAGATGAAAAAGCGTGGTGCAGAAACCTTCAAGGACGAGCTTCGGGAGGTTATTCAAATTGAGCTTGCCGACCCGAATAACAAGACTTTTGATGATGTTATCCGAGGACTGTCGGAGCATTACAATGTGGAGTGCCGAGTTGCTGGAAACACCGTTTCCTACCGACACCCCGAATACAAGGACAAAAACGGAAAGCCCGTTTCCGTCAGAGGAAGCAGGCTTGGAGAAATTTATACAAGAAAGGGGATAGAATATGAGCTTACCAAGAAACAACGCACCGAACAGCTTGAGCAGTCAGCCGCATACGGAGTTGACGAGGCCGCAGCTGGACTTGAACGATTTGTATCGGAAGGTGCTGTCCCTTCGGGAACAGGACAGACAAGAAGCGGAGGACAAATTGCAGGTAGCGCTCCTTCTCGCAACAACGGAGAAGATGTGCAGGACTTTGACCGACTTTATGACCGCTACCGAAAGAGAACTACAGAAGATGAACGACAATCAGCTGAACACGCTGAACGTGCAAGAGCAGTACAGAAAAGAAATAAAGGGAGAAGTCGTTGATATTCTGAATAATGTTTACGGAAATATTCAGAAGCAGCAGGCGCTTTCCTTTGCAAAAATGCTTGACGCTTCGCAGAAATCCGTTACCGCTATGGAAGAAAAAATCACAGCCTGCACCGACAAATGCAAGGTGCAGACTGCTAACGTTAAAAAAGTCATTGAGAAAATGCGTAAGATCGAAAGCTGGCAGGATATACTGTTATGGATTTCGCCTATCGCTGTTGTAGCGGATTTGGTTGTGCGGCTTATTCAGCATTTTGGGTAAGGGTTAGGAAATTATCTGTATTTGCAATTCCCACACGCTTCAGATAATCTGCCGCAAGCTCTGCCTTTTCGGTTAAATCCGCTTGCGGCAGGATTTCTCTGTAAATATTGAATGCCTTTATGAAATATGTTTTTGCGGTATCCGTATTCCCGATTTGCAGGCTTATTGCCGCAACATCGAAAATCAGGTCGGCGTAATCGGTACACTTGTCGGTGTTTTCTGACTTTACAAGCGCCGCACATTTTTTCATAGCTTCAATAGCCTTGTACGGCTCGCCCATTGCCGCAATAAGTCGGGCGTAATTCCTTGACATAACGATAACATCGTTGTTTATGGTGTTTGCCTGCGAAAGAAGCTGCATAGCTTTTTCTATAAAGATTTTCGCATTGTCATAATCGCCGCTGTAATGATAAAGGAAGCCTAAGTTCATATTCAGATTTGCGGCAAGAACAAGGTTATCTTCGGGCTTGCAAACGGAAATCGCTTTTCTTTCAAGTGCGATAGCTTTGGGATAATTTTTATCCAGTAAACCCTCACAGGAGGCTTGATTATTAAGAAGCAAGGCTCTGTCATTCTGAGTGCCGATGTTTTCATCTGAAAGCAGTATTTTCATTGCTTCGGCATTTTTTCTCATACCGCTTGCATAACGGTATTTTTCCATATATGAAAAGGTGTCCTCAAGAAACAGCAGATATTCAGCGTTGCCATCATTCTTGATTATATCAACAATATTTTCGATAACCGAAAACAGCGTTTCATAGTACGGAACGTCTTTTCCGTGCTGTATACATATTGAATATATCGACTTTATCAGCGTATTGCAATTTGTTACCGATGGACACAAATCTTCAATCGCAATATCCCTCACCATAGGCAGAAGCGAAATTCTGTCCATTTCAGGATTTGTGATAAAGCCAAGCTCTACAAGTTCGTTTATATTGTCCATTGCATTAAGCCCCAGCCACTTTGCAAACATTCTTCCACGGATACCTGTCTGGGAAATAAAGACCATACAGCGCATAATGCTCTGCTTGTCCTCGTCAAGAAGATACAGCGAAAACAGCGTGCGGATATGATTGTAATATGTAGCTTTGGTGTTTACGCCGTCCTTGTTTATACCTATTTTATCAGTGCTGTCAGGATTTGCACTTGAACTCAAAAGTGCTGACAACAGCTCGTCAGGCTCAAGCATTCCCTTTTGAAGCAGTCTTGCAGACATTTCAATCGCAAGGGTATGACGGTATACTGCTTCGATTATTTTCACAACAGTTTCTCTGTTGCTGTCAAGGTCGGAATAGAATTTTCCCGCAAGGCTTACAAGGGTATCAATATCTGAAATCTCTGTCAGCTCAAATGCTGTTCCGATTTCAAAATTACTGCGTGTGGTGAAAATTACACGGCAGTTGTATTTCATAAGGATATCCAGCTTTGTTTCCTTTGAAGCTGTGGTATTGAAGTTGTCAACGATAATCAGGGTATCATCTTTCAGACTGCGCAGAAAGCGGTTGTGTTTTCTGAAACGCTCGGTTTCATCATCGTCCGAGTTATCATCCGCAAAATCCATATCCACAATCATTTTTTGCAAGCTGCCGTTATACTGAAAATACAGAATGTTTGTGTATTCCTTTTTGTGCGCACTTGCGTAGGCTTTGACAAATTCGCTTTTGCCGATACCTGCAATACCGTGAATGAAAACCTTGTTATGCGTATTCAGCAATTCGTGTAAGCCTTCAAGCTCTGTATCCCTACCGCAGAAATGCTTGCAGGGCTTCGGTACTCCGCCATCGAAAATCATATCAGATACAACAGGTGATAATGTTCCCAATGCAATGGATTTTATATCACGCTTTTCAAATTTACGGCTTATTGCAAAGATAATTACCGTTGCCATAAATGCGGCTATATCTTCGGGATAATCTGCTGTCAGCTCAATTCTTTTCTGCTCTGAAATTGATATGTCGTTCATTACGAGAGTGTATATATTTTCAGCCGCCATAGCGGTATCGTACAAAATCGGGAAGATAAGTGTTTCGATATCCGAAGCAAGGCTTTCGACGGCGGATTTGCGCTGATAGAACTCGGCTATTTTCGGACTTACGGCGGCTAAGCCTTTTATCCAGCGGTTAATCTGCCCGTTATCAAAATCGAAGTCGTCGTTCTTTTCCAGAAAGGTGCAGAATAGGTCGCCGATAAGCTCGGGCTGGGTTGTTGCGTTGCCCTCGCTTATATATTCTCTGATTATTCCGATTACCGAACTGAAATCACAGCGTAACATTCTGCCGACCTCCCTCAAAAATTCTTACATAGAGTATACCATAAAAATTTGAATATTACAACAGCAGTACCTTTACTTTTACCCTCGTTTATGGTAAAATATGAATACACAAAAATCATAAATCTGCTGTTCAAACCTAATATTCATTAGTCAGAAAGGAAAAGGTAACGAATATGAAACAGCAGAATAAATTAACAGCAATCTATTGCAGACTCAGCCGTGATGATGAGGTCGGCAGCGAGAGTATGAGCATACAGAATCAGAAAACCTATCTTTCGCAGTATGCGAAGAACAACGGGTTTTCCGATTATGTCTTTTACGTTGACGATGGCTTCAGCGGAACGAATTTTGAACGTCCCGATTTCAAGCGTATGATACAGGATATTGAAATCGGGAAAATCGGTACTGTTATTGTGAAGGACTTGTCCCGACTTGGACGAGAATATTTGCAGACGGGATATTACACCGAAATATTCTTTCCGCAGAACGATGTCAGGTTTATCGCTGTCAATGACGGGGTTGATTCCGACAACGGTGATAACGAATTTGCACCGTTCAAGAATATCATTAACGAGTGGTACGCCAAGGATTGCAGCCGCAAGATAAAGACTGCCCTGCACACGAAAGCACGCAACGGCGGTCTGATTATGGGAAAGGCTCCTTTCGGCTATGACAAAGCCGAGGGCAATGTTCACAGGCTTGTTCCGAATGAAAATGCCGAGGTTGTGAAGCTGATGTTTCAGCTTGCTTTGGAAGGAGTGTCCTGTCATCTTATCGGAAAAGAACTTGAACGCCGCAAGATTATGATACCCAAAGCGCAGTATATGACAAGTCAGGGCTTACAGAATGCTCCGAATTTCCCGAAGCACAAATATGTGTGGGGCAGACGCTCGGTGCACAAGATTTTAAGCAATCCCGTTTACACAGGCGATATGGTGTGTCTGCGGAGAATACGCAAGAATTTCAAGACCAAGCAGAGCGTGGAGGTTCCGAAAGAAGAACAGGTTATTATCCCTAACGCACACGAAGCCTTTGTCAGCCACGCTGATTTTGAAATGGTGCAGAAGCGGCTTGAAACCAAGCAGAGAGATTACCATCTCAATCCCGATAATATTTTCAGAGGACTTGTATTTTGCAGTGATTGTAATTGCAGGCTTGCCTATCAGCGAAGCACAAGCAAGACAATTAAAGGCACTTACCGCTGTCCTGCCCATATACGCTATCGAAGCTCTGAAAATTCTACCTGCAAGACCAGCCACTACATTACGCTTGAACAACTTACGAAAACAGTGTTGAGCGATGTTCAGCTGAATGTCAGACTTGCGGCTGAGGACAGAGCGAAATATGCGGAGCACCTACGGAAGCTGTCGGAAAGCGGAAAGAACAGCGAAGCCGCCCTTTGCAAGCAGAAGTCGGAAAAAGCGCACAAACGCTTATATGAAATCGACGCGATTTTGCAGAAGATGTATGAGGATAGAGTGTTCGGAGTTATCTCGGACGAGCGTTATATTGCGATGTCGAAAAAGCTTGAAGCGGAACAGATTGAGCTTAAAAATCAGCTTTCGGAGTATGCCGCTATTGTTGAGGATTACGAAAAGAGGGCAAAAGGCATTGATGATTTCGTTGAGCTGATTTCGCAGTATGAAAACATCACCGAGCTTGACCACGAAATCGTGCATATGCTCATTGATAAAATTGTGGTGTTCGGCAGAGAAAAGTCCGATAAGGAAACAATTCAAAGAGTTGAGATATATTACCGCTTCGTCGGTAATATATCCACGAATAGCTAATGTGTACTTGATTTGGTACCGTTTTTACAATTAGGTGCACAATGGGAATGAAGCATATGCTTGGTATTCTTTCTTTCGGAGAATTTGACGGCACAATTTCTGACAGCAAAAAAGTCAGAGTTTTGAAAATGCCAGAATAAGCAAGGAGTGTTATATAAATGAAAATTAAAGCGCTTACAAGCTTTACCGGGGCTGTATCTATGCATATCGGAGAGGTTAAAGATATCGACGACAGCAATGCCTCCGCTCTCATTTCCTGCGGATATGCGGAAGCGGTTAAAAATGTGAAGCCTTCAGCCGAAAATGCGGACGAGGCAAAGGCTTCAAATAAAAAAGGTGTGAAGTCCGATGAAAATAAGCGAGATAACGCTTGACAGCGTTAAGGATTATCTTCGAGTCTACGATAAAAACGATGATAAGTTTATCGAGGCTGTTATGGTGGCCGCTGAAAAGCTTATAATCAGCTACACGGGCATACCGAAAAAAGAGCTTGACGACTTTGAGGACTTGTCAATTGCGTTTTACTGCATTTGCTCAGATATGTACGATGTCCGCTCCATGGCGGTACAGTCGGAAAGGACAAATCCCACGGTCAAGCTTATTCTGAATATGCATTCGCGAAATCTTGTTTAAGGCGGTGCGATATGAACGCAGGAACGCTTAGAGAAAAGGTAAAATTTCAGCTTCTTAACGACAACGAGGAGTGGAAGGACTTTATTTTTGAAAGCGGAAATGATACTGTATACGCTGAATTGAAGGGCTTGAGGAACTCCGAATACTGGGTGAATATGATGGGCGGAAATGCGGACGAATATGTCAACATTTCCGTTCGCTATAACAAAGAAATCATCAAGTTTCTTCCACAGAGGTGCAGAATGGTGCATATTTCGGGGGACTCGGAAAGCACATACAGCATTATTTCTCCGCCTGAGGACGTTGGTTTCAGGCACGCTGAAATTCGCATGAGAGGAAGGCGGCAGATCATATGAACGGACTTGAAAGGCTTCTTGATTTACTCAATGGACGGGGTATTCCCGTCAAAGAGGACGGTTTTGCTTCTATTCCGAAAGAGCATTGCTTTGCTGTATGGAGCAACACCGAAAGCGTTGCAGACGGGGCGGACGATTTCAGCTTATTCTGGGAGCATACGATAGTATTCCGCTTTAACTTTAAGGAGCGCCGCACGGCAGAGGACAGAAATCTTGAAAAAGAGATCGAGGCTATCCTCAGAGGTTGCGGACATTTCAGCCGCAAGAGGCAGTACGATTCGGACATGGATGCCGACACGACCACATACACTTTTGAGGTCACAACAGATTTTGAGGAGGATTTATAAATGGAAAAGGAATACACCCTTGGAAGCGGTCACATTCACATTCAGGAGTACACGGGCACGCTTCCTACTAATTGGGACGAGTTTTTTGCAAGCACCGAGAACATTCTCGGCCGTGTAAAGGGCGGTGCGTCCTTTGAGTACACAACGGAAAAATACGAGGACCAGGACGATCTTGGTTATGTTGTTATCGAGGAGATCACCAAGGAAAAGGTAACAATGAAGTCGGGCATGATGACCTGGGACGGCGAAACTCTTGAAAAGCTTTGCTCTACTGCTCGCATCGAGAAACTTACCGATGGTACTACACGTATCAAGATAGGCGGTCTGGGAAATCAAAAGAACAGCCGTTGGGTAATCGGCTTCGAGCATAAGAACAAAAATCTCCGCGTTATTATCGTGGGTAAGAACAACGAGGGCTTTACCTTCGATTTCAAGCAGGACAGTGCGACCGTTATTGACTGCCTTTTCCGTTCGGAGGCTTCCGATGACGAGGGTACGCTTATCCTTATTGACGATATGAGAACGGCGCCTGTGCTTTCTTCGCTTTTGGTAGGAGGTCTGACTCTTACACCTGCGTTTAACCCCTACGTGAAGAATTACACGGCTTCTGCGACCGAGGCAACTGTTGCTATTACTGCTGCTGCCAAGGCGGACGGAAACACGGTAGAGATCAAGAACGGCGAAACAAAGGTTGAAAACGGTAAGACTGCTTCGCTTTCTCAGGGAAGCAATACAATTACTGTTTCGGTTACCGATGCTGACAAGAAGGTATTTACCTATACTGTTAATGTCAACAAGGCTTCTTCATGATAAGGCTGGGTATAGAAAAGATACCGATACAGCTTATTTCCGGTATGTACATGGTGCCTGTTTGCAGTAAAGCGGTCTGGGATATGCTCCTTGAATGCGAGCGCACGGGCAATTATGACACAGTCGGCGGTATGCTCATTGAGGGCGTGCCGCTTGACATATCGGAGCAGCAGCTTCTTTGCATGGCGTACATAGATAGCCTTAAAAAGATACGTGAGGGAACGGGGCTTGAAGTTCCATACTATCCCGTGAAAAAGGAAGCCGATGATATAAAATACACGGTTTACACCTCTGTTGACAAGATGGTTTCGGACTATTCGGGGCTTGATATTTATGCTGTGGACGGTATCCCGATACTTGATTACTGGCTTCTTGAACGTGACGCTTTTATTTCGGCGCTTTCCAAGACTAAGGACGGGCGTAAGTATCTGAATAACGCATATCGGCTTACCCGTGAGGACGCCGATGAGGATTTGGAGATGTGAAAATGCCGCCCGAGGGTAACACCTTTTCGGACGGTATTTTCATGTTTGCAGTAAACTGCAATGGAGTGAGAATATGGATGTTGATGTTGAAAAGCTGGGCGAGGCTATTATTGACGGGCTGAACACATACACCGAGCAGGTCAGCAGCGAGATAAGCAAGGCGGTAAAGGAATGTACAGACAGGGCACATGAGGAGATTACGGAGCTTTCCCCCGTAAGAAAAAGGGTGCCGAAATCGGGCGTTATAATGGTGAAGCGCGGCGGTGTAAAGGTACCTGCCAAAGAAAACTTACAGCCGGGAGCATACAAAAAAGGCTGGATAACGGTTGTAAGAAATTACGAAAACAGGACGCAGGGTTATGCACGCAACAAGGCCAATTATCATATAGCACATCTGCTTGAGCTGGGGCACAAGGCACGCAATGGGAGTCCTGTTGCGGCAATAGAGCATATTCGGAAGGGGCAGGACGATGCCCGTGCCGAGCTGGACAAAAGGATAAAAGAAATTCTCGAAAAGGAATGAGAGTATGGCAAGCAAGTACGGATACATGGCGAAAATCGGCGCTGACACGTCGGGAATAAAAGAGGCGCTGAAAACTGTTGAAGCGGATGCACGGAATATTTCCGCTGAGCTTAAAGTGGTAAATGACGCTTTAAGGTTTGACGGTACCAATGTAGAAAATCTGCAAAACAAGTTTGACCTTACATCAGATGCGATAGAAAACACCAAGAAAAAGCTTGAAAATCTTCGGCTGGTGGAAGAAAAGGTGAACGAAGCTGCTGCAAACGGGGATATATCGGAAGCGGAGCAGAGGGCATATCAGCGTGAAATTGCCAACACGGAAAGCAAGCTGAGGCAGTATCAGACGGAGCTTAATACCACGGCGGCAAGGCTCAGGGCGGCAGCAGGTGACACGGAAGATGTTGCAAACGAAACAAAGCAGCTTGAAAGCACTCTTGACAATGCCGGAGACAGTGTTATAAATTTCGGCGACCTGCTGAAAAGCAATATTGCAGGCGACCTTATTGCTGACGGTCTGCGCAGGGCGGCGGAAGAGGTAAAAAGCTTTATTTCAAAGGGAATAGAGCTTGCTTCCGACCTTACGGAAGTTCAGAACGTTGTAGATACCACATTCGGAGACGGTGCGGCGCAGATATACACATGGGCGGACGCGGCTGAAGAAAGCTTCGGCATTTCGTCCCTTGCGGCGCAGCAGTACACGGGAACAATGGGCGCGATGCTCAAATCAATGGGGCTTACGCAGAATGAAGTTGCAAATATGTCCACTGCTATGGTTGGGCTTGCAGGCGATATGGCTTCTTTTCATAACTTGGACGTCAAACAGGCATTTGAAAAGATTCGTTCCGGTATATCGGGTGAGACTGAGCCTTTGAAACAGCTGGGTATCAATATGTCGGTTGCCAATCTTGAAGCCTATGCGCTTTCGGAGGGCATTGAAAAGGCATACAAAAACATGACGGAAGCGGAAAAGGCTACGCTTCGGTACAACTATCTTATGTCTGTTACGGCGGACGCGCAGGGTGACTTTGTCAGAACTGCGGACAGTTTTGCAAACCAGCAGAGAATTGCACAGCTGAACATGGAAAACATGGCAGCGGCTCTCGGTGAAAAGCTTCTGCCCCAGATAAACGAGCTGACAAGCAAGTTTAACAGCGAGATGCCCCAAATCGGAAACAGCATTGAAGTTATAGGAAATATAATCGGAAAGGTAACTTCATTTGCGTTGGAACACCATAAGACTATTTTGTCGCTTGCAACAGCTTATGGCACATTTTACGGGGCAATGAAAGCTGGCAATGCTATTCAGACTACGGTTGCTGCCGTTAAATCTCTTACAACAGCTACACAAGCCGCTACTACTGCACAGCAGGGTATGAATGCTGCTGCAGCGGCGAATCCGTATGTGTTGCTTGCTTCTGCCCTTGCGGCGGTTACTGTGGGACTTATAACCTTTGCTAGCAAAACGGATGAAGCGTATGAAAAAGTTAAAAATCTTAATGAAGAATATGAGAAAATTAAGCAAACTACGGCCGAAAATATTGAAAATTCTGAAGCAGAAATAGTTGCTATTGAAAAGAAAGCGCAAAAATATGAGGAACTGCTAAATACAGAAAACCGTACTTTAGGTCAGGAAGAACAACTCAAAAATTTGGCAGAAGAATTACAGAAATATATGCCGGAAGGTACTCGGCTTATTGACGAACAAGCAGGGTCATACAACTCTCTTGCAGATTCTATTGATAGTGTTATAGCTGCAATGCGTAAGAAAGCAAAAACGAACGCATATGAAGATGAACTCGAAGAATTGTACAAAAAACAGCGTGAATATCAGAAAACCATTGAAGAAATGGAGGAAAGAAAAAAAGAAGAAGGATATTATATTTCCGCTAAAAGATGGCTGTTAAATACGGACCTTAGCGGATATAACGAAACAAAATCAAATCTTGAAGAGCTTGAATCTGAAATAATATCATTGGAAAATGATATAAACCAGCTTTATGAAGATTCAGCCAGCGGCGTTCAGTCAGGCAGTTCAGCAATGGCCAAAGAAGCGGAAGCCAGAGGCAAGGCGGCAGCACTTGATATTGAGGAAAGAAAAAAGGCACTCAAGGAAGAGGTGACAGAATACGAAACGGCGCTTAACGAAAAGGTTGCAGACCTTGATAAAAGCCTCAAGCTTAGGAAAATAAGCGAAGAGAAGTATTATTCCGATCTGAAAAAGTACCTTGATGAAAATGCAAACACCGAATCGGTTGCTTATTATGACCAACTCAAACGGCATGAGGATTATCTCCAAAAGCAGGCGGACGCTTCCAAGAAGCTTACGGAAGAGGCTGAAAAAGAACGTGTTGCCCTTATAAAATCCTCATGGGACAGGATAACCGCTGACCGAGACAGAGGCAACATTACTGAGGCTGACGAATACAAACTGAAATCCCAGCTTGTGAAGCAATGCTGCAATGAAAACGAGGACACATGGGACAGCTATTACAAATGGTTATATGACTATGTTTCCAAGAATGAAAAGGAAATTGCAGAGGAACAGCTTGCGGCATGGGAAAAAAGCTCGAAGGCGCTTTCGGATACACTTGCCGACAAGTACGGTGACCTTGTAAAGCAGAAGGAGCAGGTAAAAAAAGAGCTGCTGAACATCGACCTTTCGGAGACGGTAACGGGCAAGGACGGAAAGCCTGTGGAGATCCTTACAGACCTTGACGCGGAAATAAAGAAGATAGACAAGTACAAATCTTCTCTTGATAAGCTTAAAAGCACGGGCATAAGTGACAGTCTGCTTGAAAAAATCAATGGTATGAGCTATGAGGACGGAAGCCGTCAGCGGTTTATAAACACACTTCTCGGGCTTTCTGAGGACAAGCGGAAGCTTTACTATTCCGATTGGGAGAAGCTTCAGGAAAAGTCGGAGAGTGTTTCGCAAGGCATTATTTCCGACAAGCAGGAGGAGCTTAACAAAGAAGCTACGTCCGCGGTTGAAAAGATATTCGGAGATATGCCCGAAACGGCTTATGCTGAGGGTGCAAAGACTGCGCAGAGCTACTTGCAGGGCATTATTGACGGCATGGGTGGAGTAAACGATCTTTCTGCGATATCGGGCATATTTACCGCGGCTTACAGCGGTGCAGGGAAAACGGGTGCGGCAAACAGCGGTACCGGTGAAAAATATATCCTCGGAAGCACTCCGATAACCATTAATTTGAATGACAAGCAGTACATTGAGACCACTATTCAGGATCTTATCGACACGGGGACGCGGACGGGCGGAAATACGCTTAATTTATAAGGAGTGAAAGCAATGGATTATGAGCTGAAAAGCGGCGAAAAGCTTAACGGCGGATACATGGTGAAAATAGGCGGATTTACGCTTATGAACATCGGTGCTTACTCGCCGTCATGGAGAAGCGTATACGATGATGAGAACAACTTCACGGACTATTTGGGGAACACGCAGAAAATTCTTAAAGGAAAGCAGTTTAGTCTTAAAATTTCCACGGGGCGGCTTAGTGCCGAGGATTTCAAGGCTTTGGCGGCGGAGCTGAACAAGGAGAGCATTACCGTTGAATGTCCCGATTTTACGGGAGAATGCTATTGCGATGATATCCCCGGAAGCCTTGAGCAGGCAAATTTCTACGGGACGCGCTACAAGCTTAATTTTACGCTTAATGCAAAGGAAATCGTAATTGCCGGAGGTGGGCTTTAGCTACGAATTGACCATCGCAGGCAGCAAGTTTGATCGCTTCGGTGATGTACGAATTACCCAGACTGCGAACGGTTTCGGGACGTCGGGAGTTTGCACATCGGAATTCAATGTTACGGTCACGGCGGAGGAATACGGCAGAAACACGGTCCCACCCAATGCAGCAGTGACCTTCGGACGGGTCGACTCGCCGATTAGGTTTGCACCGACATTTTACATTGCCAGCAGGAGCAAACGCGGCGGCTCGGTCACGTTCAAGTGCTATGACAGAATGATGTTCACAGATCAGGAATTTATCCCGCAGAATATTTCATTCAGCAACGGATATGCGGAAAGCACGGATATTGTTGCGGATATTGCCTCACAATGCGGATTTGAACACTGGAGCTCCGTTATAGATTTAATACCATCGTTCAAAATAAGCGAGGAATACGTTTCAGGAAAAACCTGCCGCGGACTTCTGGAGGCTATTTCGGCGGCTTGGTGCGGATATTTCAAGGTCAATAATGATGACATTCTGAGGTTTATTCCCTTCGGCATGGTGGAGTGCGCAGGAAGTCAAGCGTTACATCATACGACCGTTATCGAAAAGAGCGTGAAAGGTCCTATCGAGCAGGTCATTATGACGGACGGCGAAAAAGAATATATTTCGGGCAACGAAAATGCCGATATTTTCGGTACGCTTAAAATCTCCACGGAGTTTGCTTCGCAGGAGCTTGCAAGCTTTATAATGGGGCGGCTCAAAGGGTACGTATATCAGGCGTGGGAGTGCAAGAAGGCGGTCATTGACTATGGTTTAGGACACGCTGAAATTGACGCTGAGATCGATTTTGCTGACGGTATGACCCGTATTGCGAACAACATGGTGAAATATCCGTCGCCTTGGGGTATCGTTATTTCTTGCGGCAGGAATGATGTTATCGAAAACGAATTTGACTACACGGGGGCATTGTCCCGGGACATTGCCAGACGTATTGCCGATGGTGAAAAGTTGGGCAACAAGACTATGCTGACGCGCTACCAGGGTTTGGTGCATATCGGCGCCGAAAAGAAGGAAGAGGACGGAAGTGTTGTGCAGAACCGTTACGGGTATGCTCCTGCTACGGCGGACGGTGTTGTGGAATTTGACGGCGCGATGGTGTCAAACGTGGTTTTTGACAGCGCGGAGCTTGTCGACGACAAGACGGCAGTTATTACGTATCCGGGAGATGTAAAGTACAAGTTTACCATGGAGCGCAATGGAAACAAGATTACTGCGAAAAAAGAACGTGTTAAGGAGGAGAATTCAGATGGGTGATTTTTCGGACGGTTTTGTTCTTGGAATGATGTTAGGGGGCGGAGGGTCGGGAGGGGGTGATATACGTGCTATAATCGACGATGATGCAGGCAGTATAACAATAGTCATAGGTTCCGAAAAAATCAGTGAGGAAAGCGATACGGAAACAGCTGAAACAGCAGAAACGGTGCGCGAAGAGGAATACACCGATTGTTTTTATACCTATGACCTTGAGGTGTACAGCAATGAAATTATAACAAAATCTGCGAGCGGCACGCGCACAAAAAAATTCGAGAAGCGTATTGTTACCGCTGTATATGACAGCACGGGCAATCAGATAATGGCGGCGGATTACAATGCCGACACGGGAAATGTTGCAGGGTACACCGACGAACATAATTTGCCTATACATATGACGGAATGGCGAAGCGAAGCCGGGACGGGCAATGACGGTATGTCCGGTGCAGATGCAGCCGCCGTTGCGTGGTGCATCGCTCGAACAATGGAACAGGCGGCAGCGTTTGAGCTGGCGAAAAAAATGTACAGAGAGGGGGTTATTGACGGCAAGAAGGCAGGCGCGGAAATAGACGAACCTTGGGAAACAACAGATACTACAATTGAATTAAACCCCGACGAGGACGGCATTTCTACTGATTACGGGGTGACGGATTTAACTGACGGCGTGTGGTTAACGTATGAAAATCCCAATGACCCGGCCGATGTGCGTTACGTCAAATTCTGGATTACTCATGATTTAGACGGCATGAGATATGTCGATGGCACGGGCGTTCCCGTTGCTCAGGTTTATGATGGTGAGGGCAATCAAATAGGTCCCACACCATCGGAGTACCCCACGATGAACGTATTAAAATTCCTTAGTTATTCGGGAAATGTAGTCGGAAGCGTTTACAATAACGGTAGTATAAACTGGTGTATAACCGAATATCAAATAACGGCAGGATGGGGTGTACGTGCTAAAATTATTGATTGGAATGGCAACGAGCGTTGGACGGGATCAGACGGTACTTTTACTAACAGTATTGTATGGGATCAGTATGTAAACGGCTATGTATACGTCAGCGCAGGAAACGCAAAGGTTGAATATTAATAAGGAGGTCTTTTCATGGTAAAAACAAACACACAGACTATCACGCTTGACGGCACAGAACAGGAGGTGCAGTTTAATCGCAATTACCCGTATTTCTGGGCGCAGAACCAGAGCGACGGTGATGTGCTGATTTCCATTAACAGCGGCATCGCCGAGGGTAAGGACGGGGTTATTGTCATTCCTGCAGGGGGTTCTTCCGGAACCATGCACGGATATGACCGTGACAGGTTTTATCTGCTGGGTACGGGCAAGGTTCAGGTTATGGGAACATATTCTGCGCATAACCCTTTTTGGCAGGGTAAGAAAGGGGGTGGAAGCGAAGTCTCACACGAATCGTCATACACATTAACCAACGCTGTTGATTATCCCATCCTCGGGCTGAATTTATACGGCAAATCCACGCAGGACGGCACGCCTACGCCCGATAATCCCGTGGATATTGTTTCTGTGGGTGATAGTGGAAGTCTCGGGGTGACGGCGTGTGGA
>JAGAUA010000023.1 GCA_017847885.1 Oscillospiraceae bacterium
GAAAAAACGGAGCAAGGGGTGAAAAATGCGACAGCATTTTGAGGGGAGGCGAACAAGACCGCCTCCCCTTGTTGGAGCTACAAATAAAACTTTTCTTCAAAACAGTCCGGTGGACTGTTTTGAACGAAGCAAAATTTTGTAGTGGGTAGGTCTCCCGTCCCGATTATACGGAAAAATTCGGGCGGAAATAGATTCCGCCCCTACAAAAGCATAAAATCTTCCCTATACATTTTCAAAAAAAGCACGCATCCCATAACGGGTCTGCGTGCTTTTGATATATCAGAGCATTGTCGCTCTCAATTCCTCGCCGCTCTTGGGAGAGAGATATGCAGGCGGAATGTCGAACACCGTCTTTGCGCCGCTTGCGCCCTCCTTGTGAAGCTTGTAAGCCGCTCTTGCGTATGCAACAAGAATACTTGATGTGAACTCGGGGTTTGAGCCAAGCTTGAGGCTGTACTCCACAATATGCTTGGTCTCGCCGTTCACGCCCGTCTGACCGCTTCTGATAACAAAGCCGCCGTGGGGTATGCCGCTGTGGTCGCGGTTAAGCTCTTCCTGGGAAATGAAGTGTACGGTGGTGTCGTAGTCGGCAAAATAGTTGGGCATATTCTTAATCTCCGACTCTATCTTAGCCTTGTCAGCGCCCTCCTTTGCAACAACAAAGCACTCTCTTGTGTGCTTCTGACGTGTGGTAAGCTCGGGATTTGAGCCGCTTCTTACCGCCTCGATAGCCGCTTCAACGGGGATAGTGTACTGCTTTGCATCGGCAACGCCCTCAATTCGTCTGATAGCGTCGGAGTGACCCTGTGAAACGCCCTTGCCCCAGAAGGTGTAATCCTTGCCGTCGGGGAGTATGCAGCTTCCGTAAAGTCTTGCAACGGAGAACATTCCGGGATCCCAGCCCACGGAAATAATGCTTACGTTTCCGCCCTTCTTTGCAGCCGCGTCAACTGCGGGGAAGTATTCGGGTATCTTTGCATGGGTATCAAAGCTGTCGATGGTGCAGAACATTTCTGCAAGCTTGGGTCCCTGAACAGGCAGATCCGTTGCGCTTCCTCCGCAGAGGATAAGAACGTCAACGTCGTTTTTGTGGTTTTCAATGTCGTTAATTGAATAAACGGGAACGTTATCCGTCAGAATTTTAAGAGAGGACGGGTCACGGCGCGTAAACACGCAGGAAAGCACCGTGTCGGGAGTCTGCCTTATTGCAAGCTCTGTTCCCCTTCCAAGATTTCCGTAGCCAACTATACCAATACGAGTTTTATCCATGTTTATATGTTCCTTTCTGTGAAAAATGAAAAATATGTGCAAGAAAGCTGCAAAAACAGCGTTTCGCGGTTTTTCTTGACCTTGTTTACTCATTATAACACATTTTGCAGGATTTGAAAAGAGATTTTGCAAAATTCTTTAAAAAATTTTTTCGGGGCACCCATAAGGTCACCCCGAATGTTCACATTGTAAATTCATCGGAAAGCGCAATGCTGTCCTTGTCTATCTCGCCGTAATCATCATTGGAAAAATCAAGGTTTTCATCGTAATCGCCGTTTTCCGGGGCGCTGTCGAAATACTCCAATCCGCCCATATCAAGGGCAGAGGTGTCAAGGGCGTCCATATCGCCGGGAACAGGCACGGGTGCGGCGGCAGGTTCAGGCTTGGGTTCTTCCTTGGGCTCAGGCTTTTTCACGGGCTTTGCAAAGAAATCATCGGGCTGAACAGGCTGGGGGATATCGCACACCTGCACAGGCTCGGGCGCGGTATATTCCTCCGAGAAGCCGTTATCCGCAGCAGGAGCATTGCTCTCGGGAACAGGGGCAGGAGCAGCGTATCCGCCTGCGGTCTGAGCAGGAGCGGTGTTCGTTATTCTGCGCACAAAAACAATTGCAATAACCGCAAAAATAACAAGCAGTACCACGCCTATCGCAAGCTCGCCGTATGCCGAATTGGGGTTGTAGATAACAAGCTGATAAGGTATTATATGCTTTTGGATATCCGACGGATTTGTGCCGTAAAATTCCGTTTCCATAAACCATTCGGTCATATACTGCATAAGTTCGTCGTCAAGCTTCTTTGCCTTAACCACAACGCCCATTTCGTCAAAGACCACATTTTCGTTGCCGTCCCAATACTCCCATGTCTGGTCGCATATCCTGTAAAGAGTATTGCGGTCGGCTTTTTTGCGTGCGGTAACGGTTATGTAAAGCTCGTTTGCTTCGTCCGCCTCATTGATAAGCGGCATGATAAAGTACTCCTCCGAGGTTTCCGAGGATGTTTCGATGCCGAAGGTCGTATGAGTGGTAGTTTCGTTTGCGTAGCAGTCGAAAATGTTCATTATATACCCCTGCGCAAAATCGCCTTTTTTGAGCGAAGCCATGCTGTCATAGTTAAAATCGGGAACTGTGCCGTTAAGCTTGATTATATTTGTTATACCCGAAACAGTTGCCGCAATACCCATAATCAGAATGAAAACAACTACTATGCCTATCCTGAGCTTGTTCATAAGTTTTTCCCCTTTCAATACCCCTATTAACATATAATTTAAAAAGACTTTTTAATTTTAACATATATACTCCGCTTTGGCAAGGTTTTTAGCAAAAAAAGTTGACATACAAGGCTTTATCTGTTATAATATTCTCTGGTAAATTGCGTGGAAAGGAGCTGCCCCGAGCCGTGCAGGTTGGGGGTATGTGAAAAAATATGTCTGCAAATATTGTTATCGGAACCCAGTGGGGCGACGAGGGTAAGGGTAAGGTCATCGACATTCTTGCGTCAAGAGCCGACGTTGTTGTACGCTCCCAGGGCGGAAACAATGCTGGTCATACCGTTGCAAGCGGCGGCGAGACCTACAAGCTTCACCTCATTCCCTCGGGAATTCTTTATAAGGATACACTTTGTCTTATCGGCGCAGGCGTTGTTCTCAACCCCGAGGACCTTCTCGGCGAGATTGATTCCCTCGAGGCAAGGGGCATATCCTGCGATAATCTCAGAATAGACCCCAGAGCGCATATCGTTATGCCCTGGCACATAATCCTTGACGGTCTTTCCGAGGAATTCAGGGGCAATATGGATATCGGTACTACCAAGCGCGGTATCGGTCCTACCTACATGGATAAGTACGAGCGTTCGGGCATAAGATTTTACGACCTTATCCACCCCGAGATATTTGCCGAAAAGGCAAGGTCAACGGGCAAGCTCCGCAACAGCATCATAACCAACGTTTTCGGCGGCGAGGCTGTTGATATTGAAGCAACTATCAAGGAATACACCGAATACGGCAAGCGCCTTGCAAAGTACGAGGCTGACGTTTCCGTTCTGGCTTACGAGGCTGCAAAGGCAAACAAGACTATCCTTTTCGAGGGCGCACAGGCTACGCTCCTTGACATCGACTTCGGAACATACCCCTATGTTACAAGCTCTCACCCTCTTTCCGCAGGTGTTTGCGTTGGTACAGGCGTGGGTCCCACGGTCATAGACAACATTTACGGCGTTGCAAAGGCTTATACAACAAGAGTGGGCAAGGGTCCTTTCCCCACGGAGCTTAACGACGAGACCGGCGACTATATCAGAGAAAAGGGTCACGAGTTCGGTACAATCACAGGCAGACCCAGAAGAACGGGCTGGTTTGACTCGGTAATTATCCGCCATGCGGTAAGAGTAAACGGACTTAACTGCCTTGTTATCAACAAGCTTGACACGCTGGCAGGTATTGATACGCTGAAAATATGCGTTGCATACAAAAAGCCTGACGGCACGGTTGTAAAGGATTTTCCTGCTACCCTTGAAGAGCTTCACGGCTGTGAGCCTGTTTACGAGGAGCATCCCGGCTTCAACGATGATATTTCCGCTTGCCGCAGCTTTGACGAGCTTCCGCAGGTGTGCAAGGACTACATCAACCGCCTTGAGGAACTTTGCGAGTGCAAGATTTCCATGATCGGTGTAGGTCCCGACAGAGAGCAGCAGATCGAAAGATAAGCCTGCTCACACCAATTTCATAAAAACCGAAACGGCTGCACATTTTTTGTGCAGCCGTTTTTGTGTAAATAGCGGAGTTTTATCCAAAAGCACTTGACAAAACTATAAGTCGGTGATATAATCAAGTAACCGAACGGTAACTTAGCGATAAGGAGCATTTGTATGGAGGGAAACACAAAAGTAAAAATACTGAAGGACGCGCTTGAACTTTTTTCGCAAAACGGGTACAGCGGCACTTCCATGAGCGATATCGCCGCAAAGGTCGGCATCACGAAGGCGGCGCTGTATAAGCATTTTTCGGGCAAGGAAGAAATATTTGACCGGCTTCTTGATATCGGCGAGGGGTATTACGAAGACAAATTCGGCTCAAGGTCAAGGCTTCCGAAAATTCCCGAATCGGCAGAAGAACTTATGGAGCTGAGCCTTAAGCAAATCGGATTTACTTTGCACGACCCGGACATAGTGAAGTTCAGAAAGCTGTTTACAATTGAGCAGTTCCGTGACAAAAGAATGGCGGAGCTTGCAACAAAGCATTTTATCACAGGGCTTGAAGGTATGTATTCGCTTATCTTTGAAAGAATGATGGAAAAAGGAGTATTGAAGCAAGCCGACCCGAATTTTTTAGCATTTGAGTATGCCGCGCCCATTACGGTGATGATACATTTATGCGACAGACAGCCTGAACATGAGGCGGAAGCTTTAAAGCGTGTCAGACGGCATATTGAATGCTTTATTTTGCAGTATGCGGTATGCTAAATTATTGTTTATCCTATAAATCGTAGGGGCGGATATTATCCGCCCGACACATTAAATAAACGGGCGGCTGATAGCCGCCCCTACAATATCGGGACGGGAGACCCGTCCCCTACAAAATGAATTGCGAATTGGGTGCAGGCTGAGCCTGCAAGGTATTATTTTCAAGGAGGGAAATAAAATGATAAGAAAAATGATGAAAAGTGATATCCATTCCTGCAGCGAGATACTTTGCGCAGTTTACAACAATGAGCTGTGGCAGTGCCGCTGGACTGCGGAGACTGCCTATGCTTATCTTGAGGATTATTTCAATGCACGCAAATTTGCCGGCTTTGTAATGGAGGAAAATGACAAAATTATCGGTGCAATGTTTGCTCACGAAAAAATTTGGTGGAACAACAGCGAGCTTTTTATCGACGAGATGTTTGTCCTGCCCGAGCTTCAAAGAAACGGCTACGGAAGTATGCTTATAAAGGTTGCGGAGGACTATGTCAAGGCGCATAAGCTGGCAGGCTTTACTCTTTCCACAAACAAATATGCTCCTGCGCCGAATTTTTACAGAAAGAACGGCTTCACGGACTGTGAGCATATCCTGTTTATGTGCAAGGAAGTTGAATGATACGCGTGAATGAAGGAGGCTGCTTATGATACTTGAAACCGATAGACTTATCCTGCGGAAGCTTACATATGATGATTTTTCCGACCTTTATGATGTGCTGGCGGACTCCGATATAATGCAGCATTATCCCTATACCTTTGACGAAAACAGGGTAAGAAACTGGATAGGCAGAAACATCGAAAGATACCGCACGGACGGATTCGGACTTTGGGCTGTCGTACTGAAAGAAAACGGGAAAATGATAGGCGACTGCGGAATAACCATGCAGAACATAAACGGCGAGATGCTGCCCGAGATAGGTTATCACATTAACAAAGCCTATCAGAAAAAGGGCTATGCATCGGAAGCGGCGGCGGGATGTATGAGATACGGCTTTGAGGAGCTGAATTTCGGCAGCCTTTATTCCTATATGAAATACACGAATGAGGCGTCCGCTCGGGTTGCCGTAAAAAACGGTATGAGCTTTATCGGGGAATATCCCGACCCGGATAACACCGTAACAAGGGTGTATTCAATTACTCGTGACGAGTGGCTGCGTAAAAATTGATTGAAAGGGGAGCGGTTTGATAAGCATTTCTTTGAGTTTTTGTATCCTAAGAGGTATCATAACCTTGCGGCGGACAGCATATATATTACCGATATTCTTTGAAAGGTCGGTTGATATGAATTTTGATAATTTTTACCCTTACAGCCCCATGCCGCTGCCGTTTGAGCTGAACTCCCTTGCCCCGGACATTACCGAGTATACAATGTATTTTCACCATGACAAGCACTACAAGGGCTATCTTGACAAGCTGAATGAAATGCTGAAAAACAGTCCTCTTATGCAGAACGTTCCTTTGGAGGGGCTGACAAAAATGGAGGATAACGAGCTGCGCACAAACGCGGGAGGAGTGTACAATCACGAGCTGTACTTCAACTCTCTTACTCCCGATTATCGCTCCCCGTCGGCACGAATGAGGGGCAAGCTTGAGGAAAATTTCGGCTCGGAGCATGGCTTTTGGCAAAAGGTAAAGGAGTCGGGGGACGCGTTAAAAGGCTCGGGATACATATGGCTTGCGGAAACTCCTGACGGAAGGCTTGTGCTGAAGCTTTCGCCCAATCAGGAGACCCTTGATTTCGACAGGTACAATCCGCTGCTGAACATAGACGTTTGGGAGCACGCCTATTACCTCGACAGGCAAAACCGCCGACAGGACTACCTTGACGGGCTTCGTCACTTAATCAACTGGGACCATGCCGAAAAGCGAATGATGAAATGAAAACGCAAAAAAACGGGCGGATAATATCCGCCCCTACAAGAAATATTAAGAACAAATTAAAATTTTACGGGCGGAAACATTATTCACATTGTTTCCGCCCGTCATATTAAAATTAGGTTTTTATATCGCGCAAAATCCGCCCCTTGTTTCAACGGGAGCAACAGAAAGTATGTAGTCCTTGTTCCGCACAAATTCACTAAGGCAGGAGCTTACTGTCTGGTCGGCAATTTCGGGAGTGTTGTTTTCCTGTGAAAGATGCCCCAGAATGATACGGGTCGTTCCGCTTTTTACAAGCCTTGCCGCAAATTCGCCGCTGTCGGGGTTGGAAAGATGCCCGTTTTTGGAGAAAATTCGGGTTTTCAGATAGTAGGGGTAAATGCCGTTTCGGAGCATTTCCACGTCGTAATTTGCTTCGAGAAGCACGCAGTCCGTGCCGAGAAGCATATTTTCCACCTCGTCGGTAACGTGTCCTAAATCGGTGCATACCGCCGCGGTCTTGCCGTCCGAAAAGGTTATCTTGTAGCCGCAGGACTCACGGGTATCATGTGGCGTGTTGAAGCACTCCACGGTCATTCCGCAGACCTCCGCGCCGTTTTTTATCTCCTCATATTCGCCGTTTATCATGCCGCTTCCGCAGAGATAATCAAGGGTAAGGCTCTGTGCAAAAACGGGTGCTTTGACCTTTTTCGTCAGCACGGCAAGCCCCTTGGTATGGTCGCTGTGCTCGTGGGTAATGAACACCGCCTTTATCGCGTCAACGGTCAGACCGTTAAGCTCCATGGCATTTTTCAGCCGCGAAAAGGATACGCCGTCGTCAATAAGTATGCCTCCGTTTTTGGAGCCGATGAAAGTGCTGTTGCCCTTGCTGGAGGAAAACAGCGGATAAATTCTTGCCACGGGTATGCTCCTTCTGCGTTATTTGCCTTGGTTTCTAAGGTCGACTATGCGCTTTGCCTTGCCCTGGAAACGCTCCAGCGACTTATGCTCCACAAGGGAGACCTTGGTGTCGATGCCGAGAACGGTTTTAAGGTTGTGGTGAATGCTGTTTCTGAGGTTTTCGAGATTTGCGAAATTTTCAAGCAGACCGTCGTCCGCAAGCTCGACCTTGACCTCAAGGCGGTCGGAGTAATTCTCTCTCGTCACAACAAGCTGATAGTGAGGCGCGATCTGGTCAAAGCCCATAAGCACCGACTCAATCTGGCTTGGGAACACGTTTACGCCGCGAATTTTGAGCATATCGTCGCTTCTGCCCTTGATCTTGTCCATGCGCGCAAATGTCCTGCCGCACTTACAAGGCTCGTAGTTGATTCGGGTAATATCCTTGGTACGGTAGCGGAGCATGGGTATGCCCTCCTTGGTGAGGGTCGTGATAACAAGCTCGCCCGTTGAGCCTTTGGGAAGTACCTCTCCCGTCTCGGAGTTGATTATCTCGGCAAGGAAGTGGTCCTCGTTGATGTGCATACCTGCACGCTCGCGGCACTCGCCCGAAACGCCCGGACCCATAAGCTCGCTCATGCCGTAGTTGTCGGTAGCGAAAAGTCCAAGGGTTTTCTCAATTTGGCTGCGCATTTCCTCGGTGCAGCCCTCTGAGCCGAACAGACCCAGCTTAAGATTTATCTTGTCGATAACGCCCATTTCGGCAGCAAGCTCGCCTATGTACTGTGCATAAGACGGCGTGGAAACAAGGGCGGTAGTCTGAAAGTCCTGCATAAGCATTATCTGTTTTTCGGTGTTGCCGCTTGAAGTGGGGACAACAGTTGCACCAATTTTTTCAAGGCCGTAGTGAAGACCCAGCGCGCCTGTGAAAAGACCGTAGCCGAAAGCTATCTGAACGATATCGTCGCTTGTTGCGCCTGCCGCGGTAACAAGACGAGCCATGCAGTCCGACCATGTGTCAAGGTCATTTTTGGTGTATCCAACAACGGTAGGCTTGCCTGTTGTTCCCGAAGAAGCGTGGATACGGACGATATTCTTCATAGGCTGACCAAACAGACCGAATGGGTATGTATCGCGTATATCCGCCTTTGTTGTGTACGGGATATACTGAATATCCTCAAGGCACTTTATCTTGTCTGCGGTAACGCCTGCCTCGGTGAGACGCTTGTTATAGAACGGAATGTTGTCCATGCAGTACCCCACGAGCCATTTAAGGCGTTCAAGCTGAATTTCCTCGATTTTCTGACGGGGCATAGTTTCTATATCCTTCTGAAAAAACATTGCAAGTCCTCCCTATGATAAATAAAAGTGTTAAAGCTTTAAATGCATAAACATATCACTTCTTATTATATACCCTTTTCGCCATAAATTCAAGTGTTTATACAAAAAAAGCGCGGGCAAAACGCTCGCGCTTTTTGGGGGTATGTTGTATCAGTTAAACAAGCTGTAAAGCTCTTCAAAATTGGTGTAGTTGTATTCGCTGCCTTTGTATGTAACGGTGAGGGCTTCGCAGCCTTTAAATGCGTTCTTTTCAATGCTTGTAACGCTGTCAGGTATTGTCAGGCTTCTTAATTGTTTACAGCTATCAAATGCGTTCCTCTCAATGGTTGTAACGCTGTCGGGAATTGTTATTTCCTCAAGGCTTTGGCAATTTTGAAATGTGCCGATGCTGATACAGGTAATGCTGTCGGGGAGAGTAACGCTTTTAAGGCTTTTGCAGTTTTTAAATACTGAGTTTCCTATGGTTGCAACGCTGTTGGGGATCTCTGCACTTGTAAGACTTTCACAGTTTAAAAATGCACTCGGTTCAATGGTTATAACACTATCGGGAATTGTTATCTCTTTTAGCCCTCTGCAGGATGAAAATGCCTCTATGCCAATGTTTGTAACACTGTCGGGTATTGTTATATCTGTAAGGCTGCTGCATTGAACAAATGCCTGCAAACCAATACTTGTAACGCTGCTCGGTATGCTTACACTTACGAGATTTTTACATTCGCTGAAAGCGGAATCATCAATGCTTGTAAATCCGTCGGGTATCTCAACGTTAGTAACTTGTACGCTGCGTGCTATCTTAAATGATTTAACAGGGTCACCGTTAAGGGTTTTCGGGATACGGATAGCAGCAGCTTTGCCTTTATACCCTGTGATTTTCACGCCCTCAAGCGCCGTGTCATACTGATACTCAAACTCCTCCGCTGCAGGCTCAACATACTCAATTGCAGACTCACCTTCTGCGGCAGTTGTTTCCTCCGCAGCAGTCTCCGCCGTTGTTGTTTCTTCGGACTTTTCTTCCTTTTCGATTTCCGCAGCGACCGTCGTCTGCTCCTGCGTAGTCTCGGGCAGATTTGCCGAAGTGTCATCTGTCTTTGCGCCGCAGGCTGTCATTGACATTACCGCCGCAAGTGCGATTACCAATGCTTTTGTCTTTTTCATGTCTTTTCTCTCCTTGATTAATAGAAAGTGCGCAGCCTAAGGGGTGTCCCCTTTGCCACTTCGTTAGTTAAAATGCATAGCGAAGAAAGTGTGTAGCACGGTACCGATAATTACTTATTTATCGGTATTACCTTAAGCCGCGTACACCAAATACGTAACCTCGATTGCCGCGGCACATCGCTTGCATACCCAATAAACAAGTTAATTTGTACCGCGACGCAATTATACCACACACCGACAAATTGTGCAATAGACAACATCTTTTTTTGTGGATTATGTAAAAAAGCCCGTGAAAATTCACAGGCTTTGTGTTTACTTTTTGTTGTTATCGTCGTGAAGACGTTCCTTGATGCCCTGAACGATGATGTCGCGCGCCTTGACAGCGTCCTCTTTGGGGAGCGGCTCGGTGTTCTCAAGGGCGTATTTCATGCCGAGGTTTTTGTACTTCACCTTGCCCATATCGTGGTAGGGAAGCACGTCCAGCGCCTTGATATTTTTAAGTCCGCCGAGGAAGTAACCCAGCTCACGGAGATACTTCTCGTTGTAGGTTATACCCGGCACGACTACGTGGCGTATCCACACCTCAATTTTTTTGTCGCAGAGGTACTGCGCAAAATCGAGGATATTTTTGTTGCTGTGGCTTGTGAGCTTTTTATGCTCCTCGTCGGAAATGTGCTTGATGTCAAGCATAACAAGGTCGGTGCTTTCCATAAGCCTGTCAAACTTTTTCAGAGTCTCCGCATTTCTGTTGAAGGTGATGCCCGAGCTGTCGAGACAGGTGTGTATGCCCCGCTTTTTCGCAGCCTCGAAAAGCTCCGTAACAAAGTCTATCTGCACCAGCGGTTCGCCGCCCGTAACGGTTATGCCGCCGTTTTTCAGGAACTCCTTGCAGCTGTCATAGCCCTCAAGGATTTGCTCCACGGTCATTTTTTCACCGCCGTTTATCTCCCATGTGTCGGGGTTGTGGCAGTAAAGACACCTCATGGGGCAGCCCTGCATAAAAACCACATAGCGCACGCCGGGGCCGTCAACGGTGCCGAACGATTCTACCGAATGAATATTTCCTATGCAGCCCATAGAATTCTCCTTTCCCTAAACCTGCCTTTGCAGGTTTATACAAAAGGGACGGTTTGAGCCGTCCCTTTCATGCTGTTCAGTTTGTCCGCCAATCAGATGGACTGGTGGAATGTACGGGAGATAACGTCATCCTGCTGCTCCTTGGTGAGCTTGATGAAGTTTACAGCGTAACCCGAAACACGGATAGTAAGCTGAGGATACTTCTCGGGATGAGCCTGAGCATCGAGAAGAGTTTCTCTTGTGAATACATTTACATTAAGGTGATGACCGCCTTTTTCAACGTAGCCGTCGAGAAGCTCAACGAGGTTATCAACCTGATTCTGATTTGCAGTTGCCATAAAACATCTTCCTTTCTTATTTGTTGGGTGTATAATCATCATCAATGCCGATGTGGGCGGTAGGCTGGCAGCAAGCCATGTTGCCTACGCCGCAGTCAGCACTTTTATAGGTTTTTACCGACATACTGTCGTCGTCGGACTCGGCTTCGGTAACATTAACATGACCGCCGCCGTTTGCAACGAAGCTGTCCATCATATTGATGAAATCATCAATTTTTTTCTTATCGTCCATAGCAATTATTCCTTACCGAGACGGTCGAGGTCAAGGTCGCCCATGAATACTGTGCTGTCCTTGCCGAGAGCGTTAGGGATGATAGAGAATGTGTTGGAGATACCGTCCTGAGCGTTTCCGAAGGGAAGCTTGGAAACGGAAGCAAGTGAAGCTACCGCACCGTGGCTGTCGCGTCCGTGCATCGGGTTAGCACCGGGAGCAAGAGGAACGCCTGCCTTTCTTCCGTCAGGTGTGCTGCCGGTGTTCTTGCCGTAAGCAACGTTGGAAGTGATGGTCAGGATGGAGGTTGTGGGAACAGCGCCTCTGTATGTGGGGTGCTTTCTGATCATGTTCATAAAGTCGTTTACGAGGTCAACAGCAAGCTGGTCAACTCTGTCGTCGTTGTTTCCGTACTTGGGGAAGTCGCCTTCGATCTCGTAGTCAACAACGATGCCCTGCTCGTTTCTTACAGTCTTTACCTTAGCGTACTTGATAGCGCTGAGGGAGTCTGCAACAACGGAGAGACCTGCGATACCTGTTGCGAACCATCTGTGAACGTCTCTGTCGTGGAGAGCCATCTGGAGCTTCTCGTAGCAGTACTTGTCGTGCATATAGTGGATGCAGTTAAGTGTCTCAACATAAAGACCTGCAAGCCATTCCATCATGTCGTGGAACTTCTCCATTACCTCGTCAAAGTCAAGGTATTCGGAGGTGATAGGTCTGTACTTAGGACCGATCTGCTCGCCCAGCTTCTCGTCAACACCGCCGTTGATAGCGTAAAGGAGGCACTTAGCGAGGTTAGCTCTTGCGCCGAAGAACTGCATTTCCTTGCCGACTCTCATGGAGGATACGCAGCAAGCGATAGCGTAGTCATCGCCGTGAGTTACTCTCATCATGTCGTCGTTCTCGTACTGAATGGAGGAAGTCTTGATAGACATCTCAGCGCAGTACTTCTTCCAGTTCTCAGGAAGTCTTGTGGACCAGAGAACGGTCATGTTAGGCTCGGGAGAAGTGCCGAGGTTGTCAAGAGTGTTGAGGTATCTGTAGGACATCTTTGTAACCATTGATCTGCCGTCGATGCCGATACCGCCGAGGGATTCTGTAACCCATGTGGGGTCGCCTGCGAAGAGAGCGTTGTACTCGGGGATACGAGCAAATCTAACCATTCTGAGCTTCATGATGAAGTGGTCGATGAATTCCTGGATCTGCTCTTCTGTGTACTTGCCGCTTGCAAGGTCTCTCTCAGCGTAGATGTCGAGGAATGTTGATGTACGTCCGAGGGACATTGCAGCACCGTTCTGCTCCTTAACAGCAGCGAGGTAGCCGAAGTATGTCCACTGGATAGCTTCCTTAACATCGGATGCAGGCTGTGAAATGTCATAGCCGTAGATGTTTGCCAGCTTCTTGAGATCCTTAAGAGCGGAGATCTGGTCTGCGAGTTCCTCACGGAGTCTGCAGATATCAGCTGTCATATCGCCTACAACGGAAGCGTGCTGCTCCTGCTTGTCCTGGATAAGGCGGTCAACGCCGTAGAGAGCAACTCTTCTGTAGTCGCCGATGATACGTCCTCTGCCGTATGCGTCGGGAAGACCTGTGATGATGTGAGCGTGTCTTGCAGCTCTCATTTCGGGGGTATAGATCTCAAATACGCCCTGGTTGTGTGTCTTTCTCCAGTTTGTGAAGATGTCGATAAGCTCCTGGTCAACCTCGTAGCCGTAGGACTTACAAGCTGTAACAGCAGTACGGATACCGCCGAAGGGCATGAAAGCTCTCTTGAGGGGCTTGTCTGTCTGGAAGCCTACGATAGTTTCCTTGCCGTTTTTCAGGTAAGCAGCACCGTGAGAAACGATTGTAGAGGGGATCTTGGTGTCCATATCGAGAACGCCGTCTTTTTCGCGCTCCTGCTTGAAGAGGTCGAGAACCTCGTCCCAGAGAGCCTTTGTGTTGTCGGTAGGACCTGCGAGGAAGGAGCTGTCGCCCTCATAGGGGGTATAGTTCTTCTGGATAAAGTCTCTTACGTTAACGGAAGAGGTCCAGAGTCCTGTCTTGAAGCCTTCCCACTGAGCGGGGAGTTCCTTGTTCATCATTGTGATCATATCCTTTCGTGCTATTTATACTCATAAAATTTATTTAAATTTTATTGTTGAGTATATTGTAGCACATTTTATTTCATCTTACAAGAGCAAAAGCAAAATTACTGCAAAAATTATCATAAAATCTACATTTCTTTCATAAATGGCAACTACATATTGTGTATTTTATCAATAAAAATATCTAAATGTAGTATGGCTCTGCTATTTTATTGTGAAAATTACCAAATAATTATACGTGATTTTTACACAAAAAAACAAGATGTACTATTATAATGTGCGTATGAGTTGGGAGGCATTGTGCAAAAGAAGCAATGCAATGTAAAGACGGCTGTCTGTTTTCGTAAAAAATATGTATAATTTCCGAGGAAACTTGCAGAACGGTATAATGTGTGGTATAATATTCCTTGCATACGGTATAAATTAAAATTATACTGTATATTCATATAAATTATGCATCACATACCGAAAAAATGCCGAAACACAATATATTGTGTTTGGTACATATATTCCGAGTATACATTTTTATCGGTGAAAAGAGAAAAAATCTGCAAAAATCACAAAAATACCTTGAAAATGTTGAAAAATGTGCTATAATATTATAATAGTATATTGGGAAATCATATCGGTATTGCTCGGGAAAGGGGAGTTAAAATGCCTGATATTATGGCTATCGGTGAGATGCTCATCGACTTTACTGCGTCTTATAACGAAAATGGAGAAATTTACTATAAACAAAATCCCGGCGGCGCACCTGCAAACGTTGCGGTCATGGCTGCAAAGCTTGGCGTTTCAAGCGGATTTATCGGAAAGCTTGGAAAGGATATGTTCGGGACGTACCTAAAGGACGTTCTGGACAAACACGGCGTTGACACAAAGGGCGTGATACTTGACAAGGGCTTTTCCACTACCCTTGCCTTTGTGAACAAGGACGAAGCCGGGGAGCGCAGCTTTGTGTTTTACCGCAGAAACGGCGCCGACCTGAACCTTAGCTTCGGAGAGGTAAACCTGAAGCTTATCGACAGCTGCAAGCTGCTGCATTTCGGCTCGCTGCTGCTGACATCGGAGCCTTCCAAGTCGGCAACGGTGAACACGGTTGAATACGCAAAGCAGCAGGGCAAGATAATCACCTACGACCCCAACTGGCGCGAAAGACTGTGGGAGTCCAAGGAAGAAGCCGTGAAGGCAATGAGAAGCGTGCTTAGATATGTGGACATAATAAAGGTCTCGGAGGACGAGCTTCAGCTTATAACCGACTGCGGAAACATGATACCTGCAATTGCAAAGCTGCTTAATGCAGGGATAAAGGTCGTATGCATAACACAAGGGGCAAAGGGCTGTATTATTGCAACAAAGCGCGGAATAGAGCGGTTTCCTGCGTTTAAGGTGGAGACGGTGGATACTCTGGGTGCAGGGGACAGCTTCTTCGGGGCGTTCCTGTCAAGGCTGGTGCTTTCGGGCAAGCCCATGGACGAGATAGAGATGACCGACCTGCGGGAATTTGCGGTGTACGCCAATGCCTGCGGCTCGCTCAGCTCCGCAAAGGTGGGAGCTATCCCTGCAATGCCCACACACGAGGAGATAGAGGCGCTTATCGAAAACGGCGTCAGCTTATGACCCGTGCCAATTCGGGGCACTTGTCGGGAACGGGAAAATGCGGTATTTTTAAACGGGAGGACTTTTTGTGGCAATACGCGAATCGGGCGAGGATTACCTCGAAACTATATTGTTGCTTCATAAGAAAACGGGCTTTGTGCGTTCCGTTGATGTTGCGGCGGAGCTGGGCTACTCCAAGCCGAGTATCAGCCGCGCTATGGGAATTCTCAAGGCAAACGGGTATATCTCCATCGAGCCGAGCGGTCAGATAATTCTTACCGAAAGCGGCGCGGCAAAGGCGGAGCAGGTCTACGAGCGGCACGTTATGCTGAGGCGGTTTCTCTCCGAAACTCTCGGTGTATCCGAGGAAAACGCCGAGCAGGACGCTTGCAGGATAGAACACATACTGAGCGAGGAGACATACTCAAAGCTGAAAATATTTATGGAAAAATAGTGCATCTGCTTCGGCAGGTGCATTTTTTATGAAATGCAACCGTGCGCCATTTTCGTGCGTATTGTATATGATACTAATAATCATTTAACCTATGGATAAAATACGGCGGCTATAATACGCCCACTCTGCGTTAAACTCCCTTGACAGGCGGCAGCCTGTCTGCGGTCGTTTTCCTTGATTGGTCGTATTCTATCCACCGTCTTTACCCATAGAACAAATGGTTATTAGTATGAGAGCTCTTTCAAATCAATAAAGGATGTGATTTTACGGATAATATTAATTTTGGGGAAATCGTTGAGAAATACGGAGATATGGTTTATCGTATTGCGGCATCGCACACTCTTGATAAAAATTCCGCTGAGGATATTTTTCAGGAGGTTTTTCTGGCTTTTGCGGAAAATTACAGAAAGCTGAAAAATGATGAACACATAAAGCATTGGCTTATCAGAACAGCTGTAAACCGCAGCATAAGCCTGAACAGAAAAATTTGCCGAAGGGGCGAAAATACATATGATGAGCGTTTCGGGGCTGACGACACCCGTTTCCGTGACTTGAAAATGATTGTGGAAAATCTGCCCGAGAAGTACCGTACTGTTATTTTTATGTGCTGCTGCGAGGGGTATACGGTAAAAGAGACTGCTAAGATACTGCATAAAAGTGAGGGTACTGTAAAATCCCAGCTTTTCCGTGCCAAAAAACTTTTGAAAAACGAATTGGAGGAATAATAATGAATATTCAAAAATATAAAAACTGCCTTGAGAGCATAAGCGCTTCTGACGAATTAAAAGGGCAAACAATTAATCTTATGAATAATGCCGATACTGCTGCTGTAAAAAAACGCAGAATATCAAAAATTTGGGCATATGCCATTGCGGCTGTTTTGGCTGTTTCGCTGGTCGGGATAGGCACGTATGCTTATAATTCGGGCTGGATAGAATTTTTCTTCGGAGAAAGTGCAGACAAGCTTCTTTCCGACGATGCCGATTATTCGGTTGAACTTGAAAACATTGAGATACGGTGTGATGACCCTGATTATTCTTTTGAGATAACTTCTGCCTATAATTTTGACGAGTTTTTGTTCTATGAGCTTGACGTTCACCGTACAGACGGAACGCCGATCAAGCTTCCAGACGGTTTTGATGCTGTTTCAAGCGGCGGCGGGTTCAGCCGTGAAAATATGGGCGAAAATTTTGATCTGAAATCGGGCAATTGGGGGCAGCACGCTTCTAATATTATGGGCGCAACCGATGACGGCGGTATAACCGTGCTGTGCGATATTTATTCCGTAAACGGATTTGCAAGCGGCGACCATATCCATTTCGTTCTTGAACAGCTGCTGACATTTCGCCCTGTTCATATATTCACTTGGGCGACAGTGGAAATTGAGTTTGACATTTCAAAGCTGCCTGATTCCAACAAACAATTTATAGAGGTAAACAAAACCGCAGGCTTTGACGACGGATATTCCTGCAAGATCAATCGTATCTCACTCAGTCCGATGTGCATAACTGTGAACGCCTCGGCTTTTGGTGGTGAAACCCTTGAAGAGCATCGGCTGAACGATAATAAAATAGTGCTGAAAAACGGTGAGGTAATAGAAAATTGCGGTATCAATCACGATAAAATAGGGACGGAAATGGAGATCTTCCTGTTCTGGGAAAGTATTATCGGACCGAGATTCATTATGCCCGACGAAATAGCCGAGGTGCATATAGGCGATCTTGTTATTGATTGTGATTAACTTTTGGTTTGTAGATGACCCAATATATTCCTTTTTAAACTTTAGTACGTAAATATCCGTGCGAAAACTATTGAAAAATCGACAGCTTTGTGTTATACTGTTTAAGATATACTTATTAAAGTGCAGAAATATTATGTTCTGCAAAATACATAAAACAAAGGAGTTTTTCAAAATGAAAAAGTTTTTAAAGGAATTCAAGGAATTTGCAATGCGCGGTAACGTGCTTGACATGGCTGTCGGTGTTGTTATCGGTGCTGCGTTCAAGGCTATCATCGACTCGGTGGTAAACGACCTTATTTCTCCGCTCATCGGTCTTATTTTCCAGAGCGATTTCAGCGACCTTGTGCTTACGATAAACGACGTTTCTATCGGCTACGGCGCTTTCATTACTGCGGTTATCAACTTTATTATAGTTGCGTTCGTGCTTTTCGTTATCGTTAAGGCGGCAAACAAGGCTTCCTCTTTCAGAAAGAAGCCAGAGGCTCCCAAGGCACCCACTACAAAGAAGTGCCCTTACTGCCTCAGCGAAATTGCAATTGAGGCTACACGCTGCCCTCACTGCACCTCCGAGCTTCCCGAAGAAGCAAAGGAAGAGGTCAAGGCGTAAGTCTATACATACGGAAAGGAGCGCATTTTCCTGTGGGGAAATGCCATGTGTATGATGAAAATTTCCATTCTTGAAGCAAAGACTGTTTCAAAGGGCGACGTGTCCTTTGAGGAAATATATTCTCTCGGAGAGGTGACGGAGTTCCCTTTGACCCCCGTTGACAAAATCGTTGAAAATGTGGGTGACGCAGAGGCTGT
Organism: Oscillospiraceae bacterium; assembly: GCA_017847885.1. Classification (GTDB taxonomy): domain Bacteria; phylum Bacillota; class Clostridia; order Oscillospirales; family Ruminococcaceae; genus RGIG8773. Next base: position 18,287 of record JAGAUA010000023.1, read on the forward strand.
TCTCTGCAACAAAACGCCCTTTACCGAGGACGTCCTCCGCGCCTGCCCAAAGCTTAAATACATTGGTCTGTGCGCTACGGGCTACAACAACATCGACCTTAAAGCCTGCCGCGAGCTGGGTATTACGGTCTGCAACGTTCCTGCATATTCCACCGACGCGGTTGCGCAGCACGTCTTTGCGCTTATGCTTCATTTTGCAAGCAGAGTTGCGGAGTATGACGGCTTTGTCAAGTCGGGCGGCTGGATAAGGTCCGATACCTTTTCAAATTTTGCATTTCCGATACGTGAGCTTTCGGGCAAGACGCTGGGCATAATCGGCTACGGCTCGATAGGCAGGAAAACCGCTCAGATAGCCAATGCCTTCGGTATGAACGTTATCGTCAGCACCCGTACTCCAAAGCAGGACGATACCGTGAAATTTACCGATATGGAAACGCTGTTTTCCAAATCCGATTTTATTTCCGTACACTGTCCGCTGACCGAGGCTACCAAGGAGCTTGTGGGCAGGGATATGCTGAAGCTTTGCAAGGAAAGCTGCGTTATCGTAAACACCAGCCGCGGTCCCGTGATAGACGAGGAAGCGCTGGCAGAAGCGCTCAACAGCGGCAGGATAGCAGGTGCGGCGCTGGACGTGCTTTGCACCGAGCCAATGCTTGAAAGCTGTCCGCTTATCGGGGCAAAGAACTGCATCATTACCCCTCACGTGGCATGGGCGCCTCTTGAAACGAGAGAGCGGCTTGTGAAGGTGGTTGCGGAAAATCTCAGGGCGTATATAAACGGCGCGCCGATAAATACGGTAACGGAATAACTGAAAGGCGGAAATTGCGGATATGTTTGATATAAGCGAGAAAAAGAGAATTGTTATAAAGGTGGGTACGTCTACACTTACCCATAAAACCGGCAGGCTGAATATACGCCGTATGGAGAAATTCGTTAAAGTCCTTGCCGACCTGCAAAACAGCGGAAAGGAGATAGTCCTTGTTTCTTCGGGCGCTATCGGTCTGGGAATGGCGAAAATGGGTCTTGCGGAGCGGCCAAAGGATACCCCTATGAAGCAGGCGTGCGCCGCTGTGGGTCAGTGCGAGCTGATGTATATTTACGACAAGCTTTTCGGCGAATACAACCTTAACGTTGCGCAGATACTGCTTACGAAATACATTATTGATACTCCGAGAAAGAACAACGTTGAAAACACCTTTGAAAAGCTTATCGGTCACAACGTTATTCCCGTTGTTAACGAAAACGACACCGTTGCTATCGACGAGCTGGAGCTTGAGCTTGGAGAGAACGACAGCCTTGCCGCTTTGGTAGGGATTTTCAGCCGCGCGGATATGCTTGTTATCCTTTCGGATATCGACGGCTTTTACGACGGCAACCCCAAGGATAACCCCGACGCAAAGCTTATCCCCGTTGTGAACAAGATAGACGACAGAATTCGCTCACTTGCTGGCGGAGCAGGCTCGGGTCTGGGCACGGGGGGCATGATAACCAAGATAAACGCTGCCGAGATTGCTATGAACGCAGGCATTGATATGGCGATACTCAACGGCAGAAACCCGTCCATTCTTTACGACCTTTTCGATGGAAAGAGCGTGGGCACGATTTTTACAAACAAGTAACGGAGGCTGCTTTATGACATATATAGAAACTTTGGGCGCAAGGGCAAAGGCTTCGGAAAAGGCTATGCGCTGCGCTTCGGCTCAGAAGAAAAACGAGGCGCTTGAAGCAATTGCAAAGGCGCTTACGGATAATATTGACAGGATACTTTCCGCAAACGCACTTGACCTTGAGGCTGCGGAAAGCAACGGCATTTCAAAGGTAATGCAGGACAGACTCCGCCTTACCGAGGACAGGGTAAAGAGCATTGCCGCAAGCGTTCTTGACGTGGTTAAGCTTAGTGACCCCGTTGGCAGCGCCGACAGCGGCATGATTGCTCCCAACGGAATGAGAATAACAAAAATCCGCGTGCCGCTGGGCGTTATCGGAATTATCTTCGAGTCCCGCCCCAACGTAACCGTGGACGCGGCGGTGCTGTGCCTTAAAACGGGCAACGTGGTGATACTTCGCGGCGGCAAGGAGGCTTACAACTCAAACAAGTGTCTTTGCGATATAATGCGCGGCGCAGTCTCTGCCTGCGGACTTCCCGAGGACGCGGTACAGTTTGTGGACGATACAACACGCGAGGTAACCACACAGCTCATGCGGTGCAGCGATTACCTTGACGTGCTTATTCCCAGAGGCGGCGCAGGACTTATCCGCGCGGTAAAGGAAAACGCAACTGTTCCCGTTATCGAGACAGGCGTGGGCAACTGCCATGTTTACGTTGACGATACCGCAGACCTTGAAATGGCGGTGAATATCGTTGACAACGGCAAGACCCAGCGTCCGTCGGTGTGCAACGCTATTGAGTCATTGCTTGTGCATGAAAAAATTGCGGATAAGGTGCTTCCCATGATTAAGGCAAGGCTTGACCGGCATAACGTTGAGATACGCGGCTGCGAGAAAACCGCGGCTATTCTCGGAAATTGCGTTGTGCCCGTTACCGAGGAGGATTACGCTACGGAATTCCTTGACTACATCATCTCGGTAAAGGTGGTAAGCGGCATTGACGAGGCTATCGACCATATATCAAAATACACCACGGGTCACAGTGAATGTATCGTGACAAACTCCCTTGCAAATGCCGAAAAATTCAAAAGCGAAATTGACGCGGCTGCGGTTTACGTAAACGCTTCGACCCGTTTCACCGACGGCGGCGAGTTCGGCTTCGGCGCGGAGATAGGCATATCCACCCAGAAGCTTCACGCAAGAGGTCCTATGGGTCTGAGAGAGCTTACCTCTATGAAATATCTTATTGACGGTAACGGACAGATAAGATAAGAAAGGTCAAAGTTATGAGTGATGAAAAAAAGGACAAGGACTTTTTCGATTATGACAGCTATGTAAAAAAAAGCAAAAAGAAGCCGCAGAAAAGCAATAACCGCGGCAAACAGAAGCCGCCCAGGTTTGTTCCTGCCGATGAAGCAGACAAGGCAAAGAAAAAGCAGGAGCATGAGTCTATCGACAGCATTAAGCGTATGTTTGACGAGGCGCTGGACGAAAGCCATGAGGAGCTTGCGGAATTTACCGAGGAGCAGGCTGTTCCCGATATGCCCGAGACAAACCCCGAGGGCTTCAGAAGAAAGCTTTACATGATCTTCGGCGTGTTCATTTCCGTGCTTGCGTTTATCGGTCTTATTTCAACGGTCAGCTTTGCGGTGGACAAGATAAAGGATTTTGCCGACAATACCCAGCAGAAAAACGAGTTTGCAAGGTTTATATACCCCATCGTGATATGCGACCCTGCGCCCTTTAACCAGACGGTGAAGCTCCGCAGCGACACGATGATCACCGCGGCGCTTTGGGATATTATACTATATGAAGACAAATCAAAATACGAGGCGGATTTCGATATGATAATCGTGCCCGAGGTGGACGTGGAAAGGCATTGCGCCGCACTTTTCGGCACGGGTCTTAGCGTTACCCACCAGTCGATACTCGGCGCGGACGTTCAGTTTTATTACGATGAAAGCATAAAGTCCTATCGAATACCGTCCAATCCGAAGTATTTCACCTATTCGCCGTATATTGAGGAGATAACCCGTGTGGGCGAGCGGTATACCCTTACCGTGGGATATGTTTCGCCTACTCCTGCGTGGCTGACGCTTACGTCCGATGAAGAACCGAAGCCCGACAAATATGTGGAGTACGTGGTATCAAAGCGCGGAAACGAAATGACCCTTGTGGCGATACAGGAATCGCCGATAAAGGTGGATTCTCCTCACGGTCTGTAAAAGAAGAGGTATAAGTTTGAAAATAAATTTTCAAACCCGAGTTTTGTTTTTCAAGCTGCCGCTTGAAATTTTGCGCGGCCGACTGAGTCGGGTCTAAAACCACAAAACATCGAAAGGAGTGCATTTTTCCTATCGGAAAAATGGGTATACCTAATGAATAAAACCAATGCAATGCGTCTGCTTGAAGCGGCTGGGATACCATTCCGCACCGCTGAATATGAAGTGGACGAAAACGACCTGTCGGGCGTTCACGTTGCCGAACAGCTGGGGCAGCCCCCCGAGCAGGTGTTCAAGACCCTTGTGCTAAAGGGCGAGCGGACGGGGTACTTTGTATGCTGTATTCCCGTGAACGAGGAGCTTGACCTAAAAAAAGCCGCAAAGGCGGCAGGGGACAAGAAATGTGAGATGCTCCACGTCAAGGACCTGCTTGGCGTGACGGGGTATATCCGCGGCGGCTGCTCTCCCGTGGGAATGAAGAAAAAGTTCCCCACGTTTATGGACGAGACGGCAATTCTGTTTGACGAGATAGCCGTCAGCGCAGGTGTTCGGGGCGCACAGATAATTGTTGAGCCAAACGCTTTGTGCGAGTATGTCGGCGCTAAAATGCTTGAATTAACTTTATGAAAATGAGAGGGATTTTAACATGGCAAGTGAGATAAGAGATGTGAATTTGTGGGAAAGCGGCGAGACGAAAATTCAATGGGTCAAGGGCAATATGCCGCTTTTAAGAAGCATTGAAGCGGAATTTTCCGAGACCAAGCCTTTTGCAGGCATAAAGGTTGCACTTTCGGTACACCTTGAAGCGAAAACGGCGTACCTTTGCCGCGTCCTTGCGGCAGGCGGCGCGGAAATGTATATCACGGGCTCTAACCCTCTTTCCACCCAGGACGACGTTGCGGCTGCACTTGTTCACGGCGGTCTGAACGTTTTTGCGTGGTACGGCGCTACCGAGGAGGAGTATCACCGCCATACCGCAAGGGTAATCGAGGCAGGTCCCAACATAATCATTGACGACGGCGGCGACCTTGTTAACCTTATCCACAACGAGTATCCCGAAAAAATAGCGGACGTTATCGGCGGCTGCGAGGAGACTACCACTGGTATTATCCGCCTTATTGCAATGGCAAAGGAAAACAAGCTGAAATTCCCCATGGTGCTGGTAAACAACGCTGACTGCAAGCACCTTTTCGACAACCGCTACGGCACGGGTCAGTCTGTCTGGGACGGCATTAACCGCACCACAAACCTTATTGTTGCGGGAAAGAACGTTGTTGTTGCAGGCTATGGCTGGTGCGGCAAGGGCGTTGCAATGCGTGCAAAGGGTCTGGGCGCAGAGGTCATCGTTACCGAGATAGACCCTATCAAGGCGATGGAGGCTGTTATGGACGGCTTTAAGGTCATGAAAATGACCGAGGCGGCAAAGGTGGGCGACTTTTTTGTAACAGTTACGGGCTGCCGCGACGTTATCACCGAGGAAAGCTTCCGCGTGATGAAGGACGGAGCTATCTGCTGCAACGCAGGTCATTTCGACGTTGAGGTGGACGTTGCAACGCTGAAAAAAATCGCTGTTGAGACCAAAACTGCGCGCAACAATATTCAGGGCTACAAGCTTGAAAACGGCAAGTGGATATATGTTATTGCCGAGGGACGGCTCGTAAATCTTGCGGCAGGCGACGGTCACCCTGCGGAAATTATGGATATGAGCTTTGCAATTCAGGCGCTTTCGGCGCTTCACCTTGTAAAGAATAAAAATAGTCTCAGCGAAAAGATCATTGACGTGCCCAAGTATATCGACCGCGAGGTTGCGGAGAGAAAGATACGCTTCTGGGGCATGGAGATAGATAAGCTTACCGATGTTCAGGAGGCATACCTCAACAGCTGGGAGGCATAGTGTATTATGCGGCACGGAGCACTCCGTGCCGCTTTTGTTTTTCAAATACAAAACGAAAGTTAATTTTGTGGAAGATTTGTGCATTACTGACAATTGACATTTTATGTTACAAGTTGTATACTTGTATTAACGTATTAGTTGTATTAGTTTATTAATACAAAAATGCAAAAAGGTATTGACAAAGTGAATCTTATATGATATTATATCATATATACTATTGTACCAACGTCAGAAAGGACAGATAACATGAACGCTAAAAAGGTAATCATTCCCGTTTCAATAATTGCAGGTATCGCCGCTATCGGCGTTGCAGTTGTTGCTCTAAGCAATTCGGCTGCTTCGGTAAGCTATGCCGACACGATCAGGATACAGGAAAAGGATCTTGAAAACAGGATCTCGGCAGGCGGAACCGTACAAAGCGCCAACACCGAGAAGGTGTACGCAAAGCTCAATTACCCCGTTGAAAAGATCAACGTTTCCGTGGGGGACGCTGTTAAAAAGGGTGATATTCTCTGCACCATCGACACGGAGGATCTCCAGCAGCAGATACTCCAGCAGCAGGCTACCGTTGACAGCAGCGGCATAAGCTCGGATTATACTCTTTCCGACGCGGAGCAGAAATACAAGGACGCTGTTGACGAGTATAACAACGGTGAAAACACCATAGTGCTGAACGCAAAAAATGCTCTCGACCAGGCTGAAAAGAACCTTGAAAGCGCAAAAAGACAGGCGCAGCTCGGAATAAATTCCACCCTTCCGTCGGGCGTAAGCAACGCAAAGAGTATGCTTGACAGCGCAAAGCTTGCATACGATAACAGCTTAAAGGAATATGAACGAGCAGAGAATGCTCTCAAGCCCGAAAATTACAGCGGTGAGGTAAAGACGATCTATGATAAGTACACCGAATACAAGGAGTATTACAAGATCGTAAAAAATAAGCTTACCAACGCAGAGCTCAACAATGCAAAAGACAGATTTGAAAAAGCCGAGTCAAAATATAATGAATATGTCTCAAATCAGTCGCTGTACTCATCAACCGAGGCAAATAAAATAATTAAGGAGTACAACGAGGCAAAGCTGGAGTATGACAATGCTTATGCAAAGTTTGATGAAAAAAACCTTGAGAAGCAGTTTAAGGCATACGAAGATCAGTATAATTATGCGGTTGAAAACCTTGAAAAGTCACGTGACGCTGCAAAGTCTGCAATGGAAACTGCAAAGCTTTCCTATGAGCGCGCAGAGGCGGATTACAAAAATACAGAGGAGAAAAGCGGCAGCTCTGTTGAGGATTTTAATATCTCCGTGAAAAATGCGGAGGACGCTTACGAGACCGCAAAGAATAACTACGATATTGCAGTAAATCAGGCGGAAGCGAACATTGCTGCACTGAAAAAGCAGGCTGAACACCAGCGCACTCTTTCGGGCATAAACAATCCCAATGTCATTATGCTTGAAAATCTTAAGGATAAGCTTGACTACGCGGTAATTACCGCTCCCTGCGACGGTATAGTAACTGCTGTTAACGCCGAGGAGGGCGTTGCTGCGGCAGGTCCGCTTTTCGTAATTGAGGATCTCAGCAGCCTTAAAATTTCCGCAACAGTCGGGGAATACGACATACCCTACATCGGTGAGGGCATGGACGCGGTGATACGCTGCGACGCGCTGGACGGCGCAGAATATGACGGAAAGATAACAAGCGTTGCTCCCACGCCTGTTACGGGTGCGGCAACGGTAAGCTACAAGATAGAGGCGAGCGTTGACGGAAAGGATACCGACCTTGTGGTAGGCATGAGCACAAAGCTCAACATCATCTGCGAAAAGAAGAGCGGTGCGCTTACAATTACATATGACGCGCTGACAACCGACGAAAACGGAAACGATGTTATCTATGTTGCCGAAAAGGACGAGAGCGGCGTATACCATGCAAAGATGGTACCCGTTGAGATAGGACTTGAGACCGACTTTGAGATCGAGGTAATTTCCGACCAGCTCAGCAGCGGTATGTACGTGCTTACGGATACGGCAATGCTGACCGACGGCGCAGTTGTGATGATAAACGAAGAGCAGGAGCAGAATGAAACCGAGCAGAACGAAACTGAGCAGAACGAAACGGAGCAGAAATGATGAACAGACCTATAATTGATATGAGGGGCATTGTCAAGAGGTTTTATGTCGGTACTCCCAACGTTCTTGAGATACTTCACGGACTGGATATTGTGGTGCCTGAGGGACAGTTTGTGTCTATCGTCGGCGCGTCCGGCTCGGGTAAATCCACGCTTATGAACATTGTGGGCGCTCTTGACAGGCAGACCGAGGGAAAATATATCCTTGACGGAATTGATATGTCAAAGCTTGACGACACCGAGCTTTCGAGCATACGAAACAAAAAAATCGGGTTTGTATTCCAGACCTTCAATCTTATTGCAAGGACTTCCGCGCTTAAAAATGTAGAGCTGCCAATGCTTTATGCGGGCGTTCCCGCAAAGACCCGTACAGCCCGTGCAAAGGAGCTTTTGGAGCTGGTTGAGATGTCCGACAGAGCAGGGCATATGCCCAATGAGCTTTCGGGCGGACAGAAACAGCGTGTTGCAATAGCAAGAGCAATGGCAAACGACCCTGCTATAATCCTTGCCGACGAGCCTACCGGTGCGCTGGACTCCAAAACGGGACGTCTTGTAATGGACATATTCCATAAGCTTCACAAGGAGCAGGGCAAAACTATCGTGCTTATCACACATAACCCCGAGCTTGCCGAGGAGACCGACAGGGTGATAACCCTTTCCGACGGCTGCATAGTGGGCGACAGAATGGTTAACGAGCGCGGAGACAAGGAGGAAGCTTAATGAATCTTATTGAAAATATAAAGCTGGCTCTTACTTCGCTGAAATCAAACAAAATGCGTGCGCTGCTGACCATGCTGGGAATTATCATAGGCATCAGCTCGGTAATCATGATTACCACCATGGGAAGCATCATGGAGAAAAGCGTTACCGACATTTTCGATTCCCAGGGCGGCTCAAACCTTGTAGGCTTTCAGATAAGCCTTAAAAAGGACGCTGCGAGAGATTATGTTATGGACGGCGACTTCATTACCGAAGAAATGATAAAAAGCGTTGAAGAACGTTTTGCCGACCAGATAGACGTAATTGCCCTTAATTACGGAAGTGAAAAAGCCAAAACAAGATTCAAACGTGAGGATCTTGAGCTTGTTGTTTACGGTGTAAACCCGGGCTATATACGCCAGTCCATGACCGAAGTTGTGGCAGGACGTTACATAAGCGATAAGGATATTTCCAAAAGAGGCAACGTCTGCGTTATCAGCGATAAGCAGGCTATAAAGCTTTACGGCGATACAAAAAGCGCTTTGGGTCAGGTACTTACGGTGAAGATGCTTGATACAAGCTATGATTTCACTGTTGTAGGCGTGTACGAATACAAAATGAACGCAATGATGAGCGCAATGGTCAACGCTATGGGCGAGGACTGGAACAACGAGATATACATTCCCTACACGACCCTTGCGAGAATGTACGGAACAGATGAGATAAACTTCTACTGGTTCAACGTAAATACCCAAAAGGGTGTTGACGCCACCAAATTCTGCTCCGATGTAAAGGCGTATATGGATAACCGCTTCTACCGCGACAACGACAGCATTGAGATATACTACCAGACCGCAGAGGCGCAGCTTTCCATGATAAATCAGGTTTTGGGCGTACTTTCGACGGTAATCAGCGTTATTGCGGGAATATCCCTGCTTGTAGGCGGTATCGGCGTAATGAACATCATGCTTGTTTCGGTTACGGAGCGTACCCGTGAGATAGGCATAAGAAAGGCGTTGGGCGCGCGGAATTCCGCGATACGCAGCCAGTTCATCATCGAGTCGGTAATAATCTGCCTTATAGGCGGTTTTATCGGAATAATCTTTGGCGTACTGCTTGGCAACATTGCAGGCGTTATTGTCGGAACGACAGCGCCGCCGTCGATAGGTTCGATATTCCTTGCGGTGTCCTTTGCAATGGCAATAGGCGTATTTTTCGGATATTACCCTGCAAACCGCGCGTCAAAGCTCGACCCCATCGAAGCATTGAGATACGAATAATGAAGGAACCGCTTTCGGTACTGTGTATCGGAAGCGGTCCTTTGTTTTGCATTGCACCAAATTTGTTGCAAAGCGGTAACAAATACACCATGGGTTTTGTAAAAAAGTTTAAAAAAGGATTACAGTTTGCATATATTGTGGAAAATCCCATAAGGCTATGCTATAATATGAAATGCAAATGATTTCAAGGGGTTCTTTAAAAACCGGGACTCGAGCAGATGATATAGGTCATAGAAAATCTGCCGAGAAGGAGTTTTTTAGAGGTTCCCTCAATACCGATAACGAGGAAAGCATATGAAAGTCAAACGTAAAAATATACTTAAAAACGACAAGGTCTTTCCGTACCTTTGTCTCGCACCGAGCCTTATCGGTGTTATGATATTCTTTATCGTGCCCTTTGCGGTAATAATCTACTACTCCATGGTGGATAACCCCATAAGCAAGGAATTTGTTTTCCTGCAGAATTATGTGAATATACTGAAAAATACGGCATTTCGCAAGGCGGCAGTCAACACGCTGACCTTTTCCCTAATATCCGTGCCGCTGGCGGTAGTGCTTTCCATGCTGCTTGCTATGCTGCTGGACTGCAAAATTCCTTTTGTCAGCCAGTTCCGAACCGGCTTTTTGTGCCCGATGATGGTTCCTATCGCGTCGGTAGTGCTTATATGGCAGGTGGTTTTCCACTACAACGGCGTGCTTAACGATTTTCTTGCAAATTTCGGCGTGGACAAAATCGACTGGCTGAAATCGGATAAAGGTCAGATAGTGGTCGTGCTGCTGTTTCTGTGGAAGAACTTGGGGTACAACATGATACTGTTCCTGTCGGCGTTAAACAACATACCCAAGGACGTTATCGAGGTGGCAACCCTTGAGGGAGCAGGTGCGTTCTACAAATTTTTCCGCATAAAGCTTCGGTATCTTTCTCCCACGATTTTGTTTGTTACGGTTCTCTCGCTGATAAATTCCTTTAAGGTTTTCCGCGAGGTTTACCTGCTGACGGGGGATTACCCCTATGACAGCCTTTATATGCTCCAGCACTTTATGAACAACACCTTCCGCAACATCGACTACCAGAAGCTTTCATCGGCGGCGATACTTATGTCGATAGTTATGATAATCATTATCGGCGCGCTGTTTATTGCGGAAAATAAATTCGGGGAGGACGTTGAGGGATGATAAAGTCCAAAAAGACCAAAGCCCCGAAGCGGAAAAGATACAGGCTTGTCACCGCTCTGCTTACGGTCATAGCGGCGGTTTCGGCGGCAATTTTCCTGCTCCCCACGGTGCTTACCATAGCAAACTCGTTTATGAGCGCCTCGGAGATAAACGCAAACTACGGCGCGATTTTTGCCACGACGGAAAAGGGCGGAAAGGTATTCGTTTCGGAGAAGATAAACCTGAAATTTATCCCCGATATGGTGTCCTTCAGCCAGTATTTCACGGTGCTTTTCAAGAGTCCCGACTACCTGCTGAAATTCTGGAACTCGGTGATACTTGTAGTGCCTATCGTAATTTTTCAGCTTGCAACGGCGTCCCTTGCGGCATACGCGTTTGCAAGGCTAAAGGGCAGACTTAAAGAGATAATTTTCTTTGTTTACATAATCGTTATGCTTATGCCATATCAGGTAACGCTGGTGCCAAACTATCTGGTTTCCGACTGGCTGGGCATACTCGACACGCGGCTTGCGATAATTCTTCCCGGCATATTCACACCCTTTGCGGTATTCATACTTTCCAAGATAATGCGCCGCATACCCCCGGCACTTATCGAAGCAGCAAAGCTTGACGGCGCAGGGGAGCTGCAAATTTTCACGTACATATGTATGCCCCTTTGCAAGAGCGCACTTTTTTCCGTTGCGATACTGGTTTTCATCGACTACTGGAACATGGTCGAGCAGCCGCTCATACTGCTGTCGGATACGAACCTTTATCCGCTGTCGGTATTTCTCTCACGCATCAACACGGGCGAGATTGGACTTGCGTTTGCGGTCGCAACGATATATATGATACCTGCCCTGCTGCTATTCCTTTACGGCGAGGATTACCTCGTTGAGGGCATAGCATATTCGGGCGGAATAAAGGGATAACCGATTTTTCAGAAAGGAAAAGCTTTAGCTATGAACGAAAATAATAAAAGAGAATGGGTCAAAAATGCGGCGATAATTTTTCTTGTTATAATGCTGATACTCACGTTCTTTTCAAATACTATAATGAATTACTCTCTTCCCGAGGTTTCCGCAAAATATGTAAGCGGCGGAACTCTCTCCGAGCAGATACGCGGCAGCGGTACCGTTGAGGCAAATCAGGTCTACGAGGTGAAGATAAACGAGACAAGGACAATTGCTTCCGTTGAGGTAAAGGCAGGGGATACCGTTGAAAAGGGACAGACTATCTTCAAGCTTGAGGATACCGACAGCGCAGAGCTTTCCGAAGCGCAGAAGACTCTTGACAGCCTCAAGCTGGAGTATGAAAAGATGCTGATAACAAGCGGCGCGGACACCCTCAGCATTGCCAACAAGGAGGAGGATATCGCCCTTGCAAAGCAGGAGCTTTCAAAGCTTGGAGAATACCGTGAGGACTACGAAAAAGCAAAGGAAGAGGTAAAAAAGTACGAAAAGCTTGTAAACGATGCAGCAGAGCAGCTTACGGCAGTTTCCGCCGAGGACTATGCATCATTAAGTACCGCAGATTATACCAAAATAAGCGATGCAAAGGCTAAGCTTGAAAGTGCGGAGAAATCAAAGAAGGAATCCGAGGATAAGATAAAAAAATATGAAGATGATATTGCTGCCGGAGCAAACTCCGAGGAAATACTTTCAGCAAAGCAGGCCATAGAAAACAAAAAGCTTGAAGCAGAGCAGGTTCGGCAAAGCATCAGCCGTGAATACAGCAAAACGAATTTGGATATGGACACGGTCAATTCTCTTACAGAAAAGCTTGAACAGATTGAGCTTGAGATACAGCACCTTCAAGAGGATTATGAAAGCAAGCTTGAAAAGTCGGAGTCATACTCCCGTAACAAGCAGCTTCTCGGCGGCGAGAAAACTACGCTTAGCATGAGACAATCCACATATGACAAGGCTAAGAAAAAGCTTGACGATACAATTGCGGCAATAAAAAATGATATCAAGGAAAAGCAGCTCAATGCCCAGCAGATGCTTGACGAGGCAAAGGAAAAGGAAGCCGAGCTTCAGAAAAAGGCATCCAAAACCGTCGAGGAGGCTGAAAGCGAGATACGCACAATGGAGCGCGAGCTTAAAAAGATGCGGCAGGACGCAGCCGAGACCTCGGGCGTTGAAAACCTTGATATAAAGGCAAAGCAGGACGCTCTGGAGGAGCAGGAAAAGCTTGTTGAAAAGCTTAAAGCGAAATCCATAGGCTCCGAGGTCAAGGCGCAGGTCGGCGGAAAAATTACCGAGATCGCTTATGTTGCAGGCGAGGAAGCTGCAAGCGGTTCAACTGCCGCAAAGATAGAAATGACCGAAAAGGGTTACACCATGGAAATTACTGCAACTATCGAGCAGGCGAAAAAGGTCAAGGTCGGCGACACGGCGGAGATACTCTATTTCTGGTACGGCGACGCCCAGGCGACCTTGCAGTCCATATCAACGGATAAAGCTAACCCTGCGAAAAACAGGATACTCACCTTTGCCGTAACAGGCGACGTTACGCCCGGACAGAATCTCCAGATAGCAATGGGCTCAAAGGGGCAGAACTATGAAATGATAGTGCCCAACAGCGCTATCCGCGAGGACAACAACGGCAAGTTCGTGCTTTCGGTAATTGCAAAGAGCAGCCCTCTCGGCAATCGATATATTGCGGAAAGAGTCGATGTTGAGGTGCTTGCTTCGGACGATACCTCCTCTGCCGTTTCGGGCGGACTTTTAGGCGGCGAGTTCATTATCACCACTTCCACAAAGCCTATTGAAGCGGGTATGCAGGTAAGGCTTGTTGAACAGTAATACGGGGAAGATAAACAAATGAAACCAAAATACATAGTTCTGAGCATACTTAACGGAGCGTCGGCGGTGCTGTTTCTGATTTTCACGCTGATTGCCGCGTCGGTGAAGAATTCCCTTCCCGACCAGCAAACGGTAACGCGCTGGTCTGACGGCAGCATTCCGTATGCGCAGGTAAGCATTTTTACCGATTCCGACTCGGCAATGAGCATAGACACCATTTTCACGGCAAGAGCGGACATCGACAAAAAGCTTACGGAAAACTCTCTTGCTCCCGAAAAAGAGGGGGCAAGGCTTCGTGCGGACGCCTTTTCTTCTGCGCAGAAAAAGCTGGGGGTATCTTCGTCCCGTGCTTCTGCCGAGGCAAATGTTATCGCTACCGGCGGCGACTTCTTCCTTTTCCACCCTCTCGACCTGCTTTCGGGGTCGTATTACTCCGACAGCGACATTATGCACGACAGAGTCATGCTGGACGAAGTGCTTGCGTGGCAGCTTTACGGCTCCTCGGACATTGCAGGCAAGCCCGTTATCATAAACGGCAAGTACTTCTATGTGGCAGGGGTTTTCGGACAGGACGACAGCTCCGCCGTAAAAAAAGTGTACGGCGAAAAGCCGAGAATGTTCATGTCCTACTCGGGCATGGAGCTTCTGGGGGAAACGCCCCTGTTCACGTCGTATGAGGTGTGCCTGCCCAACCCTGTGACGGGTCTGGCGGAAAAGATAGTCCGCGAGACATCGGCGGTAAGCGAGGACGGCTCGCGCATTGTTGAAAATTCCGCAAGATACGGTCTGAAAAACCGCTTCGGTATAATTGCCGATTTCGGTTCAAGGTCGGTTGTGGACAGAGCGGTTGTTTATCCATATTGGGAGAACGCCGCAAGAATTACCGAGGACAGGTCCGCGCTGCTGCTTGTTTTTCAGGCGCTTGCGCTGGTCGTGCCGCTGCTTACGGCGGTGTACCTCTTCTCGCTTCTTATCCATAACAGGAAGAAGCTTTTTAATAAGGCGGCAGACGCTGTAAAACGCGTTTTCTGTAATATAAGCAAAAAGCCCGTCAGAAAAACGGCAAAAAGCGACACCGAAGTATCGGTATAATAATTGTTATTGCCGATACAGAAAGGAAGGATCATTGAATGAATAAGCTTACAAAACAAATTACCGCTGCGGTAACAGCGGCAGCACTTGCGCTGACCCTTACCGCCTGCGGAGGAGGTAACGGGGGAGCCGGCGGCTCGGGCAAGGGCAAGAACGCTATTGCCTCAAAGGAACACGTATATTCCGCGCAAAAAATTGAAATTCCCGACGGCTTTGATTATATAAACACTATGCTTTATGCAGACGAAAAGTTTTATATAATCGGTGAAAAGTCGGAATTTATCAAGGCGGACGGCAGCTCTGCCGATACCGCTGCCGAAACAACAGCCGAAACGACAGAGGAAACAACTGCCGCAGAAGCAGCGGAAGATGCTGATGTAGATGTAGTTGCAGAAACAGCTGTACAGGTCGCAGACGACATGGCTATTGCGGTTACGGAAAGCTCGGAAGAAGAAGGCATTTACGTCAGCAAGACTATCATGCGCATAATGAATATTGACGGCACTGTCGAAAAGGATGTTGTTCTTGTTAACAACGACGGAACATCGGGAGTAAGCTCCTACATATCAAATGTTGCTGTCGGTAAGGACGGCACTATCTTCGCTCTCCAGAATTACTACGAATGGAATGAAACAACAGGCGAGTCAAAGGAAGACAACTTTATTGTAAAGTTCGGCAGCGACGGCACGGAGCTTTCCAAAACAAGCCTTTCAAAGGTAAAGGATTCCCTTTCCGAGGACGAGTATTTCTACGTTGACAACTTTATCCCCGCTGATGACGGCACGTTTATTATCAGCTCCAACAACGCATTTTACGGCGTTGACGAAAGCGGTGCATTAAAGTATACTATCACGAACGAAAATGCAAACGACAACACATGGATGGGCGGTCTTTATAAGGGCGGCGACGGACGGCTTTTCACTTCCATAACTACAAGCAGAATGGAAGGTGAAGACTATAAGAGTGAGACGCAGCTTTATGAGATAGATACCGTAAATAAAAAGCTTGGCACAAGCTATCCTTATTCCCAGAACGGCACCATCATGAGCGGTACCGAAAAGTATGACCTGCTTATCTCAAGGGATTCGGGTCTTTACGGCTACGACGTTGAAACGGGCAATTCAGAGATAGTTATCGACTGGCTCAAGTCGGGTATTGATACAACTGCAATGAACTGGAACTGCACTACCGTGCTCCCCGACGGAAGAGTTCTCTGCGTTACATATGATTACGAATACAGCGGCGGAAACAGCTATGGCTGGTCAAACAACGACCTTGTCATCAACATTCTTACCGAGGTCAATCCCGAGGATATTCCGGACAAAAAGCTTGTAAAGCTCTACGCTATTTATCTTGACCTTAACGTAAAGCGTCAGGTACTCCAGTTCAACAAGACAAATCAGGAGTACGAGATAGAGCTTACCTCATATGAGGACTATGCCGCAAACGACTATATGGACGCGGTAAACAAGCTCAACAACGACCTTATCTCGGGCAACGTTCCCGACATTCTCGTTATCGACAGCAACCTGCCCGTAAACAGCTATATTTCCAAGGGGCTTTTTGCTGACCTTTACGAGTACATGGACAAGGACGAGACCTTAAACCGCAGCGATTATGTTGAAAGCCTGTTCAAGGCGTGCGAGGTAAACGGCAAGCTTTACGAGCTTGTTCCCAGCTTCGGAATTTCAACCATCATCGGCAAGACCTCCGATGTTGGCGCAGAGCAGGGCTGGACTATGGCTGACCTTGCCGCACTTGCCGACGCTAACCCCGACAAGTCGGTCTTCGGAGATGCAATGAGCAGCAGTCAGTTCTTCAACACTATTTTCAGCGGTGCATACGAAAGCTTCATCGACCCCGAAACGGGCAAGTGCTCCTTTAACTCCGAGGAATTTATAGGCACTCTTGAATTTGCAAAGCGCTTCCCCAAGGAAATTGACTACGATAAGCTTTACGACGACCCCAACTACTGGAACGATTATCAGTCTCAGTACCGCAACGGCAAGACGCTTCTTTACAATACAAACATATATAATTTCATCAATGTACGCGAAATTGAGCAGGGCACCTTCGGCGCTCCCGTGACCTTCAAGGGATATCCCGGAGTATCGGGCAGCGGCTCGGTATTCACCATAGGCTCAAGCAGCGTTGCAATGTCTGCGAAGTCCTCTAACCCCGACGGCGCATGGAGCTTTATAAAGTATTTCCTTTCGGAGGAATATCAGGACCAGATATCCTACAACTTCCCGATAAAGAAGTCCTCCCTTGAAAAGCTTGCGCAGAAGGCAAAGGAAAAGCCTTTCTACATGGACGAAAACGATAAAAAGGTCGAGTACGACAACGAGTACTGGCTGGGCAACGAGAGCATAAAGATCGGCGTAAACACCGACGAGGACAATCAGAGAATAATGGACCTTATCAACTCCACCACTCAAGTGGCGCGCTACGACAAGGACATCACCAAGATCATCGAGGAGGAGACCTCGGCATTCTTTGAGGGACAGAAATCGGCGCAGGAGGTTGCGGATATTATCCAGAACCGCGCGCAGAACTACATTGACGAAAACAGATAACCAATAAAATAAGGGTATCGAACAATTTAAGTTCGGTACCCTTTTGGTTTGGTGCAATTTCAATAACGGGCGGATAATATCCGCCCGATAAAACAGAAAAGGGGTACCGCGCCGGGTACCCTTTTTTCACATATTGATAAGCTTTTGGTGCTTGTTTTCTTCAAGAAGCTCCGTGATAACAATATTCAGACAGTTCAAGTCCCACGAAAGGTCGTATGTCCTGTCCGCGCCTACTACCGCAACCAAAGGACGGAGTGGCTGGTCGGGATAATTCTTCATTACGTACGCTTCCTCGCCGTTGGAGAGCTTTACCTTTGAGCCTGTGGGGAAGGGCGCGACCTTTCTCAGAAAAGCATTTACGATACGCTCGTCAAAGTGGGTGTCAACGCTGCCCATGATAAGCTCGATCACCTCGTTGGGGGGGCTGGGATTTCTGTACGGACGGTTTGAGGTAAGTGCGTCGTAAACGTCCGCCACCGCGATTATCTTTGCATAGGGGTGTATCTCATTGCCTTTGAGATGATTGGGGTAACCCGTGCCGTTCATTTTTTCATGGTGACCCACAATTCCGCGGTATATATTTTCGTTAACAAGATTTCTTTCCTTGAGGTGTGCCGCCGCCTGAACGGGGTGAAGCTTTACCACCTCAAACTCCTCGTCGGTGAGCCTGCCGGGCTTGTTGATTATCTCAATGGGTATCGCGACCTTCCCGATGTCGTGAAGAAGTCCTGCAAGTCCCAGCTCGTTAAGCATAGCCGTTGGGAAGCCAAGCTCTATGCCTATCGCAATTGACATTATGGCAACGCTCAGGCTGTGGTGATAGGTGTAATCGTCGTACATCTTGATATCGGCAATGTTGATAAGGATATCCTTCTGTGAGGAAAGTCCGTCGATAAGCTGCTGTGCAGTCTCGCCGATAGCGTCGATATCGCTTTGCTGAACGCCCTTGCCGCCGTCGATAAAATTGTCGGCAAGGCTCTGGATATTTGAGATAGCCTCATCGCGTATCTCCTGATTTATGGACGAGATCACGCGGACCTCGCTTCTTACGGTGTCAATGTACGCGCCGTCGATTTTCGAGCCGTTAAGCTGTGTTATCTGAACGTCGGTAAGCTTCTGACCTGCTTTAAGTACCGCAGAGGAACGGGATGCATTATCAAAATAATGTATGTCCCTCGCCAGACACATTCCCGGCAGAAGATCGTCATTTCTTACAAATACCATGTTGAGTGCCCTCCCTAAACAGCATTAAGGAAGTGCTGATTAAATCTGGTGCGCATGAATTGCGAAATTCAATCAAAGATTGAATTGTCAGATTTTTCGTCAGATTGCATCAAAACGACGCAGGAATACTTTCGTATTTCAAGGAGTTTTGGTGCGATATGGCGAAAAATATGCAAGCAAGATGCGTACCAAGCCGTTAGGCGTGATTTAATCAGCGCTTCCTTGTGTTCCCCCGTAAAGCGCGGGAGACTTGGCTGCGTTGTCATACAGCAATAACAGGCTGCATATTATGTAAAAGACAAGCAATTACTTCTTGAGCTGTGCAACACAATCAGCGCAGATGCACTTGCCTTTGAATTCCATGATGTTCTCATCGCTGCCGCAGAAAGCGCAAGCCTGCTTGTACTTCTTGAGGATGATCTTTTCGTCTTCAACGTAAATTTCAAGAGCGTCCTTTTCGCCGATGCCAAGGCCGCGTCTGAGTTCGATAGGGAGAACTATTCTTCCGAGTTCATCAATTTTTCTAGTAATACCTGTTGCTTTCATGGTATTAACCTCCTTAGTTTTATTTCATGTTAAGTATAGCATATTTTGTATATATCTGTCAAAAAACATTATGTTAATAATATTTACCAATTTATGAATATTAATAGCAGCTTATTACCATGCTAAAGGGAAAACTTTTGTTTGTTATAGCATATTTGTGCAAGCTTTTTACTTAAAAATATGTGCATAATTAACAAATGGTTAAATTGGAATATATTTCATGTATAAAAATTATTACACAATTGTCAAAACATTTTGTTGAAAATCTTGCTAATTTTCTGTCAGAACTTGTAAGGAAAGGGTTGCATTTGTCATGATGAAGTGGATTTTTGCGGCAATGCTTCTTATCGCGGTGGTAATGGGCGCAGGCACGGGACGCATGCCCCAAGTGTGCCAATCGGCGCTGAATTCCTGCGTGGACGCGGTGGAGCTGTTCATGTACCTGCTTGGCGGAATGTGTATGTGGGGCGGACTTATGCGCATTGCTGAAAAATCGGGGATATCCGATGTTATTGCAAAGCTGTTCAGACCCGTGCTGAAAAGGCTTTTCAAGGGGCTTGACCCCAACGGCAGGGCTTTCGGGGCGATATGCATGAACATAACCGCAAATCTGCTGGGGCTGGGCAACGCCGCAACGCCGCTGGGACTTGAAGCAATGAAACGGCTTGAGCAGGAGGAAAAGCCCGGCGAGGTAACCAGCCGCAACATGGTGATGTTCGTGGTGCTGAACACCGCTTCCATCACTATTATTCCTGCAACGGCAGCGTCTTTGCGGTTGAAGCACGGCTCTGCCGCACCAATGGAAATACTGCCCTGTGTGCTTGTGACCTCAGCCTGCGCCCTTGCGGCAGGACTTGCCTCCGCGGCGGCTCTGGACGGCTTATGGCGCGGAAAGGACGGAAAATGAGCGATTTTGTAATACCACTTTTCATTGCCCTGATAGCGGCGGCAGGACTGATAAAGCGTGTCGATATTTTCGGGGAATTCATAGAGGGCGCACGGGAAAATCTGAAAGCCGCCTTTGAGATACTGCCTGCGCTTATCGCGCTGATGACGGCAATAGGAATGTTCAAGGCATCGGGCGCGGCGGACATTATAGCATTTGCGCTTTCACCGCTGACGGAGCTTCTGGGCTTTCCGAAGGAGTGCATACCTCTTGCGATAATCCGTCCCGTGTCGGGAAGCGGCGCTCTTGCGGTGTATGAGTCCATATTGAGGGAGGTATCCCCCGACAGCTTTCCGGGACGCGTTGCAAGCGTGATAATCGGCTCGACCGAAACGACCTTTTACACCGTTGCGGTGTATTACGGCATAACAAAGGTGAAGAAAACGCGCCATGCCATAGCATCGTCCCTTACCGCAGATTTTACGGGATTTATTCTCAGCGCACTGACGGTACGGCTGTTTTTGGGGTAATTATAGCAAATATAAATGTGAATATTGTGTAAATTATTATAAATATTAAATATCTGCTTGACTTTTTTACGTGTTTTTGGTATAATAATTAAGCATTGTGACAAGCTATGCTAAGTTTAGTGCAATGAGCCATTAGCTCAGTCGGCAGAGCATTTGACTTTTAATCAAAGGGTCTGGGGTTCAAATCCCCAATGGCTCACCAAATTTTATTAAAAACGGACACTCAATTTCTTGGGTGTTCGTTTTTTTCTTTAAACAAAAACGCCTGAAAACCAATGGGATTTTCAGGCGTTTGATATTGGTTTATTTTTCAAGAGGATTGTAGAAATTCATGGGGTCGTTTGCGTCTGCGAGGTAGTAGTATTCCTTGCCGTCATCAGGATTCTTTGCCTGAACAAGAAGGGTGTTTGTCTTGTTATCAAAGCCGCAGAATTTATAGTCGTCTGTGCCTTCAATGAGTGTATTTGTTTCAATATTGTAGTAGAAATTAACATTGTTGTTATATGCCACAAAGATCTTATCGGAACTACCGCAATTCCTAAAAGTATCATTGCTGATGGTTCCTGGAATTGGTTCAAATAAAGGTTCGCCGTTCTTGTCAAATACGCCTGTATAATTTTTGCCATCGATCTTACAAGAAATCAATACGCATGTGTCAGTACAAGTGAGCATGTTGACCATATTATATTCAGTGAGATCAAACAATACACGATTATCTGTGACTGGATTGATTACTGTATATTCGAAATTCATATCTTTTCGATAAGAAAGGAATTTGTTGTCATAGTCGTTTATAAAAGTTCCGAATGTTTCGCCTTCAGGTATAGTATCAGCAATGCAATCATTTGCGATGTCATACTTGATAAGACCTGTGCCGTCTATATAGAAATAGCAATGATCGGAATTTTCAGTATATGCGAAATTGAATAATCCACTATTGAATTTGCCTGCGCCAAGAACACGATCATTTTTCATATCATATAAAAATGATGATTCTGTTATATTGCGGTTTATGTGCATGCAGCGTATGAAGTCGGAGCAGATGCTATCAATATAACGATCTTTAAATGTGGAATTATTGAATAATTCGTTGTCTGATGACAATTCAGTGATCCAATTGCCATCATTTCCGATACAGCCTATTTCGTCTGCACCTTTGAATAAGTCGCCGCCTTTCTTAACATACACTGTATCATCTGCAAATGCAAATTGACAGTTATCGAAATAATATGGGAAAATTATGTGCTGTTTATCGTCATCGACAATGGTTTTGCCTGTTTCAGCATTGTATATCTTAAAATTATTGTAGATGAGTTTGCCGCTTATATCAGACCCATCGGGTACATCTTCATGAATCTTGATGATTTCGTTATTAACAATATCATAGAGATAACGCTGTGTCTGACCATTAGAATCAGCCGCTTCAAAAAGCCAGGAGCTGTTTCTAAATAATTTGCTTTTGGTAATACAGGGCGCAATCTCGGGCACTGCTTCTGTAACTGTTGTTTCCTCGGTGACAGCTTCGGTCTTTTCGGCAGTTTCCGTTTTTTCAACCGTCGTTGTCTGCTCCTGCGCCGCTTCGGCAGCGGTTTCCGTGGTTTCCCCGTTTGCACCGCAGGCGGAAAGCGAAATAACCGCCGCAAGTGCAAGGCACAACGCTATGTTCTTTCTCATAATATCATAACCTCTTTCTTCAAAACAAAATAAAGCTTAAAACACAAGCTTTTCTATGTTATGATACCATAAAATATATCTGGTTGCAATAGTAATCATATCCAAAAGATAGTGTATTTATATAGCTGACAGCTATATAATATGTATATACACATTTATTTTCGGGCGGTATGGATATGAATTTGAAAGAAATAGGAAGCAGGATAAAAGCAGAACGCAAAAGCCAAAACCTTTCACAGGAAAAGCTGGCTGAAATAATAAACGTTTCTCCTCATTATATCTATGAGATAGAGAGAGGGCTTAAAGCTATGTCCCTTGAAACGCTCATTAACCTGTCAACAGCTTTGAATATTTCCACCGATTATGTCCTTTTCGGAGACAAGCAGAACAGCTCGCCGTCACTTGCAGAGCTGCTGAACGCTCTGGACGACCCACGCCGTCAAAAGGCTGAAAATGCCTTCAAAGCACTGTTACCGTATATAAAATGAAAATATCCGTCCTAACTTATGCAACACATAAAAAGCCCACAAATCCAATCTGGGAAAGGATTTGCGGGCTTTTTGCATATTTTAGCTGACGAATTGCGGCAATCCTGCGGCGCTGATTTAAGCCTTGTTTTTACCGCCAAAAATAATTTTGAAAAACTTCGCCATCAGCGGAACGTACGTTACTGCAAAAACGCCTGCCGCCGCCGCGGTAACAGCTTTCTTGTGTTTGGGAGCGATATTTACGCCGATAATAATGCCTATCGCACACAGACAAAGCTTTATCAGAGCCAGCTGCTTTCTTTTACGTATTGGTCGGCATATCCAAATAACTTGCACATGATTTTTCCTCCCGTAATTTTTATTTGTTCAAACGCATATGCGCTTGTAGGTCGGTGTGATTTTAGCAGGCTTGTTTGTAAAACCTTTTTTTAATTACGAATTACGCATTACGAATTCCGCATTGCAACATATCTAACCCCATTATACCACATACCCCAAAACAATACAAGCTATTTTGTATGCACCGATGTTTCAATTTATGACCATTTGTGTAAAATATACAAATAAAATGTGAATTTTTCTAATATGCATAAGTTGCCCAAAACGTGCAAATACACGGGAAATGTGTTATAATATACAATATAATGTTGTACCGTGATGAATAAAGGAGGCATAAGTTTGAAATTAGCACACAAAAAAGATGACCGCGAGCAGAGCATAAAGGCGCATTTGGAGGGTACAGCAAAAAAAGCCGAGGCAAATGCCGTGCCGAAAATGAAGGGTATCGCGCGATGTACGGCGATGTCCCATGATGTAGGCAAATATGTCGAAGACTTTCAGTGGCATCTTGACGATGAAAAAATACGGTTTGAGCATTCCGTCTGCGGCGCGATAGAGCTTGAAAAGCTTGCTTCCACCGAGCTGGAAAAGAGCATGGTCTATATGCTGCTTTATTGCATCGCAGGGCATCATTCGGGTCTGCCTAACGGGGGTACAAAAAATGACGACCCAGCAGACCCTACTCTTTGTGGACGGCTGAAACGCGCCCCCGATTACACGGGCACAAAGGATTACAGTTCATATAAAGATGAGATTTCTCTGGAGCTTCCCGATTTCAGCGAGTTGTTCAATGAACTGCGGAAATGCAGAAACTGGGAAGAACGTTACGAAAAATACGCATTTTTCACAAGGTATCTTTTCTCTTGCCTTACCGACGCGGATTTTATTGATACCGAGGAATTTTGCAATCCCGAAGCGGAGCGGGGCTATTCCGCAGATTTTGCCGCTGCCGAAAAGGCTTTGGACGAAAAATTGTCGGGCTTTAAAATTGATACTCCTTTGAAAGAAGCGCGCGGACGGCTTCAAAGGCAGGCGATAGAAAACAGCTGCGGCACCGAAAATATCAGCATACTTGATATGCCAACGGGAAGCGGCAAGACCCTTTGCAGCCTGAAAATTGCTCTGCAAAAGCTGAATAAAACTGGCAAAAAGCGAATTATTTACGTTATCCCCTATACAAGCATCATCGAGCAGACCTTTAATATTTTCAATGACATAATCGGGAAGTGCGTCCCCATTATACAGCACCACTCCAACTATTCCCCCGATAAGCCCGATGATAAAGAGCATGAGTATGATAATACTGCCGCAAAAATAAGGCGCTCCACGGAAAACTGGGATGCCCCCATTATCATCACAACAAGCATACAGTTCTTTGAGTCGCTGTATCACTACAAAGGCTCCGCGCTGCGCAAAATGCACAACATGGCAGATTCGGTCATTATCTTTGACGAGATACATACTATACCGGCAGAGCTGCTCCAGCCGTGCCTGCGCGCGGTAGGGTATATTACGCAGCACCTCAACAGCGAAGCAATTTTTCTCTCCGCAACCATGCCCGACTACACCTCATTGTTTGAAAAGTTTATCCCCGACATTAAAGCAACAAAACTGCTGACCGACAAAAGCGATGTCAAATATTTCAGCAAGTGCCGATATATCAACATGGGCAGGACGGACATCGACGCCGTGCTTGAAAAATCGGCAGGTTACAAAAGCAGCCTTATCATTGTAAACGACAGGAAAACCGCACGCGAGATATACAATGTTCTTGGCGGCAGGAAGTATCATCTTTCAACGTATATGACTCCTGCCGACCGTTCGTGCACCATTAAGGAAATACGCGCCGCACTAAAAGGAGACGAGCCGATTTCCGTGGTATCCACATCCCTTGTGGAGGTCGGCGTTGACCTTGACTTTGAAGCGGTGTTCCGCCAGCTTTCGGGACTTGACAACATTTTGCAGTCAGGGGGACGGTGCAACCGCAACGGCGAGCGCGATTGGGGAGATGTTTATATTTTTGAAACGGACAAGCAGCCCAGGGGCGATATGCAGCGCCGCGCAAGCATTGTGTCGGATATGCTCCGCGCGGGCAGGGACATTTCCTCTCAGGAGTGTATCGAGGAATATTACCGCCGTCTGTTTGATTTCAGCGCCGCTGAGATGGAGCAGAACACCATTGCCAAGGGAGTAACGGGCTTTCACAATATCCCGTTCCGCAGTTATGCCGATAAGATAGAGTTTATCAAGGAAAGCACGATAGGCGTTGTGATAGACAATTGCGAAGATACCCACGACCTGCTTGCACAGCTTGAAAAAGGTGACAAAAAGGTGCTTCGCAGCCTGCAAAAATTTATGGTGGCGCTTAAATTTCCACGGGAATTTGAAGATATGCTCCCCAATCTTCGGGAGGCTAAAGGTGGAGTGTTCGTCCTTGCCGACAACAAGTATTACAGCAGCGAGATAGGTCTGGAATTTGAAGTAAATGGAGATGGGGTGTATTAAACGGAAAGGGACGTCCTGTTTCCAAGACGTCCCAACCTTATTCTTTAACAAATAAAAATAGTTTCAACTCACAGCAATTTCTAATTGCAGAATAGTATTATAACATATTTTACGGCAAAAATCAAGTGCTTGCCGCACATTTATATGATACGCTATATTGTTGTGCGTAATTTTGTGAAAAATGAATATTGATTTACGCGAGTTAAGGGTATATAATGAAATTACGTTTTTAAGAAATATAAATAAAGCATTAATTTGAAAGGAGCTGATGAAAATGAGTAAGCCAATAAGGGTCATCGCCACGGGACCGTATGCCCTCTTCACGATGCCTGCATGTAAAGTGGAAAGAGTTTCCTATGACGTCCCCACCGTATCCGCGCTGGAGGGTATGCTGAAATCCACATATTGGAAGCCGGCAATAAAAATAGTGGTAGATAAAATTATCGTGTTTAACCCAATCAAATTCATCAATGTACGCCGCAACGAGATAAGCGCCAAGATACCGTCGGGCGCTGTAAAATCGCAGATGAAGGGCGGCAAGCCGTGCGAGTTTTACGCCTCGGAGCAGCGCACCCAGCGCGCGTCAATGCTGTTAAAGGACGTGAAATACGGCATAGAATTTCACATCGAGTTGACGGGCTTGCGCTCCGACCATGAGGACGAGTGCGAGGAAAAGCATTACAGCATCATGGTGCGGCGGCTGCAAAAGGGGCAATGCTTCCGTCAGCCCTGCTTCGGGTGCAGAGAGTTTGCGGCGCAGCTGGAGTATGTTGAGGAATTTGATATGTCCCAGGTATCCCCCGAGCTTATGGGCGACAGAGACTTGGGGTATATGCTGTACGGCATGAAATTCGCAGACGGCGGCGTGCCTGTCAACAACGACTGGGACAACCCGAAATTCTCCGATAATGCCGACCCGATGTTTTACCGTCCTCATATGATAGACGGCGTTATTGACGTTGCGAAATACAAGGAGGGGATAGTATGCTGATAAAAGCGCTTTGCGATTATGCCGACGCGCAGGGGGATATCTCGGACGAATTAGAAGAGTATAAATTACACTATTATGTTCAGCTTTCGCGAGAAGGAGAGCTAATTGATATAGTTGAAGCAGGCGAGTATATTCCTATTGAAACCAAAACTGGAAAAATGCGTCAGAAATATATCCCTAAAAAAGTGATTTATCCTAAAAGATTATCTACTACTGTAATAAAGCCTTATTATTTGGAACATCGTCCGGCGTATATCTTTGGTTTAAATTATCTGAATGGTAAATTTACTCCATATGATGATAAAAATAATGCGTACAAATCGCACAAAGCCTTTGTGGAACACGAACTTGAATTTTTGGAGGATTTGGATTCTGAAATTTGTATTGCCTACAAAAAGTTTATTCAAAATTGGAATCCGGAAACTGAGTGTGAAAATCCAATACTAAATAAAATTGGTAAAGATTTTAGCAATTCAAATTTTGGATTTTCATTTGGAATTGGTGATGCATGTCTTGAAGAGGATGAACAATATAGGCAAAAATATCTTCGCACAATAAAAAAAGAAGTTGATGTTTCGGAATTAACATACGGAATATGCAGCATATTGGGAGAGAGGCTTCCATTGGCAAGGCTACACGATAAAATTAAATTTCCCGGCGGACATACATCTGGTTGCCCATTTGTTTGCATGAATGATAATGCCTTTGAGTCCTACGGAAAGACTCAGTCCTTCAACAGCGGAGTATCCGAGGAGGCAATGAAAAAGTACACGTCCATGTTTAACAAGCTGCTTGCGGACAAAGACCATCATGCCAAAATAGGCGACATGGTCATCATATATTTTGCCGTAAAAAATGACGACTCTGCGGAGTGCAGGCTGTTTGGGGATTATATATCCGACAGCGGCAAGGATAAAATCGACGGCGAAACCGAGCAGGCTGTAAACACTCGCATAAAAGAAGCCGCGCAGGGTCTTGCTCCGAGTGAAAGCACCGTTGCAAACATGGAAGCCGACCCCAACAGCACGTTCTATATTGCAGGGTTTACTCCCAACAGTTCGCGTATATGCCAGAAATTCATATACCGAAACAGCTTCGGCAGCATCATGAAAAATATGATAAAGCACAGGCAGGATATGATGATAGGCGAAAACAGCAGCCGCAAAATCTATTTCAGCACCATAGGCAGAGAGCTTATTTCGCCCAAGTCAACAAACGAAAAGCCCCCTCCGCCGCTTATGGCAAATATAATGCTTGCGGCGTTTAATGGCACGAGGTATCCCGACGGTCTGCTTGCTACGGTGGTAAACCGTATCAAGACCGACAGCGATGAGGATAAGAAGCATTATATCAAGATAAACAGCGTAAGAGCAGGTCTGCTAAAGGCTTGCATAAACAGAAAATACAACAGGGAGGTAATCAAAATGTCATGGGATAAGGAAAACAGAAATCCCGGATATATCTGCGGCGGAATGTTCGCGATATATGAAAAAATTCAGAAGGATTCCGTCGAAGGCGAGCTGAACCGCACTATCAAGGACGCGTACTTTGCTTCCGCCTGCTCAAGACCTGCAAGCGTTTTTGCCAAGCTTACAACGCTGTCCATGAATCACATGAGGAAGCTTGACGACGGAGTCTGCATATTCTACAACAAGCTTATTCAAGAGACCCTTGACAATATCGACGGCAACATACCGCTGACCTTGACAAATGAGGACCAGGCGCAGTTCTGCCTCGGATATTTCCTTATGAATTCAAGGCTTTATTCATCAAACAAAAGTGATAGAAAGGACTAATTATTATGGAAAACAATGCAATCAAAAACAGATACGAATTTGTGATTCTCTTTGACGTTGAAAACGGAAATCCCAACGGCGACCCCGACGCAGGCAATATGCCCAGAATAGACCCCGAGACCTCCGGCGGTATCGTTACCGACGTTTGTATCAAGCGCAAGATTAGAAACTTTGTTGAGCTTTACAAGGAAGGCGAGGCAGGCTGCAACATACTTATCAAGAACGACCGCTCCCTTAACTCAAAGTTTACCGAGGCTTATGACAAGCTGGGACTGCCAAAGGGTCAGAAGGGCAAAAATGCGGACGATGTTAAAAAAGCGCAGGAATATATCTGCGCCAACTACTATGATGTACGTACCTTCGGCGCTGTAATGAGTACGGGCGATGACCCCTGCGGAATTGTAAAGGGTCCCGTTCAGCTCACATTCGGCAAGAGCATTGACCCTGTTTATGTCAACGATATCACCATCACCCGTCAGGCGAAAACTACCGAGGACAGACAGAATGCTGCAGGTACGACTGAAATGGGCAAAAAAAGCTTTGTTTCTTACGGTTTGTACCGCATTGAGGGCTTTGTTTCCGCTCTGCTTGCACAGAAGGTAACGGGCTTTTCCGAGGACGACCTTGAGCTGCTCTGGACGGCTATAATCAATATGTTTGAGAACGACCGCAGCGCCGCAAGAGGAAAGATGTGCCTTAGAAAGCTGTATGTTTTCAAGCATGATACCGCTCTCGGAAACGCTCCTGCACAGGTGCTTTTCGACAAGATAAAGGTGGAGAAAAAGCCCGATATCGTTGCTCCCAGAAGCTTTGATGATTACATTATAACGGTTGATAGGTCTATGCCCACGGGCGTTGCTCTTGCAGAAAAAATATGACCGACAGCACCATAAACATTAGAAGTATACAGCATTATATGTATTGTCCGAGAAGATTTGCCCTGCTTGAAGTAAACAGCGACTGGGCGGAGAATGCTTTTGTTGTTAAAGCAAACCTGCTTCACGAAAATGTCCACAGCGGCACTCACAGCTTCTCGGACAGCCGCAAGGCGGTGCGCAGCGATATTGCGGTATACAACGATATGCCCGAGTATGATATTTTCGGCATAACCGATTGCGTCGAGTTTGTGAAAAGCAACAGCGGAAGTGAGATTTGCGGTCTTGACGGAAAGTATAAGGTCTGTATCGTGGAGTATAAGCCCAAAGCGCCCAAGGATACGCCGTTCCGCGAGACAGACGCGATACAGGTTTTTGCCCAGAAGATATGCGCTGACTATGTGTGGCACTGCGGCAGCGAGGCGTATATTTACTATGACGATATCCGCAGGCGTGTGAAGCTGCCCTTTGATACCGAGTATGAAAAATACGACAAAATGCTGAAAGGGCTGCTTGCGGAAATGCGTTTGCTGCTTTCAAAAAATGATATACCGCCGCGCCGAAAGGGACAGAAATGCTCGGGCTGTTCGCTGTCGGATTACTGCTTCCCAAAGGAGAAAAAATACAGCGTAAGGGAAATCATACTGTCGCAGAAAGGAGCGGAAATACCGTGAGAAAGCTGCTTAATTCCTTGTATATCGTGGACGATACCGCATATCTTTCGCTGGACGGCGAGAATATCGTCTGCAAATGCGAGGATAAGGAAAAATTCCGAATGCCCTTTGCAAATATTGAGGATATATATTGTTTCAGCTACCTTGGCTGCTCTCCTGCGCTTATGGGGAAATGCGGCGAGCTTGGCATAAATTTAAGCTTTATTTCTCCCCAGGGAGAGTTCCTTGCAAGAGTTCAGGGCAAGACAAAGGGCAATGTGTTTCTGCGGAAAAATCAGTTTGAGCTTTTTGCTTCTCCGAGTATATTATTGGCGCAGAATACGGTTGCCGCAAAGCTTTCAAACACCCGGTATCTCATTAAGCGTTCTATGCGTGACAATCCCACGCTTGACTCCGACGGGGAACTGAGCAGGTGTATTGAGTACCTTGAAAGCGGTATGGAGCGCGTGTATGAAATGCAGGATACCGAGACGATAATGGGTCTGGAGGGAAGCTGTGCCAAAGCGTATTTCGGCATTTTCGACAGGCTAATATTGCAGCAGAAAAGTGATTTTTATGTTACCGCACGAACAAAACGCCCTCCCCTTGACCCCGTGAATGCCGTCCTTTCTTTTCTGTATACCGTTATGACAAGCGCATACACATCGGCACTTGAAAGCGTGGGACTTGACAGCTGCTGCGGCTTTTACCACGCTCTGCGCCCCGGCAGAAGCAGCCTTGCCTGCGACCTTGTTGAGGAAACACGCTGTATCGCCGAGCGGCTTGTGCTGACGATGATAAACCTTAAACAGCTGAATATTTCCGATTTTGAAAAGCAGGAAAGCGGCGCGGTGTATCTTACCAAAGACGGCAAAAGAAAGGTCCTTACCGCATGGCAGGAGCGTAAGCGCAGCACTATCGTACACCCGTACCTCGGTGAAAAAATACCGCTTGGTCTGCTGCCGTTCGTGCAAAGCTCGCTGCTTGCAAAATATGTCCGCAGAGAAATTGAGGAATATCCTTGTTATCTGCTGAAATAACGATGTAAAAACAGGTGATGCATATGATGACATTGGTAAGCTATGACGTTTCGACCACCGACGCCGCAGGACGAAAACGCCTGAGGAAGGTTGCGAAGGAGTGCGTAAATTACGGACAAAGAGTGCAGAATTCCGTGTTTGAGATAGACGTGGATTACGGCACATTTTTGAAGGTAAAGGATAAGCTTTTAAAGCTTATCGACGAAAAAAAGGACAGCCTGCGTTTTTATTATCTGGGCAGCAATTGGCAGCGCCGTGTGGAGCATTACGGAGCTAAAGAGACCTACGACCCGGAGGGTACAATAATCATTTGAGGCAGCTTTTTGCGAACCGCAAGCAATATGAAAATTCCCGACAGCTTCGCGGAAATGCAGCCATATGTTTGTTAATCGGTAAATAACAAATTATGAATTTTATTAAAATGAGTTCTGCCCATGGTAGAGCCGTGACTTTGTATATACAATATATAGGGTCGCGCCCTCACGGGCGTGTGAGTTGAAATGAAGCGGATTGAACAAGTTTACGCTGGCGAGATAGTCGCGCCCTCACGGGCGTGTGAGTTGAAATATCCGGTTGGAAACTATAAAGCAATGTTGCCGTGAGTCGCGCCCTCACGGGCGTGTGAGTTGAAATTTTCAGAGTACCAAGAGCAAACCAACGCACTTACAGTCGCGCCCTCACGGGCGTGTGAGTTGAAATTACTGATGGAGTACATAATCAAATTGGTATTACGACGTCGCGCCCTCACGGGCGTGTGAGTTGAAATTATGATTTGTTTAATTTCCGATAATCGCACAGGGTCGCGCCCTCACGGGCGTGTGAGTTGAAATTATCACTTATAAGAACGAAGGAAAAATTACCGAGTCGCGCCCTCACGGGCGTGTGAGTTGAAATTCCACGTGCGATAGGTGCCGTCCTTGTTCAAACACGTCGCGCCCTCACGGGCGTGTGAGTTGAAATCAGCTCAAGCTTGCGGTTAAGCTGTCGCTGAACCGTCGCGCCCTCACGGGCGTGTGAGTTGAAATCTTTTAACTCGTTGAAGCAAGCGGTTTGCAGGAAGTCGCGCCCTCACGGGCGTGTGAGTTGAAATACCACAACCCATTATGTAATTGACTCTTGTCTTGAGTCGCGCCCTCACGGGCGTGTGAGTTGAAATCCTTTTCCAATTGATTTTCATAATAAGACCCTCCGTCGCGCCCTCACGGGCGTGTGAGTTGAAATCGCTTTCGAATCCGCTGTTATCTATTCCTGTGCCGTCGCGCCCTCACGGGCGTGTGAGTTGAAATAGTGATTAAAGAATTATACTCTTCATCATAAGCTTGTCGCGCCCTCACGGGCGTGTGAGTTGAAATGCTTCAAGTTCTGATGTGGATAAAATGACATTTGGTCGCGCCCTCACGGGCGTGTGAGTTGAAATTATCGCGGTAACGGATTCCGAGGTACTGGATGTGTCGCGCCCTCACGGGCGTGTGAGTTGAAATTGTAATCCATCTACATTACTAATAACATGATTATGGTCGCGCCCTCACGGGCGTGTGAGTTGAAATGTCTATCATTTTTGGGTCGGTTAAAATACATTCAGTCGCGCCCTCACGGGCGTGTGAGTTGAAATTCACCCCGACGCCGAAAAGTTAACCCTTTAATGGTCGCGCCCTCACGGGCGTGTGAGTTGAAATTTTTGTATGCTCCCGGCTGTAAGTTTTCTTTGGCGTCGC
>JAGAUA010000024.1 GCA_017847885.1 Oscillospiraceae bacterium
AAACAAGTTTTTTAAACATAAAATTCACCCCCTATCCTGTTGATTTCAATAAAAAAGTGTACCTGACTTTCTTATTCAATATTACATAACAAGATAGGAAGTGAATTCCTGACAAAATAATTTGTATTATTTTCTTATTCTACTTTTTGTACAGAGTCAGCAATGTCAATTAGTGTAGTTTTACCAATGTTAGAACCTAATGAAATTATATAATCATCATTATCCCAGATTATATGATGATAATTATGATTATCCATATAATAAATAGCTTCGTGTCCATTTATCTTTATTATTTCAATATCGGCATTTTCTGTATTTAAAAGTATATCATATTCAGCTTTGGTGTGTTGTCCAAAATTGATATATATTTCACCATTTGTATATTCAGCCAGTCGACTAATATCATCACAAGACCATAAATCATAGGAATATCCACTTAAATCGTAAGTAATTTCATAAATATCTTCAATTGTTTCAGGTGAATCATTTGCATCAACAGATTGAACAATTGAAAATTTCTCAAAAACATTAACAACGAACTTAATAAACGCTTCTCTTAACGCTTCTACATTCATTATCGTCAATGATGAAGCTACAAGAATTCCTACAGTAAAACAAGCTGCTCTTTTTCCGAATGTGTTAATTATTTTATAGTATGGCTTTTCACGCCGCTTAATAAGCCTTGACATTTCTTTTTCAAATTTGGGTGAAAAGATGTGTTCCTCTGTATTTGGAATGGAATTCTCATATTCTTGTGTCAGTGCTTCAAATATAGCACGTTTAAATATTTCATTCGTCATATTGTTCACCTCTTTCCAATGCTTCTTTTAATAATTTCTTCGCCCGTTCGGCTCGCTTCCACACTGTATCAACAGAAATGTTCAGCATTTTAGCAACCTCTTTTGCAGTAAATTCTTCAAGATAATACAAATAAACTATATCCTTGTAAATCTGCGGAAGTTCAGAAATAACCTTCACCAACTGCGTATATTCATATTGTTCAAGAACATCAACATCCATAGTAATATTATCATTTAATTCTGCACTATGTTCAGCTTTTCTTTTATTGCTGTTATATATATTGATAGAAACATTTCTAATTATAATAACAATGTAAGCCTTAATTTCCTGACAAGGAATTTTGCGAACTTTTTCAAAATTATTTGCAATTGTTAAAAACGCCTGGTGAACAGCATCTTCCGCATCTTCGACATTGTGCAAAATGCTATGTGCAACCGAATACATATCCTGCTTGTATTTTATATATAATTCTTCAAATTGATTTTTTCCTTCATCGTCATCAATAAAAGTAAGGTAAAATCCTAACATAAACGTCACGTCCTTAGAAATAGCATAGTATAATAATATTTCAAATTTATATAAAAGTCAATAATTTCAGATTAATATAAAAAATGCAAATTGTAATTTTGGTTTTCAATTCTACAACATATGATTACTTATTACCAACACAAAAAACAGATTTCCATTTGAATTTGGAAATCTGCTTTTTCTATACAACGTAAAATCGGCGTTTGTTTGCATAGATACCCTGTGATTATAGGCACTCCCGTACACAGATATGTTTTGAGCCTTCTTGACAGAACAGGTCTTTCCGCAGATGATGTTCAGCTGATAAACTCTCCTACCGACGGGCCGACGCTTATTGCTTCCGGGGACGCCGACATTGTTGCCTCTTCTCAGGCAGCTATCAGAACCTTTGAGGCACAGGGAATAGGAAAGTACTTTGAGACTCCTCTCAAGCAGGACTCACTTTCTCAGGTATACGTGCTTGTTGGAAGCCAAAAGTCTATCGAGAAATATCCGGGCGCTGCCGAAGCAATGATAAAAGCCCTTGATGACGCATACAAATTTGCAAAGGAAAATCCCGACAAAGCATATGAATCTCTTGCACAGGGAACATATCCCGACGCGGTAAACAGGCTGATATACTCCGATACAGCCTTTCCCCAGTTTGACCCTGTTATAACGGACGATATGCTCGACCATATCCAGCTGTCTATAAACTTTATGAGCGGCATGGGCATTATTAATTCCGATATAACTGCGGCTGATGTGGTCGACAGGTCCTATGCCGAAAGAGCTTTGGCGGAATAACGGTCATATACACGGAACGGGAGGAATAATGAATGTCTGAAAGAAAATTTATCGGAACAGTGGGCAGAACCGTTGCCGATACGGAGTTTAAATTTGAAACGGTCAAAAGATACCCCGAGGGTGCGCCGAATGTAGTATACATAGTTCTGGACGACCTTGGCTTTGCAGGTCTGGGCTGCTACGGCTCGACAATTGATACGCCAAATATCGACCGTCTTGCACAGCGCGGTCTGCGCTACAACAATTTCCATACCACAGCGATATGCTCGGCAACGAGAGCCTCGCTGCTGACGGGAGCAAATCATCATGCCGCAGGAGTGGCTTCGGTAATTGATTTCAAGACGGGCTGCGAAAACTCTTTGGGACACGTAAAAGAGTCCTATGCAACGATAGCGGAAATTCTGCATGAGTATGACTACGGCACATACGCAGCGGGAAAATGGCATCTTTCGGATACCCAAACCCCGTCGGGACCGTACAACAACTGGCCCTTGGGCAGAGGCTTCGACAGATTTTACGGATTTTTGCAGGGTGCAACAGACCAATTCAACCCCCAGCTGATAAGGGACAACACCTTTGTTACCCAGCCGAAAAAAGCAAGCGAGGGTTATCATATTTCTGAGGATATAACCGATAACGCCATTGATTTTATCTTCAACCATATCAACGCCGACGGCGACAGACCATTTTTCCTTTACCTTGCCTACGGTGCAATGCATGAGCCTCACCATGCGCCCCAAAGCTACATAGATAAGTACAAGGGAAA
Organism: Oscillospiraceae bacterium; assembly: GCA_017847885.1. Lineage (GTDB taxonomy): Bacteria > Bacillota > Clostridia > Oscillospirales > Ruminococcaceae > RGIG8773. The sequence continues at coordinate 2,882 of JAGAUA010000024.1, forward strand.
ATTTGATAAGGGCTGGGATAAGATAAGGGAGGAATGGTTTGGAAATCAGAAGCGTTTGGGTGTAATACCCGAAAATGCAGAGCTTACCGACCGTGCGCCATTTGTGGACGCGTGGGATTCCCTCAGCGATGACAAGAAAAAGGTTTACGCAAAATATATGGAGGTCTTTGCAGGATTTTTGGAGCATACCGACGCTCAGATTGGCAGGGTCATAGATTATCTTGAAAGCGTTGATAAGCTTGACAATACCGTGATAGTGCTGCTGTCTGACAACGGCGCAAGCGCGGAAGGCGGCAAGGCAGGACGGTTCAATTCCCACTCGTCAATGGACGCCACGGGCGAGGACGATGATGTTGAATATGCCCTCAAGCATTATGACGAAATGGGCTCGGAATTTTCTCATGAGCATTACCCCACAGGCTGGGCAAACGCACTTAATACGCCGTTCCAATGGTATAAAAGCTTTGCTCACGAGGGCGGAGTCAAGGACCCTCTTATTATCAGCTATCCGAAGCTGACAAGGGACGGCGGAAGCGTGAGGAATCAGTATGCCCACGTTATAGACATTACTCCCACGGTGCTGGATATTATCGGAGTTGAAAAGCCCGATACCATAAAGGGAGTGCCCCAGGAAAAAATTCACGGCATAAGCCTGAAATACACGCTGGGAAATCCCGATGAAGCAAGCAGGCGCAGGATACAGTATTACGAAATGGTAAGCAACAAAGGCATATACAAAGACGGCTGGAAGGCTGTGATAAACCATACCTTCAACGAAAGCTATGCAGACGACAAATGGGAGCTTTACCATGTAAGCGAGGATTATTCGGAGAAGTATAACGTTGCCGAAAAATATCCCGAAAAGCTGCAGGAGCTTACGGAGCAGTTTTATATCGAGGCAGGAAAATACGGCGTATTCCCCGTTATAAGCGGCGGATATCTGGCTTTAAGGGATAACCTGCTGAAAATGCTCAATTCCGCACAGCGCCCCGGAGGAAAGCTTAGCTTTAAGAATATTTTTAAGCCCTATATCCTTACGGCTGCCCAAGGCGCGTTGTTAAACAACTACACTCTTACGGCGCAGCTTACCCGAAACTCAACTGAGGACGAAGGCGTTATCATTTCAAGCGGAGGACGTTTCGGCGGCTTCAGCTTCTACATTAAGGACAACAGGCTGAAATTTGCGTATAAAAACAACAGAGACGACCTTTATATTATTACATCGGATACCCAGCTTCCCGACGGCAGCTTTAGCGCAGGCTACACGTTTATAGTTAAGGAGCGTATCCCTTACATCAAGATATTTGTAAACGGCGCAGAAGCAGGAAGCGCAAAAATCGACAAGCCTTATTTTATCGAGGGGGACGGCGAAACAACCCTCAAAGCAAATGTTATGACGGCGGTCTCCGATGAATATGAAGTGCCCTTTGAGTTCACGGGCAATATTGATAAGCTTGAAGTTGTTTCCTTCGGCACGCAGACCGACTCAGTAAATGAGCTTCTGAAAAGCTTTCATCTTGAATAAAGGAGAGAACGATTATGAGCAAAAGAAAATTTGTCGGAACTGTGGGCAGAACAGTCGTCGACACGGACTATAAGTTTGAGACCGCCGAAAGCCGTCTCAAGGCTTCCCCAAACGTGGTGTATATCGTGCTGGACGACCTTGGCTTTGCAGGGCTTGGCTGCTACGGCTCAAATATCAACACGCCCAACATCGACAGGCTTGCGGCGGAGGGGCTGCGGTACAACAACTTTCACACAACGGCGGTATGCTCCGCGACAAGAGCTTCGCTGCTGACGGGTGCAAACCATCACGAAGCAGGCGTTGCTTCCGTGGTGGAATTCCAGACAGGCACGGAAAACGGTCAAGGCTGCATTGACCCTGCTTATGCGACCCTTGCGGAGATTTTGAGGGAGTATGACTACTCAACCTTTGCCGCAGGAAAATGGCATCTTTCACAGTATCAGACCGACTCGGGGCCTTACGACAACTGGCCTCTGGGCAAGGGCTTTGAGCGGTATTACGGCTTCATTTCGGCGGAGACCGACCAGTACCACCCCTTCTCCCTTACAAGGGACAACAGCTTTATCCCCCAGCCGAAAGAGCCGAAGGACGGCTATCACCTTTCGGTTGACATAACCGACAACGCCATTGATTTTATATATAATCAGAAAAATTCCTTCCCCGATAAGCCCTTTTTCCTGTATCTTGCCTACGGTGCAATGCACACGCCCCACCATGCTCCAAAGGAATATATCGAGCGGTATAAGGGCAAATTCGATATGGGCTGGGATAAGGCTCGGGAGGGATGGTTTGAAAATCAGAAGCGTCTCGGCATAATCCCCCAAAACACCGAGCTTACCGACCGCGCTCCGTTGGTAGAGCCGTGGGATTCCCTTGACAGTGACCATAAAAAGTTTTATAGTAGGTACATGGAGACCTTTGCAGGCTTCCTTGAGCATACCGACGAACAGATAGGACGGGTAATAGATTTCTTGAAGAGCATAGACCAGTTCGACAACACTATTATAGTTCTGCTGTCCGACAACGGCGCAAGCGCAGAGGGCGGAATTGAGGGAAGATTTAACGCATTCAGCGGTCAGGACATTACAACGAGAACAGGCGAGGCTGAATTTGCGCTGGAGCATATTGACGAAATAGGCGGAGAGTATTCCTTCAACCATTACCCCACGGGTTGGGCAAACGCGCTCAATACCCCGTTTCAGTGGTATAAGATCTGGTCACATGAGGGCGGCATAAAGGACCCGCTGATCATAAGCTATCCCAAGCTTATCAGCGACAAGGGCGGAATAAGAAGCCAGTATCACCATGTAAGCGATATTACCCCAACGGTGCTGGATATTCTCGGCGTCCAAAAGCCAGGCTTTATCAAGGGCGTTCCCCAGAAGCCGTTCAGCGGCACAAGCCTTAAATACACCTTTGACGCCGACAGCAGCGAAAGCCGCAAGAAAGTTCAGTACTATGAGACCTTCGGAAACAGGGCGATCTACAAGGACGGCTGGAAAGCGGTAGTAAACCACGCGTTCAGCGAAACCTATGAAGAGGACGAGTGGGAGCTTTACCATACGGCGGAGGATTACTCCGAAAAGCATAATGTTGCGGACAAATATCCCGAAAAGCTTAGGGAGCTTCAAGAGGAATTTTTCCTTGAAGCAGGCAGGCACAATGTATTTCCGATGCTTAAATTCCCGTTTCATGCCGCTCCAGAAAAGATAATGCAGCTTTTCGGAGAAGTACGGATACCCGAAACGGAAAGAACATACAAAAATATTTTCAAGCCCTATATGCTCAATATGAGGGTAAACAGCGGCGCAAGCCTGTGGATATCGGCTGAAATAAACCGTAAGGATACCTCGGACGAGGGAATACTTTTCTCACAGGGTGACCGTTTCGGAGGACTTGTGCTGTACATTAAGGATAACCGCTTGAAGTTCGTGTACAACGCCAACCGCTTTGAATATTTTGAGGCTGTTTCCCATGAGCTTCCCACGGGAAGGCTTACCGTCCGTCTGGATTATGATGTTGTACCTTCGGGCGAGATAAATGCAGTCCTTTATGTCAACGGCTCGGAAAGCGGAAGGGTCACCGTTACAAGAAGATTTTACACTCCCGGAATGAGCAGCTCCCTCAGAGCAAGCCTTTATACCGAGGTATCCCCCGATTACACGGGACGGTTTGAGTTTACGGGAGATATTGACAGCATTACCATACATCAGTACGGCACAGCTTTGAAAAAGCAGGACGTTATAGAAAAGATAATGAACGCGGATTAAGAAATTGCCGAGCAAATGGAAGGAGAAAAACAATGCCGCCCATAAGCATACTTATAAAGCCCGCATCATCGGGCTGCAATATCGCGTGCAGATATTGCTTTTACCATGCAATCGCAGAAAACAGGAGCGTTGCAAACTATGGGATAATGAGCGAGGATACTCTCGAAAGGCTTGTTAAAGAGACCATAGCCTATGCTGACGGATTTGCGGCATTTGCCTTTCAGGGCGGCGAGCCTACAATTGCAGGACTTGACTTTTTCAGAAAAGCCGTGGAGCTTCAGAAGAAATACAATACCAAGCGCCTTGAGATACAGAACACCATACAGACAAACGGCGTGCTGATAAATGAGGAATGGGCAAAGTTCCTTGCGGAAAATGATTTTCTGGTAGGCTTGTCACTTGACGGACCAAGGTCGGTCAACGACTACTGTCGGGTCGACATATCAGGGAACAGCATATTTGACCGCGAGCTTGAAACGATACGGCTTTTCAGAAAATATAACGTCAAATTCAACATTTGCAGCGTTGTTACGAAAAAAACTGCCGAGAAAATAACCGCGGTGTATAATTACTTCAAGCAAATGGGCTTTATGTACCAGCAATACATACCCTGCCTTGACGAGCAGGGCGCGGAAAAAAGCGACTATTCCCTTACCGCCGCCCAGTACGGGGATTTCCTGAATAAGCTGTTCGATTTGTGGTACAAGGATTTTTCGTCGGGATTGGAAATCGACATAAGGCAGTTTTCGAATTTTGCACAGATGGCGGCAGGCTATGCTCCCGAGGAATGTGGTATGTGCGGAAAATGCACGACATACTTTGTTGTGGAAAGCGACGGCTCGGTTTTTTCGTGTGATTTCTATACCACAGACGAATGGCGGTCGGGGATATTTCGGAGGGCTTTGACAGCCTTTACAACAGCGAAAAGTCGCTAAGGTTTATGGAAGAATCCGTGGATAAGCCCGAGGAATGTCTGAATTGCAGCTATTACAAGCTGTGCAGAGGCGGCTGCCGCAGGTGGAGAGACGTTTACGGCGGTGGTCTTGGGGTAAGCTTTCTTTGCGAGGGATACAAAAAGTTTTCTCCCACTGCGAAGGCAGGATAATCAAGCTTGGAGACTACATAAACAGCAGGTACGGCAGCGGCTTAGCATATCCCGGAAGATGACCGGGTAAATTTCGTATCCTATAAATAAACAGTGTGAATTCCAATAATCGACCGATTGTTTGCTGTGCTGTTCCTTAAAAAGCAGCTGACATTTGGCAATTTAAATGCAAAACTATAAGCCGTTTGAGTTACCTCAAACGGCTTATCTGCGTGGTGCGCCTGACAGGAGTCGAACCTGCGACCTTCAGAGTCGGAGGGAGTCTTCACGAAGTTTACAACAGTTTGTCAAAGTTTACCTAATCTCTAAAAATGGCTTGTTTGCGTGATTAGAGGGCATTATGTAAATTTAGGCAAACTGTAAAAAGCCTAAAAAAGCGTGTAAAAAATAATAGACTTGTTCCAGATTTGTTCCATATTTTAATTTTCGTTGCTCACCGTTTTGGAACGAATCGGACACAGTGTATTTGAATAAGGACACAAATAATAATATATACGAAGTATGTTTTTAAGGTTTATAAAAATAATGTATATACGTGTATACCGCTTTAAAAAGGTTAAAATCAAGGTGAGCAAAACAAAGTAAAAATCGCATGACAAAAATATCCATTGTGCAGTGGCGGCTGTAAATATAAACCTTTAAAAAGTAGTTTAATAATTGGTTTGAGTTAAATAAAAAAGAGTACAATTTATTGTTAACTGCTATTGGTTAATAAGTTAGTATGTAAATACCTTGACATACAAACGGGAATGTGGTATTATTAATGCATGACATATACATTTGCACACGGAGGTACACATTATGAAAAAAGGAATAAAGAAAATCGCAGCATTGGTACTTGCAGGAATGCTGTCAATGTCAACAATGGCAATGACCGTAAGTGCTGATAAATGGGTAGCAGTTAATGACGGCTACAAGTATCAGTATGACAGCGGCAAGTACGCACAGAAGGGTTGGCTCACAATAGGCGCGAGCAAGTACTATATAAAGTCTAACGGTTACAGAGCAGTAGGTCTTACAAAGATAACAGAGACAGAGAACAAGAAGCGCGTAACGAACTACTATTATTTTGATGATAATGGAGTAATGCAGACCGGTTGGCAGGAGATAGGCGGCAAGAAGTACTATTTCAATACAAAGGCCGGCAGACGCGTAACGAACAAGACAGTAAAGATTGGCAACTACTGCTATAAGTTCAACAAGGACAGTGTATGGACCGGCAAGGTCTATGACAAGACAGGAAAGAAAGACGTAACCAAGAGCGTAGACGCAGCGAAGCTGACAGCGCCAAAGGGTACGACAGTAACAACCGAAAAGTTACCGGCAGGTGTACCAAAGACAGTAACGATAAAGGGCAAAACCTATAACACGCAGGCAACGAATGTATTTATTAATAAAAAAGCAGATCCTGTTTATCCGAAGGGAGCGTCTGATTATGAATCCGGTGAACAGCTTAGATGGGATATAGATATTAGTGGTTGTACCGATGAAGATTTGGAATGTCTGAAGTATTTCACAAAGTTGCAGGATCTTAGTCTTGTAAGCAAATGGGATAATCCTGCAAAGATAACGAACTTGGATTTTGCCTATAACATGCCTAATTTAAAGTATGTGACAATAGAGATTGCACCTAATCTTACAAATATAGACGGTCTCAGTGCAGCAAAGAATATTAAAACAGTAAATATAAGTTACGCAGGAATAACAAACTTGGATGCACTGAGCGGTTGTACAAAAATTGATGACGTATCCTTTTATGCTACACATCTTGACAATGTAAACGGTTTGACAAATTGTGAGAATCTTGAGCATGTAGAATTATCGCTTTGCAGATTGACAGATATAACAGGTTTGAAGGATAAAACTAAACTTAAACTTTTAAATTTGACTTTAAATCGTCGTTTAAAGGATATAACACCTTTAACAACATGCGAAAATCTTACAGCATTGTATATAAACGGTTGTACAAGTATAAATACATGGGATACATTAAAAGAAATACCTAATCTTACGTATGTGGCTGCACAGTATAATGTAATCGGCAAGGACGGACCTAAGGAGACAATAGATTGGCTTAATGCAAACCGCAATATGAAATATGCGAGCTATTACGAAGCAAAGGAAGGCAATGATATTGGCTCAAAATTGCATTGGGGTTCCAAGGAAACAAAAAGATATCGTAGTTGGGACACAGAGTATCGCCCAGCGAAGGTCTATGGCGATGATATACAGTGTGCACCTGGTTGTGAAGATTGTGAAAGACAACTTACACCTATGTACGCATCATTGTGCTAAATAAAAGAGACACTATACTAATACAAATTAGTATAGTGTCTTTTACATTTAAGGCAACACCGTACAAAGCCACCAATAAAATCACGCAAGTCAAGTTAAACGTATAAAGCTTTGTAACGGGCATATTGCCTCTGTAAATCTGCTTGCAGGCGCACTTTATCAAGCCGTCAGAGATTTTCTGTCAGC
>JAGAUA010000025.1 GCA_017847885.1 Oscillospiraceae bacterium
CTGCACCCATCTCCCCCTGCTCTCCTTGCGGTCCTTGTGCACTTACTCCCGTATCCACGTATGTATTTTCTTTAAAGTCATATACATACCAGTTTCCGTTATCACCAATTCTCGGCACGAATTTTTCTGTCGCTGCACCCGGCTGAGGAAGTGTCAGCGTTCCTGATTTCTGATTCCCTAAGTAAATCATCACTCCACCCCCCAAACCACCGAAAAGTCACCGCTAAGTTGGGTATACCGTCCGCCGTTTATAGGGAAGACCTGTATGCGGTATATGTACTCCCCAAGCTGCAGCTTTGCTTTTTCCTCATCTGTCAGCGTTACAAGAAAAGCGTTATCACTCATGGTTTCCTGATGGTCTATCAATATATCCGTTTCCTCACTTTTTGCTATCTGAAACTTCAGATATGTACCCTCGCCATAAGTTCCGTCTGTACCGACAGGAAGCTCAAAGGTGTCTCCCTTTGTATATTTGATATGCCGTCCGAAATTAAGTATTTTTACCATTTTATCCCTCCTAAATAACTCCGAAATTAATTGTACAGGCACCGCTATAGTAGCTGATAGAGTCATCTGTCCACATGGTTAAGCAATCCCCGACCCTTTTTATATGTAATTTAGCATAGTATCCCCCGTCCGAAGATGTAGACATAGTTATCGAAACAGTTCCGCCATCTGCCAATTCAACAGCATTTGTTCCGTATGTATAGGTTCGTGAAGTTCCTTTAATATTCCATAACACAAAATATGTAAAACCTGCACCCACGTCAACAGTGTATTCAATACCAGCTCCTTCGGTCTCCTGCGTAAAATTCCGCAAAACGCCGTCTGTGGTACTTAGTGCCTTTGTTTTGGCGTACTCACGCAAATCACACACACTGCCGTCAGCTTCAATACGTGCAAGCATGACATAGTCACCTTCGGTCGGGCTTGACTGCGAAACCTGTATGCTTGCCTTGCCGATTGTTACGTCATTAAATGCGTAAACGTATGTCCCGGCTGTAAGCTCTGTCGAAACAGACTCTTCAATGGTTATTTTCGCACCGCTGTTAAATACAAGCTTGCCCTTGCCGATGCACAAATTCTCTCCGCTTGCATAAGGCTTACAGCCCATAACAGCGATACCGCTTGAATCGGTTTCCGTCTTCAATATTCCTGCTGTCACCAAATCCGCCGTAATCTCATTGAGCTTGTCTACGCCGAATTTTTCGTCCGAAAACGCCGAAAAGGTTGTGCTTCCCAAATCAACCGCAATGTTATTAAGGTCCTCCGCCGTTACGGCTGTGTTGTCTTCAAAAGTAGTCGTCATTTATTCCACCTCGCTTAATATCGGATTTTCTATAAATCCTTTTTCCTTTGACATATTAAAGCCCGTAACACGCTTTTTGGTTGCAGTGCCGCCATTTTGAACACGTACAATATCACCGATGTTATAATCAACACCGCGTGTGAGCTTCTGTGTTTTAAGGTCAATTTCCCGTTTCGCAGACTTCGCCTTAAGCTCCTGCATCGCCTCGTCCTCATTGGTTGCCGACAGCACAGTATCAATAAGCTCCACTCCCGAAAGAGTATCATCAAGCGTTATATATGTCCACACAGGGTCTGTGTCGTCTGCCTGCTCCTGCTTATACCAGCCGCCGTATGCTAAGCCTTTATTGATATATGTCTCGGTAAAGTCATATGCATTGCGGTTATTGGTTGACAGCATCAGCTCACGTTCCTCCGATTTAAGAACCTCAAACATAAACTTCTTTTTTGCAAAATCCGCATAAACTCTGTACCCGGCATTATCCAGATTTAAAAGCTCCCGGATATATTCATCAGCCGTTTTGTATGTATCTGTTGAGTATTTGACCTCGGTCTCAAAGTATTTTTCACTTCCGAGCGTAAGCCACGGTGCATTATCGGCTATAGCTGCCCTTGCAAGTGTTTCGACGTCGCCCGAAAGCGTTGTGACCGTCTGCGGAATGACAATTCTGTGCAGAAGGCCGTTTAAAGACATTCCCGTAACCCTACATCTGTTATCAAACTGATAGCTTGTCATAAAGCCATGAAAATCCCGCCATACAACAATCAGGGCGTTTTCGTGCTGTTTTATTATTTCCTGCAATTTCTCGTCTATGAAGACAAATTCAAGGCTTCCCGCATCGTTAAATTCAAAGGTGACATTCACCGAGATATATCCCTTATTAACACCGAAATTAGGCAGCTCATACAGCTTGTCAAGGTTAAAGTCGTAAAAGTAAATATCATCACTCATTCTATCATCACCGCCTTGTATTGGTTTGCAAAGGATATGCTTATGCTGATAGGGCTTAACGTGTCGCTTGTAACCCTCAGGCTGTTCTCGCCCTCTTCAAGATAAAATGAGGAGATAACGGTATCACTTGTCTGCTTGTTCAGAACATTTCCGTAAATACTGCTTGTTATTTCGCGGTTTTCCACATCAACCGTTATTTCCTCTCCCTCGCATATGGCGTACTCAAGTTTGATAAACGCACCTGTTGTCAGGTTTTCAAACAGAATGTATTCCATATCACCGTTTGCTACAGCCTTCAAAAGAGGGTACACAGGCACATCACCGCTGTTTATGACGGTCCTTTCACTTTCACGTACAGTTGCAACAGCAGGAAGCGTTATATATCCCATGCCGTCCTCGTATGAGGTAGGAAACATATCCACCCTGGTTGCAAGTGCCGTTTGAGGAGCGTGAATATCCGTAAAATATGGATTTTCGCATACAAACTGCAGCACAATTTTATACATTCGCTTATATATTATTTTTTCAGCCTCACAAGGGTTTAAGCAAATGCCGTATATCTTCCTTCGGGTGCTGCCGAAAAAGAACAGGATTTCACATTTTTCTTTAAGAATATTGTAAAGCTTCATTACGTCAAACGGACAGCCCAAAAGGTCAAGTGACATTGTGATTGTGCGTGCCGTATCGGTTTTTGAGGATATAACATATCCCGGCTGTCCTGCAAAGGACAC
>JAGAUA010000026.1 GCA_017847885.1 Oscillospiraceae bacterium
GCCCGAAAAAACGGAGCAAGGGGTGAAAAATGCGACAGCATTTTGAGGGGAGGCGAACAAGACCGCCTCCCCTTGTTGGAGCTACAAAGAAAATTTATCTCAAAAACGTGCCGGTGGCACGTTTTTGACACAATAACTTTGTTTAGGTGGAATAGAACGGCAACAGCTTGCGCCGTTGTTAAGGACGCTCTCTCTTACAGAGCGTCCTTCTTTTGCAGCTTGCCGCTGCAAAATTCAACCTTGCAGAGCGCTTCTCAGGCAGCGCCTGCGGGCGCAAGCAGGAGTTTCGCTCTCTGCGTAGAGCGTCCAGAGGGCTTTCAGCCCTCTGGACACCTGACCAGCGCGGCTGCGCTGGACCAGCTAATGTCGCTTCGCTGGGTTCTATAATTTGCTTTATGCGCTACATTATTGTTTATCATACAAAAACGGGCGGCTTATAGCCGCCCCTACAACATCGGGACGGGAAAACCGTCCCCTACAAAATGCTATGCCGATAAACTTTGATTTATTTCAACAATTAACACTTTTTCCCTAAATCCCAAATTTGTAAAAGAATATTTAAAAAACCACTTCCATTTTTCCGCAAAGTTTGTTATAATAAAAGTGTATAATTTTCGAAAGGAGACTGCCGCTTGAAATATTTCCCCGTTTCAGGCGCATAATTGATATATGAACTTCTTCAAAAAGCTTGCCGTACTGCTCGCTGCGGCTTTCATTTGCGGAAATCTTGCTCAAATTCCCTCCTCCGCGGTGACCTTTACCCCGAATTTTACCGTTTCAAGCGAAGCTGCGGTGCTTATCAATCTTGACAAGGATATTGTGGTGTATGAGAAAAATCCCACAAAAAAAATGTACCCTGCTTCTCTGACCAAAATAATGACTGCTATTGTGGTTCTTGACAACGTAAAGGATCTGGACAACACCTCCTTTGAAGCTCCCCTTGCGGTTTTCGATGACCTATACGGCAAAAATCCCTCCTCCGTGGGATATTCCAGAGGCGAGGTAGTTACCGTTACCGACCTTATGTACTCCATGCTTATGGCTTCCGCCTGCGAGTCGGCAGGAATACTTGCTTACCACGTCGGCGGCGAGAGCATACCCAACTTTATCGATATGATGAACCAAAAAGCCGCCGAGATAGGCTGCACGGGAACAAATTTCGTTAACCCACACGGTCTTTACGACGATAATCAGTACACCAACGCTCATGACATGGCGCTTATTGCCAAGTATGCCGTTGACAATTACCCCAAGTTTGTGGAGATAGCAACGGAAACCGAGTACACGCTCCATGCCACCAATTACCACGGCGAAGACTGGGCGACAATTCACCATACCAACGCCATGACCTTGAAGGGCGAGTTTTACTACGAATATGCCAAGGGAATTAAAACGGGTACTCTCGACGAGTCGGGCAGAAACCTTGTTTCAATGGCAAGCCGTGACGGAAACAACTACCTGCTGGTGACCATGGGCGCGCCTATGTATGACGCGGACGGAAAAAAGGCTAATGACCAGTACACCGACCAGAAAAACATTTACGAGTGGGCGTTCAACACCTTCTCATACGAAAAAATTCTCAGCAAAAACGAGGAAATTACCGAAATTCCCGTGAAGCTGGGTGACAACGCGGAACACGTCCTGCTTGTTCCTTCGGAGGATTTCTTCACCCTTTGGCCAAACACACTTGACGCGTCAAATCTCAAGACCGAAATCGACACACGGGGATATGTGGACTCCGACGGGTCGATAACCGCACCTGTTGAAAAGGGGCAGGTTTTGGGTACATACACGTTGTCCCTTTCGGGCGAAAAGCTTTGTACCGTTGACCTTATCGCAAAGGACAGCGTTGAGCTTTCCCAGATAGAATATAACGTGATGAAAGCTAAGGAATTTGTCAACTCCTTTTGGTTTAAGCTGGCTATCGCTGTTGCGGTTTTTCTTATCGTTGCATACGCGGTGATATACATTCTTGCAACAAGAAAACGCAAGCGCAAGATGAAGCGCGTATCCTCAAAGGGAAAGCGCAGGCTGTAAATATTGACAAATCAGCCGCAGTGTGTTAGAATATATGCAATGCCGCATAATTATTGCCTTGCAGATGTGCGGAAAAGACGGCAGCCGTTAATTGTGCGGCGCTGCCTATTGATATGAATTTTAGGGAGGTTTGCTTATATGATAAAAGAAAGCAACCGCAAAAAGCTTTGCGTTTCAAGCCTTGTGCTGGGTATCGTGGGATTGGTTTTCTCGTTTATGCTTCCTATCGTTTCCTATGCGTGCGCTATTCCCGGACTTATTATCGGCATAAAAAAGCGCAAAAAGAATTACAGCTCTTCCGCAGGGATATCTCTCAGCATTGTTGCAATTTCCATTGCTCTGATAAATTCCGTGCTTGGAATAATTATGACGGTAAAGATGTTCTTTTCCGATAAGGATAAGTCCGACGACGAAGATGATGAATAATACCAAAGGCATACGGCTGATTCGTATGCCTTAAAATTTATCGCAAATACTGAAAGGAGTACATATTTCCCATATGGAAAAGAAAACTGTGAAAATTTCGGTGCCTTATGAAAAGGCAGGGCTTTCCGCGGAGGGCTGCGGCGCGGAGCTGGACTTGTACACCATTGAAAGGCATGATAATATCGAGCTGAAAAAGCGTCCTGCGGTGGTAATTTGCCCCGGCGGCGGATACGAATACTGCTCCGTAAGAGAGGCTGAGCCGGTTGCGCTTAGATTTGCGGCGTTCGGCATAGCTTCCTTTGTGCTGCGGTACAGCTGTGTAAACAAGAAGTTCCCCACGGCTCTGCTTGAAGCGGCGCAGGCGGTGGCGTACGTGCGAAACAACTCGGAGGAGCTTGGCGTTGACCCCGAGAAAATTATGATATGCGGCTTTTCCGCAGGAGGACACCTTGCCGCAAGCCTTGCCGTGCATTGGAAAAAGCCGTTCATTACCGAGGCTCTGGGCGGCGAAAGCGAGCTTTACAAGCCAAACGGCGCGGTGCTGTGCTATCCTGTTATCACATCGGGGGAAAAGCGGCATGACGGCTCTATCGTAAACATCGCAGGAAGCGATTATCCTGCCGAGATAATGGAGCTTGTTTCCCTTGAAAAGCAGGTCACGGCGGACGTTCCCCCCGTGTTTTTGTGGCATACCGCCGACGACGGCTGCGTGCCTGTGGAAAACAGCCTTATGTTTGCTTCCGCGCTGGCGGCGAACAACGTTCCTTTTGCCTGCCATATTTTTGAAAGCGGAGTACACGGGCTGTCACTGTGCGACGACACAACGGCAGGCTATGACGGACACCTCAACCCCGACTGCGCGCGCTGGTTCGGCATGGCGGTGGATTGGATAAAAAGCAGGTAACGGAATAAAGGCAATTTCGGTTTGATTAAGCCGAGATTGCCGCACAAAGCAAAGTTGGAAAATCGCGAAGCGACATTAGCTGGTCCAGCGCAGCCGCGCTGGTCAGGTGTCCAGAGGGCTGAAAGCCCTTTGGTCGCTCTCCGCAGAGAGCGAAACACCTGCTTGCGCCCGCAGGCGCCCGAAAAAACGGAGCAAGGGGTGAAAAATGCGACAGCATTTTGAGGGGAGGCGAACAAGACCGCCTCCCCTTGTTGGAGCTACAAATAAAACTTTTCTTCAAAACAGTCCGGTGGACTGTTTTGAACGAAGCAAAATTTTGTA
>JAGAUA010000027.1 GCA_017847885.1 Oscillospiraceae bacterium
GAACTCACCCATGAGCTTCTTCTCGCCTGTAGCGGGATCTCTTGTGAAGGCAACGCCTGTACCGGAATTATCGTTAAGGTTACCGAATACCATGGGCATTACGTTAACTGCAGTACCCCAGGAATAAGGGATATCGTTGTCGCGGCGGTATACGTTTGCACGGGGGTTGTCCCAAGAACGGAATACAGCCTCGATAGCGAGCTTGAGCTGCTCAACGGGATCGGAGGGGAAGTCTGTGCCGAGCTGATTCTTGTACTCAGCCTTGAACTGCTCTGCGAGAGTCTTGAGATCTGCAGCTGTAAGCTCAACGTCGTACTGAACGCCCTTTTCTTCCTTCATCTTGTCGATGAGCTGCTCAAAGTATTTCTTGCCGACTTCCATAACAACGTCGGAGAACATCTGGATAAAACGTCTGTAAGAGTCGTATACGAAACGCTCGAAGGAAGGATCGGGGTTGCCTGCGATCATTGCAGCAACAACATCGTCATTCAGACCGAGGTTAAGGATGGTATCCATCATACCGGGCATGGAAGCTCTTGCGCCGGAACGTACGGAAACGAGAAGAGGGTTCTTAAGGTCGCCGAACTTCTTGCCGTTAAGCTCTTCCATCTTCTTAACGCCTTCCATAGCCTGAGCCATGATCTCGTCGTTGATCTTACGTCCGTCCTCGTAGTACTGTGTACAAGCTTCGGTTGTGATAGTGAAGCCCTGGGGAACAGGGAGTCCTATACTTGTCATTTCAGCAAGGTTAGCGCCCTTACCGCCGAGAAGATTACGCATGGTCATGTCGCCTTCGCTGAACATATAAACCCATTTGTTTGCCATTGGTATTACCTCCAAATAAAAAATTGTATCCGCGTACGTGATTTCATGCGCTTTTTGCACTAAAAACACACGCACGGTCATAGATATATTATAGCAGATAATTGCTACATTTTCCATACCAAATCGCAGGAAATTTGAAGCTCCGTTTTTGTGCATATTGTACAATAAAAGCAAATGCAAAATAAAGCTGTGAAATATTCTTGAAATTTTCACAAAAATGTGAGATAATAAAATGTGTAGCGGCATATGCCGAAAAATGAAGCACTGTTTTCGGATACCCGAAAGGGTCTGTAAATTTATGATATAAACGGGAGTTAATTTTTATGGCTGATATGAACTGTGCCGTCATTCTGGCGGGAGGACAGGGAAAAAGAATGAAGTCGGAGCTTCCCAAGCCGATGTTTGAGGTGTTGGGCGAGCCTATGCTTGAATGGGTGATATCCGCCTGCGAAAAAGCGGAGGTCACCGACCTTTGCGTTGTAAAGGGCTATAACGCCGATGTTATCGAGGAATATCTGGACGGCAGGTGCGAAACGGTTTTCCAGCCCCAGCGCATGGGTACGGGTCATGCCGTTATGATGGCTGCCGACTGGCTCAAAAAGCGCATAGGCGGAAACGTGCTTATCCTCTGCGGCGACGCCCCCTTTATCGACAGCGATACCATTTCCGCGGCGCTTGAACAGCATATCAGGCAGGACAACGCCGTTACCATAATCACCGCAGAGGCGGAAAACCCTTACGGCTACGGACGTATCCTCCGGGGCAAAAACGGGGTAACGGGCATTGTTGAGGAAAAGGACGCAACAATGGAGCAGAAGGGTATACGCGAGATAAATTCGGGTGCATACTGGTTCAAGACAGAGCAGCTTCTTTATGCGCTGGGGGAGATAAAGCCCAACAACTCACAGGGCGAGTATTACCTTACAGACTCGGTTTTCATACTTATAAGCGCAGGGTACAGGGCGGACGCCTACATTTCCCCCAACCCCAACGTTGTTCTGGGTGCAAACGACCGCAAGGGGCTTTTGAAGCTTAACGACACCGCGAGAATGGCGGTCATGGAAAGGCTTATGGACGAGGGCGTAGAGTTCCTCTGCACCGACGGGGTCTCCATCGGCAGGAACGTTTCCGTGGGAGCGGGTACGAAAATTTTGCAGGGAACTATCCTCCGGGGCAATACCGTTATCGGAAGCGGCTGCACGGTTGGTCCCAACTGTATAATAGAAAACTGCACCGTGGGCGACAACACCGTCCTTAACAGCGTTCAGGCTTACGAGTCGCAGATAGACGACGGGGTAAAGATAGGACCGTTTGTGCATATCCGTCCCGGAAGCCATATCAAGTCGGGCGTGAAGATAGGCGACTTTGTTGAGGTCAAGAATTCCACTGTCGGCGAAAGGACCGCTATTGCACACCTTACATATGTCGGAGACAGCGATGTCGGTGCAAATGTAAACTTCGGCTGCGGCGTGGTAACGGTAAACTACAACGGCGCAAGCAAGCACCGTACAGTTATCGAGGATAACGCCTTTATCGGCTGCAATACAAACCTTATCGCCCCCGTAAAGGTGGGCAAGAGCGCATACACCGCGGCAGGAACTACCGTTACAAAGGACGTTCCCGACGGAGCGCTTGCTATCGAGCGCGGCGAGCTTCGCTTCAAGGAGGGCTTTGCCGAAAGAAAGCTGAGGTCGCGCAACAAAAAGCTGGGCAAATAGCCGATTTATTGTAGGGGCGGATATTATCCGCCCGACAACAGATATTGAATAGTGAAAAGTGCAAAGTGAATAATGTAGGGGACGGGTTTCCCGTCCCGAAAAAAGCGCAAAACATTTGTAGGGGCGGATATTATCCGTCCGATAACAGATAGTGAATAGAGAATAGTGAAAAGTGAATAGTTAATAGTGCAAAGTTAATATTGCAGGGGACGGATTTTCGTCCCCCAAAAACGTAAATTTTTGCATTTGAAATGCAATTATAATAAGTATAAATTTTGTAAAGGGGACTTTAAAAAATGAATCTGCACGGCAAGGATATCAAGATCTTCACCGCAAACTCAAATCCCAAGGTAGCTGCCGAGATCGCTAAGCAGCTGGGTCTGCCCCTCGGTCAGTCCGAGGTCGTTACCTTCTCCGACGGCGAGGTAAGCGTTTCCATCAAGGAAAGCGTACGCGGCTCCGATGTATTTGTGGTACAGTCCACAAGCTCGCCCGTAAACGACAACCTCATGGAGCTGCTCATAATGATCGACGCGTTCAAGAGAGCTTCCGCAGGTCGCATTACCGCGGTAATTCCCTACATGGGCTATGCGCGTCAGGACAGAAAGGCTAAGGCAAGAGATCCGATCTCCGCAAAGCTGGTTGCAGACCTCATTACAGCAGCAGGCGCAGACAGAGTTCTTTCCATGGATCTCCACTGCCCTCAGATCCAGGGCTTTTTCAATATGCCCGTTGACCACTTGCTGGGCGTGCCTATCCTTGCACCCTACTTTGTTGAAAAGTTCGGCGACAACAAGGAGAACGTAATGGTTGTTTCTCCCGACCTTGGCTCGGTAACAAGAGCAAGAAATTTCGCGCAGCGCCTTGGTGTGCCCTTTGCGATCGTTGACAAGCGCCGCCAGAAGGCAAACGTATGCGAGGTAATGAATATCATCGGCGACGTAAGAGGCAAGAGCGTTGTTCTCGTTGACGATATGATAGATACCGCAGGCACTCTCTGCAACGCGGCAAAGGCTATCATCGACATCGGCGGCGCAACAGAGGTATACGCTTGCGCAACTCACGGCGTACTTTCGGGCCCCGCTATCGAGAGAATTCAGAACAGCGTTATCAAGGAGCTTGTTCTTCTGGATACCATTGCTCTTCCTGCGGAAAAGCAGATCGACAAGATCACAGTTCTCCCCGTTGCACCCGTGTTCGCACAGGCTATCGAGAGAATTTACAGTGACAAGCCCGTTTCCACTCTGTTCAACACTTAATAATACCCGATGCCGATTTGAACAAAATAAATACGACCACCCCTTGTCCGCATACCCCGTGTGTGCGGATCAGGGGTTATCTCGGTTTAAAAGACAACCGCAAGCGGTTGTCTCCGAGTTTTACTTTTCTCACTAAAGTGAGAAATTTTGCGCAAGCGCAAAACCGTAAAACATCGGGGTTTGTCGGGTTCAGCAAATTAAAACGGACGCAAGCGTTCGTTTCCGAGTTTTTTCGCAAAGCGAAAAAACATCGGGGTGTGTTCGGGTTTAAAACAAATGTAAAGCGCAAAACCGTAAAACGTCGGGGTTTGCTGGGTTAAGCAAATTCTTGTAGGGGCGGATATTATCCGCCCGCGAATGAACAATGTAGGGGACGGGTTTACCGTCCCGAAAAAACACCCTCGTTTACAAAAGAAAGGAAAAATAAACAAAATGAGCATTTTCGATATTTTTAATCAGATAAGCAAGGAAAAGGAAGCTCCCGTGGGCGCTAAGCCCGAATACATCATAGTGGGGCTGGGCAACCCCGGGGAGAAGTACGAAAACACGCGCCACAACGCAGGCTTTATGACCCTTGACAAGCTTGCGGAAAAGTGCGGCGTGCAGCTGAAAAAGATACGCTTCAAGTCCCTTACGGCGGACGCTGCCGTAAACGGCGTGCCGTGCCTGCTGATGAAGCCCACGACTTACATGAACAACAGCGGTGAAGCCGTTGTGGAAGCGATGAATTTTTACAAGATTCCTGCGGAAAATGTTATTGTGTGCTATGACGATATCAGCCTTGAGCCGTCCTTTATCCGCATACGCCGCAAAGGCTCGGACGGCGGTCACAACGGCATCAAATCCATTATCTATCTGACGGGCTTTGACACCTTTCCCCGCGTAAAAATCGGCGTGGGCAAGAAGCCCCATAAGGATTACAACCTTGCGGACTGGGTGCTTTCCCATTTCACCAAGGAGGAAGCGGAAAAGATGAACGAGGGCACGGACAAGGCGGTTGCTTCCCTTGAGCTTATGGTCAAGGGCAAGACCGACGAGGCGATGAACAAGTTCAATTCTTAATGCGTAATGTTAAATGCGGAATTCGGAATGCGTAATTCGGAATTAAAACGAAAGCAAAGCTTTCGTTTACTTTTCGGGGAATGTGCAAATCTTGTAGGGGACGGGTTCCCCGTCCCGAAAAATGCAAAATAACCGTAGGGGCGGATTCTATATCCGCCCGATGATTTAACGGCAATTAACGGGCGGAAATAGATTCCGCCCCTACAATATGTACGCAACGTTTCCGCATTCCGAATTCCTAATTCCGAATTAATTTTCAGAGGGTATTTTTATGTCTGACATTTTTAAAACCGTAATAGAAAATTTCACCCCGTACCGCGATATGCTGGAGGCTCTTGAAAAGGGGCAGACTCCTGCTGCGGTTTCGGGAATATCCGCCATACACAAGGCGCATTTCGCTCTCGGGCTGCGCAAAAACGCTCCCGTGCTGCTTATCACCGACGAGGAAGCTGCGGCAAAACGGCTTTCCGACGACATTAACTCCCTTTCGGGGGAGGTGTGCGCTTATGTCTATCCTGCAAAGGATTTCAACTTCACCGCTGCCGACGCGGTGTCCCACGAGTATGAGCATACCCGTCTGGGGGTGCTGTCGCGGCTTGCTCAGGGGGAAAGCATTTTCGTGTGCGCTTCGGCGGAGGCGGTGATGCAGACCACTCTTCCCAAAGAGGTGCTTTGCTCCCGAACAATTACCCTTGAAACGGGGGGAGAGGTCAACCTTGAGGAGCTGGTGAGCCGTCTTTTGGCGGCAGGGTATACTCGCTGCGAAAAGGTTGAGGGACCGTCCCAGTTTTCGGTGCGCGGCTCTATCGCGGACATTTTTCCCGTGCAGGAGGTGTTCCCCGTCCGTCTGGAGCTTTGGGGGGACGAGATAGACACGATGTCCTATTTTGACCCCGAGACCCAGCGCCGTACCTCGGAGCTTGAAGCGGTAAAGATATCCCCTGCCTCGGAGGTGCTTTTTGAAAGTGCGGACGCCCTTGTGTCCGCCATTGAACGGCTTTCCAAGTCGGTAAGGGGCAAGCGCACGGAGCTTGTCCGCAGCAATCTTGCAAGAGATATCGACCGCATAAACACGGGGCTTGAGCTTGGCAGCACAGACAAATATCTGCCACTTGCATACGAATGCCCCGAAACGGTTTTCGACTACCTTTCAGCAGACTCTCCCGTGGTTTTCTGCGAGTACCGCAACTGCTCCGAAAAGGCAAGAGGCGTGCTTTCACAGCACAGCGAGGACTTGAAAATTCTACTTGAAGAGGGTGAGCTTTGCAAAGGTCTTGAGGGGTATATGCTGGAATTCGGCGAGATATACTCCAAGGCGGCGCATTTTCCGCTCCTGCATTTCGATACGTTCCTCCGCGGCACGGACTTAAAGTTCAAGAAGCTTATTTCCGCAACCGCAAACCAGACCGCGCCATGGGGCGGAGAGATACGCCAGCTTATTGAGGACCTGCAAAGCTTCTGCGAGAGAGGCTATTCCACTATGGTAATGGCAGGCTCGGAAAAGACTCTGCCCATTATCGCCCAAGACCTGCGCGACGAGGGGATACCCTGCGATATCCTTACCGAGGACTCCGTGCCAAAAAGCGGAAGAGTGCTGCTGACAACGGGCTGCACAAGCGCAGGCTACGATTACCCCGACGCAAAGACCGTCCTTATCACTCAGGCAAGGGCGGCAATCTCAAAAAAGAAGTACAAAAAAGCCAAAAAGGGCGAGGAGATAAAGTCCCTTTCCGACATTATCCCCGGCGACCTTGTTGTTCACGCGCTCCACGGCATAGGCAAGTTTGCAGGCATACGCAAGCTTGAAATGGAGGGCATA
Organism: Oscillospiraceae bacterium; assembly: GCA_017847885.1. Lineage (GTDB taxonomy): Bacteria > Bacillota > Clostridia > Oscillospirales > Ruminococcaceae > RGIG8773. The sequence continues at coordinate 6,684 of JAGAUA010000027.1, forward strand.
ACAAAGGATTACATCACCATTCAGTATGCAGGCACCGACGTGCTGTACGTGCCCGTAAACCAGCTTGATATGGTGTCCAAGTATATCGGCCCGCGGGATAACGGCGCGGTGAAGCTTAACAAGCTTTCCTCAATGGAGTGGCAGAAGACCCGTGCAAAGGTCAAAAAAGCCGTCAAGGATATGGCTGACGAGCTTATCAAGCTGTATGCAAAGCGGAGTCAGACCCCCGGCTTTGCCTTTTCCGAGGACGACGACTGGCAGCACGACTTCGAGGCGCGGTTTCCCTATACCGAGACCGACGACCAGCTACGCTCCATTCAGGAGATAAAGGAGGATATGCAGAAGCCCGTGCCCATGGACAGACTTCTCTGCGGCGACGTGGGCTTCGGCAAGACC
>JAGAUA010000028.1 GCA_017847885.1 Oscillospiraceae bacterium
CCTACAAAAACTATGCTCCGTTCAAAACAGTCCACCGGACTGTTTTGAAGAAAAGTTTTATTTGTAGCTGCAACAAGGGGAGGCGGTCGTGTTCGCCTCCCCTCAAAATGCTGTCGCATTTTTCACCCCTTGCTCCGTTTTGTCGGGCGCCTGCGGGCGCAAGCAGGCGGTTCGCCGTCTGCGGACGGCGACCAAAGGGCTTTCAGCCCTCTGGACACCTGACCAGCGCGGCTGCGCTGGACCAGCTACTTTCGCTGCGCTGGGTTCTAAAATTTGTTTTACATCATGCTATCGTTATCGAGCAACAAATGAACAGTGTTGCGCAAAAGTAATTGCGGAGTGGGTGCAGGCTCAGCCTGCAAATTATTGTTTAAGTGAATAGTGAAAAGAGAAAAGTGAATAGTGAATAACATCGGGACGGGAGACCCGTCACCTACAATACAACAGCATTTTATCCCCCGATATTTTCATTTTGCTGTGGAAATATTACGGGAAATATGCTATAATACAAATTGAAATACATACCGAAAGGATTTTTACTATGAGCAGGACTTCATTTGCAAATAAAAACAAGCCCCAAAGGGAAACGGTCTTTACCGTGGAAAAGCCCTGCGGTCTCCTTGATTTCCTCTACGAGATGCAGCCGTCCCGACCCAAGGGCAAGGTCAAATCCGAGCTGGAGCATAAGCTTGTTTCGGTGGACGGAAAGATTGTCACGAAATTCAACTATCCCCTTAAATCGGGTCAGCAGGTGAAGATAGGCGCGTTTGTGCCCCGATATGCCAAAAACGACCTGCCGGGGCTTGACATTATTTACGAGGACGACGAGCTGCTGGTGATAAACAAGCCTGCCGGAATGCTTGCTATCGCAACGGAAAAGGAGCGGGACATGACGGCGTATCACCTTGCTATGGAGTACGTCCGCGGCAGGAATTCCCACAACCGCATTTTCGTGGTGCATCGCCTTGACAGGGACACCTCGGGGGTGCTGGTCTTTGCCAAAAACGAGGCGATAAAGCTTACTTTGCAGGATAACTGGGACAAAATTGCAGTTTTCCGCGGATACGTTGCCGTGACCGAGGGCGCGCCCTTTCCCGAGGAGGGACGCATCGAAAACAAGCTTCGGGAAACCGAGAGCCACCTTGTTTACGAGGCGAAAATGGGGGACGGAAAGCTTGCGGTGACCAACTACAAGGTGCGGAAAAAATGCGGCGATTACGCACTTGTGGACGTGAACATCGAGACGGGAAGAAAGAACCAGATACGTGTGCATATGAGCGGTCTCGGCTGCCCCATTGCAGGGGATAAAAAGTACGGCGCAGGAACAAACCCTGTGCGCAGGCTTTGTCTCCACGCCAACAGGCTGGTTATCCTGCACCCCTACACGGGCGAGGAAATGACCTTTGAAGCGCCCGTGCCGAAGAAAATGCTCCAAGCGTTGAAGCAAGGATAACATAACCCGAATAATCGGAGTTTTACTGCGTATCCTACTAACAAATCTGTCACGGAAAAGGGTGATAAAATGGATCTGTTAAAAATCGCGGCAACCTCCGTTATCAGCCTTGTCACGCTGTTTGCGCTGGCAAAGCTTATGGGCAACAAGCAGGTCTCCCAGCTTAGTATGTTCGATTACATTGTGGGAATTTCCATCGGCTCCATCGCGGCGGAGCTTGCTACCGACCTTGAAAATCCCGAGTACAGCTTTCTCGCGCTTCTGATATACGGCGTAATGGCTTTTCTTGTCTCCTTTGTTACGGGCAAGTCGTTGTTCCTGCGGAAAATAATCATCGGCAGACCGCTTATCCTGTTTGACAACGGAAAGCTTTACCGCAAAAATTTCAAAAAGGCAAGGCTTGACCTAAGCGACTTTCTGACCCATTGCCGCAATCAGGGGTACTTCGACCTGAGCGATATCCAAACGGCGGTCTTTGAGTATAACGGCGCGGTGAGCGTGCTTCCGTCCGAGACCGCAAGACCGCTTATGCCAAGGGATATGAACATCGCTCCCCAAAAAGAGCGAGTCATTTTCAATGTTATTCTGGACGGCCACATCAACGACGACAATTTAAAGCATACGGGCTTCAACCGCGTTTGGCTAGACAAACAGCTCCATGAGCTGGGCTTTCACTCGGCGCGTGAGATATACCTTGCCACGGTGAACACCGTTGACGGCACGCTTTCGGCATACCCCATAAAGGTCGGGAATGACCCCTCCGACCCGTTTGAATAAACAATGTTTGTAGGGGACGGGTCCCCCGTCCCGATTAGTGAATATTTTTGTAGGGGACGGGTCACCCGTCCCGTCAGTGAAAAGTGAATGGTGAATAGTGAATAGTGAATAGTTTTGTAGGGGCGGATATTATCCGCCCGATTTTTCTGTTGAGCCGTTGGTGAAAAGTATCCGTTCGGTCAGTGAATAATGAATAGTTTTGTAGGGGACGGGTCTACCGTCCCGTAAAAATCCGATATAACAAAAAAGCCTGCACGAAACGTACAGGCTCATTTTATGTACCGATAGAAGAACCGCCCCCTATGCAGACTCGGGGACGGCTTTCTAAATGGAGCTATCTATCGGATTTGAACCGACGACCTCATCCTTACCAAGGATGTGCTCTACCAACTGAGCTAAGATAGCACGCTGCGCTTTTATCCACAACGCTTAATCATTATATCTCTTTTTTTTACGTTTGTCAAGCTTTTTTTCAAAAAAATATTATTTGGTGAATAAACCTTGTTTTTTCGGACAATAATTCCCGTACACAACACGAAAAACATAAGGAGTACAGAATTATGAAAATCAACGAAAAAAAGCTTGAACTTGCTCTTATTCTCGGCATGGCTATATCCGTTTTCTGCGCAGGATTTTGCGGCTTTGCGCAGGAGCATGACAGAATAACCGACACGGTCTTCCGCCTGCATATCCTTGCAAATTCCGACTCGGAAGAGGACCAGGCGCTCAAACTCAAGGTAAGGGACGCGGTGCTTGAGGAAAGCGCGTACCTCTTTGAGGGAAACGCTTCGGCGGAGGAGACCGCAGAAAGGGTGAGCCTGCACCTTGACGAGATAAAGGGCGTTGCAGAGCGTGTGATAAGGGAAAACGGCGCGGATTACGGCGTAAATTGCGAGGTAACGAAAATGCGCTTCGATAATCGGGTGTACGATTCGGTGACCATGCCTGCCGGGGATTATACGGCGCTTAGAATTACGATAGGTGAGGCGAAAGGTAAAAATTGGTGGTGCGTTATGTTTCCGCCCCTGTGTCTGCCTGCCGTTACCGATATTGACGAGGCTTTGGAGGAATGTGGCGGCGTGTTTACCGAGGAGGAGATAGATATGCTGCAAAATCCCGAAAATTACAAGTGCAAATTCTATTTTTTGGAACTTTACCAAAAATTAAAGGATAATATCTGTACAGATTGTGCAGAAAGCACACGAAAACCTTGAAGGCAGCACCGCACAATTAACGGCTGTCGCCTTTGCCGCACATCTGCTTGCATATTTTTCGTCATATTGCACCAAAACTCCTTGACATACGACAGTATGCCTGCGTCGTTTTGATACAATCTGACGAAAAATCTGACTGCGCATCTGCACGGCAATAATTATGCGGTGCTGCCTTAAGTTAATCATTATTACGAATAGAATTAATAAAATTATCACAATTAACTAAAAAAGAAAACTTTTTTTTGTGTATTTATTTTTTGAAATACCCTTGTGAAAATCCGTCATATGTGCTATAATTTTAGTGTATTCAAGTGCAGCCGGATAAGATATATATGTTTGGCGCGCTTGAAGTCATACATCTGATTTTTGGAGGTACTCACTATGGATGGAACCGGATTCCTCAAAACGGTAAGCTTCGGCGGATTTGATAAGAAGGACGTTCTTGCTTACGTCGATGAATTAAATACCAAGATCTATACTCTCGAGGCTGAACTCGATGAAAAGAAGGCTCTGCTCGAAAGCGCAGGCGGTACGGGAGATAACTCCGAAAAATACGAGGAGCTTCTCGCTGCGGATAAGGCTAAGCTCACAGAACTTCAGACAAGCAACGATTCGCTTAAACTCCAGATGAAAACTATGGAGGATGAGCTTGAAAGCAAAAATAAGGAGATCGAAGCGCTCAAGGCTCAGAATGCAGAGCTTGAAGAACAGCTTCAGGACGCTAAGAACAAGGCTGCTTCCGGCGGCGGAGAAAACAATGCGCTTGATCTGAGCAACGTATTTATCGAGGCTCAGAAGACTGCTAACACTATCGTTACACAGGCTAAGGAAAATGCGCGCAAGATGGACGAGGACGCAAAGAAGCTTGCTAATCAGGTCGTTGACGACGCTAACGGCAAGGCTTCCACCATCGTTAAGAATGCGGACGAAAAGGCTTCCAAGATCCTTTCCGACGCTGAGGATAAGAGCTCCGAGATGCGTGCTGCGGCTGATAAGATCAGAAAAGAAATTACGGCTGAAATTGCCGAAATTGATGAAAATGTTGTTAAGCTCAAGGAAGTTCTTGAGATGTTCTCGGGCGAAAGCCTTGCTAAGCTTGATGACGCTAAGGCTCAGCTTGACAGCGCACAGAGCGCACTCAGCAAGGGCCGTGTTCCCGGCGGAAGCGCACCTGCTGCTGCAAAGCCTGCACCTGCGCCTGCTCCGGCACCTGCACCTAAGGCTGAGGAAAAGCCTGCGGCTGCTCCCAAGCCTGCTGCAAAGCCCGCATTTGCAGGGTTTGACATGAGCGAGCTTGAAAACCTCACAAAGGCTGTCGAGGCTGAAGGCGGCGAGCTTGACGCAAGCAGCATTGCAATTTCCGACATCTGATAAGTTTATACATAAGGGCATCGGGGTGTATATTCGATGCCCTTTTTGTTTGTTTGGGTTTTGTGCAAATTGTCAATAACCCCATTATTTTAAACGTTTTGCATACCGGTAAATATGCAATTATAGCCAAAAAACATTATGGGATTTTGATTTTATTCACAAAGAATAAAAAACTTCTTAAAATTCCTTGACAAAGCTGGAGAATAAATGTACAATAATAGCATAGTATTATACACTATTTAAATGTCTGTTTAGTCCGTTATGATTGGTGGGAAGTCGATGAGCCGCGGCGGTTCAGAAGTTAATATTTCCGATTTCAATAAGCTTGGCGGATTGGACGATAACGAGCTGGTGAAGATCGCGCAGGACGAGTCCGACGCGAAAATGGGCAGGAATGCAATGTCGGTGCTGATGTCGCGGTATCTGCGGCTGGTGAGGAAAAAGGCGTATGCGTTCTCCTGCGAAAATGCAGAGCCCGAGGACCTTGCTCAGGAGGGACTTCTTGCGTTTATGAATGCGGTGGCTTCCTTTGATGTGAGTCGGGGCGCAAAGTTTTCTTCATTTGCAAATGTGTGTATTACTAACGGGATAAGATCCGCTGTGATGAAGCTTAACAGAAACAAGGGCGAGGCTTTGCCCGAGGATATCGGCGAGCAGGCGGAGGATGTTCTTACTCCCGAGAATATCTGGTTTGAAAAGGAAAAGATTTCGGGTCTGTATGACGAGATAGCGCTGCTGCTTTCAAAAAAGGAGTGGAGCATTTTCAGACTGTATCTTGACGGGCTGTCCTATAATGAGATAGCGTCAAGGCTGGATATTCCGTGCAAATCTGTTGATAACGCGGTGTTCCGCGTTAAAAAAAAGCTGAGGGCTTTCCTTTCGAGGGAGAAGCTCAGCGAATAGCATATGGCCAAGTAGCTTAAGTCCAGAGCGTTGTTTTTTTCAAAGGCAAAGGTGTCGGTGCGAGTCCGTCCTCAGGTCCAAATTTTTATAAGCGAGGGAAATCAAAATGTACGAAGACAAGACATTAGTGTGCAAAGAATGTGGAAATGAGTTCACCTTCACAGCCGGCGAGCAGGAGTTTTACGCTGAAAAAGGCTTTGTAAACGAGCCCCAGAGATGTAAGGCTTGCCGCGACGCAAGAAAGAACAGCACTAAGACTGAGAGAGAGATGTTTGAAGCAACCTGCGCATCCTGCGGCGGTGTTGCAAAGGTTCCTTTCAGACCCAGAGAAGACCGTCCTGTATACTGCAGCGACTGCTTCGCTAAGATGAAAGAGGAATAATCACGCATAGCTTTCGGCGGAATTTACGGGCAACCGTAGGTTCCGCTTTTTTCGTAAAAAAGCCCCCGTACACCTTTGCGGTATACGGGGATTTATTATGTATGCAAAAATCAAACCTTGAAGATCTCGCCCTGGAGAGAAGGTGTTGCGGAAATTGCGTTTGCCTCGTCGGTGTCGATGTGCATAGCACGCGCAAACTTGTCGGATACGCGGCATACAACGTCGCCGAGAATTGCCTTTCTTCCATCGGTGTCAAGCTTTACGTATACGACATCTTTGTCCTTAACGCCAAGCTCCTCAGCGTCGGCAGGTGTGAGGTGGATATGTCTCTTTGCAACGATTACGCCCTCGCTTATCTCAACCTCGCCGCAAGGTCCTACAAGCTTGCAGCCTGCCGAGCCTGCAACGTCGCCGCTTTCACGGATAGGTGCGGAAATGCCGATGGAACGTGCGTCGGTAGCGGAAAGCTCGACCTGTGTTGCGGGACGAACGGGTCCGAGGATAGAAACGTTTGCAAGAGATTTCTTGGGGCCTACGACCTCAACGCGCTCCTCGCAGGCAAACTGACCGGGCTGGGAAAGGTCCTTCTTCTTTGTAAGCTGTGCGCCCCTGCCGAAAAGGGTCTCAAGGTCAGCCTGTGTTACGTGAACGTGACGTGCCGATGTTTCAACGATGAATGTTTTTGACATGAAAATTACCTCCAAAAGCTTTTTTATACCATTAATAGTATACTACTTCTGCGAAAAAAGTCAAGTGGCGGAAGTGATTTTTTGGCGTAATTTCAGCTGCACCAAAATTGTCGGCTTTTTGCTCAAAATAAATTAATAAAATATTTTGCAAAAACTGTTGGCAACGGGGGAACAATGTGTTATACTATTAATATTAGTTTGGTTAGGGGGATTATCATGTTATCCGATATTGAAATCGCACAGCAGGCAAAAATGCTTAAAATTGGCAGAATTGCCGAAAATCTCGGTATTTCCGAGGATGACATCGAGCCTTACGGACACTATAAGGCAAAGCTTTCCGAGGAGCTGTTCATGAAGACTGCAAACAAGCCCGAAGGCAAGCTTATTCTTGTTACTGCAATTAACCCTACTCCCGCAGGCGAGGGAAAAACCACGATTTCCGTCGGTCTTGCGGAGGCAATGGCTAAAATAGGAAAGAACGCGGTGCTTGCACTCCGCGAGCCTTCGCTGGGTCCCGTGTTCGGCATCAAGGGCGGCGCGGCTGGCGGCGGTTATGCCCAAGTCGTTCCCATGGAGGATATCAACCTCCACTTCACGGGCGATATGCACGCTATCACCGCGGCAAACAACCTTCTCTGCGCGCTGCTTGACAACCATATGCAGCAGGGCAACGGTCTCGGCATCGACCAGCGCAGGATAATGATCGACCGCTGTCTCGACATGAACGACCGTGCGCTGAGAAATATTGTCATCGGCATGGGCGGCAAGATAAACGGTATTCCCCGTCAGGACAGCTTCCGCATCACTGTGGCTTCCGAGGTAATGGCGATTTTGTGCCTTGCTTCCGACCTTACCGATCTTAAAGAGCGTCTCGGCAGGATCTTGGTTGCGTACACATTTGAGGGCAAGCCCGTTTATGCACGTGATTTGGGTGCACACGGCGCAATGACCGCTCTGCTCAAGGACGCCCTCAAGCCCAACCTTGTTCAGACCCTTGAAAATAACCCTGCTATCATGCACGGCGGCCCGTTTGCAAATATTGCCCACGGCTGCAACTCTATCCGTGCAACAAAGCTTGCGCTCAAGCTTGGGGATTACTGCATTACCGAGGCAGGCTTCGGTGCTGATTTGGGTGCGGAGAAATTTTTCGATATCAAGTGCCGTTTCGGCGGCTTAAAGCCTGACTGCGCGGTTTTGGTTGCAACGATACGCGCGCTGAAATACAACGGCGGCGTTCCCAAGGCGGAGCTGAACACCGAGAACACCGACGCGTTAAAGAGGGGCATAGTGAACCTCAAAACTCACATTGAAAATACACGCAAATTCGGCGTGCCTGTTGTGGTTGCCATCAACCGTTTTTATACCGATACAGAGGCGGAAATCGCGGTAATAAAGGATTTCTGCGCTGAGATGAATGTTGAAGTTTCCCTTGCGGAGATATTTGCAAAGGGCGGCGAGGGCGGTACAGACCTTGCTCGTAAGGTTTGCAGCACCATTGACCGCGGCGAGGCTAATTTTAAGCCGCTGTATGACGAAAAGCTGCCCATTAAGGAAAAGCTTGAAATTATTGCCAAGGAAATATACCGAGCAGACGGCGTGACCTTCACCTCCCAGGCTGAAAAGGCGATAAAGGCGATAGAGGAGCTTGGCTTCGGGGACATTCCCGTGTGCGTGGCAAAGACGCAATATTCGCTGTCCGATGACCCCACCAAGCTTGGCAAGCCCGAGAATTTCACCATTACCGTCCGCGACGTAAAGCTTTCCGCAGGCGCAGGCTTTGTTGTTGCGCTTACGGGCGACATTATGATAATGCCGGGACTTCCAAAAGCTCCTGCGGCGCTGAAAATCGACTGCGACAACAACGGACATATTTCGGGACTTTTCTGATATATTGCAAAAAATCAAGGCACCGGGCTTTTGCGGCTCGGTGCCTTTTGATTTGTGCAAAATTATTTTACCCTTTTTTCACCACGCCGCAGACCTTTAGCAGGCTTCCCTCCACGGTGAACTGCACCTCGATATCCGCAAAATCCATCATATACACGCGCTGGGGACTATGCTGATATTGGGGTCTCGGGTCTTGGGCAAGCACCTGAATAAGCCCCTTTTGCAGCTCCTCGGGAACTTCCGCAAGCAGGTTTTCGGGGAAGTCCACCTCCAGCACGCCCTCTGTTGAGGTAAGGGCAAATCCGCCCGACGCTTCGGGATGAGAGTCGGTGTAGGCAAGGTACGGCTTTATGTCGTAAACGGGCGTGCCGTCAAGGATATCCGCGCCGCTGACGTAAATCACGGGACCGTCCTTTGCGGCAAAGTCGATGCTTTCAAGCTTTACCGAGGAAAGCCCGATTGGATTTGGACGAAATGGCGAACGTGTTGCAAACACCCCCATTCGGGTGTTGCCGCCGAGACGGGGAGGGCGGACGGTGGGCGACCATTCCTCACGCTCGGCTTCGGAAAATTTCCACAAAATCCAGATGTGGGAATACCCCTCCAGACCGCGGAAAGCCTCGGGGACGCGGTACTCAGGCTCGAACACTATCGCCGATCTCAGCTCCGTAAGTCCGCTTTGACGGGGTATCCCGAACTTTGCGGTAAAGGGGCTTTTTATGTGTGCAATTATTTTCATGTTACACCTCGCTCGTCAGCCGCCGATAAAATCGCGGATAGCTTGTTCAATGCGCTTTACTTCCTCGTGAAACTCCGCCGCGGAAACACGGTATGCGCCGTTGCCGAGAATGATAATCTGCTCCGTGCCGTCGGAGGTGGCGACTCTTACACGGTGGTTTTTGCCCAGCTCGTGAGACACCTTTTCGATGTACATATCCGCCGTTTCCGCCTCTTTGGTATACACCACGCTGATGTTATGCACCTGCTCAACCTCGCGGTGCTGACCCTTTACGCGGTATGCGTCGAAAACCAAAATGAGGTTGCACTGCCTGAAGCCCTGATAGTTGCAGAGAATGTTTATCAGCGTGCTTCGGGCAAGGTCAAGGTTGTCCTTTGCAAGCTCTTTCAGCTCGTCCCAGGAAAAGATGATGTTGTAGCCGTCCACAAGCAGGTACTCGGGGCCCTGTGGCAGCGGCTTTGCTTTGTACTTCTGCTCGGGAACGTGCTTTTCGGTATGCATGGCGTGGCGCTGGTCGCGCTTTATTTTGCCGTAGGTGCGCTCGAAAATTTCCATAAGCTCCTTGTCCTCGGCAAGCCTTGCGCGGTACTCCGAAACTCGGCGCACCATGACCTCCTGCGGCTCGTCCTCGGCAAATCCGCTTGTGCGCCTGCCGCTTCTCACGTGCATATGCCGGGGGGCTTCGTCCCATTTTACGGTGTAGCCTGCGCCGTGGGAGCAGAACACGCTGTCTGCGCTGTTTTCAAGGTCGGAGTCGCAGTCGTAACCTATGCTTTCGATGACCTCCTCGGCGTTGTGGCAGGGGAAATACCCTTTCAGTATGCAGCTTAGCCTGCCCTTTCCCCGTGTGTAGCCTGCAAGCTCCGCGCTGTATCCGCGCATTTCCGACACGGGCGCGCTGCCCGAAATAAGGGCGGTTTCTCCCGTGGTCTCGGGTGCGGAAAAGTCTGCCCCCATGCGCTGAAAATCGGACAGCGCACGTCCAACCGAGTCGGCAGGAAGCTCTGCGGTGAAGTCGTACCACGGCTCAAGAAGCACGCTTTCCGCGGAGCGAAGCCCCTGCCGCACGGCACGGTATGTCGCCTGTCGGAAGTCGCCGCCCTCTGTATGCTTGAGGTGCGCCCTTCCTGCGGTGAGGGTTATCTTCATGTCGGTAATAGGCGACCCCGTAAGCACGCCGATGTGGGTCTTTTCCTCAAGGTGGGTGAGTATGAGCCGCTGCCAGTTCTTGTCAAGGTCGTCCTCGCGGCAGTCGGTGCAGAAATGCAGACCGCTTCCACGCTCGGTGGGTTCAAGCAGCAGATGCACCTCCGCATAGTGCCGCAGTGGCTCATAGTGTCCCACACCCTCCACAGGCGCGGCGATAGTCTCCTTGTAGGCAATGCTGCCTTGGTCAAATTCCGCCGCCATGCCGAAACGCTCCGAAAGAACATTTTTCAGTATTTCAAGCTGTATCTCGCCCATGAGCCTTACGTGTATCTCCTGGAGCTGCTCGTTCCAGACAACGTGAAGCTGTGGGTCTTCCTCTTCAAGCCTGCGCATTTGGGTAAGTGCGGTGTGCAGGTCGGTCTCGGGTGGCGGAATGAGCCTGTATGTCAGCACGGGTTCAAGCAGGGGAGTATCGGAATTTTCCTCCGCGCCCAGACCTTGCCCTGCGTATGTTTTGGCAAGTCCCGTCACGGCGCAGAGCGAGCCTGCAAAGACCTCGTCGGCGGTGCGGAATTTTGCACCCGAATAAATGCGAATTTGATTGACCTTTTCGCCGCCTGCAATGCCCTTCACGCGCAGGCTTCCCCCCGTAATTTTCATATGGGTAAGCCGCACGCCCTGCTCCTCGGTTATTTTGTAGACCTTTGCGCCGAAGTCCGCGCCGCTGTTTTTCTGCACGGTGTACCGCTCAAGCCCGTCAAGCAGCTCGTCAATGCCGTCAAATTTCAGCGCCGAGCCGAAATAGCAGGGGAAAAGCTTTCTTTCCGAAATTGCCGTGCATATTTCATTGTCGGGAATTTCTCCGCTTTCAAGGAAACCGTCCATAAGCCTTTCGCTGCACATTGCGGCTTCTTCGAAAAATTCCTCGGGGCTTCGTGTCGGGGTAAAATCAACACAGCCGCCGCCCAGACGTTTGGAAAGCCCACCCATAAGCAGGTCGCTTGCATAAGCGGAAATATCCATTTTATTCACAAAAATAAAGGTGGGTATACCGTACCTTGCAAGAAGCCGCCAAAGGGTCTCGGTGTGGCTTTGAACGCCGTCCGTGCCGCTGATTACAAGCACCGCATAGTCCAGCGCCTGCAAGGCACGTTCGGTCTCCGCGGAAAAATCGGCGTGACCGGGGGTGTCAAGGAGGGTAAGCTCGCTTTCTCCCACGCGCATGACCGCCTGCTTGGAAAAAACGGTAATGCCCCTGCTCCGTTCAATGGGGTGGGTGTCGAGAAAAGCGTCGCCGTGGTCGACTCTGCCCGGCTTGCGCAGCTCCCCCGAGCGGTAGAGCATAGCCTCGGACAGCGTGGTTTTTCCCGAGTCAACGTGGGCTATCATGCCGATTACCAATCGTTTCATTTTATCTTCCTTTTTATTGTAATTGTAGGGGCGGAATCTATTTCCGCCCGTCAGTTATCATCAAACCATAGATGGAAGGTGGGAAAACTATGACGTACAAAATAAACCATTGTCATAGGTATCTCCCCATAAAAATAGTACAACAAAAGTATACCACACAACGCTGTTTGCGGTCAATATACAAAATAAAAACAGCCCCCATAAATGAGAGCTGTTATGGCGGAGACGGTGGGATTCGAACCCACGGTACCGTAAGGTACAACTGATTTCGAGTCAGTCCCGTTATGACCACTTCGATACGTCTCCAAAACCAACGAAAATCATTATACCACACATTACGGAAAAAATCAAGCACTTTTTTAAAATTTGGTTATTCTTCTTTTTCTTTCGGCAGGGGAACAAACTGGTTGTTCTCCTCGTCATAGCCGTAGCCAAGCTTGTCAAGGGGGGCGGAAATATCCTCCGCGCGAACGTCCATGTCCTCGCAAAGCGCCTCAAAGCTGGGGTAATTGTCACGCAGCTTCATGTTCACCACGCTTAAAAGCATATAGGGGTCCTTTGGCAGTACCATTTCTTCATCCTCCATTTTCGGTATATTTATAGTAACCGTGTTTCCGAGATGATCCGGTGTTTCCGTAAGCTTTCCGCAGTATTTTGCAATAAGCCTAGAAAAATCGCGGAAAAGGTCGTACTCACGTTTGTCAATTTCAAGCAAGTCAAGATTTGTCATTATCGAGAGCAGGTAGGTCTTTTCGCCGTAAACAACAGCCATATCGCTGAAATATCCCTCGTACCAGCCGTACTTCCGCACCACCTCCGCGCCCTCGCCGCCGATTATCATAGCGTTGCGGCTTCGGGTCATATGCTCGCGCAGGTTTTCGGAGCAGGGGTTTTGCTCCTCGATAAAATCGTACACCCCACGGGCGTATATCAGCGCGGTCTCGCAGCACAGCTGGGGATGCTCAAACGCCTTTGCGTCGTCCTCGTGAGTGACGCCCAGCGACTTTATGTAGTCAACGTACCCCTCCTCGGGATACAGCTCTCGCAGCATTGCAAAGGCGGAATTGTCGCTTTCTTCAAGGGCATAGCCGATAAGCTCCTCAACGGTAAATTCCGTGCCGAACTCCATATCCTTGATAGCGCCCGTGCCCTCGCGCCTGTACTTTTCGGTATAGACGACCTTCTGCTCCAAGTCCGCTTCGCCGTCAAGGGCAAGGCGGTATATGTAAAGCATATAGGGCGCTTTCATGACCGAGGCAATGAAGTAGTGCCTGTCGGGGTTGATAAGCAGGGTGTACCCCGTTTCAATGTCGCGGTAGGCAAGGGAAATGTCGTAGTAGTTAAAGTGGGGGTAGCTTTCGATAAGGGCGAAAAGCTCCTCGTAAAATTCGTCGGGCAGGTCGCAGCTTTGCTGATTGTTTTCGGTAACGGTCACGGTTTCGGTGATTTCGGGCGGTGCGGTGGTGGTTTCCGCAGTTTCCGTTTCGGTTTCGGTTTCCGTAACGGTCGCCATGACAGCTTCCGAAACATCTGCGGACGTATCCGCAGGCACGGAGCAGCCGCAAAGCAGCGCCACCGTCAGCAGAGCAAGCCATGCCCATGGTTTTTGCTTCATATCATCAACATCTTTCGGCTTATACTATAATTAATTATTATAATCTGTTTTTCAATAACGGGCGGATAATATCCGCCTCTACAAAAAGGGTACTTTTATTGTATTATACCACATTATTTCCTGTCTGTCTATCATTTTCCGCACTGAAGGTTTTTACGATGTTGAACATACTGTTCAAAAGCAGAAAATTCTGGGGAAAGGGTCTCATCAAATTCCAGTAGCCGCAGCCGAGTATGGCTTTTTCCTGCACAAGCTCAAACTTGCCCCGCAGGCTTCGGACGTCCTCAAACCATACAACGTGTTCGCTTCCGTCATTTGCGGTGTAATAAAAATATGGGCTTTGGGACTGCTCGTCAAATAGAATTTCGCTGCGCTTTTCTATTGCAAGGTTTACGGCGGTGAGGTTGCCGAGAGTAACGGCGGCGGTGACCCCTCTTTCAAAGGGAAGCCGCCAGTCGTAGCCGTAGTTTGGTATGCCGAGAAAAATCTTTTCCTTTGGAATTTCCGTAAGGGCATACTCCAGAACTCTCCGCACATTCGGCAGCGGCGCGACAGCCATGGGCGGACCGAAGGTATAGCCCCACTCATACGTCATAAGGAACACATAATCCGCCGCCGCACCCAGGAGCGCGTAGTCGTGGGCTTCGTAAAGAGTGCCTTGCTGGACGGAGGAGGTCTTGGGTGCAAGGTCGATATGCAGAATAAGTCCGAGGGGACGGAGCTTCTCTGCGGCGTTTTCGGCAAATGCGGCGAATTCCTCCCTAAGGTTTGGGGGTATATACTCCATGTCAATGTCGAGACCCTGCGCGCCTTTTTGCTGTATAACCGCGATAAACGAGTCGATGACCTCATTCTGAAACGGGATATCCGTCAGCAGACGTTCTATCTTTCCCGAGCCGAAGCTGCCGTCAACGTTTATTGCGCTTAGGCTCAAAAGCACGGCGGTATCGTAGCGGTGGGCAAGGTCTATCATATCCCCGTCATCAAGGGTGATAATGCTGCCGTCATCCTTGAATCCATAGCCGAATATGATAAGGTATGTAAGGTAGGGCAGGGCGGCTTCAAGCACGGCGCGGTTTATGAAGCTGTATGCAAAGCCGCTTGTTTCGGCGTTTTGCGAGGGGGAGTCGGTGTATGAAACAACTATCTGCGAGCCTTGGGGGATATACTCCGCGCCGATGAGATAGGGGTTGTTGCGGTAAAGCTGCATGACGGAAGTGCCGTACTGTGCCGCAACCGAAAACAACGTCTCACCCGACTTAAGGGTATGCACCGTTTCGGGCTGTAAAATAAGAAGCGCCTGTCCCTCGGTAAGCATATCAGCGCCTGCAAGGCTGTTGTCGGAAATAAGCCGCTCTGTGGATATGCCGAAGCGCTCTGCAATACCTGCGGCGGTATCCCTCTGCTGTACTACATATATTTCCAAGATGTTCCCTCCGATTTATTTAATATTTTATATTGTATGCATGGTTTGGGGGAAATGATAATAATGCGGAATTAAAACGAAAGCTTGCGCTTTCGTTTCCGAGTTTTACTTTTCTCACTGCCGTGAGAAATTTTGCGCAAGCGCAAAACCGTAAAACGTCGGGCTTGTCGGGTTTAACACGATTTGAGAGATAAACAATAATTTGCAGGCTGAGCCTGCACCCATTCCGCAATTCATTTTGCGTATCGCTGTTCATTTGTTGCTCGGTAACGTTAGTATGCGATAAACAATAATTTGCAGAAACATTTTTGGGAATGTGTTTCCCGTCCGATATTGTAGGGGCGGCTATCAGCCGCCCGTCGATTATTGTTAATGTGTCGGGCGGATAATATCCGCCCCTACAAAATATCCTGCAAATTATGTTTACCACACAAACCGTAGGGGCGTAATCTATTTCCACCCGTGTTTTTGTGGGATAACATTTTGTAGGGCATCAGCGAAGCGACACAAGCTGGTCCAGCGCAGCCGCGCTGGTCAGGTGTCCAGAGGGCTGAAAGCCCTTTGGTCGCCGTCCGCAGACGGCGAAACTCCTGCTTGCGCCCGCAGGCGCCCGAAAAAACGGAGCAAGGGGTGAAAAATGCGACAGCATTTTGAGGGGAGGCGAACACGACCGCCTCCCCTTGTTGCAGCTACAAATAAAACTTTTCTTCAAAACAGTCCGGTGGACTGTTTTGAACGGAGCATAGTTTTTGTAGG
>JAGAUA010000029.1 GCA_017847885.1 Oscillospiraceae bacterium
ATGGAAATGTCAATAAAAGTGCAGTCGAAAAACGCACTAAATAACAAGTTTAGTAAAAACGCATATATTTTTGACTGAAGGAGCGTAGCGACTGAAGGAAAAAATATATGCGGTGCGCCGATTAGGCGGCGCGGTTGTCATAACGCTCGTATGCGAGCCTTCTGTACACAGCAGGCGGAAGTCCGCCGGGATTCGGTGTGTATACTCTTATCTGATTATAATAGACAAAGACGTATCTGAATACAAGGCTCTTTACTTTCTCCATAGACATCCTGTAAACAGGTAGCCTATAGATTAGCTCCTTTTTAAGTGTTGCAAAAAAGCTTTCCATTCTGGCGTTGTCATAGCAATGTGCCACACCGCTCAAGCTGTGTGTAATTCCAAGAGTGTTTAGTTTGTTCTTGAATGCCTCGCTGGTATACTGACTGCCTCGGTCATTGTGAAGAATTGCATTTTTGATCGGATACCGCTCTGCTGCGGCATTGACCGTTCGGACGCAGAGCTCCTTTTTCATGTTGTTGTCCATTGCCAAAGACAGTATTTCTCCGCTATAGCAATCGAGTATCGGAGATATGTATAATTTTCCGTCAGCGCACTGCACCTCGGTTATATCTGTAAGTAACTTGGTAAACGGTTCTTCGGCCGTAAAGTCCTGTTTGATCAGATTTTCGGCTTCCTGTGCCTCTGTTGTTGCTTTTGTAATGCCGTGAGGTACGCGGCGACGGTGAATCCATCCGTTTTCACGCATTATAGTCGTTATTCTGCGTTTGCCTGCAACGATTCCGCGTTGCTCCAGTGCAAGGCGTATTCTCTCAATTCCGTAATTGTCGTTATACGGATGCTCTTCATATATATCTTTTATCGCAGCCGAAAGAACAGCTTTCCTGCCGGGCTTCGTTCTTGATTTCAGAAACCGATAATATCCCGATTCGCTTACCTCCAATACGGTGCACATATCCTTTACTGACCACATGCCGTTCTTTTGGAGTATATACTCATAACGCAGATGCGCTCTTACTTCTTTCGGCTGACGGCGAAAAAACCGAGGGCATCCTTCAATATGTCGTTTGCTCTTTGCAACTCGGCTACTTCCTTTTCAAGCTCCCGGATCCTCTGCTCCTGCGGATCGAGCGGCACTCGCTCGTGTCCGCTTCCAACGTGCGCCTGTTCTCCATACATGTTTCGTTTGCAGCGCCAGTTTGATAACGTGTAGTACGGTATCCCAAGCTGTGCTGCCGCTTTCCTCAGTCCGATCTCGTCGGATAATCTTAACGCTTCTTCTTTGAATTCTTTGTCGTAGGTCATTTTTCTCACCTTTCCTTTGCTTTTATTCTATCATATTTTCGTGAGTTTGTCGACTCTACTTTAATTATACCACTCCATTGAAAGAATCCAACGAAACAAGCTATTGGCTAAAACTTATGTTTGAAACCAAACGGATAGATAATGCAACATATCAACACGCAGAGAAACTTTGTGGCAATATCCGCAGGCTTTTGATTGCATCTTGTAAAACCGCAAAGGAGAATGTAAAATGAACTTCTTTACAAAATTGTTTAAGAAGAAATTAAAGGAAGAAACACCGCCAATGCCCTCTTGGGAAACTGTCGTTGAAATGATGTACGACAAACATCTGGATGCATTTTCCGATGAAATTGCAAAAGTGATTTATTCAAAAGATCGCTCGATGAGGTATGTTGTACTGAAGGACGAAAATGATTTTTTCACTTATCAGCTGGAAGCAATCCATCAGTATGATGAAGACGAATGGAAATATATTTGTTCACATGACAATGTGCTGCCTGCTATTTGGGAGCCATTTAGAGGAATTGTCGGGAAATCCGTTTTTGAAAATATAGACGAATTGCTTAATGAATTAAAAGCAGAACCGGAGTA
>JAGAUA010000030.1 GCA_017847885.1 Oscillospiraceae bacterium
CTTTTCAAGAAATTCTTTTTTGCTTGTTTTGGCTTGCGCCAGTTCATCGCTTATAAGCGAGAATGTTAGTTGTTTATTCATACCTATATTATACCATTTTTCTTGCCATTTTTCAATGGTTTGTGCGGTATTGCCTTAATATGCTTAGACAAGAACGGAATGCCTATGGAGTAACACCTCACTTTTGTCGGCATACGCGATATGAAAGGGTTTATGTACTATGATAAGGATAATGTTTGTCTGCCACGGCAATATTTGCCGCTCGCCTATGGCGGAATTTATTTTCAAGGATATGGCTGAAAAGCAAGGGTTTTCCCATGATTTTTACGTTTCGTCAAGCGCAACAAGCACCGAGGAAATATACCGCGGAGTCGGAAACCCTGTATATCCCCCTGCACGGGCGGAGCTTGAAAAACACGGCATATCCTGCGGAGGGAAAAGGGCGGTTCAGCTGCAAAAAAGCGATTATGACAAGTATGACCTTTTCATTGGCATGGACAGCGCTAATATACGCAATATGAACCGTATCCTTGGCGGTGACCCCGACGGAAAAATACGCAAGCTTATGGAATACACCACAGGCGGCGATGTTGCAGACCCATGGTACAGCGGCAATTTCGAGGCTGCATACCGGGATATTTACAACGGCTGCGAGGCGCTGCTGAAAAGTCTTACGGAGTGATTTGCAATGAAAATTGACAGGCTTATAGGTATACTTTCCATACTGCTTCAAAAAGACAAGGTGACTGCCGCCGAGCTTGCGGAAAGGTTTGAGGTGTCGCGCCGCACTATTGCCCGTGACATTGAGGACATAAACAAAGCGGGCATTCCCGTTGTTACGACCCAAGGAAAGGGCGGCGGAATTTCTGTTATGGACGGCTTCAGAATTAACCGCACCTTGCTTTCGGGTGAGGATATGAAAGCCATTTTTGCAGGTTTGCAAAGCCTTGACAGCGTAAGCGGAACTAATCGTTACCGTCAGCTTATGGACAAGCTTTCGGTGGAAAATTCCAATTCGATGAGTGCCGGAAATCACATCATTATCGACCTTTCATCATGGGATAAATCCATTGTTTCGGATAAAATTGAACTGATAAAAGCTGCAATTGAACAGGGCATGAAAATTTCGTTTACATACTATTCTCCAAACGGCGAGAGCAGGCGTGAGATAGAGCCGTATCACATTGTTTTCCAATGGTCAAGCTGGTACGTCTGGGGATACTGCACCGCTCGGCAGGATTGGCGTATGTTTAAGCTTACGCGGCTTACGGATTTAAAATGTACGAGTGAACGGTGCGGAGAACGTGACGTGCCCGAATATGTCTGCGACAAGCTTTTGCACACAAAAGGCGGCATTGAAGCTTCGGTATGGTTTGACAAATCGGTAAAATGGCGTATCATTGACGAATTCGGAATGGAGCTTCCCCAATTTGACGAGGACGGGAATATTCTGCTGCGGTTCACATGGGCGGACGTGCCGTCGTTTTTTCAGTATATCCTTACCTTTGGGGATAAGGCGGAGATAATTTCCCCATCGGAATATCGTACGGAATTTGCCGAGCTTTTAAAAAAGATTTCAGAAAAATACGAAATATGACATACAGATGTCACATTAGGCGTGGTATACTTGTTTCATAAAATAAATGAAACGAGGTATTTGCCATGAATTATGAAATTGTAAATCTCAGCGAAAAGACAGTTGCAGGATACTGCGCACGCACTAACAACACGTCCCCCGATATGGGACAGGTCATCGGCGGTTTATGGCAGAAATTCTATTCCGATGAGGGTTATCTTAAAATTCCCAATAAAATAAGCGGCAAAGCTCTCGGTATTTATACCGATTATGCAGGCACGGAAAAAGATGATTATACAGTCGTTGTTGCTTATGAGGTAAGCGGTGAAGATGTTCCCGACGGCTTTGAGGTGCGGAAAATTCCTGCCGGTAAATATGCAAAATTTGTCGTCAGGGGCAATATGACAACTGCCGTTCAGCAATTCTGGCAGGAGCTTTGGCAGATGGACCTGGATCGTTCGTTTGTCTGCGATTTTGAGGAGTATCAGAACAGCGATTGCGAAAATGCTGAAATTCACATTTACATAGGGGTTAAATAATATGAGCATTTATTTCAGCAAAATAACCTCCTGCGGTGGAGATTGCTCTGGCTGTTAGCATTTCACAAGCGGCAGCTGCACGGGCTGCAATAAAAACGGCGGCATTTGCGTAAAGATGTGGGAAAACGGCTGTAACATCTGCAAATGCTGTAAAGAGCATAGTGTGCCGTTCTGCGGACTTTGCGGCGAGTTTCCATGTGAGTGGCTTTGCAATACGCTTACGTGGGATAAAAACGGGATAGAACAGCTTAAAATGCTTGCCGAGGAATACCGCAGGCGCAGCGCAGTTTTTTCTTCTTTCCTACATGAGTTATGGAAAAAAATCGGTACGCACGGAATCATGACGCTTTCTACCTGCGCCGAAAACCGCGTTACCTCGCGTCCCATGAGCGTTGTTGTCATTGACGGGAGATTTTACTGTCAGACCGACGAAAATTATCTGAAATGCAAACAAATTTCCGCAAATTCCAACGTTGCTTTATGCTTCAAAAATTTCTCCGTTGAAGGTATATGCCGCTTTATCGGAAAACCGCTTGACGATGAAAATCAATTCTTTGCAAGGGCATACCAAAAGCATTTCCAAGGCTCATTTGAAGCATACTATGCTCTTGCGGCGGAATGTCTGCTGGAAATTACGCCGACGTTGATTTACTCGTGGGAGTATGAGCTTACAAAGCCGTATATGGAATATTGGGATTTTGAAAATATGCTGCATAGAAAGGAATGGAAATAATTATGCCAAGACCGACAAGCAAAAATGAATTATTGGAAGCGGCTGCCGCAAACTTTGAAAAGCTGTTTGAATTTACCGAAAAAATGTCCGAGGAAGAGCTGAACACGCCCTTTGATTTTTCCGCGCTTAACAAAAAGGAAGCACATTGGGGACGCGACAAAAATCTTAGAGATGTTCTTGCTCACCTTTACGAATGGCATCAGCTTTTGCTGATTTGGGTCAATGCCAATACAAATGGCGGAAATCAGCCGTTTCTTCCCGAGCCGTACAATTGGAAGACCTACGGCGATATGAATATTGAATTTTTTGAAAAGCACCAAAACACCGATTTGCAGGACATTACCGAAATGCTGAAAAAATCCCACAATGACGTAATAAAGCTGCTCGAAAGCTTTACCGACGAACAGCTTTTCACAAAGAGCTTTTACAAATGGACGGGTACCACAAACTTAGGCTCATACTTCATCAGCGTTACATCAAGCCATTATGACTGGGCGTTGAAGAAGCTTCGTACCCACAAAAAGCTTACGGCGGAAAGGAAAAACAATGGAAAAGCTTGACTACAAAAAAGAATACAAGGACTTATACCAGCCCAAAACCAAGCCGTCTGTTATAGATGTCCCGGAAATGGTTTTCATTGCTGTAAGAGGAAGCGGCAATCCCAACACCTGTGCCGAATACAAGGAGGCAATGGAGATACTCTACGGCTTGTCTTTTTCAATAAAAATGTCGAAAATGAACGGCACTCAACCCGACGGATATTTTGAATATGTTGTTCCGCCGCTTGAGGGGCTTTGGTGGCAGGATGATACCGACGGAATTGATTATTCCCGCAAGGACGATTTCAGGTGGATATCAATGATACGCCAGCCCGAATTCGTTACGGAAAAGGTGTTTGCAGCTGCAAAAGCTGTTCTTGCAAAGAAAAAGCCTCACCTTGATTTGAGCAAGGCAAGGCTTATGAAATTTACCGAGGGTTTATGCGTTCAGATAATGCACAAGGGTGCATATGACGACGAGCCTGCAAGCATTGAAAAAATGAAAGGCTTTGCCGAAGAAAACGGCTATACCGAAGATTTTTCCGAGGGGCGTTATCACCACGAAATATACCTTTCAGACCCGAGAAAATGCGCTCCCGAAAAGCTTAGAACGGTTATCCGTCAACCGATAAAAAATAAGCGGTATGCAAAATTCTAATTGCTTTTTCTCCCCCCGTAAAATCGGGGGTTTTTTATGCTGTAACAGAAAAAAGCCACCGCAAAATACGATGGCTTTTTTTGGAGGCGCCACCCGGATTTGAACCGGGGAATCAGGGTGTTGCAGACCCACGCCTTACCACTTGGCTATAGCGCCCTATGGAGCGGATTACGGGGCTCGAACCCGCTACCTCCACCTTGGCAAGGTGGCGCTCTACCAGATGAGCTAAATCCGCATTCTTCAATTGGCGACCTGGATGGGACTCGAACCCACGACCTCCGCCGTGACAGGGCGGCGTTCTAACCAGCTGAACTACCAGGCCATTGGTGGGAACAATAGGGCTCGAACCTATGACCCTCTGCTTGTAAGGCAGATGCTCTCCCAGCTGAGCTATGCTCCCATTTAGGTGACGTTTCTTAACGACGATATTTATTATACACTATTGGATCAGATTTGTCAAGTGTTTTTTGAAAATATTTTTTTCGTTAAGCAATAAAATCAGATACCAATAATTGTATAAGCCGATATGCTGTTTTTATCGGCTTATACAACAATATATTCGGGACATTGAAAATTTATGCAGCATTCCCCGTATCAATTTTCTGCGAACATTCATACATCGTATCTGCAAATATCGCGTACCCTTTGGTCGGATTGTTTACAAACACATGAGTGACCGCGCCTACAAGCTTACCGTTTTGAATGATAGGGCTGCCGCTCATGCCCTGAACTATCCCTCCCGTTGCCTCAAGAAGCTCCTTATCCGTAACACGGATTATCATATTCTTACAGCTTTCCGAGTCATGCAAATCAATTTTTTCGATAACTATTTTATATTTTTCGGGCTGCTTTCCGTCTATCGTGGTGTAAATATACGCCTCCCCTATTTCTATTTCATGCCTCATGCCGAGGGGTATTGCCGCTTTTGAAAAGTTGCCTTCGGGAATTATGCCGTACAAACCGTTTTCGCAGTTAAGCTCCAGCGTGCCCATGGACAAAACCGAGGAAAAGCTTCCTATTAATTCTCCCGGAGAACCCGACTTGCCCTTCTTCACCCCGTTTACCGTTACCTCTGCCGCCTCTCCCTCAAGCAGCGGCATTATGCTTCCGGTATCCACATCGCACACCGGATGTCCAAGTCCTGCAAAAACCTTGGTTTCGGGATTATAGAATGTAATTGTGCCGATACCTGCCGAGCTGTCTCTTACCCATAATCCGATACGATACGAATTATCCGCCGCACAAATTTCGGGAACGACATTTACCGTGATTTGGCTGCCGTTTCTCACCAAGTCAATTTTTAACGGCTTGCCGCTGCTGTCGGTAATTATTTCTTCGATATCCCCGTTGGAATTTACACTTTTACCGTTTACGGTTTTGATGATGTCCCCCGTCTTTATTCCTGCGTCCATGGCAGGCGCTTTGATGCCTTTTGACGTCTCAAAACCGCTGACCTCAACCGCTATTACTCCGTCGGTAAGAAGCTTTATCCCGAAGGGATTTCCCCCGGGTATGAGAACAGGCTCGTCCACTTCCTGAATACTTACAGTTTTTATCGGAATAATCCCCAGCAGCTTTAGTTCCGCTTTCTGCACGCCGCCTTGTTCCGCCGCAGCCGTACGGCTTTCCGCAAAGCCGCCGTAGCATGGCGCAGCTTCGATTATTTCCGATAGTTCAAGCTTATTTCCCGTTGTAACATAGTAATTATTCGGAAGAATTTTGTTATAATATATTATGATACCCAAAACTGTCATTAAAAAAATATTTATAAAAACCGCCGCTATTTTTATAACCTTCCGCATACCGCAATTTGCTTTATTTCGCTGTCGGAAACAAAACTCTCCTTTCTGATTTTCGTAGCAATATTACTATTAGCATTTTCACCTGATTTATCAATGCTTATTATTTCGTTATTTTACACCTAAACTTTAAAATAACTTGTCGAAAATAGAAATTCTGTTTCCGCTTGCATTTGAAGTGTATTATGTGATATAATAAAGTGTAATATTTTGTTGGAAGGAGAGCCGCTTTTTTTGCGGCAGGTCAATTTGGTATGAAAAAAGCACGGATTTTTACAATGGTTTTATGTATCGCCGCTGCTGTTATCAGCGCAGGCTTTATTAACATTTTGGGCGGTATAGGATTTTGCTTTTTTGTTGAATCAAATCAGAATACATACAGCATATGCGGAATTTGTCTTTTTATAAGCTCATTCTTTTTGATTTTGGGTACAATTTTTGCCTGCATTAAGAAATTTTGGATTCCGCTTATATTCAATATTATCGGAACGGCATTTTACATATACACGTTATCCGTAATTTATGGCATACCCAACAACGTTGTGCCGAAGCAATATACCGAGCTGCTTGCTGAAAGGCACTTGATTACGGTGTCGGTAACGGTACTTCTTCTGGCGCTTACGCTCATAAACTTCATGCTGGAGGAAAACGTAAACAAGCGCATGAAAAAGAAAGCCGACAAGCTGCAAAAGCAAAACCGCAGGCTTATCGACGAGGAAAAGATACTGTAAAACATACTGTAATTTTTTTATTGATATTGTCTATTGAAAACGTTGCCAATTTGGTATAAAATATATTTGATACATTTTTTTGAAAGGAGACGCCTCCGATTTTCCGACGTCATTGAGAGGCACGTTAAAATATAATGAACGCTACCATAAAAGATGTTGCCAAGGCGGCAGGTGTTTCTGTTGCAACGGTTTCAAGGGTACTGAACAAAAGCGCTACCGTTTCCGTTGCCGCTACCGAACAGGTCAACAACGCTATCAAGGAGTTGGGATACAGTCCCAACTTTTTAGGAAGAAATCTCAGAAAATGCGAGACAAATGTTATTCTTGCCATTATCCCGTCAACTGAGCAAACCTTTTACAGCGACATTATCAGGGGTATGCAGGCTGCCGCTTCCGAATCGGGATACGATATTCTTATCAGTACCTCAAACAGTACGTACAGCATAGAAATGCGCCTGCTGAACATGGTTTTTAACAGAACCGTTGACGCTGCCATTCTGCTTGGTACTCAGCTTGACAGGCAGACCCTTACGGAGCTGAACGAACGTCACTACATCGCGTTATGCTGTGAGCGCTCGGAGGGTGCGGAGCTTCTTACCGTTACCGTTGACGACGAGGGCGGAGCTTTTTCCGCGGTTGAAAATATGATAAAAAAAGGGCACAGAAAAATCGGCATAGTTTCCACAGATGTAAACGCGCTTTCAGCAGAGGACAGAGAAACGGGCTATAAGCGTGCGTTAAAAAAATATAACATTGAATACAAAGATGAATACGTCTATCGGGGAACGTACGACTTTATTCACGGAAAAAAAGCGTTTGATTATTTCATGTCTCTTCCCGAGCCGCCTACCGCTATTTTCTGCATTTCCGACCTGCTTGCTGTCGGAACGATAAAGGAAGCCCTCAATCGGGGTTACGAAATCGGAAAGGATATTTCCGTATGCGGCTTTGACAATATTCAGCTAAGCGAGTTGTATACTCCCGGAATAACCACCGTTGAGCAGCCATGTTACAGCATCGGGCGGACGGTTGTTGAGGAGCTTATCCGAAGCATTAACAACGAAACAAAGTCAAACAAGCACATAAAGCTGCCGTACAGGCTGGTGGAACGTGAATCGGTTGGAGAATACAATAAGTAAAAAAATAACGGGCGGAAATTATCCGTCCGTTTTTGTATTTTAACCCGTTTTATCTGTTGCTTAAAGCAATTATTTCGTCCTTTGAAAAATTATATTTCTTTTCGCAGAAGTGGCAGCACACCTCGATGCTTTCCTCTTCCTCGGACATTTTCGTCAGTTCTTCCCTGCCGAGGCTTATCAGCGCTTTTTCCACGCGCTCCTTGCTGCAATCGCACCTATACTCTGCGTTAAATGAATCAAGCTCATTCGGCTCAAGTCCCTCAAGCACGCGCATTGCTATATCCGCCGCGGACATACCCGAACTGAGCATTTCCGTCACAGGCTTCAGCGTTTTTACGTTTGCCTCAAGCTTGTCTATGCAGCTTTCGTCCGCAAAGGGAAGAAGCTGAATAAGATACCCTCCCGCAGCCTTTACCGTAAGGTCGGGATTTACAAGCACGCCCAAGCCGCACACCGTAGGTATCTGCTCGCTAGTCGCAAAATAATTTGCAATGTCCTCGGCAATCTCTCCCGAAACAATTGGGACCTGTCCCACATACGGCTCTTTCAGCCCCAAGTCCTTGACCACGGAAAGCGTACCGTTATTGCCTACCGCACCTGCAACGTCCAGCTTTCCGAACTTGTTAAGAGGTATTTCAACGACCGAGTTGCCAACGTAGGATTTCACGTTTCCCCTGCTGTCGGCAACAGCTATAAGAATTCCCGAGGGTCCGCCGCCGTCCATACGAAGTGTAACGCTGTCGTTATCGCCCTTTAAGCCGATTCCGATAAGCGAAGCGGCTATTGAGAGACGTCCGAGAGCCGCCGTTACCACAGCGGAGGTTTTGTGTATCTGTTCTATTCTTGAAACGATATCCGTCGCGTCTATTGCCGTAGCCACAACAGAAGCGTCAGCCGAAATTGTACGAACTATTTTTGCCATTGCAATGACCATGCTCCGTAAAAGAGCATATCTCCTTTCTAATGCACCTTTCTTGCCACATAAACAAGCTTTTCGCTGTTTTCCTTTGGCGGAAGCACCGTATCGTAATCATATTTTGCCGCAATTTCAAAGCCGCAGCGCACAAGCAGGTCGTCCATTACCTTTTCGTCAAAAGCAATTTCCGAAAAGCTTTCGTCATACCTTAGGTATGAGTCGTCCTCCCGGCGCTCAAAGAAATCCAGCGAGATATCAACACGATTATCCTGCTCGGAATAGGTGTTCTGCCAAACGCAGTAAACATCGTCCATGTCATAAATAAAGGTGTTGTTTCCAAGCACCTCCCGATGCTTGTACGGCGTATTTACATCAAAAATAAACAAACCGCTCGGCTCGCAGAAAAGCGACACCCTCTGCACGGTTTTCTCGACAGCTTTAAGGTCGGGAAGATGATTGAGGCTGTCAAGAGCGCAAATCGTTACGTCGATAGTGCCGAACATATCAAGCTTTGTCATGTCCTGACAAAGGTACTGGATATTCGCTCCGCTTTCAAACTTCTTTTCAATAGCGGCATTAAGCATATCCTCCGAGCCGTCAACGCCGATAACATCGTACCCCAACCTGCTCATTTCCTCCGAAAGGCTGCCTGTTCCGCAGGCAAGGTCAAGCAGCAGGTTTTTCTTGCCGTTATGCTTTTTAACCAGCATATCGAAATACTCCGCCCTGCTTTTATAGGAAATGTTGCCTGTAAGGGTATCGTAAAAATACGAAAAACTGCGATAACCGCTCATTATTTGCTATTTTCTCCGTTATTCATGCGGTCAAACACAAGTGCATAGCCGTCACTGCCGTAGCTTAACGTTCTGTTCACGCGGCTGATAGTTGCCGTGCTTGCGCCTGTTTCCTCAACGATAGAGCTGTAAACCTTTTTCTGAACAAGCATTTTAGCAACCTGCATTCTCTGGGAAATAGCTTTCAGCTCCTTTATAGTGCAGAGATCCTCAAAAAAAGCGTAGCACTCGTCAACCGTTTCAAGAGTAAGTATCGCTTTGAAAAGCTCGTCCATATTTTCATCTTTAAGCTTTGTATTCATTATGAAATGTTCCTTTCTGTTA
Source organism: Oscillospiraceae bacterium (assembly GCA_017847885.1). Taxonomy (GTDB): domain Bacteria; phylum Bacillota; class Clostridia; order Oscillospirales; family Ruminococcaceae; genus RGIG8773. The sequence goes on from JAGAUA010000030.1 coordinate 9,749, forward strand.
TAGTTTTGCTTTGCTGTTTCTTATTTTAACACATCATAGTGAAAAAGTAAATAGCTTTTTTAAATTATTCCAAATCATTTCTGATTATATCATCGAGTGTTTCGCGCTTAACGACAACTCTTGAGCCGCCGTCCTTGACCATTACGACCGCAGGCTTGGGTATCCTGTTGTAGTTTGAGGACATGGAGTAGTTGTATGCGCCTGTTGCAAGGACAGCAAGTGTATCCCCTGCTTCGACCTGCTGGATAGGCATACCCTCGCCGATGAGGTCGCCGCTTTCGCAGCACTTTCCTGCCACGGTAACAACATTATCCTTGGGAGCAGAAGCCTTGTTTGCCACAACAACATCGTACTTGGACTTATACAGAGCATATCGGGGGTTGTCGCACATACCGCCGTCGATAGAAACGTAGGTACGGATATTGGGGATATTCTTTATTCCGCCCACGGTGTAAAGCGTAATTCCCGCAGGTGCTGCAATTGAACGTCCAGGCTCGATAAGGATAAATGGCAGCTTGAGATTTTTCTCGCCGCAAAGCGCCTTTACCTTTTCGGAAACCTTTTCCATGTACTTATCGTAGGCAACGGGAGTATCCTCCTCGGTATACTTGATACCAAAGCCGCCGCCCAGATTAAGCTCCTTTATCTCATAATTAAGCTCGTTCTTGATTTTTTCGATAAAGCCGATCATAACCTCAGCAGCGTGTACAAAGGGGTCGATATCGAAGATCTGGCTGCCGATATGACAGTGAACGCCGATGAAATTGATATTGTCAAGGGAAATAGCCTTCTTGACAGCCTCAAACGCCTCGCCCGTTTCAAGAGCAAAGCCGAACTTGCTGTCGATCTGACCCGTTCTTACAAAATCGTGGGTATGAGCGTCAATGCCGGGCTTGATGCGGTACATAATATTTGCCTTTACGCCTGCCTTTAAAGCAATTTTGTTAAGGCGCTCAAGCTCGAATATATTATCCACGATTATTCTGCCGACCTTATGCTCAATAGCAAGGGAAAGCTCCTCGTCGGTTTTGTTGTTGCCGTGGAAGCATACCTTATCCATTGGGAAGCCCACGCTTGCCGCGGTATACAGCTCGCCCTCGGACACAACGTCAAGACCTATTCCCTCGTCCATCATGATTTTGCACATCGCCTTGCAGCAGAACGCCTTGCTCGCATAGCACACAAGTCCCTCGCCGCCGTAGTATCTGTCCATAGACTGCTTAAAGCTTCTGCAATGCTCGCGGATAAGATCCTCGTCCATAACATAAAGGGGCGTGCCGTACTTTGAGGCTAACTCTACGGTATCGATACCCCCTATGGTAAGATGATCTTTTTCGTTTACTGCAAGATTTTTTGATACAAACATTTTATACCTCTCCTTTCGGGTGTTCACTGCTCTGTTGCCTCTTCGATAACCGCGCGGACTTTCTCTGCGCCCTCTCCCGTTACCGAAGAAAATTCAATTGTTTCGATTTGGTCAAAATAAGGTATTTCCTCGGCAAAGCCGTTCATGCGCTCTTCCCGTTGCTTTTTTGAAAGCTTGTCCGCCTTGGTAAACACAATTATAAAGGGCTGCTCCCGTTCAATAAGAAAATCTATCATTTGCAGGTCGTCCTTTGAGGGCGGATGGCGCATATCAATAAGCTGAATGACCAGCGCAATATCGCGGTCGGACATGAGATACCCCTCGATAAGCTCTGACCAGCGTGTCTTTTCGCCCTTTGCGACCTTTGCATAGCCGTAACCCGGCAGGTCGACCATAAAGCGGTCGTCCACGCTGTAAAAATTTATGGTTGCGGTTTTTCCCGGCACGGACGAGACCCGTGCAAGGTTTTTGCGGTTGAATATTTTATTGATAAGCGAGGATTTGCCCACGTTGGAACGTCCCGAAAAAGCCACCTCGGGCTTCTGGGGTTTGGGTATCTGCTTAAACTGACCGTATGACGCGTAAAATTCTGCTTTGTTAAAGTTCATATTCAGCCTCCGATTTATGAACGCACCGTGCCGCGCTTGCTTCCCGAAGAGCGCTTTGTCTTGGCATACTTAGGCTCTGCTTTCACCAGCGCAGTATCGAGAACGTCCGTAATTTTCTCGGCAAACACAAATTCCACGTTTTCCTTAACGGCGTTGTCAACCTCTTCAAGGTCGCCCTTGTTGTCCTTGGGAATGATGACCGTTTTCATGCCTGCCTTGTACGCAGCCATGGTCTTTTCCCGAAGTCCGCCGATGGGAAGAACGTTGCCGTGCAAGGTTATCTCGCCCGTCATTGCAACATCGTGGCGCACGGGTATATTCGCAAGCGCCGAAACTAAAGCGGTTGCCATAGTCACGCCTGCTGACGGACCGTCCTTGGGAGTCGCGCCCTCGGGAGCGTGAATGTGGATATCCTTTTCCTTGTAGAAATCGGGTGAGATACCGTACTTATCCGCAATGCTTCTCACATAGCTGACAGCTATCTTGGAGCTTTCCTTCATAACATCGCCCAGCGAGCCTGTAGTTTCGACAGTACCCTTTCCGTCAAAAACGGAAACCTCAAGGGGCATGATAACTCCGCCCACGGACGTCCAGGCAAGGCCGTTTACCATGCCTATCTCGTCCTTCTTGGAGAACTCGTCATCAAGGTATTTCTTTGCGCCGAGGAACTGCTCGATATTACTGCCGCTGATTCGCACGGATTTCTTTTCGCCGCTGACAATGACTTTCGCAGATTTTCTGCAAAGCTCTGCGATACGGCGTTCAAGGGTACGCACGCCTGCTTCCTTGGTGTAATTGTCGATAAGCACATACAGCGCGTCGTCGGAAATTTTCAGCATTGCAGCCTTTAATCCGTTGGCCTTAAGCTGTTTGGGAACAAGGTGCTTCTTGGCAATATTGAATTTTTCCTCACGGGTATAGCTTGTAAGCTCGATAATGTCCATTCTGTCAAGCAGCGGTGCATCTATCGTCTGGGTAGTGTTTGCGGTTGTCACAAACAGAACGTTGCTCAAATCAAAGGGCACTTCGATATAGTGGTCGCGGAAAGCGCTGTTCTGCTCGCTGTCAAGCACTTCAAGGAGCGCCGATGACGGGTCGCCGCGCATATCGTGGGACATCTTATCTATCTCGTCAAGAAGAATAAGGGGATTTTTGCTGCCTGCAAGCTTCATTGCATTGATTATTCTTCCCGGCATTGCGCCTATGTATGTTTTTCTGTGACCTCTTATGTCGGACTCGTCACGCACGCCGCCCAATGAGACGCGCTGATAGCTTTTTCCGAGCGCCCTTGCAATTGACTTGCCGATAGAGGTCTTGCCCACGCCCGGAGGTCCAACAAGGCATATTATCTGCCCTTTTATGTCGGGTTTAAGCTGCCTTACCGCAATATTTTCAAGTATTCTTTCCTTGACCTTTTCAAGCCCGTAGTGGTCCTTGTCAAGCACCGCCTTTACCTTGTTGATATCGGTTTTGTCGGAAGTCATTTTGTTCCAGGGCAGCTCAAGGACGTTATCCAGATAATTGCGGATAACAAACGCTTCCTGTGAGGACTGTGACATTCTGTTAAGCCTGTCAGCCTCTTTCAGCAGCTTATCCCTTGTTTCGGGCTCAAGCTCAAGGCTCATTATTTTTTCGGTGTATTCGTCAATTTCTTCTTGATATTCATCGTCCTCACCCAGCTGGCTTGCGATAGCCTTCATCTGCTCTCTGAGGTAGTACTCTCTCTGGCTGTTATCAAGCTGGTCGCGGACGCGCTCCTGAATACTCCGCTCGATACCGATGACCTCGACCTCACGAGAAAGCATGGCAAGGAGCATACCCAGACGCGAAATGATATGGCTTTCTTCAAGGAGCATTTCCTTATCCTCAACCGCAAGGGGGATATTGAACACCAGCGCTTCAAATATCTTGAAGGGGTCGTTTTCGTTCATTACAGCGGTGATGAGTTCCTTGGGCATACGGGGCATAACTGTCGAATACTGGTAAAACACCTGCTTCAGCGCGCGTATTACCGCCTCTATCTCAACGTCCTCCGTGCCTATTCTCGACACTTCGGGGAACGCCTTTATATTCGCAACAAGATACGGCTCGCTCTGAATAATATCTATCAGCTTTGCGCGGTACTTGCCCTCAACAAGAATGCGTGTGATGTTGTCCGCGCCCTTGAGCATCTGTCTTATTTCGGCAACAACGCCGACTTTATATAAATCCTTGACAGTTGGATCTTCGACCGAATCGTCCTTCTGGGCGGTAAGAAAAATCAGCTTGTCACCGCTCATGGCTTTTTTAAGTGCAGCTTCGGACTTTTCGCGTGACACGTCAAAGTGCATCACAACATTCGGAAAAACAACCAGACCTCTTACCGCAAGGGCGCAGATAGTTGTTTCTTCATTTTTAGTCCTCATAGATAACCTCCTGCGTCGAAAAATATCGACATATAAAGTAATAGCATCATACTTATTATACATTAAAACGCTGAATTTTGCAAGTAACAAATTTATATAACAAATTTAGATTTTATCACCTATGTAAAAAAATAATGAACATTTTAATACAATTTATTGTTAAAAAGAAAATACGCCTTTTTTACAAAAGCGTATTTCAAAAATCACATTATTTTTTGGGCATTTTTCTTTTGCCAATTTTTACAACAGGCTTTTCACCCTTTGTTACGCAGTCCTCCGTTACCGTAACGCTGCACACATCATTATCGGAAGGCAGTTCAAACATTGGCTGCTGTAAAATTTTCTCAACGATAGAGCGCAGACCACGGGCACCGGTATTCTGCTCAATTGCCTGCTTTGCAATTGCAGACAGCGCCGCCTGCTCAAAGTGCAGCTCGATACCGTCAAGCTCAAACAGCTTTTTATACTGCTTAACAAGCGAGTTCTTAGGCTCGATAAGAATTTTTACCAGTGACTCCTCGTCAAGCTCGTCAAGTACCGCGATAACGGGCATTCTTCCCACAAACTCGGGAACCATGCCGTACTTTACAAAATCCTGATGGATAACTTCCTTATAAATGCCCTTGGATTTTTCGGACTTAGTCTTTATATCCGCGCCAAAGCCGAGGGAGGACGACTCGGTACGCTTCTGAATTATCCTGTCAAGACCGTCAAACGCACCGCCGCAAATAAACAGGATATTTTTGGTATCAACATGGATAAACTCCTGATTGGGGTGCTTTCTTCCGCCCTGAGGGGGAACATTGGACACAGTACCCTCCACAATTTTCAGCAGAGCCTGCTGCACACCCTCGCCGCTTACGTCACGGGTAATGGAAGTATTTTCCGACTTGCGCGCAATTTTGTCGATTTCGTCAATGTAAATAATGCCGCGCTGAGCCGCCTCAACGTTAAAATCGGCAGCCTGAAGCAGCCTTACAAGCACATTTTCAACGTCGTCGCCCACGTATCCCGCTTCGGTAAGAGTAGTCGCGTCGGCAATAGCAAAAGGAACCTCAAGAGTCTTAGCGAGAGTCTGAGCAAGAATAGTCTTGCCCACGCCCGTAGGACCCACAAGAATAACGTTGCTCTTCTGAAGCTCGACATCATCCGTATCGGCATGGCTGTTTATACGCTTGTAGTGGTTGTACACCGCAACAGCCAGCGCCGTTTTTGCTTCGTCCTGACCGATAACATACTCGTCAAGCACTTTCTTTATTTCAGCCGGCTTAATCAGCTTAACCGGCTGCTGAACAGACTTAGCCCTGCGTGCTTCAGCCGCCCTGTCAACGCTGAGCAGGTCGTGTCCCGCAAGCATTTCGTAGCAGTAAACGACGCACTCGTCGCAGATATTGGACGGACCGGCTGAAAACATATTCTGTACCTTGTTTTCGGGCTTGCCGCAAAAGCTGCATCTCTTTAACATTTTATCATTTCCGGCCATAAATCAAACTCCAGACTTATCGTGTAAAAATAACTTTGTCAACCAAACCGTATTCGGCAGCCTCGGCAGCGCTCATAAAGTTGTCGCGCTCGGTATCCACACGAATGGTCTCAATAGGCTTTCCCGTGTTCTGAGCAAGGATACGGTTGAGATTTTCTCTTGTTCTCACCAAATGCTCGGCACGGATCTTTATATCGGTACACTGACCCGACAAACCGCCCGAGATCAAGGGCTGGTGGATCATGATTTCCGAGTTGGGAAGAGCAAGACGCTTGCCCTTAGCGCCTGAGGAAAGCAGAAATGCACCCATAGAAGCTGCAAGACCTATACAAATCGTGGACACATCGCATTTGATATACTGCATTGTGTCGTAAATAGCCATACCTGCCGTTACAGAGCCGCCGGGGCTGTTGATATAGAGGCAGATATCCTTTTCGGGATCCTGACTTTCCAGATAGAGAAGCTGAGAAACGACCAAACTTGCAGATGTATCGTTAACCTCTTCGGAAAGCATAATAATTCTGTCCTCAAGAAGCATTGAGAAAATATCCTGAGAACGCTCGCCTCTTCCCGTCTGTCTTACAACATATGGAACTAAACTCATAAAATCCTCACTTCTCCGCAGAATGTCATTATACTAATCCGATTAAAACAATACTGCACGGCAATAATTATGCGGTATTGCCTTAAAAATAATCTGTTTTTTTGTCAGATATTAGTATTATACACATACAAACCATCCTTCTGCGGAAAGATGGTTTGTAAGCAACCTATTTTGATCAGCCGTTGAACTTAGCGGAATCCTTAACGATCTTGCTTGCTTCGGCAACCTTAAGGTCAGCCTTGATTGACTTAGGACTGATAATAGTCTTAACCTTTTCGGGAGTAAGATTATACTGCTCAGCGATCTTCTTGATCTCCTCTTCAACCTGTTCGTCTGAAATCTGAACGTTTTCAAGCTCAGCGATCTTCTCAAGAGCAAGTCTTACCTTAACCTGCTTCTGAGCCTGTTCCTCGAAGGTCTTTCTGAATGCAGGCATATCCATGTTGGTGTACATCAAGTACATTTCCATGTTAAGGCCCTGCTGAGAAAGGCGCATCTCAAAGTCTCTTACCATTTCGTCGATCTTGTTTTCAAACATTACCTGAGGAATATCAGCGGAAAGCTTCTCGATAAGAGCTTCAAAAAGCTTTGTCTCAGCTTCTATATCAGCAGTATTTGCAGCACGCTCTTCAAGCTTGGACTTCATATCCTTCTTGAGCTCGTCAAGAGTCTCAAACTCTGTTGCGTCCTTTACAAATTCATCATCAAGCTCAGGAAGCTCCTTAGTCTTGATCTCGTTAAGCTTGATCTTGAATTCGCAGGGCTGTCCTGCAAGTTCTTCCATCTGATAGTTTTCGGGGAAGGTTACGTTAATTGTAAACTCCTCGCCTGTCTTCTTGCCAACGATCTGCTCCTCGAAGCCGGGAACAAAGGTGTGTGAACCGAGAGCAAGCTCGTAGTTGGAATCCTTGCCGCCGTCAAAAGCAACGCCGTCCTTGAAGCCTTCAAAGTCGATCACAGCAATATCGCCGTTTTCAGCCGCTCTGTCCTCAACGGTAACGAGACGGCCGTTTCTCTCTCTGAGAGCCTGGATCTGATTGTCAACGTCCTCATCAGTTACAGCATTGACAACTTTTTCAACTTCTATACCCTTATAATCGGAAATTTCAACTTCGGGCTTAACAGTAATTACCACCTTGAAGTTTACGCCGCTTTCCTTGCTGATAGAAGTAACATTAAGCTCGGGAGTATCAATAAGCTCATAATCTGTTTCTTCAATAGCAGGTGTAACATCGGTACGTATAAGAGCATTTACAGCGTCATCATAAAATACAGCTTCGCCGTAAAGCTGCTCGATCATCTTACGGGGTGCCTTACCCTTTCTGAAGCCGTTAACGTTGATCTTCTTGCGTGCGCTAAGGTACGCATTCTGAAGAGCCTTTTCAAAGCTCTCTGCGTCAACAGCAATTTCAAGCTCGTATTTTGTTTCATCAATTTTATTTGTTGCTACCAAACTCATTATAAACGTCCTCCATTTTATAAAAACATATGAATAATTATAACATATTATAATTTATATTACTATACATAAACGATTTTTTTGGCGCATTGCACAATTCAGACCACGCGTACAGGGCAAAATTCAACAAAATCTCCCGATATCAGGTGAAAATTTATTCCTTCACGCTCTCCGCAAACGGCATTTTTGTGTGATTTACCGTGCAAATGACCGTAGTAACATTCCTTAACATTATATTTGTACATAACATCAAGAATGTCATAATTGCTTTCGTTTCCATAAACAGGCGGATAATGCAGGAATACTATCGGCTCAAGATTTTCCCTCAAAGCGGATGTGACCGATACCTCCAAACGCTGGGCTTCTCTTGCAAGCACCTTAGCGTCCGCAGGGACTTCCGTTTCGTTTATCCAGCCCCGTGTTCCGCATATCCCGTATTTTCCGTAAGCATAATGATTGTTGTGCAGAAACTTTATAGTGTCAAAGGAATTTTCCTCCAGATACTTATTAAGCTTTGCCAAAGTTGACCACCAATAATCATGATTGCCCTTGGAGATAATTTTAGTCCCGTTCAGACTGTTTATATAGCTGAAATCAGCCTTTGCCTCGTCCAGATTTATCGCCCAGGAAATGTCGCCGGGTATCACCACCACGTCCTCAGCGGAAACGGTTTTGTTCCAGTTTTCGGTGAGCTTTTCCACATGATTGTCCCAACCCGAAAAAATATTCATCGGCTTATCAACGGAAAACGACAAGTGCAGATCCGCTATTGTAAATAATGCCATTGCATCACCTGCAATTCCGAAAAAGCTTGATTACAAGGAAAGCTGCTTAAGAACGTATTCCTTCTGATCTTCCTTGCTGATAACATCCTTAAATCTTATATCCTTGGTTTTCAGAGCTGCAAGAGAAGCAGGTATTTCGTATCCCGAAATTTCCGCAAGTCTGTCGACCATGTCAAACTCGTCAAGAGCGGAAGGCTTGCCCTCAATAGCTTCAAGCACGCTTGCGCTGAACTTGTAGGGGCTTGCTGTGGAAGCAATAACTGTCTTTGTCGTATCCCCTGTCTTTGAGCGGTAATCCTCGTATACCTTTACCGCAACCGCAGAGTGGGTATCAAGCGTGTAGGAATACTTATCGTAAATTCTCTTGATAGTCGCCTTTGTTTCATTATCGTCGCAGTAGCCTGCCGCAAATTCCTCGGAAAGCTTTGCCTTGATATCATCGGATACCTCGTATCTGCCCTCCTTGGCAAGTGAGCCAAACCATTCGCGTATCTTTGCGTCGTTTTCGCCGCACATGATGTACAGCAGACGCTCAAGATTGCTGGAAATAAGTATATCCATCGAGGGAGAGATCGTTGTAACGAAATCACGGTTTCTGTCGTAAATACCGGTAGTAATGAAGTCCGTAAGCACCTTATTTGAGTTGGAAGCGCATATAAGCTTGTTTACGGGCAGACCCATATGCTTTGCATAATAAGCCGCAAGGATATTGCCGAAATTACCTGTGGGAACGACAATATTTATCTTGTCCCCTGCCTTTATCTCCTCGTCCTTAACAAGGGTTGCATACGCGGAAATATAGTAGATTATCTGAGGAGCAAGACGTCCCCAGTTAATGGAATTTGCGCTGGAGAACATAAGCTTGTTTGCTTCAAGCTTGGATTTAACCTCATCGTTTGTAAAAATAGCCTTAACGCCGTTCTGGCAGTCGTCAAAGTTACCCTCGATTGCGCATACGGAAACATTTTCGCCGTCCTGAGTAGTCATCTGGCGCTTCTGCATGGGGCTTACTCCGTCAACGGGATAGAACACCATTATCTGAGTGCCGGGAACATCGGCAAAGCCTTCAAGAGCAGCCTTTCCCGTATCGCCCGATGTAGCCACAAGAATTACGATCTTCTTGTCGATATTGATCTTCTTTGCAGAAGTAGTAAGCAGATACGGAAGGATCTGGAGAGCCATATCCTTAAACGCGCAGGTGGGACCGTGCCAGAGTTCAAGGATATAAGTTCCGTCAAAAAGATGGGAAATCTCGGATATATTTTCGGTTGCAAACTTTTTGTCGTTATAAGCGTTATCGGTGCAGTATCTTATCTCCGCGTCCGTAAAATCGATAAGGTACTTGGAGAAAATAAACGCCGCACGCTCGGAATAGCTCATATCACCCAGCTTTACGATCTCGTCCATTGTTACAGAAGGTATCTCTGAGGGCACAAAAAGACCTCCGTCAACAGAAATGCCCTGAACAATTGCTTCCGCAGATGTCTTTTTTACTGAGCTGTCTCTGGTACTTTTGTAATACATAGCCAACAATCCTTTACAAAATTATACATTACTTGCTTGCATCAAATGCATTTTCAATATATTGGAACCCGACAACCTTTTTGTCGGAAACCGTTACGCAAACTACGTCAAATCTCGGCTGCAAATCGTGGGGGAAGCGGTAGGAATACGCCTCCGAAGTCTTTACTATCAGCCGTTTTTTTGCCGCCGTTACCGCCTCAAAGCCGTTTACAAGCGGGTCGGGGGCACGGGTTTTCACCTCGACGAATGCGATTATTCCGTCCTTTTCGGCAATTATATCAATTTCTCCGCCCTTTACGCAGAAATTGCGGCGAAGAATTTTGTATCCCTTTTTTTCAAGGTAGTATGCGGTGACCTTTTCGCCGAAATACCCCAGCTCTTTTTTATCCATTTTTAAGCAGCTTCTTTAAAAATGACATTCTGTGAACAGGCGACGGACCGTATTTAAGTATAAGCTCATTATGCAGCTTTGTTCCGTAGCCCTTGTGCTTTTCAAACTGATATTGGGGATATTTCGCGGCAAGCTCCGCCATATACCTGTCACGGCTTACCTTTGCAAGGATAGAAGCCGCGGCAATGCTTGCTGACAAGCCATCACCCTTTACAACAGTCTGCACGGGACAATCAAAATCAGGCATTCTGTTTCCGTCCACCAAAGCCATATCGGGTGTAATGCCAAGCCCCTCCACAGCCCTTTTCATTGCCAGCAAAGCAGCGTTCAGAATGTTTATCGACTCTATTTCCTCCACAGAAGCTGTTGCAACGCAGTATGCTCTTGCCTTGGAAATTATTTCATCATAAAGAAGCTCACGCTTTTTCTCGCTGAGCTTTTTGCTGTCGTTGATACCCTCAATGACAACGCCCTCGTCAAAAATAACCGCCGCAGCATAAACGTCGCCTGCAAGCGGTCCTCTGCCTGCCTCGTCAACGCCGCATATCACGGGATAAGACGCTCTTATTTCGCTATCATACTCAAAAAGCCCCATAATCTCACCCTTTTTCAACAAAGCGCAGCTCAATCCTTCGGCGGAAGCTCAAGGGTGATCCTGCCGAGTTTTCCGCTTCTGTATTCGTCAAGCACGGTAATTGCAGCGCGCTCGGTATTTATCTCGCCGCCCGAAACAAGCATACCCCTTGCTTTGCCGACCTTTTTCAGTAGCTCATAGCCGTCCTCACCGTCAGAGGTCTCTATCTTGTACCTTGCGGTAAGCGCGTCTCTGTACAAATCGTTAAGCACGTACAAAAGCCTGCACGCAAGTGTCTCTATATCCACAACATCGTCCTTGACCGCACCTGTAAAGGCAAGCTTCTCGCCCACTGCCATGTCCTCAAACTTAGGCCACAAAACGCCGGGCATATCCAGAAGCTCAACGTCCTCCGAAAGCTTGACCCACTGCTTTGTACGGGTCACGCCGGGACGGTCCTCCACCTTGGCTTTTTTCTGCCCTGCAAGGCGGTTGATAAAGGACGACTTGCCCACGTTGGGTATACCCACGACCATGAGGTGCAAAACTCTGCCCTTCATGCCCTTTGCCTCGTACTTTGCAATCAAATCGGCAAGCACCTGCTTGACCGTCGGGATAAACTTGTTAAGCCCTTTACCGCTTCGGCAGTCGGCAGCAATAACAGCGATGCCCTGTCTCTGATACCATGCTATCCACTTTTGGGTAGCGGATTCATCGGCAGTATCGCACTTATTTAATATAACTATCCTCGGCTTGCCCTCGATAAGAGTGTGCAGATCGGGGTTTCTGCTGGATTCGGGAATACGGGCGTCAATGATCTCAACAACAGCGTCAACAAGAGGCAGCGACGCCTTTATCATGCGCTTTGTTTTGGTCATATGCCCCGGAAACCATTGAATAGACGGTATTTCGGTCATTTTAACCTCCGTATCAATCGGGAGTGCCTATTGAATCAAACGGGAAAATTCTGAGTACGACCTTGCCGAGAATATCCTCCTCGGAAACAAATCCCACTCTCGGGTCTCTGCTGTCGGTAGAATTCATTCTGTTGTCACCCATAACGAATACGCAGTTCTCGGGTACAGTTACGGGGTAATCGTGAAAACCTACGTCCTCCTTTGTAGCTTCGAGAATGTAGTCCTCATCCAAAAGAACGCCGTCGACCTTGACCGTACCTGCTTCGGCGTCGATGTCAACTGTCTGATTTTCAACAGCAATAACGCGCTTGACAATTGCCTTGTTAAGCTGCTCGCTGCGGACTATTACTATATCCCCGACCTTAGGAGTATAGCCGATATAGGAAACAATAAGCCTGTCTCCGTCAACAAGGGTAGGCAGCATGGATTCGCCGTCTACATAAGCAATGCGCAAAAGAAATGTGAATATAAGAATTACAGCAAAAAAAGAATAAATAATTGTCTCGACCCAGTCCAGAAATTCTTCCGACGCATGGGCTCCTTTCTTCTTTTCATCTTCGTCAAGCGCTTCGTAATTAAGTTCGTAACCTGCCATAACAATCCCTTCCTTTGCTCAATAGTTAACTCTGTGCATATAGCAAAAAAGGGACATTGCGTCCCTTCTGCACAACCGCAATCAGCGAATCTGTTCCTTGACCTTAGCAGCCTTACCAACTCTGTCGCGGAGATAGTAGAGCTTGCTGCGGCGAACCTTACCGCTTCTTACAACTTCAACCTTATCAACAACCGGAGAATGAACAGGGAATACTCTCTCAATACCGCAGCCGTGAGCAACACGTCTTACAGTAAATGTTTCGTTTATTCCGCCGTGCTTCTTAGCGATAACAGTACCCTCGAAAACCTGGATTCTGTACTTCTCGCCTTCCTTGATCTTAACGTGTACCTTTACGGTATCACCTACGTTTACAGCAGGAACATCCTTCTTAAGGCTGCTGTCGCTGATGAGTTTAAGTGCGTCCATCTTATTTTCCTCCTAATTTTCAAGACATTCTTACCTTTCGCAAGATAGCCGCGCAATCATTCATACGGCATAAGGCAGCGGACTGTCCTTTTAATGTCAGCCTTTCGGCAGGCATTAATCTCGTCCGGGCAGAACTCGGACGGATTTTCAAATGCTATATCAGTTTAGCACATTTTCATGCAAATTGCAAGTATTTTCATACAAAAAATTGTGAAATGTTAATTACCTAAAATTTTCTCCGTTCAAACAGAGGATTTTTGTGCGTTCTGCATAAACGCTTGTAAAATCTATTCCGCTAAGCGCAGCAAACGTATCTATAAACACATTTGAATTGATATTCAGCTCAAGTCCCGCAGGCAGCCTCACAAAGACGTGCAGCAGTCCCGAAGCCGTTTCCGTGCCCGTAATATTTATGTGGGGCTTGATGTCGAGCTTGACCGTGCCCTTGCTTTTTGAACGCTTGTCTATTTCAATAGTATCCGCCTTCATCATATTTTCAAGCGCCGAAAGCATTTCCTCCGAAGGTACATCGCTCTTGAATTCAATGGTATACTCCGCAAAACCTATATCCTTATTGGCAAAAACAGGCTCGGCAATGCCAAGTATTTTAAGTCCCTCGGGCATGGCTTTGTTCAGCGTTTCGGTCAGCGCAGCATAGTCACACGGCTCGGTAACGGCAAAATCCATGAACTCCGTTTTGCTTGTTACACCCAGAGAGAGTGCAAGCGGAAAATTAAGGTAAATATGCGGATTGAAGCCCTGGGAATACCACACCGGGATCTTGGAGCGCTTTATCGCGCGCTGCATGGCTCTCATCAAGTCAAGATGGGATATGAAAACAGCGTGTCCGCTTTTTTCAAAGACGGCTCTCAGGTTAATTTTTTCCAAAGCAAGCACCTCCCACAGCCTTTGACACGCCGCAGCCCGAACATTTTTCACGGCAGTTAAACGTCGTTTTTTCCTCATGGGCAAGCTTATTTTCCCTTATAAAGAAATCCTTGGAAACATAATAATCAAGGTGCTGCCACGGCGATATTTCGTCGTAGGAACGCATCCTGTGGGCGTAAAAGTCCAAATCTGTACCGAGGCGCTCAAACACCTCCATCCACGCGTCATAGTTGTAGAACTCGTCCCAGCCGTCGAACTTGCAGCCTGCCTTCCACGCCTCGTAAACCGCGTCGCAAAGCCTGCGGTCGCCCTTTGCAAGGACCGCTTCCAGAATACTTACGCGGTAATTGTGCCAGCTGACATTTATACGCTTCCGCGAACGGATACTGTCAAGAAGCACCTTCTGCTTGTGCTTTATCTCGTCGATGGAAGCCTGCGGCTCAAATTCAAAGGGGGTAAAAGGCTTCGGCACGAAGGTTGCGCAGCTTATTGAAATTTGTATATGCTTTCCCCGCTGACGGTTGGGGTTTTGGTAGTACAGGTCGGTTATTTTCTCCGCAAGCTCGGCAATGCCCCGTATATCGTCGTCCGTTTCCGTGGGCAGACCCAGCATAAAGTACAGCTTTACGCCTGTGTAGCCGCCGTCGAAAGCAAGCTTGCAGGCTCTCATTATCTCGTCCTCGGTGATGTTTTTGTTGATAACGTCACGCAAACGCTGAGTGCCTGCTTCGGGTGCAAAGGTAAGACCGCTTTTCCGCACCTTCTGTATCTGCTCAAGCAGCTCCTTGCTGAAGCGGTCGATTCTCATTGACGGCAGAGAAAGATTTACTTTTTCCTCCTCGGTATATTCGGAAAGACGGCGGAGCGTTTCGTCTATGTCGGACAGGTCGCTTGTACTCAGCGAGGACAGGGATATCTCCTCATATCCCGTGGTTTCGCACAGGGACTTGGTCTGACGGCATATCGTATCCGAGCTTTTCTCGCGGAACGGGCGGTATATAAAGCCTGCCTGACAGAAGCGGCAGCCTCTTATACAGCCGCGCAGCACCTCAACCACCGCACGGTCGTGGACTATCTCACAATAAGGCACAACAAAGGATTCGGGGTAATAAACGGAATCCATATCCTTTATAATACGCTTTTTCACGGTTTTGGCGGCGTGGGAATTGTTAGGCACCACCGCATTCACCGTACCGTCCAAGTTGTAGGAAACATCGTAAAACGACGGTACATATATGCCCTCAATCTCCGCGGCAGCCTCAAGGAACTCCCTTTTTGAGCAGCCCTTCTTTTTCATTTCGGCATACAAGTCCATAAGCTCAAGGTTTACTTCCTCTCCCTCGCCTATAATGAACAGGTCGATAAAGTCGGCAAGGGGTTCGGGGTTGCACACGCAGGGGCCTCCCGCGACAACTATGGGCATATCATCTGTACGGTCTTTCGCCTTTACAGGCAGCTGCGCAAGGTCCAGCATATTTAAAATATTGGTGTAGCAAAGCTCATACTGAATCGTAAAGCCTATAAAGTCAAACTCCTTTACAGGGTCAAGACTTTCCAAAGCATACAGCGGAATATTGTTTTTGCGCATAAGCTCCTCAAAATCGGGCCACGGTGCAAAAACACGCTCACACCAGAAATTTTCACGCTTGTTTTTAAGAGAATAAAGTATTTTCATTCCCAGATGCGACATACCCACGTCATAGGAATCGGGAAAGCAAAAAGCAAATCTGACATCAACCTTGCTTTTATCCTTAACCACGCTGTTGAACTCTCCGCCGATGTACCGCGACGGCGATTTTACAAGCGGAAGCAGCTTTTCAATTTGTTCCCTCAACATATTTTTATATCCTTTCATTACGAAAATGCCGAGATAAGCAAACAGCCAAGCACGGCATACAAGGTTAAATTTCCCTTTTCAAAGATAATTGCCGTAGCTAAAATTACGGCAATCAAAACGACTCCGCCCCATTTGAGATACCATTCCGCGCTGTCTGCATGGTCTATGCCGCAAAATCTGCGGATAAGCAAGACGGCAAGCTTTCCCCCGTCAAGATATTGAAGCGGAAGAAGATTGAACAGCCCTATCGCTGCATTGACTGCCGCAAATGGCGTCAATCCCATTTTATTTCCGAGGAAAAGCGCTGCGGCAAGGACAAAATTTGCTCCGCTTCCTGCAAGAAGTATCACAAGCTCACGCAGGAAGTCTGTAAAGGCAAATTGCTTGTCAGGCACTATTTTTATTCCTGCGCCGTAAAAGAATACCCTTTTTACGCCAATATTGCAAAATCGCATTGCGGTCAGATGTCCAAGCTCATGCCAAATGCAGGCGGCAAGTCCATACAAAGCATAATCGCTGTCTTTGAGCAGTATCAGCAGCGATACCGCCGCAAAAAAGCTGAAATCAAAGGCTACCGACAGCTTTTTAAGGTATATCTCAAACATTTCCCAGCCTGCTTACGATGAAATCTGCAAGCAGCTTTATAAGGTTTGTGCTGCTGCCCGAGGTCGTTTCGTACACCTGAAAAATATCCGCCGCAGCATCTGAATTTACAATATTTGCAATAACAAAGGCTGCCGCCATGGCTACGCAAATACTCGTTTGAACGACCAGCGTATCCCCCAATGTCACGATTTTTCTCCTCTGCACAAACAATTCTGTAAGTTCAACAGGCTCGTCATGCCGTAAAGTCTCTTCACTTGTCAGTAATTCCTGCATAGTAACATCCCCTTTCACATCAATATATTGGTCAAGGGAGAGGTTTATGCTACTTTTTAATTCTGATAATGGAGTTTTTGGGGTACGTTTTTTCGCACGGTATCGACAGCTTCATCATGGCGTGGTTTGCACTTTCCACAGGCTCGCCGTCTTCGTTGTAAAGCTCCTCCACTTTCATGGTATCGAACATCTTTCCGGGTGCAATAATTTCCACTTCATCGCCGCGCATGAACTTATTCCGCTGGGAAGCGTATATCCTGCCGTCACGGCACTCGTCGATTATTGCCGCAACGTCATATTCGCGTATATAACCGCTGTTTTCATAGTATTGGCAATCCTTGGGATGTCCAAAGAAAAAGCCCGTGCAGTATTTGCGGTGGCTGACCTTGAACACCTCGTCCCGAACCCAATCGGGAAGCACATAGCTTTCGGGTGACTTTTTCAGAATATCAACAGCCATTCGGTAAGCGTTTGTAACGATTGAAACATAGTATGCCGATTTTGCCCTGCCCTCAATTTTAAGGCTTGTTACACCTGCCGCCGCGACCTTGTCAAGGTGGTCTATCATGCAAAGGTCCTTTGCGTTGAGGATATACGTGCCTTTTTCGTCCTCAAATATCGGGTAAAACTCGTCGGTGCGTTTTTCCTCCATTAAATGGTATCCCCACCTGCACGGCTGGGCGCACTCTCCCCTGTTTGCGTCGCGATTCACAAGATACTGTGAAAGCAGGCATCTTCCCGAAAAAGACACGCACATCGCACCATGCACAAACGCTTCTATATCAAGATCGGACGGAGTTTTTGCACGAATTTCCGCAATTTCCTCCAAAGAAAGCTCCCTCGCGACAACAACACGCTTAACGCCCATGTTGTAAAGCTCATTCGCGGTCATGTAATTGACAATTCCTGTCTGTGTGGACATATGGATCTCCATGTCGGGAGCATACTTTTTCACAAGGGAAAGCAGTCCAAGATCGGCAACAATGACCGCGTCGACCTTGCTGTCAACGGCTTCCTCCATAAACTGACGAAACATCGGTATTTCGTTGTTTCTCGGCAGAGTATTGCAGGTGAGATAAACCTTTACGCCCTTTGAATGAGCAAGTTCAACCGCAGATTTCAGCGAATCATAGGTGAAATTACGGGGACCTGCACGCATACCGAAGCTTGTTCCTCCAAGATACACCGCGTCTGCGCCGTAATCCAAAGCCGCGCAAAGCCTTTCGTAATCGCCTGCAGGCGCAAGTACCTCAAGACTATCCAAATTCATTAAACCAAATTCCTCCAATTATTCAACAAGACCTGCCTCAACAAGGTTTTGGTTATGCTCGTCAAGGGTTTTGGCATAGAAAAACTCGCCTGTTTCCAGATTTGAACAAAAATAGTAGTAATCCGTCTCAGCAGGATAAAGCACAGCGTTAATTGCGTCAAGTCCCGGATTGCAGATCGGTCCGGGAGTAAGACCTGCGCCTTGATATGTGTCGTACGCCTTGAACATTGACTCTGATTTTATCTCGATATTGGGCTTGATGACCTCGTCAACGTAGTTTGTGGTCGGGTCGGACTGAAGAAGCGGATACTCGTCGGGGTTGTTCAGCCTGTTATAGAAAACCGACGCAACCTTTTTCATATCCCTTGTATTTGCCGCCTCCGCCTGTACTATTGAAGCAAGGGTAAGGACCTCCTCCAGCTCCATGCCAAGGTCTTCCATTCTTCCGTAAAGGTCGGGAGTGATCTTCGCCTCAAAGTTTTTGTATATCTTCTTTGCAACGATCCTCGGGTCGTCCTCCACGTAGAACTGGTATGTATCGGGGAAAAGATATCCTTCCATTTTATAGAATTTAAGGGAGCTTACCTTGACCTTTTCCTCAAAGTCAAATCCGAACTCGGAGCTGTTGAACACCTTGATGAACTCCTCTGCGCTGCACACGCCCTTATCCTCAAGCCGCTGAGCCGCTTCAAGCAGAGTTATGCCCTCGGGGAATACAACATCGGCGGTCTCACGCTTGTTTTCCGCTTCTTCCTGCAAAATTTCCACAATCGTTGCGTAATCCATTTTCGGAGAAAGCTTGTGCGTTCCCGCTATGTATGTTCCGTCCGTGCCCTTAAGCTTTGAGAAAACTCTGAAAAGCTTCTCATCGCGGATAATTCCCTCATTATAAAGCTGATTTGCAATATCCGCCGTACTTGAATTCATGGGTATATCCACAACTATTTCAATGTCGGACTTTCCTATACCGAGAAATTCCTTGGCACATTTAAGTATAAAAACCGCCGCAAGAATTGAAACGGATATGATAAAAACCGTCAGCAGCAAGCCGAATATAAAATTGCCGTGACCGCGCCTTCTCCTGCGTTTCTTTTTCCTTTCGGGCTGGGCGGCTTCCTCGTCAGGCTCGTCCTCATCAAGCTCATCGGGTTCGTCAGCCGAGTCGAACTCTTCCTCCGAGGTGTCGGCGTTATCCTCAAGCGGCTTGCCGTCCTCCTCCGCAAACGTATCGCCCGAAGAAGCCTCCTCCAAAGCTTCGGTTTCCTGCACCTCTGCCGTTTCCTCCGCATTTTCATCGGCATCGGTTTTTTCAGGCATACTATTTAATATATCGTCAAGTCGGATCTCATCCTCCATGCGTTCTTTCTGTTCCATCAATCAGTATATTCCTTTCCGCATTTTTTCACGTATTTTTCCGTAACAAGCAAATCAACGGGAACATCAAACCGTCCGTGAACAAGCTTTGTGACCGTACAGCCGCAGTAACCGATACCAACCAGATACATTCCCTTATGCGCCGACAGAAAGCGGTCATAATAGCCCTTGCCGTAGCCGAGTCTGAAACCGCTGCTGTCGTATACAAGCGCTGGGACGATGCAAAAAGCATTGCTGAAATCCGTTAATTTTCTGCATTTTTCGGGTATAGGCTCGGGAACCGAAAAAGAGCCTTTTTCCAAATCTTTCAAGGACTTTATGACATAAAACACCATATCGCGTGTTCCGACAACGCATCTCGGAAGCGCAACGGTTTTCCCGTCGGCAAGCGCCTGCTTTATCAGCATGATAGTGTCGACCTCAATTGCGGTGGACACGTATGCCAGCAGAGTCTTGCAGTTTTTATACGCCGAAAGCTTTATCACCTTGGAAAAAATCTTTTCATCATAGGATTTTTTCACATCTTCGGGCATATCAAGGCGATACTTTTTATATTTTGCACGCAGACTGCTCTTATACTCGCGTATGTCAAAGTTTATGCTCTGCTTTTCGCCCATAAAAGCTTCTCTCCCATATTTTTGCTGCATTCCTCGGAAATAAGCGCTTCGGCAAGCTTTAAACCGAATTCTATCGCTGTTCCCGCACCTCTTGAGGTAATGATTTTTCCGTCCTGCACCGCAGGCACATCAAGCACCTCTGCACCTGCAAGCTCCTTTTCAAAGCCTGTAAAGCATACCGCTTTTTTGCCGTTCAAAATGCCCTTGTGACCAAGTATTGTGGGTGCGGCACAAATCGCTCCGATGTAAAGGTTATTAGCTGTACAGTAGTCCAGTGCCTTCTGCACCGTTTCCGAAGCTTCAAGGTTGAGCGTACCGGGCATACCGCCTGGGAGAACGACCGCTTCAAGCTTTTCGTTAAGCTCAACAGACTTATCCTCAATGTCGGTTACGACCGCTATTCCGTGAGAGCCTTTGATAACGCTGCCGCCAATTCCGACGGTAACGACTTCCTTTCCGCATCTTCTCAAAATATCAATAGGCGTTACCGCCTCGGTTTCCTCAAATCCGTTTGCAAGAAATACATAAATCATATTTTTACCTCCGTTTATTTGAATGTCACAGTATTTTTTTGAAGCATAAATGCAGGATAATAGGACTGTTTCGACTTCCGCAGTCCCTCCAGACCCAAGTCCTCCTCCCTGTTGATGTAGGTATACCCCTGAACCGCAGACTTTGCAAATTCGTTGTTTATCGCGGCATATGCACCCTGAATATCGGCGTTTGCCTTCTCAATATGGATATCAAACGTATCGGAATTTATCGGGTCTCCAATTGTAAAGCCCTCGACCTTGCCATCTACCCGTATCACTCCGCCGCGAAGCTCCAGCTCGTCAAACCAATTCATAAAGGTGTTTATCGCATACTGCTCCGCCACGCTGGATTCATCGTCATAAGCCTGATTTAAATTATAGCTTTTTACGGCAAATTCTATGCACTCGTCAAAATCCTTTTCCGTCATGTCGGAGTATTCCCAATTATTCTCATAAAATCTTGCAAGATGGTTGCGCTTTTTGTGGTACTTCTTGCCAGAAAGCGTTCTCAGCTTTTCGGCGTCGTAAATATAATCGGAGTCGGCTTCATCGAATGAAACCGTATATTCCCCCGGAAATAATTCCTCAAACAAGCGCAAATAATCATTTTCCACAGCAGTAACTATCAGCGGAGAGTTATGTTCCTCCGCTTCCTTTTTCAGCGTAAGGAACAGGTCCTTATAATCGCCTTTTCCTGCGGGAAAGGTAAAGTGAAGCCCGTATTTCTGTGACCGCAGGATATAAAAGTCCTTATACCTGCAAATTTTAGTGTCGTAAAGTCTGTGCCACGCAAAATTATTGGCAAAGTTATATCCGCAGCCTCTGAAATCGGACATTTTCAGCAATTCGTTTATCCAATCTCTGTCAGAAAGTTCAATAACTCTAAAATCAAGCATTTAATCCAAAACCTCGTTTACTATATTCAGCAGCTTTTTGCTTATTTCTTCCACCGCAAGGGGCTTTTCACCGTCGCTGCACTCAACAACGCGCCAGCCAAGCTTTTCCGCAGCGTAAAGTGCCGACCTCCTGCACGCCCGAAGATACTGCAAATCTGACTCATGTATATCTTTTCGGCTTTCATCGCCGTTATACCTTGCAGACAAAAGCTTCTGGGAAATGTCTGTGGGCATATCGAGAAATATTACCAAATTCGGCTCGGGAAGCCCAAGCTTTGCATATTCATAATCCGAAAGCCACTGCAAATATCCGTCCCACTCGTTTTCGGGAAGCTTGACCATTTGGTGTATGGCGTTTGAAGAAACGTAACGGCTTGCAAAAATCAAGTCGCCGTTTTTGTAGTTTTCCTCCCAAAACATTTTATAGCTGGCATAACGGTCAACGGCATAGAAGCTTGAAGCGGCGTATGCGTTCACTCCCGAAGCGTCCGCCGAAAGCTCACCGTTCAGATACATTTTGACAAGGGACGATGACGGGTTGTCATAATCGGGAAAGCTAATTGCCTTTACACTATATTTTTCCGAAAGCGTCTCCTTGAGAATATCGAACTGTGTGCTTTTTCCGCTTCCGTCCAGACCGTCAATAACAATCAGCTTGCCCATACAACCAATCTCCTTAACACATATATATTAATTATAACATTAAACATTTAATTCGTCAATACAAAATGCTGCCAACGCAAAGCATTGACAGCATCTTGAGTTGCACGAACATTTTTCTGTTCGGAACTATTTAGTTTCTTCTTCGGGCTCGTCGCCGCAGGATATGCATTTTGCCGCATCGTCATCGCTCGGCTGGGGGAAAAACTGTTCCGTCGGGAACTCGATGCGTTCAAACACGTCGCAGGGAGCCTCGGGATCCGTCGAGCAAGAACATTCCTTGCACGGGATACAGTAGTCATACGCAGGAACAATGATCGAAACGGGACGGGACAGCTGTATGATAGAAAACAGGCCCAATGATACGACCAGAGTTTTTTTGTGACGCATAGCAGTTTCTGCCGAAGCACAGCCGCAGGAAGGCGTATACGGCATACATACGATCTTTGCGTCCAGAGCAATGGGGTCAACAACACGAACCGTAGCCTTAGGCATTCTTGCGGATTCGCTGTCGCAGAAGCAGCAATCACAACATTCTTCAGGCGACGGAGAAAACTCCTGCTCGCTTGTGAATATCTTTGCGCTGCCCTCGCTGCCGTAGAGAATGACCCTCTTGTTCCACATAGCCGTACCGCACAGCTGAACTCCCGACTGAGGCTGACAGAAGCCCTTTGAAAACGCCTCAACCGCAATTTTAAATTTGTAAGTAATGTCAACCGAATAGTAACCCGACTTGAACGGCACGGAATTTACCGAAATACAAGTTGCCTCGATCTCAACGCAACGGCTTCTTACTATGTTCATATCTTCCGTAATTGCCGGCGAATCCTCACTAAGCGTAACCGGAAGCTCATAAATGCAGTCACGGTCCGAGCAGCTGTCGAACACACGCTGAACTTCAACACAAACCGCCTCTTTGAAGCAGTTATTTTTTTCGCTCATATAAATCCTCCTATGAAAATATTAAAGTTAAAAACTTCAATACCATATTATTCAACAGGAGGATAAAAAGTTACAGTATCAGGTGTTTTTATCTGTCTGGTGGAAGGTTTTCAGGTTTCCTATCTTCTCGTTTCTTTCGTCGAGGACCTTTTCCACGTCAGACCATTCAAGACCTTGATTTACCGCAAGCACCATAACATGGTAGATGAGGTCGTTTATCTCGTTCATCAGCTCGTCGTTGTCGCCGTTTTTTGCGGCAATGATAGTTTCTGCGGCTTCCTCGCCCACCTTTTTGCAAATTTTGTCAACGCCCTTTTCAAAAAGGTAGCAGGTGTAAGACTTTTCGGGAGCTTCACCCTTGTCAAAAGCCGCTTTTCTTGCCTTTATAACTTCAAAAATTTCTTCGTATACAGTCATGTTTATTCTCCCTTATTTTTTTCGTTAAGATTAATAAGCTTCATTGTTTCCATGTCAAGCTCGCGGTAATAACAGTTATTGGCAACGCCGTTATAGCTCGTGTGGCAAATATTCCCCTTATCCGGAGTAACCTGATACACAAGCGAATTTTGCTCGCAGTTTACAAATATGTGATTTAACGTAAATGTGTTCCCCGATTCTGCGCCCTTAAACCAAAGCTTGTTGCGTGAAGTACTCCAGAAAACCGCCTTTTTCAAACGGATAGATTCCTTCAAAGCCTCCTCGTTGGTATAAGCGACAAGGATAACCTCCTTGGTGTTAATGTTCTGCACCGCCACGGGAATAACGTGGTTTTCCTTAGGCATATTGCGTATCTTGTCCCAGTCCAGCATAAGCTCGCAGGTTTCTTCTATCATACCCATATTAATGTGAATACTCCTTTTTAATTTCGTTAAGGCTCTTTCCAGAAGCCGCCTTTATGGAAATTTTCATTTCCGAGGGGTTTTGCCGTAAGGCGGAATATCACGCAGCCGTCGGGACAAACAATGGTTTTGCTGTATTTTTCATCGCCGCCGAGATTAGTCAGGTCTCCGCCGCTTATGACCGCTTCCATAAGAGGATACAGCATCATCATTGTTTTGCTGCAAATGCCAAAACCCTCATTATTCACGGGACAGCCGTATGTGCAGCAGTACTTGTCGCCTATCTCTTCTCCGTTTCGGCAATATCTTTCCGTATGGTCGCCGCGCAGAAATCCTGTTACTTCGACTTCAAATTCGTATTCTTCGTCGTACCATTTTTTCATAGTTGTCCTCCCTGCTGCATTATATTTTACAATTCTCACGGGGATACTATTGCTTTATTCTATCAGAATTTTTTCATAAAACGCATCTGCTGTTTCTCGGAATTATATCCGACAGAACGGTAAAAATCGTGCGCTCCCGTTCTCGTTATGCCCGAATTAAGGCGCACGCCGGCTGCTCCGTTTTCCTTCGCCCAACATTCAGCCGCTTCCATAAGCCGCCGTCCCGCACCAATTCTCCGACTGTCGAACTTCACGGCAAGTCCCAAAATATTGACCAGCGTTTCAAAATAAAGCGTATCATATTTTTCAGCGTGAACATAGCCTATTACGCAGTTATCGCATACTGCCGCAAACACCGCTTCACGGCTTGTATCAAGCTTCTCCAGCTTCTGCTTTACAAGCTCGTCCGAGCAGTCATAGCCCAAATCTTCACGGCTTATTGCGGCAATAGCTTTATAATCGTCGATAACGGCATTTCGTATGATTACCTGCATAGCATTACACCATTCTCACGGGAATGCCTTTGTTTTTCAAATCCTGCTTGACCTCTCCCACAGTAAGCTCCTTAAAATGGAAAAGAGACGCAGCAAGTGCCGCAGAGCAATCGGTCTCGATGAACGCTTCCGCAAAATCGCCCAGCTTGCCTGCTCCTCCGCTGGCAATTACGGGAATTTTTACAGCGCTGCAAACCGCTTTCAGCATGGGCAAATCAAAGCCGCCCTTTACGCCGTCTGTATCTATGGAGTTAAGGCATATCTCCCCTGCGCCAAGCTGCTCGCATTTTTTTACCCAATCAATAAGGTCCATTTTCATGTCAATTCTTCCGCCGTTGATGAACACCGTCCATTTTCCGTCGGAGACCTTTTTTGCGTCAATACCCACGCATATGCACTGGCTTCCGAAAATATCGGCGCCCTCCTTGATAAGCTGGGGATTCTGAACAGCCTGCGAGTTGACCGAGACCTTGTCCGCGCCTGCACGGAGCGTTTCTCTGATATCGTCAACGGTTTTTATTCCGCCGCCTACGGTAAGGGGCACAAAAACCTTTTCCGCGGTTTTTCTCACAACATCAAGCATTACTCCCCGACCCTCGTGAGACGCGGTTATATCGTAAAACACTATCTCATCGGCACCTTGGAGATTGTACTCGTACGCACATTCAACAGGGTCTCCGACTTCCTTTATTCCTTCAAAATTTACGCCCTTGACCACCTTGCCGTCTCTCACATCAAGGCAAGGTATTATTCTTTTCGCTAACATAAAGCTTCACCTTTCTTCAATGCGGTCAATTCTTACTTAACTCAGCAAAATTCCTAAGTATCTGCAATCCGACTTCGCCGCTTTTTTCGGGGTGAAACTGAGCGCCGAAAACATTTTTTCCGTCATGTACCAAAGCGGTCACCTTTCCGCCGTAGTCGCAGTATGCCGAAATATTCTTATCATCGCATTTTGCCGCAAAGGAATGTACGAAATACACATACGGATTTTCGGGAAGCCCTTTCAGCAGCGGACAGTCATTCTGAATTACAAGCTCGTTCCAGCCCATGTGGGGGATTATCATATCCTCGCGCTCAAGCTTTTCAACCGTTCCGCCTATCAGACCGAGACCTTCGGTTTCCTCAAACTCGTATCCCTTGTCAAAAATAAGCTGCATACCGAGGCATATACCGAGAAAAGGCTTGATTTTCGTCTGCTCTCTGATAAGGGGTACAAAGCCGCTTTCGTTAAGCATTTTCATTGCCCACGGAAACGCTCCCACGCCGGGGAGGATTATTGCGTCGGCTCTTTTTATCTCGTCCGCGGACTTTGTAAGCACGCTTTCATAGCCCAGATAATCAAGGGCATTTTTTACGCTGAATATGTTTCCTGCGCCGTAATCAATAATTGCGATCATTTATAACACGCCCTTTGTTGACAAAATTTCGTTTCCGACAACAGCTTTAGCGTCCTTTAAAGCATGAGCGGCAGCCTTGAAAAGTGCTTCGGCAATGTGGTGGTCGTTCTTGCCGTACTCGCATTTGAGGTGAAGCGTTATTCCTGCGTTAAAAGCAAACGCACGGAAAAATTCTTCGGCAAGGCAGGTATCGAACTCGCCTATCCTGTCGTCGCTGAAAGCTGCATTGAAAACGAGAAAAGGTCTGTTGCTTATATCGAGACAAGCAAAGCCGAGCGCCTCGTCCATGGGAATGAAAGCCGTGCCGTAGCGTGCAATGCCCTTCATATCGCCTATCGCCTGCTTGAACGCCGTACCGAGGACAATTCCCGTATCCTCAACTGTGTGGTGACCGTCAACATTCAAATCACCCTTCACCTTAACGGTCAGATCCATTCCTCCGTGTACTCCGAAGGCGGTGAGCATATGGTCGAAAAAGCCGATGCCCGTGGAGATATCCGTCTTTCCGCTTCCGTCAAGGTCAAGCTTTATCTCAATATCCGTTTCCTTGGTTTTTCGGTTAATTTCAGCCGTTCTCAAAATTATACCTCCTCCATGTGTGAAAGAATATTATCAAGTGCAGCAATAACAGCGGCGTTTTCCTCTTCGCTGCCTGCCGTTATACGAAGGTAATTTCCCATGTATCTTACCGCTATGGACTTGTCAAGGAGCTTTTGGTGTATCTCCTTTGCGTATGCGGTTTTTATGAACACAAAGTTTGCCTTGGACTCATATACCTTTTCAAGCTTTGTATACTTCTTTGACAGCGCCATTATCTGCTCCTGCAAAGCTATCCTGCTTTCAACAATTTTGCCGCAAAGCTCCCGAAGCGTATCCTTTTCGCTTAAAACCGTCCTGCATATTGTCTGGGATATCGAGTCGGTATTGTAAGGCGATTTTACGCTTCTGAGGGCGGTGGTTATGGTATCCCCCGCAACGGCAAAGCCGAGACGTATTCCCGCAAGACCCATTGACTTGGAGCAGGTCTTGAGCACGATAAGGTTGTCGTAATTTTCAACCTCGTCAAGTATGCTCTGATCCCAGAAATCCATATAAGCCTCGTCGATGATAACCAAACAGAACACGCTCTTTACAAGCTTGATTATGTCCTGCCTTGAAACGCCGAGGGAAGTGGGGTTGCAGGGATTTGAGAAAATGACCGCCTTAATGTCGTTGTTGTTGCAATAGTCAATGACCTTGGGGATATTTATCTGCAAAGTCGGCTCTTTCTGCATGGTCTCGACCTTCATCTCGTATATGCTGCCGTAAAAGGCGTACATCGAAAAATCGGGAGAAAGGGTCAGTATCTTGTTTCCGCTTTCAAGGAAGCAGCTTGTGATAATGCTGATAAGCTCGTCCGAGCCGTTACCTGCGGTAACAAATTTTTCGGGTACGCCATAGTAATCCGCAAAAGCCTTTACTGCGCCCGACGCCATAGAGTCGGGGTAACGGTTAAGGGACAGCTTTTTTATTTCCTCGGCAATTTTGTCCCCAAGCTTATCATTGATATTGAAATAGGACTCGTTTGCGTCAAGCCTTATCTTGTAGTTGCCCTCGATAGGGTCGTATGCTTCAATTTTCTTTAATTTCGAGTTAAGTTCGTACATAATTTAATAAATCCCTTTCTTTGCCAAAGCTCCGTATTATTCAAATCTTACCTTGATAGCATTGGCATGGGCGGTAAGCCCTTCGCGCTCAGCAATGCAGACGATATCGTTCTTCGCGTCAAGCAACGCCTGCTCGGTGTAGTAAATAAAGCTTGAACGCTTTGTAAAGCTGCTGACGGAAAGCGGCGAGAAAAATCTTGCCGTGCCGCTTGTGGGAAGGACGTGGTTTGGTCCTGCATAGTAATCTCCCAGCGGTTCGGGAGCATATTTGCCGAGGAACACCGAGCCTGCGTTGTCTATCATTCCGATATACTGGAGAGGGTTGTCAACCTGCATTTCAAGGTGTTCGGGAGCAAGTCCGTTTGCAAGCTCGATAGCGCGCTCGATATTTTCGGTAACGATTATTGCACCGTAATCCGCAAGAGACTTTTCGATTATCTCACGCCTTGAAAGAAGCTTGACCTGTCTTTCCAGCTCGGCGATAGTTTTATCGGCAATGTCGCTGCTCGTTGTGATAAGGATTGCCGAAGCAAGCTTGTCATGCTCAGCCTGTGACATAAGGTCAGCCGCAAGATATTTCGGATCGGCGGTTTCGTCCGCAACCACAAGTATCTCGCTTGGACCTGCTATCATGTCGATATCAACCTTGCCGTAAAGCAGTTTCTTTGCGGTTGCAACAAAAATGTTGCCGGGACCTACGATTTTATCCACCTTGGGAATAGTTTCCGTGCCGTATGCAAGAGCCGCAACAGCCTGCGCGCCCCCTGCCATAAACACTCTGTCAACTCCGCAAATGGAAGCGGCAACAAGGATATCCTTATTAGGCGTGCCGTCCTTGAGGGGAGGCGTAACCATGATTATCTCCTTTACGCCTGCGATTTTTGCGGGAATTGCGTTCATAAGCACCGAAGACGGATATGCAGCTGTGCCGCCGGGAACGTAAAGTCCCACTCTTTCAAGACCTCTTACGCGCTGACCGAGGATTACACCGTTGTCGTGAGGGTCGATAAAGCCCTGCTGCTTCTGGCGGTTGTGGAACGCGGCGATGTTCTCCATTGCGTTAAGCAGAGAATTTACAAACTCCTCGTCCGCGTCGTTAAGTGCGTCGTGGATAACATCAAGTGGCACTTCGTAATATTCGGGCAGCTTGCCGTCAAATTTCAGCGTATAGTCCTGTACGGCTTTGTCGCCGTTTTCCTTAACATTCTCTATTATCTCGGATACTATCTCCGTAACCTTTTTGTCGGTCTCGCCGTTGCGCTTTTCGACCTCTTTCAGAAAAGCGACCTCATCGGTACCGTTAGCGATAATTTTTCTAATCATTGTTTCCCCTCCTGTCAGCGTATTACAAATTCTCTTCAATAAGCTTGATAAGCGACTCTATCTCCTGCTGTCTAAGCTTCATGCTTACCCTATTTACGATAAGTCTTGCCGATATTGGAGCAATATCCTCAAAAACCTCAAGACCGTTTTCTTTCAGCGTTGTACCCGTTTCAACGATATCAACTATTGCGTCCGAAAGGCTGAGAAGCGGCGCAAGCTCAACGCTTCCCTCGATTTTTACGATATCAACGTCCATGCCCTTTTTCTCGAAGAAGGCACGGGAAACGTTGGGATACTTTGTTGCGATAGTCTTTATGTTGTAGCCTTGGTAAAAGTTGTCACCTTTTTTTCCTGCAAGAGCAAACTTGCATCTTCCGAAGCCAAGGTCAACAAGCTCAAAGAACTTGCCGTTCATTTCCATAATTGTATCCTTGCCCACAACGCCCATATCACAAACGCCGTGTTCAACGTAGGTGATAACGTCCGCCGCCTTTGCAAGCACGACCTCTATCGAGTCGCCCACGGGAAGAATGAGCCTTCTGCCCTTCTCGCGCACTGCGGTGCAGTCATATCCTATCTTTTCCAAAAGAGCGACCGTATCCTTTTCAAGTCTGCCCTTGGTAAGCGCAATTCTGAGAGGTCTCTTTTCACTTTTCATCTTAGTTACCTCCGTTAATAATATCTTCCGTTACCGTCTCCGAAACACAGACAGCCTTTGCAATTTTCTTCTTTTCGGCATACGACTTTGTTTCCTCATAGGTCTCAAAAACGGAATTTTCAACGATAACTCCGTCCGTTCTCAGGCTTTGCGCATACTTTATCGCTTCCATTACAAAGCCTTCCGCACCGTATACGATGACCTCAGGAACAGGCACAGAATACGCGTTTTCCTGCTTCATGACCTTTGCAACCGCGTCAACATTTACCGCAAAGCCCGTTGCAGGCACATCGTAACCGAACTCGGCAAGAAGCTTGTTGTAACGTCCGCCCGAAAGCACAGCGTCGCCGTAGCCTTGCAGATAGCCCTTCATTACCACGCCCGTGTAGTAATCCATCTTGTTTACGATACCAAGGTCAAGGGTTATTTTTCCGTTGTATCCAAGGGTCGTAAGGCTGTTATAAATGCAATGGAGGTCGGAAAGAATTTTCTCAATTTTTTCATCGTTCAGAAGCTTTGAAGCCTTGTCGAAAACCTCCTCACCGCCAAAAAGACGGGGAAGCTGCTTCAAAGCATATGTAACCTCATTGCTGCCGATACTGTCCAGCAGGTCGTTCAGAGCAGGATAGTTCTTGACCTCGATAAGGCTGCGTATCTCCTCTTTTACCGAAATATCCGCGTCAAGCTTATTCACAAGCTCGCGGAAAATGCCGATATCCCCAAGCTCAAAGCGGAAATCGTCATTTTCAAAGGAAGCAAGCACCTCAATTGCGCTTGAGATGACCTCAAGGTCTGCGCGGTTGGAATCCGAGCCGATAAGCTCTATGCCCATCTGATGTATCTCATCGCTTCTGCCGCGCATAACGGGCTTGTTGCGGTACACGTTCTGGCGGTAAAACAGACGAAGCGGAAGCTCCGCGTCGCGAAGTCTTGTTGCGGCAACTCGTGCAATTGGCATTGTTGAGTCGGGGCGTACAACCAAAAGTCTGCCCTTGTTGTCCACCAGCTTGTACATACTTTCCTGTGGGAAATATCTTGAATTAAGATTGAACACGTCGAAAAATTCAAGCCCGGGGGTAACTACCTCGCAGTAGCCCTTTGATTTGAATATCCCCGAAAGTTTTTCCTCAAGGCTGCGGCGTACGGCGCAGTCCTCGAACAGCAGGTCCTTTGTTCCCTCCGGAGTGATTAAGTCAAAATTCTTCATTATGAAGCTCCTTTTGTTTCATTGTAGTAAAGTGTTATCACATCATCTTGATAACATAATATCATAATACTAAGCAAATGTCAATCCCTTTTTTTAAAAAAGAGAAATTTGATTTGATTTGGGCAGGGCGTCTAACGCGCCTATGCTTTCAAGGGTCTCGATAACTGCCCTCGTTGCGCCGCTTCTTTCCTGAAGCTCGTCAATGGACAGCAGCGAGCCTTCCTGAACAGCGTCGTATATCGCCTTTGCCGCATTTACGCCGACGCCCTTTGCGGAACAGAACGGAAGTCTAAGCTTGCCGTCCTCAATTTTATATTTCGCCGCGTCGGATTTGTAAATATCTATCGGCAGGAACTCAAAGCCGCGAGCCATCATTTCGTTGGCTATCATCAGCATATCAAAGGTTGACGACTCCTTTGCGGTACGCTCGTTGCCCTTGTTTTTCAGCTCGGCAAGCTTGAATTTTACCGCTTCTCTGCCCTGTATCGCGGTCTCAGCGTCAAAGTCCTCACCACGAACGGTAAATATCGTCGCATAGAAAGCCAGCGGCTCGTAAACCTTGTACCAGCCAAGCTTCATTGCGGCGGTAACGTATGCCGCGGCATGCGCCTTCGGGAACATATACTTGATTTTCAAACAGCTGTCGATATACCACTGGGGCACGTTATGGGCAAGCATATCCTGCTTCATTTCCTCGGTAAGAAGCTTAGGGGCGTTGCCCTTACGGGTAATTTCCATTATCTTAAAGGAAAGCTTCGGGTCAAGACCGTGATAGATAAGGTATGTCATGATACTGTCACGAGTTCCGATAACGTCCGAAATGGTGCAGGTTCCTTCCTTGATAAGCTCCTGCGCGTTGCCCAGCCAAACGTCCGTACCGTGGGAAAGTCCCGATATCTGGAGCAGGTCGGAAAAATTCTTCGGCTGCGCTTCGATAAGCATTCCGCGTACAAAGGGCGTTCCCATTTCGGGTATGGCAAGCGTTCCCGTCTCGCAGTCGATGTCCTCGGGCTTTACGCCCAGCGCTTCGGTGGAAGTACAAAGGCTGATAACCTTTTCGTCACCGGGGAAAATGTCTCCCGTTTTCACGCCTGTCATATCCTCAAGGTGCTTATAAAGGGTCGGCACATCGTGTCCCAGCTCGTCAAGCTTCAAGATGGTATCGTGAAGCGAATGGAAGTCGAAGTGAGTGGTGGTAAAAATAGAATTGGGGTCCTCGGCAGGGTGCTGAACGGGGGTAAAGTCGTACACCTCAAACTTTGATGGCACAACTACCATGCCGCCGGGGTGCTGACCCGTGGTGCGCTTTACGCCTGTACAGCCGATAGTAAGCCTGTTTATCTCTGCCTTTGAAGCGGTCTCCCCTTTCTCGTCAAGGTAATGCTTAACGTAGCCGTAAGCGGTCTTGTCGGCAACTGTACCGATAGTTCCTGCCTTGAACACGTTGTCCTTGCCGAACAGCTCCTCGGTGTACTTATGGGAAAAGGTCTGATATTCGCCCGAAAAGTTAAGGTCGATATCGGGGGCTTTGTCGCCGTCAAAGCCCAGGAAGGTTTCAAAGGGTATGTCGTGTCCGTCACGGTTATAGGGCGTGCCGCACTTTTCGCAGTTCTTGGGGGGAAGGTCGTACCCCGAGCCGACCGTACCGTCGGTAATGAAAATGCTGTGCTTGCATTTGGGGCATACATAGTGGGGCGGAAGCGGATTTACCTCGGAAATTCCCGACATAGACGCCACGAAGGACGAGCCTACCGAACCTCGCGAGCCAACCTGATAGCCATGCTCATTTGAGTTGGCAACAAGCTTCTGAGCAATCATGTACAGCACGGCAAAACCATGCTTGATAATGGACGTAAGCTCGCGGTCAAGGCGCTTTGCAACAAGCTCGGGAACAGGGTCGCCGTATATTGATTTGCACCGCTCCCACGAGATGCGCTCCAAGTCCTCCTCCGCGCCGGGAATTTCGGGAGTGAACGTTCCGGGCGGTATCGGCACAACGTCGGGATTGACCATGTCCGCGATTTTATTTGTGTTGGTAACAACAACTTCGTAAGCTTTTTCCTCGCCGAGGTATGCAAATTCCTCCAGCATTTCATCTGTGGTGCGAAGATAAAGCGGAGCCTGAAAATCAGCGTCCTTGAACTTCTGATATGTAAGTATCTTTCGGAATATCCCGTCAGCCTTGTCCATAAAATGAACGTCGCAGGTTGCAACAACGGGAATGTTAAGCTCCTCGCCAAGCCGTACTATCTTTTTGTTAAGCTCCTGCAAATCCTCGATAGAAGTGATGTTGGGGTACTCCTCATCGCGGATAAGGAACTCATTGTTCGCCACGGGCTGTATTTCAAGGTAATCGTAAAACCGTGCAAGCTCCTTTATTCTTTCCCAGGGGTGACCGTCCTTTACCGCGGAGAAAACCTCTCCAGCCTCGCAGGCGCTTCCCACGATAAGACCGTCGCGGTGCTCCATAAGCTCAGAAACGGGAACACGGGGATTTCGCTTGTAATATTTTATATTGCCGTAGGAGATAAGCTTGTACAGATTTTTGAGTCCTATGGCATTTTTCACAAGAATTATCTGGTGATAGGAACGCAGTGAGCGTGGGTCGATATTGCGAACACAGTCGTTTATATCGGCAATATTTTTTATGCCGTTTTCAGCGATAAGCCTGTTTGCAAGAATAACATAAATGCGCGCAAGCATTTTTGCATCGTCGTCTGCGCGGTGATGGTTAAACTCGCCGAGACCCAGCTCCTTTGCAACATAGTCAAGCTTGTGCTTTTTAAGGTGGGGAAGCATACTTCTGCTCATTACCACGGTGTCAATAATGGAAAAGCCGTAGTCAATGCCGTATCTTTCACACGCCGCACGAATAAACGAACAGTCAAAGCTTGCGTTATGAGCAATGAGAACGGGGGCTTGTCCGCAGAATTCAATAAACGATTTAAGGGCGTCCTCCTGAGAGGGGGCGTCCTTCACCATGTCGTCGTTAATTCCCGTAAGCTCGGTTATGCGCTCGGGGACGTGCCTTTCGGGGCACACAAAGGTCTGGAAGGTTTCCGCAATTTCAAGGTTTCTCACCTTCACCGCACCTATCTCGATAATGCGGTCGGACTGTGCGTTGAAGCCTGTTGTCTCAATGTCGAAAACTATCATTTCGTCGGTCAGCGCCTTGTTTGTATACACGCTCACCGCGTCAGTTCTGTCATTTACCGAATACGCCTCGCAACCATATATTACCTTGAACTCGCCGCCGTTCTTGCGTATTTTCGATACCGCAGAAGCCGCCTCGGGGAAAGCCTGCGCAACGCCGTGGTCGGTTATCGCCATTGCCTTGTGTCCCCATGAAAAGGCACGCTCGATAAGCTTTGAAGCAGGCGTTACCGCGTCCATTGCCGACATATTCGTGTGCAGGTGAAGCTCAACGCGCTTTTCCTCCGCGGTATCCATACGCTCGGTCTTCTGCACCTGCATAATATCGTTTGCCTTAAAGACAAACTCGTTTTCAAAGGTGTCGAAATCGCACCTGCCCCTAAGCAGCACCGTTCCGCCCTTTTTAAATGCCGCAAGGAGGTTTTCCTCTTCCTTATCCTCAAAGCTTTTCACCGAGATAGAGTCGGTGTAGTCCGTGATACTTACGGAAACCACGCGCTTTTCGCCGTTTTTGGTGCGTATCTCCTTTTCGGAGTAATCGAACACATCGCCCCAAATAGTGATGTTGTTCATCTTGCTTTTCAGCTCGGAAATGTTGGTAACGGGAGAGTCTATCGAGCGTCCCTTTATAAGCTTTGCACCGTCGGCAATAATGGGCAAGTCCTTAAAATCCACCGTGACAACAGGCTCGGAGCGCGTCTCCGCCTCATACGCAGGAACAGGAGCGCTCCCCGTATTTTCGGGCGGCGCGTCGTCGGGCATGGGCATTGCGGAAATGACCTGCGCCATACGCTTTATGTAATTGTCATCATCGGAGGACGCAGTAGCCGTACCATTCATAACCACCTTTATATCCGCCGAATAGACCTCTTTTATCATCTTCTGAAGCTCGGTTTCAACGTTTGCCTTTTTCAGCGCGGCACAGCCCGTACCCTTGACATTCACCGTAACTGTATTGTCAGCAAAACTGTACTCCGCACCGTCAAGGTGACCGTTGATAACGTACATTCTCCGTTTAAGCATGGAAACAATGTCGGGCATACCCTTTTCGCTGAACATCGCAGGGGTATAGCGGCAGTTGAGAATAAAGCTGTCTATGCCGAGATTTTCGCGCATAGCCTTTTCAAAATCTATAACATAGTCATATTTCTGCACCTGCTCATAGGACGCAAAAACCGTAAGCGAACGCATATTTTCCGTATGGGTAAGCTTCAGAATGTCGCCCTTGCCGATTGAATTGGGGATATCCGCAATATATTCGGAAAACAACTCTTTTATAAGCATTAAGATTTCACCAAACCTATATTTTTTCTATTTCCTTTAACAGCTCCGTGAGAATTTCACTTTCGGGGATTTTCCGCAGTATCTCGCCTTTGCGGAACATCACCGCACAGCCGTCGCCTCCAGCGATACCGATATCCGCCTCGCGCGCTTCTCCCGGACCGTTCACCACGCAGCCCATGACCGCGACTGTAATATTCTTGTCGATGTCCCTTACCGCCTTTTCAACCTTTTCCGCAAGGCCGATAAGGTTTATTTTCGTTCTTCCGCAGGTTGGGCAGGATACAAGCTTTACACCCGTTCCCATGCCCAGCGCCGACAAAATATCCTTGGCGGCGTATATTTCCTCAACAGGGTCTGCGGTAAGGGAAACCCGTATCGTTTCCCCTATTCCGTCCGCAAGCAGCGAGCCTATTCCTGCCGCGGATTTGATTATGCCCATACGCTTTGTGCCTGCCTCGGTAACGCCCAAGTGCAGCGGATAAGCCGTCCTTTCGGCAAGAATTCTGTAACCCTCTATCATAGTCCGCACATTGGAGGATTTTATGGAAATAACGATATCCTCAAAATCGCACCTTTCCAAAAGCTCAACATGGCGCAATGCGCTTTCTGCAAGAGCCTCCGCGGTGGGAGCGCCGTACTTTTCAAGCAGGTCCTTTTCAAGGGAGCCTGAATTTACCCCGATACGTATGGGG
This sequence comes from Oscillospiraceae bacterium, assembly GCA_017847885.1. Classification (GTDB taxonomy): domain Bacteria; phylum Bacillota; class Clostridia; order Oscillospirales; family Ruminococcaceae; genus RGIG8773. The sequence continues at coordinate 45,861 of JAGAUA010000030.1, forward strand.
ATATTCTTGTCCCTGCAAGCCTTGGCAACAAGCTTTACCTTTTCAAAATCACCGATGTTTCCCGGGTTAATCCTAATTTTGTCGATACCTGCACTTACGCTTTCAAGGGCAAGGCGGTAATCGAAATGGATATCCGCAACAAGTGGTATGCTTACCGCGCTTTTTATGGCAGGAATAAGCTTTACCGCCTCCATGTCGGGAATTGCCGCGCGGATTATCTCGCAGCCTGCCTTTTCAAGCATGACAGCCTGCTTTACGCTTCCCTCAACGTCGGAGGCAGGGGTGTTCAGCATGGACTGAATGTATATTTTCTCACCGTCAAGTGTACAGTTTCCAACCTTTACAGAACGAACAGCTCGCATGATAGAACCTCTTTACTTTACAAAAATATTTTTAACATCATTAAATGTTACGACCACCATAAGCACCATCAGAAGCGCAAATCCCACAAAATGTATCGCGCCCTCTGTTTCCGCCTTGAAAGCCTTGCGCCTTACCGCTTCTATCAGCAGGAACACAAATCTTCCCCCGTCCAGCGCAGGAAGCGGTAGCAGGTTGAATATGCCGATATTTACCGTAACCAGCGCTGCAATATCAAGAAGAAAATCTATTTTGAAGCCGCTTTTTTCCGTAACGTCTCCGATAGTCGAAACAATTCCCACGGGACCTTGAAGGTCGTTTATGCCGTACTTTCCCTTAACAATGTCGCCCAGGGACATTATCACTATCCTGCCGTAATAGACTAAATTTTTGAACGCATAGGGCAGCAAATTTCCGACGGTAATTTTCTCCCTCAGCACCTTGAAATCATAAATAAGCGTTCTCTTTCCCGTTTCCTCGTTAACTTTATAGTCGAACTGCACGCCGTCTATGCGCACCTTTTCGCCGTTTCGTTCCACAAGGAAATCTATCTTGCAGTCCTCATCGTTGCCGAGCTGGTAAGTAATATCCTTTACAGAGAAAATTTTTACGCCGTTTATCTCCAGAATCTTATCATTAAGCTGCAAGCCCTGTTCCGCGCTGACAGCATTGTCCGCAAAATAAACTATCTGGGAAGTCACTCCGCCGCCGTTGACCAGCACAAGTATCACCGACAAAATAAATCCCAGAACAAGGTTCATCACCGCGCCTGCAACGATGACCGCCATTCTGAACAGCACGGGCTTTTTACGGAATGAGTTGGGGTCTTCGTCCTCAACATCCTCACCCATAGAGCAGAAGCCGCCTATCGGCAGAAGTCTGACGCTGTACAAGGTTTCCCTGCCCTGCTTTTTGTAGATAACGGGACCCATGCCTATCGCAAACTCGTCGACCCGTATTCCGCAAAGCTTTGCCACAAAGAAGTGACCGAACTCATGCACAAGAATTATAAGGCAGAAAAACGCTGCCGCAATCAGAACAGAAACAAAAGTATCCATAAAACCTCACATCAGACCTTTACTTTTTCATGCACATATTCACGCGCCGCAAGCTCGGCTTTTTTTATGTCCTCATAACATTCCGAGGGCATATCGCGAAAATATCCCAAAGAGCCTTTCACAAGCCTGCCTATCTCGAGAAAAGGAATTTTCCCCTCAAGGAACAGCATGACCGCTTCCTCGTTTACAGCGTTTGCGATACAGGGGTACGCCCCTCCCCGTTTTATCGCCTCAATGCAGCTTGACAGGCAGTCAAAGGTTTCGTAGTCGGGCTTTGCAAATGTAAGCGTGCCGTAGTCTGTCAAGGACAACCGCTTTACATCGCAGGATACCCGTTGGGGATACAGCAGCGCATACTGTATCGGTATCTTCATATCGGGAACGCCCATCTGCGCAATGACCGAATAGTCGTCGAACTCAATCGCGGAATGAAGCACGCTTTCGCGGTTTACCACGATTTCTATATCCGAGGGGGATACCCCAAAAAGCCACTTTGCCTCAATAAATTCCAGACCCTTGTTCATAAGCGTCGCAGAATCTATAGTTATCTTGCTGCCCATGCTCCAGTTGGGGTGGTTAAGCGCCTGCTCCACGGTAACATTCTCCAGCTCTGATTTTTTCTTACCGAAGAAAGGTCCCCCCGAAGCCGTAAGGATTATCTTGTTCACCTGCTTGGGGTCGTTGCCCTGCAAGCACTGAAAAATCGCAGAATGTTCGCTGTCGATGGGGTAAATCTTCACGCCCTTTTCCGCAGCGGCAGCCATAACAAGCTTTCCCCCGGCAACAAGAGTCTCCTTGTTTGCAAGGGCAATATCGACGCCGTTTTCTATCGCCGTCAGAGTCGGAAGCAAGCCCACCATTCCCACAACGGAATTTACAAACAGGTCAACGTCCTTTATGGAAGCAATTTGGCACAAGCCCTCCATGCCGCATAAAACGGTTATTCCCGTATCTGCAAGCCTGCTGCGCATATCGGAAAAGCAGCTTTCGCTGTACACGCACACATACTCAGGTGAAAACTCTCTCGCCTGCTTTTCAAGCAGCTCCGTGTTCCGACACGCCGCCAAAGCTCTCACCTTAATATTATGCTTTCTGCACACGTCTAATGTCTGTTTTCCTATCGAACCCGTTGAACCTATCAACGAAATTGTTTTCATAAACACACCCGGCTTTCCGAATATATGAGGCATTACCGCCAAAAACACACAGCAGGCGTACATAATATCCCTTATGTACGCCCGGCTTTTTTAACTAAATAACGCAAAATGATTTAATATGAACATCATAAACGGTGCAACAAAAAGTACACTGTCAAATCTGTCCATTAATCCGCCGTGTCCCGGCATAATATTTCCGAAATCCTTTATGCCGTACTGCCGCTTAATAAGCGAAGCGGAAAGGTCGCCCACTATTCCAAGGACGCCGCAGATAATTCCCGACACCACAAGGAGCAGGTAATTCACCTCAAAAGCGTATCCTCTGCTGCTTTGGAAAAGACGGTAAAAAAATCCGAATACCGCAAATACCAGCCCTACCGTAAGCACTCCGCCGATAGCACCCTCCACAGTCTTTTTGGGGGATATTTCGGGGCAAAGCTTGTGCTTGCCGAAAAATGTTCCCACGAAATATGCGCCCGAGTCGCCCAGCCATGCTCCTGCAAGACAGAGAATAACATAGCAGATACCGTGGAGGCTGTCAAGGTTTTTCATTGCCACCAGACAGCACATCGAAAGGGTGGCAAGAAGCGTGACTGCAAGCATATAGCAAAGCTTTTCAATGTTCAGCTGCTTATGCTTTGCAATATAGCCGCAGAACATCAGGAAAATGCAAAACGCCGAAACAATATATTTTATTTCCATGCTGTTGTATTCCGCCAAAAACGGCATTACCGAAGCAAAGGCAAAACACACAATGCTGTGGAATTTATGCTCAAGGCATTTGTTTACCGACAGCAGCTCATATATCATAATGACCGAAATAGCTGCCAAAACCAAATTATACACGGGCGTTGCCGAAAGAAACAGTACACCCACAGCTATCGCTATTCCCACTACCGCTGTAATAATACGGGTAATCATCGTTTCACCATCCTTTTTCCGATGTCGGAAAATAAACTTTATCAGAAAACAGCAGCGTATTCAAACTCATACTCCCCCGAAGCGCCTGCTGCGTGCGGCAAAATCGTTCAGCGCCGCGTCAAGCTCCTTTTCGGTAAAATCAGGCCACAGCGTATCGGTAAAGTAAAACTCGGCATATGCCGACTGCCACAGCAAAAAGTTTGATATCCTTTTTTCTCCGCTTGGACGGATTATTAGGTCTGCGTCGGGCATTCCCTTTGTATAAAGCATACTTGAAACAAGGCTTTCGTCAATATCCGAAAGCTTTATCTCCTTTTTTGCAGCCATATCCGCAATACCCCTGACCGCATGAAGAATATCGTCCCGTCCCCCGTAGTTCATAGCAAGCATGAGGGTCATTCCGTCAAATCCCGACGAGCTTTTCTCAAGCTCGGTCATACGCTCTGCCATCTGCTTTCCGAAAGCGGATTTATCCCCCAGAAACACCAATCTGGTGTTTTCCTTGGCATAGTCCTGCACCTCGTCCAGATACTCGTTAAAAAGGCGCATAAGCTCCTTTACTTCGTCCTCGGGTCGTTTCCAGTTCTCGGTAGAAAAAGCATAAAAGGTAACGTACTTTATCCCGATTTTTTTACAGTATTTTGCTATTTTGCGGAAGGTGCGGGCGCCCTCGCGGTGTCCCATTTTTCGGGGCATACCGCGCTTCTGCGCCCATCTTCCGTTGCCATCCATAATAAAGCCGATATGGACGGGAAGCTTTTCTTTATCAACTGCAGCCAATGCGATACCCCTTAGATAGACATGATCTCTTTTTCTTTGTCGGCAACCGCTGCGTCAATATCCTCGCAGAACTTGTCTGTAAGCTTCTGGATATCCTTTTCGTAGCCCTTCATATCGTCCTCGGTGATCTCGTTGTTCTTCTTCATGGTCTTGAACTTTTCGAGAGTATCGCGTCTGATATTTCTCATAGTTACCTTAGCTTCCTCGCCGAACTTCTTCACCTGCTTAACAAGCTCCTTGCGGCGATCCTCGGTAGGCTGAGGAAATGCAAGTCTGAGTACCTTTCCGTCATTCGTGGGGTTAATACCGATATCCGATGTAAGTATAGCCTTTTCGATAGCCTTGAGCTGGGACATATCCCAAGGCTGGATAACAAGAACTCTTGCCTCTGCCACGGAGATCGCAGCCATCTGCTGAACGGGCGTGGGAGTTCCGTAATAATCAACAAGAACCTTGTCGAGAACGGCAGGATTTGCTCTGCCTGCTCTTACGGTTGAAAATTCGTGTTCAAGGCTCTTGATACATTTTTCCATTTTACCCTGTGCATTTTTGATCTGTTCGTTCATAAAAATTCTCCTCTTCCCGGCAGTAAAATTTAAGTGAACGGTTCATCTCCTGCCGTCAGTGAACCGTTAATTCACAAATTATCTGTCGATAACTAATGTACCGACATTTCTGCCGAGACAAGCGTCGTAAATATTGTCGGGACGCTTGAGGTTAAAGACAAGAATAGGGATATTGTTATCCTTGCACATGGAAGCAGCCGTGCTGTCCATGACCGCAAGATTTTTAACCAAAATATCGTTGAAGCTAAGCTCGTCATACTTGACCGCGTCGTCGTACTTGTTGGGGTCCTTATCATACACGCCGTCGACCATTGTCGCTTTAAGCACGATATCCGCTTCTATCTCGGCAGCTCTGAGCGTGGACGCCGTATCCGTAGAAAAGAACGGATTACCCGTGCCGCAGCCGAAAATGACAACTCTTCCCTTTTCCATATGTCTTACAGCCTTGTTTCTGATATACGGCTCTGCGACCTGGTGCATTGCAATAGCCGTCTGCACGCGCACATCAACACCGAGGGACTCGAGAACGTCCGCAACTGCCAGCGCGTTCATTGTTGTGGCAAGCATACCTATATGGTCGGCACGCGTCCTGTCCATTGCACCGCTGGAGCGTCCTCTCCAGAAATTTCCTCCGCCAACAACTATGCCTATCTGCACGCCGATGTCAGCGCATTTCTTTATACTTTCGCAAATTTTGGTAATAATGGAATAGTCAAGACCTATCTTCTTATCACCTGCCAAAGCCTCACCGCTGAGTTTAAGCAAAACCCTTTTATACTGTGGCTGTTCAGACATAAAACAAAACATCCTTTCTTATGCAGTATATTACAATTATACTATCTTATTTATTTTACAACATATTTACCGATATGTAAAGAGCTATTGAAAAAAAAAAATAAAAACCGCCCTGTTAAATTTATATTAACAAGGCGGTAATATTATCTGTAAAGCATTTCAAACATATTATAAACAAGAATTGCAGCAAGGGCAATGTTGAATATCAGAGATATTGTGATATAAGACGCCCTTATGGTCCTTTTTTTGAACTTTCCCGACATAATTCCCACAAAGCAGCTTGAAATTATCACCGCAACTATATTAAGCGCCGCATATACCGTAAATTTATCCATCGGGAATAAATTTGACAATACGCCCGAACAGGTGTATGCCAGAACATTTGCAAGCGGAAGTATAGTCAGCGGCACCGTCGCAAGGGCGTAGTCCTTTTTCTTTGTGCGTATGTACATCAGCGCAACAACAACTATCAATCCTAAAATAACAATGCATTCGATAAGCATAGATATTACCGTCCTCCCCGCTCATTTTTCGGCAGCCGCTTCGGTCAGCCTCTCACATGAGTCAGAATATATTCGGAAAATTTTTCGTATGTCTCCCTGCTGAGCCGTATACCGTTTGTTTCGGCATAGGAAGAAGGCAGCTTTCCGTCATTTCCCTTAAAATTCGTATTTACGTCAAGATAATTAACGTTGACCTTGTTCGCAAACTTGATAAGCAGCGTGTTATATGCGTCTATATCCGTGTTTGACGCAGTATCGCTTTCCCTTTCGGCAGTAACGGGCAGCAGACTTACAAGATATATTTCAAGCTCGCCGTTTTCATCGCGTATGCCGTCGATAACGCTTTCAAGCCCCTTGAACAGGTCGGCGCTTTCCAGCCTGTCAAGGTCGTAAAGTCCGACCATGATATACACCTTTGACGGATTTTTTTGCAGGACAGCGTCCTTTATCCCGCTTTCCTTTCCGTTCGCCGATAAAACCGCCGTGTCAAAATTATCAAGCTTTATCGAGTCGGAAATAAGCATATTTTCCGACTTAACATAGCCGTAATCGGAAAGTCCCGCAAGCGCCTTGCTTCCCACAAAGACCGCGTCTTTGTAGTAGCTTTCGTCCTGCCTTTCGCTTTGGGGCACGGGGTTTTCAACAAAGCTGCTCTGACCCACAGGGTCTATGTATACCACCGCCTCGGTTTCATCCTCAAACATATCCTCGGTTATCTGAAAATCTTCCTTCATATATAACGTAAAGCACACCGCAAAGCTTGCGAAAATAATCAGAAACACAAACGAAATGCGGAATTTTGCTTTTTTCTTTTCCCTCTGCTTAACTATCATTTTCGGCTATCACCCTTTTTCAAATAAATATAGCAATACATAAAGTATACAACTTTTTTCGGGAAAATGCAACCTGTATTGCTATAATTTCAATAATAAATTATCTACTTGAAAATATTGCATATGTGTGCTATAATAAAAAACATAATACTTATGCAGAACCGAGGTTATCCAATGCCAGTCGTAAAATCAAAATCAAAACCCCATAAGCCTGCCGTCACAATCGTGCTGAGCTTTTTAATAGTTATCGCTATCGGCTCCGTGCTGTTAATGCTGCCGATATCGTCCGCAGAGAGAAAATTCACAGACCCCATCACGGCTGTTTTCACCTCTACCTCCGCCACCTGCGTTACGGGACTTGTTGTCGCTGACACGGGAACATACTGGAGCGTGTTCGGTCAAATCGTCATTCTGCTTATGATACAGATAGGCGGTCTGGGATTTGTAACGCTTGTTTCGTTCTTCAACTTTCTATTGCGGAAAAAGATGGAGCTTCATTCGATACAAGTCGCTTCCGAGTCCGTGAACACTTCTGGATTTTCCGACGCAAAGCAGCTTATCAGATACGTTATCAAAATTTCCGCAGCCTGCGAGCTTATCGGCGCATTGCTGCTGATGACTTCATTTGTGCCAAAATACGGCACTTACGGAATATACATCTCCATATTCCTTGCAATTTCCGCATTCTGCAACGCGGGCTTTGACATACTCGGTGCTGTCGAAACGCCTTATTGCAGCCTTGTGCCCCTTGCCTCAGACCCCGTTGTTATGACAGTCGTGTCCCTGCTTATCATCGCAGGCGGTCTGGGCTTTTTCGTGTGGATGGATATTATCGGTTACCGCAAAAGAAAGCGCCTCGGACTCCAATCCAAGATAGTTCTTCTTTTTACCCTCATTCTCATTGCTTCGGGAACGCTTTTGACCCTCATCACCGAATGGACAAACCCCGACACCATCGGCAGCATGAACTTCGGCGGAAAGCTTTCAAGCAGCTTTTTCCACTCCGTTTCCCTCAGAACGGCAGGCTTTAACACCATTGACAATGCCGCCCTTAATTCCATAACAAAGCTGCTTTCCATATTCATTATGTTTATCGGCGTTGCACCGGGTTCAACGGGCGGCGGTATAAAGATAACCACATTTGCTATCGTGATAATGACTATTGTCAGCGTTATCAAAAACAAAAGCGATACCATTATTATGGGAAGAAAAATCGACAAGGAAGCGGTTTACAAATCGCTGTCCATTATCGTTCTTGCAGCGCTTATTGCAGGCTTTACGGCAGCCGTGCTGTTCTACACAAACACAGGCATCACAGGTATCGACGTCGCATACGAAGCCGTTTCCGCAATTGCGACCACGGGACTCAGTGCAGGCGTATCCGCAGCAAGCGGAGCGGTATCGAGGATAGCCCTTTGCTTTGCAATGTTTATCGGACGCGTGGGACCCGTTTCATTTGCAATGCTGCTGTCCACCAACAACGACGCACGCCTCAAAAATGAGGTATACCCCGAAGCAAAGCTTATGGTTGGATAAAAGAAAGGATCTTATATGCCGCAGTACACCTTTGAAACTTTGAGAAATGAAATCGACATATGCGTATCCGATGAGCATAAATTCGGTACGGACGCCTTTCTTCTCGCGGATTTTGCCGCGCCGCGCCGCAAGGACAGAGTATGCGACCTCGGAACAGGCTGCGGAATTATTCCGCTGCTTATGCACATAAGCTTTTCCCCTGCCGAGATCTACGGCGTTGACATTCAGGAGCAGGCTATCGAGCAGTTCAATATCACCGTGGAAAGAAACCACCTTGAAAGCATTTTTCCCGTACACGCCGATTTGAAAACGCTTTGGGACAGCGCCCCCTTGGGTATGCTTGACGTTGTTACCTGCAATCCCCCCTACAAGGCGGCAAAGGCAGGTATCGAAAGTGAAGCCGATGCACACAAAATCGCAAGGCATGAGATTTTATGCAACATTAACGACGTATGCAAAGCCGCTTCAAGGCTTCTTAAATTTGGCGGCAGGCTTTGCCTCTGCAACAGACCCGAACGGCTTGCGGACGTGATATCCGCCATGAAGGACAACGGTATCGAGCCGAAGAACCTGCGCTTTGTAAGCAAAACCCCCGACGACTCGCCGTGGCTTTTCCTTATTGAGGGCAAAAAGGGCGGAAAGCCATTTATGAAGGTCATGCCCCAGCTTTATATAAACGGGGCGGAGGGTTTTTCCGACGAACTGCTGAGGATATACGGCGGCGGAAAAACCAACGACTATGTTAAAGGAAAGGACTGAGCCGATGTCGGGAAAGCTTTTTGTTGTGGGTACTCCCATAGGCAACCTGGGAGACATAACATACAGAGCCGTTGAAACGCTGAAAAATGCCGATTTTATCTGTGCCGAGGATACTCGCGTTACCGTGAAGCTGCTCAACCATTTTGACATAAAAAAGCCGCTTGTCAGCTACCATGAACACTCGGCAAGGCAGGTGTCGGAGTCTATTGTGAGCCGTATTCTTTCGGGGGAAAACTGCGCTGTCGTTTCGGACGCAGGTATGCCCTGCATTTCCGACCCGGGCGAGGACTTGGTGCGCCGCTGCATTGACGCGGAAATACCCGTTGAAGTCGTTCCCGGTCCCACCGCTATGGCTTCCGCAGTTGCGATAAGCGGTCTTTCGACCTCAAGGTTTGCTTTCGAGGGCTTTCTTTCCGTAACAAAAAAGCAGCGCTATGCTCACCTTGAAGCGGCGGCAAAGGATACCCATACTCTGATTTTTTACGAGGCTCCCCACAAGCTTATAAGCACTCTCACGGATATGCTGGAATACTTCGGCGACAGAAAAATTTCATTATGCCGCGAGCTGACCAAAATTTATGAGGAAGTTATCCGCACAACGATTTCGGGTGCGATAGAGTATTACAGCGACAAAAATCCCAAAGGCGAGTATGTCCTTGTTGTGGAGGGATATAACGAAGAAAAGGCGCTTGAGGAGCTTACCCTCGATGACGCCGTAAAGGAAGCGCAAAGACTTATTGCCGAGGGTATGCGCGCGGTAGACGCCTGCAAAGAAGCTGCACGACTTACAGGCTTTAAGAAAAGCGACATTTATTCCGTGCTTCAATCACAGGACACTTAGCAAAAATCCGCATATTGTGTAAAGATACGCAGCATGACTTTATCCCGAAATGTATCTTTATACCGTATGCGGATTTTTTTATATTTTTATAAATTTTTTCTAAAAAATGCATTTTTTTATTTACAGACCGCACTAAAATATGCTATAATATTTTTCACAATAAATTTTGCAATTAAGCCATGCACTTCCTGCAAATGTAAGGAGTATATATACCATGAAATTAAAAACCAAAATTTCGTCGAGGATACAGCGCTTGTCAATAATCAGCGTTCTGGTATGCTGCGCTATATACCTCATTTTCGGCACTCTCGGCTTGGATTACATAATTTCCCTTAACGAGAAAAATACCGCTTCAAAAAACAGCGACATACTTACAGCTTGTTATGATTCTTCCGCTGCCGATATGTTTGACCTTGCGGACGAATTGTCCTCGGACGACCAATTGATAAACGCTGTAAACCTCAACGATGTAAGCTCTGCTGCCGAGATCATGGAGACCTTAGCAACCGATTCATGGATACAGGGCATTTTGCTTGAAAATGCAAACGGCGAAGCTATGTATACCGCAGGTATCGAAGTCAGAAAGGACTCCGAATATTATCTGTCGGATGACGGTTTTCTAACCATGGTAAGTTCCTCGGACGCAGGCAGCGGCAAGCTGTATTTGGCAAGCTACCCCAACGAGATAGGCGCTGTGGTAAATTTTGTGGAAAACGGTGCTTTGGATTATTCGGTATACTACGATAATCAGTTGATCTACGGCGATATTGAAACAACGCTTCCCCAGGACTTGTCCGAAATTGCAGAAGTGAAAAACGGCTCGGATACATATACCCTGTCATTTATTCCTTATAACGAGAATATTGTATTTGTTGCTCGGGAGGATATTTCCAATTCAAAAAGAAGTGAGATGTATATAGTAATTATTCTTGTAGCAATTGCAGCTTTGCTTACATCTCTTTCCGTCGGTATCACGCTTCCCGTCGTTAAGGCTATCACAACGCCTATCCTCAACATTGAAAGCAGGCTCAGGACCTTGGCTGACGGCGACCTTCACTCCCCTGTTATAAAACGAAACCGCGGTGACGAGACCCAGCTGCTTGAGGATTCCTTGGAGCATACCATTGCAAATCTTAATTCTTACATTAAGGGCATAGAATACTTTGTTGACAATATCCACCAAGGCAATCTTTCGGTAAACGATACTACAAGATATTCGGGAGATTTTGTTAAGATAAGAGACAGCATAGAAAATCTCAAAGCAGATATGGTTATGCTCGTTTCATCGGTACGTTCGGGAACGGATACTCTTTACTCCGGCTCGGAACAGGTATCGGGCGGTGCAGCTTCTCTTGCGCAGGCTACCTCGGAGACCGCTTCCTCCATTGAATCCGTTTCATCAAGTCTTGACGATGCAAACAAGCAGCTGGTTTCCATCAATGACGCTATTTTGAACGCAAGAAAGCTTCTCGCAGAAACCGACAGCAGCATTAAGCTGAGCAATGACAGCGTTCAGCAGCTTAACAGCATAATGGACGAAATAGTTGAGTCCGTTAAGGGCATTTCGGACATAAGCCATACAATTGACGATATTGCTTTTCAGACTAACATTCTCGCGCTCAACGCTTCGGTTGAGGCTTCCCATGCAGGAGAAAACGGCAAGGGCTTTGCTGTTGTTGCCGACGAGGTAAGAAATCTTGCAGCAAAAAGTGCGGAGGCAGTCAGAAGCTCCGTTGCGCTGACCGCTAAGATAAATACAGTTGTTTCAGACAGCCGCAACCGTACCAAGGAAACAGCCGACGCGCTTTTGGAGAACGTTGAAAAGCTGAACAATGTTTCCCAAATAGTGAACAATATCGCGGACGCAAGTGAAGTCGAGACCCGAAGCCTTTCCGATATCACACGTAATTTTGAGGATATTTCGGGTGCTGTTCAGAACAATGCGGCTATTTCCGAGGAAAGCGCTGCCGCTTCCAATGAAATGAAAAATCAGATAACTTCTATACAGTCTGAACTGACTAAGTACGTGCTGTAAAAGACGTTTACAGAAAAATTAAGGGTATCCCGACTTTTTCGGGATACCCAAGTATTATACTATTTCCTAATCAACCTATAGACAAAGTCTATAGGTTGATTCCACCGCTTTGCGGTGGGTGCGGCGAAGCCGCAGGAAAGCCGTTCAATACTAATTCTGTCAAAACCGCAGGTTTTGACTTGCCGCCTTTTAGGC
>JAGAUA010000031.1 GCA_017847885.1 Oscillospiraceae bacterium
CATTCCGAACACAGAAGTTAAGCTCATACGCGTCGAAAATACTTGGCTGGTGACGGCCCGGGAAAATAGATCAATGCCGACACTTCGATGAAGCACTTTTTAGTGCTTCATCGTCATATTCCTCAATAGCTCAGTCGGTAGAGCGCGTGACTGTTAATCACGATGTCGCTGGTTCGAGTCCAGCTTGGGGAGCCACATCGGATAAATCCGAACTCTGAAAAGGGTTCGGATTTGTTGTTTATTTTTGATATTTATCGCCCGAATTTTTGTGGTTCGGGCGTTTTTTATAATAAAAAGTATCTCTTTGCAGAGTGCCTTTTGTCGGCTGAATTATCATATTCAGCTAACGGTCAAGCAAATTTGTTTTAATGCAGCATAAACCTGTTCTTTTCAAATTCCAGCAGACCTTCGTCACGCATTTTGCACAGCTCGTTGGACATGGCGCTCCTGTCAACCGAAAGGAAGTCCGCAAGCTGCTGACGGTTAAAGGGTATGGAAAATGCGCTGCTGCTTTGGCGTTTTGCTTCTTCAGAAAGATATGCGATAAGCTTTTCACGGGTCGTACGTTTGGACATATACCCCAGCTTCTGCACAAGCTTTCTGTTCTTTTCGGATATTGCAAAAAATAAATTCTGCACCGCAATAGAGTGAAATCTGCACGCCGTCGGACAAACCGTGATTATCCTTTTCACATCAAAGAATATCACGTCGCTGTCCTCAACCGCAAGGACATCGTTCAGCAGCGGACCGCTTTCGGGCGCAGCATAAGCCTCGCCGAACATTTCTCCCACATCTATCATGCTTATTATGCTGCGGTTGCCCCAGTAGTCGTCACGCTGTATATGCAGCTTGCCCCGAACAAGCACCATGATATTTTCAATACGCTCGCCCTCTCGCAGAACATATCCGCCTTTTTCGTAGGTGCAGAGCTTTGCTTGCAGGCAGGAAAGCATTGCTTCGATTTCGTTTTCTCCGACCCCCGAAAAAAGCTGAGTCCTCTTTAAAACGGGAATATATTCCTTCATAAAAGCCTCGTTTCTGTTGTAAAAACAACCGACTTGTTTTGAATATTATATTATAATCATATCAGAAAGTCAAGGACTTTCGGTAAAAACAAGGAGGAATTAAAATGATAAGAAAAATTATAAAAATAGACGAGGAAAAATGTACGGGCTGCGGACTTTGCGCCGAAGCCTGCCACGAGGGTGCGATTGAGATGATAGACGGCAAGGCAAAGCTTACCCGTGAGGACTACTGCGACGGGCTGGGGGACTGTCTTCCTGCCTGCCCCACTAACGCGATCACCTTTGAAGAACGCGAAGCACCTGCCTATGACGAGGCGGCTGTTCTTGCGGCAAAGAAGAAAAAAGCGTCGGCACTTCCCTGCGGCTGTCCGGGAACTCATTCAAAGGCTATTAAGCGAGAAGCTATTGAAGTGGAAGCACCGTCTGCGCCTGTTGCAAGTCAGCTTTCCCAATGGCCCGTGCAGATAAAGCTTGTGCCTGTTAATGCGCCCTATTTCGATAGCGCAAACCTGCTTATCGCCGCAGACTGCACGGCTTATGCCTACGGAAATTTCCATAACGAATTTATTAAGGGACGCGTTACCCTTATCGGCTGTCCCAAGCTTGACGAGGGTGATTATGCAGAAAAGCTCACTGCAATTATTGCAAACAACGATATAAAAAGCGTGACCGTTGCACGCATGGAAGTGCCGTGCTGCGGAGGAATTGAAAATGCCGTTAAAAGGGCGCTGCAAGCAAGCGGAAAGCTTATCCCGTGGCGTGTTGTAACGTTCTCGACCGACGGCAGAGTTTTGGAGCTGTAATTTTGGGGGGTGTAAATTGACTAAGCGTCTGCATATCAAAAATTATGATATGTTGTTTATGTATAAAAATGCTTGACAACCGGTAAATATTATGTTATACTGACTTCATTATTTCAGAAAAGGGGGCGGGCAAATGTTTAATCGCAATAATTCCGGAAGATATGCTTTTATCGGAAATGAACCTTTGCCTGCTGATATAATATAGCCGACGTGTTTTATTATTTGGTATAATTTGCAAAGCGTACATTTCTGTATTGAAGTGTACGCTTTTAATTTTGAAATGGGGGTAATAATTTGAAAAACAAGGAAAAACCATCTTCAATATCAAATGTGATGTATATGCTGAAAATACTCTGGCGGGGAAGCAAGGGGTACGTTCTGTACACCTTTATCAAGGAGTTCAACGAGAACGTGTTCTGGACGATTTTTTCGGTGTATCTGACGGAATGGATATATGTTGCTATTGAAAACAAAACGCCCTTTACGGTGCTTGCAAGCTTTGTGGGGGCAATGTGTATCGGACATATCTGCATACATATAACTGCGGCGATACACCAGCTCTGCGAGAAGCAGTTCCTGCCGAAAATGTATCAGGACTTTTACAAGCGCGTTATACGCAAATCCATATCCATGGATTACACCGAGTTTGAAAAGCCCGAGTTTTACGACAAATACACCCGTGCGCTGAACGAGTGTCAGTGGCGGGGCAGCAATATTCTGTATTTTTCCGCATATCTTGTTGCAGGCATTGCGTCCATAATTGCGGCAACGGTCATAGTTGCGGACGTTGACCCGTTGCTTCTGTCGTTTATCGTTCCCATGGTCGCGATATCCCTTTATTTCGGCAAGAAAACGGGGGACCTCTATTATCAGCTGGACTTCTCAAACACCCGTGACGGACGTATCGGCAGCTATGCAAAGCGCGTTTTCTACGAAAAGAAATACGCAGGAGAATTGCGCCTTTTCGGTATAGGCAGACTGCTTCTGAGCCGCCATGAAAAGGCGTATGACGAAATGCAGCAGCGCACCCGTGACATACGCAGAAAGGTAACGTTATACGAGTCGCTGAAATGGATACTGTACAGCATTTTGTCGGCGGTGCTGCCGTATCTGTACATAGCGTTTGTGCTGAACAAGGGCGAGGCGCCCACGGCGGCGTACATTGCTATGATACCTGCGCTGTCCACGCTCTCGTGGCGCACCTCGGACGCCGTTGAGCTTATGGTCTCCCTTGCAAAGGAAAGCGCGTTTGTCACAAACCTTCGGGATTTTCTTTCCTACGAACCAGAGAAGAACGCAAGCGAGCTTATCAAGGCGGAGAACCTTTCCGACATTGAGATAAAGGATATGAGCTTCACCTATGAGGGTGCGGAAAAGGCGACGCTGCACGATGTAAACATGACTATCCGCAAGGGCGAGAAAATCGCTGTGGTCGGTCACAACGGTGCAGGCAAGACAACCCTTGTCAAGCTTATTATGGGGCTTTATGCTCCTACCGAGGGGGCAATAAAAATCAGCGGTGAGGATATTGGAAAATACGAGCCCAAATCCCTGCACCGCCGCTTCGGCACGGTTTTTCAGGACTTGCAGGTGTTTGCGCTGCCACTTTCCCACAACGTTTTAATGCGCAAGCCGAAAAATGAAGAGGAGCGGCGGCTTGTTGAGGAGTCCCTCCGCAAGGCGCAGTTCGGCGACAAGCTGGACAGCCTTGAAAAGGGCATTGACACCATGGTCACGAAAGAATTTGACGAAAACGGCATGGGACTTTCCGGCGGCGAGGCGCAGAAAATTGCCATTGCAAGAGTGTTTGCGCGAAAGCCCGATATTGTAATTCTTGACGAGCCAAGCTCTGCCCTTGACCCTATCGCCGAGTACAATATGTACAGAAATATGCTTACGGCAACGGACGGCGAAACGGTCATCTTCATTTCACACCGTCTTTCCGCCACACGTGACGCAGACCGTATCTATATGTTTGAAAACGGCACGGTCATCGAGCAGGGCACCCACGCTGAACTTATGGAGCTGAACGGAAAGTACGCCGAAATGTGGAAGCTTCAAGCGCAGAATTATCTTGCAGAGGAGGCGGCAGTATGAGTGATAAAAAAGAAAAAATAGGTATAAAGCGGCTTATTTCCAACGTTTTTTACGTTATGAAATTTGCCTGCCGCCACGATAAGAAAATGGCAGGCGCATACATTGCGGGACAGTGTATCCACAACGGCGCAAGCGCTTTTCTGAATACGTTTATACTGAAAGAGATAATTGACGTTCTGACGGACGGTGCGGATATTTCAAGTATTATCGCTTTGCTTGTGATATGGCTTCTGGTGGATTCCGTGGGACTTGCGGTGCATATCGCCCTTGAAAATTTCTTCTACACACGCTTTGTAAGGGTCAGCGGCGCTGTACAGCGCGAGCTTATGGAAAAGGCGCAGCTTATGGATCTGAAATGCTACGATATTCCCGAATATTACGATGATTTCGTTATCGCCGCCTCTCAATCGGAGGATATGGTGTTAAAGGGGATAATGAGCGTTGCAAGGATCGCAGCAAGCATTCTCACAATGCTTATCGCAGGCACAATGATAGTGGTAATGAACCCCGTGATCGCGGTTTTCCCCGTGATAGGATTTATCATCAACATCATAACAAGGTTTATCATCACCAAGCTGGAATATCAGTACAACCTTGAAAAGCAGCGTATCGGCAGAAAGGCGGACTACTCAAAGCGCGTGTTCTACCAGCCCGAATATGCCAAGGAGATAAAGCTTACGGGCATAGAAGAAGCGCTTATGGAGCAGTATGACGAGGCTATTGACGAGGAGCGGAAGATGGCGCTGAAATACTCGCTGAAAATACTTCCGCCCACCCTTATCAACTGGATATGCACATTCACTCTCTGTCAGTTCTTCGCCGTTCCCGTATATCTGGCTTATCTTGCAATAGAAAAGCAGAGTATCCGTCTGGGGGATGTGGCGTCATTAAAAAATGCCACCAACAGGATAAAAAGCTGTCTTGACGGCATGAACTACGCCCTTGTGGACTTTCAGACAGTGGGGCAGTACGCCGAGAAATTCCGCCGCTTTATGGATTACGAGGTGAACATCGAGGGCTGCGAGGGCACTGAGCCTGTCCCTGAAAATGACTGCACGCTGGAGCTGAAAAACGTCAGCTTTAAGTACAAGGACAGCGAAAAGTACGTCCTGAAAAATGTGAGCATGACCATACGCAGGGGCGAAAAGCTTGCGCTTGTTGGCGAAAACGGTGCAGGCAAGTCCACCCTCATCAAGCTTATTATGCGGCTTTACGACGTGACCGAGGGCAGCATTACCTTTGGCGGCGTTGATATCCGCAGGCTCAACACAAAGGAATACCGCAAAAAAATCGGCACGGTATTTCAGGATTTCCAGATATACGGCGCGACGCTTGCGGAAAACGTAAAGACGGATTTTGCTGCCGAAAGCGACAGGGAGAAAATTATTGCTGCACTTGAAAGAGCAGATTTCGGAAGCAAGCTTGCAAAGCTGGAAAGCGGCATTGATACCGAGCTTACAAAGGAATTTTCCGAAAGCGGCACGATGCTTTCGGGCGGCGAAAGTCAGAAAGCCGCTATCGCCAGAATGTTTATGCGGGATATGCCCATTGCAATCCTTGACGAGCCCTCCAGCGCGCTTGACCCCATTGCGGAGTACCGCTTAAACAAGAGTATGCTTGAAAATGCGGAAAATCAAGCGGTAATTCTCATTTCCCACAGGCTTTCCACCACAAAGGACGCAGACCGCATCATTCTCCTTGAAAACGGAAGCATTGCCGAAAGCGGCACTCACGACCAGCTTCTTGCAAAGGGCGGCACATACGCCGAGATGTGGAACGTTCAGGCGGAGAAATACTGCGCGTCTATCTATGCATAATGCTTTTTCATAAAAGTTCGGCACGAAAAAATATTTTTTAAAAAACTATTGACAAACGGATAACATTATGCTATACTCCATATTACAAAGAGTTATACCCCGTTGATGCGGAGATAACGGCAATGATGCCTTTACAGAGAGCCCGAGGTGCTGAAAGTCGGGTAAGAAACAAGTTGTCAAATGGACCGCTGAGGGCGCGGAGGAAAAATACAAGGTCTTGTATTGAGTATTCTGCGGCGTGTCGGCATACGTCAGTTGCCGGGGATATGTCAGTATCCTGCTAAGCGCACGGCTTTGCCGTGAATCAAGGTGGCACCGCGGATAAAACAGATGTCCTGCTTATTAAAGGGTCATATGCTGTAATTATTCGTCCTTGACAGAAGAGTAGTTTTTCTGTCAAGGGCGTTTTTGTTTTTGCAGGAAAAACGGCATGAAACCAATTTTTTAAGGAGGAAAACATTATGAATTACAACGGAATCGAGTTTGATACCTACTTCAAGAACTATCCCGACAGCAACGGATTTTTCGGAAAATACGGCGGCGCATTTATCCCCGACGACTTGAAAAAAGCAATGGACGAGATAACCGAGGCGTACTTCACGATTTGCAAATCCAGCAAATTTATCGGTGAGCTTCGCAGGATACGCAAGGAATTTCAGGGCAGACCCACACCTATATCCTACCTTGAGCGCCTTTCGGGAAGCCTTGGAAACGTGCAGCTTTACGTTAAGCGCGAGGACCTGAACCACACGGGCGCACATAAGCTCAACCATTGTATGGGCGAGGCGCTTCTTGCAAAATATATGGGCAAGAAAAAGGTCATTGCCGAAACGGGAGCAGGTCAGCACGGCGTTGCTCTTGCGACTGCGGCGGCATATTTCGGACTTGAATGTGATATCTATATGGGTGCGGTGGATATAAAGAAGCAGGCTCCCAATGTGGCAAGAATGAAGATACTCGGCGCAAATGTTGTTGAGGTAACAGACGGTCTTGCGACACTTAAAGAGGCTGTGGACGCCGCTTTTGCCGCATATTGCAGAGAGTACAAGGACTGTATCTACTGCATCGGCTCGGTAGTTGGACCTCACCCGTTCCCCATGATGGTGCGCGATTTCCAGAGCGTTGTGGGAATTGAAGCAAGAGAGCAGTTTATCGAAATGACGGGCGAGCTTCCCGACGCTGTTGTTGCCTGCGTGGGCGGCGGCTCAAACGCAATGGGATTGTTCTCGGGCTTCCTGAACGACCCCGTTAAGATTTATGGCGTAGAGCCTCTCGGAAGAGGAACTGCTCTGGGCGACCATGCCGCAAGCCTTAAATACGGTACGGAGGGCGTTATGCACGGCTTTAACAGCATTATGCTCAAGGACGAAAACGGCGAGCCTGCTCCCGTATACTCGGTTGCAAGCGGTCTTGACTATCCCTCCTCGGGACCCGAACACGCTTTCCTTCACGATATGGGCAGGGTGGAATACGACGTGGTCAACGACGACGAGACCATCGACGCGTTCTTTACCCTTTCAAAAATGGAGGGAATTATCCCCGCTATCGAAAGCTCCCACGCTGTTGCTTATGCTATCAAGCTTGCAAAGAAGATGGGCAAGGGCTCTATCCTTGTAAATCTTTCGGGACGCGGCGACAAGGACATGGATTACATCATCGAAAAATACGGCATTCGCTGATTGGCTTGAACGGCTCTCCGTTTTCAGAAACGGGGGGCTGCTTCTATTTCCCCAAAAATATTGTAAAAACAGTGTAAATCGGCATATTTTTTACATTTTATGTTGAATTTTCTATGATTGTATGTTAAAATGATAAAGTGGATAAGTGTAAAAACATTTTGATGAGCATATAACCGAGTAATTATGAAGCAGCGGGAGATGTTGAAGTATGAACAGCCGTAACCTTCCCTTCGGGAAAAGATTTCTGATAATGGTAATATGTATCGCGCTCAATATCGGCGGAAAATTTCTTGCCGAGTCACTTGTGCTGCCGTTATGGCTGGATACGATAGGCACCTTTGCTGCCGCTTACTTTTTCGGTATAGGCGGAGCTGTTGTTGCTGGGGTATGCAACAATCTGATTTACGGTATATTCGGAATTGAGGCGCTGCCCTATATGCTGGCAAGCGCGGCAATAGGCGTGTTCCTTGCGGTATGTATGAAACAGCGCACCTTTGAAAGCTTCACAAAGGCTATGCTTGTGGGCTTCTGGACAGGCGTTATATCCATTGTTGTTTCCGTTCCCGTAAACATGATATTTGCCGAGGGAAGAAGCGGAAATGAGTGGGGAGACACCTTTTTCAGTATGCTTGAATGGCACGGTACGCCTCGGGTAATATGCTCGATAGGCGGCGAGCTTATTGTGGACATAATTGATAAAATGGTTACAGCTGCCATTGCTTATGCGGCAATAAAAATTACAGTTAAGCTTATCGACGGTAAAAAAGCGCGTGCTTCAAAGGCGTCCGCCGCGGTGCTGGCGCTGGCAATTGCAGGCGGAACGCTTTTCATGTGCCCCTTGGACGTTTCGGCAGAAAGCGGCAGCGACAAATACATAAGCACTGTATACAACAACAAAAACGGTCTTTGCTCCTCGGAAGCAAACGCTATCGCCCAGACGGAGGACGGCAACATCTGGATAGGCGGATACGCAGGTCTTACTCGCTTTAACGGCAAAAGCTTCGAGTTCATAACCGAGGGCGGTATCACAAGCGTTACGGCTATGTTCACCGACAGCAGGGGACGCTTGTGGGTCGGCACCAACGACGGCGGTGCGGCGCTTTACGAAAACGGCAGCTTTTCCTTTTACAACGTAAAGAACGGTCTTGCCGCAAACTCGGTGCGCTGCTTTGCTGAAGCCGAGGACGGAACGATTTATATCGGCACGACCGACCGTATCTGCAAGGTGTTTTCGGACAACAGCGTAAGCATAATCGACGCGGACGTTACCTACATCAGCTCAATGGTTTATTACGACGGCAAGCTGGTGTGCGTGAGCAATTCGGGCAAGCTTTTTGTTATCGAAAACGACAGCGTTGTTACCGAGCATACCTCGGATACCGAGGGCGTATATTATACCTGCGTGTGTGCGTTATCCGACGGACTTATGGCAGGAACTTCCTCATCATACATAGAAAAAATCAACGTTTCGCAAAGCGGTGTGACCATTGTCGGGAAAAGAAATTCGGAGACCCTTTCGGGCTTCCGCTGCATGAAAAGCGACAGCCGCGGCAGGCTGTGGCTTTGCTCCGACAGCGGTCTCGGCTACCTGCGCAGCGGCACTGTAAAGGAGCTTTTATACGACGGCTTTGACAGCTCTATCGAAAGCGTGCTGGAGGATTATCAGGGCAATATCTGGTTTGCTTCCTCCCGATACGGCATAATGAAGCTTTCGGAGAACACCTTCGGCAATCTTTTCGAGGAATCGGGTGCGACAAGCGCCGTTACAAACTCTGTCTGCCTTTATAACGGGGATTTTTACTGCGGAACAGACAGCGGTCTGGTGATAATTGATGAAAAAAACAGGGTGACAAAATCAAACGACCTTACGGAAATGCTTGAGGGCGCAAGGATACGCTGCATCAAAACGGATTCCCAAAACCGCTTGTGGATATGCACTTACAGCGATTACGGGCTTGTGAGGTATGAAGCTGACGGAACGATAAAGACGTTTACCGAAAAGGAAAACGGTACGACCTCCGACAGATTCAGATGTATTATCGAGCTTCCCGACGGAACGTTCGCGGCAGGTACAAACAGCGGTCTGAACTTTATCAAGAACGATGAGGTCACGGGAACGATAAGACAGGCTGACGGTCTTGAAAATGCGCAGATACTCTGCCTTGCCCGGGACAGCGGCGGCAATCTCTACGCAGGCAGCGACGGCGCAGGAATATACGTTATCAAGGACGGCAAAATTATTGATAATATCGGCGAGGAGGAGGGTATGCCCTCACAGGTCGTTATGAGAATGACCCCTTACGGCGGCGGATTTTTCCTTGTTATGGGCAACTCCCTCGGCTATATGAAGGACGGCAGGGTAACTGCGCTGAAAAAGTTTCCTTACTACAACAACTATGACACGGTCGTAATGGACGAAAAGCTTTGCGTGCTTTCAAGCGCGGGAATGTACATTACCGATATCGAAGAGCTTCTGAGCGGAAACGATATAAGCTGCAAGCTGTATAATTACTATGACGGACTTTCCGACGGTCTTGTAGCAAACTCGTGGAATTACCTTGACGAAGACGGAATGTTTTATTTCGGCACGAACCGCGGTGTGAATTACTTCAAGCCCGATTACCAGAACCGTAATGAATCCGAATATAAATTCGGACTTTCGGCGGTAAGCTGCGATAAAAACAAGGCGGAAATAAATGATGATGTTATAGTTATTCCTGCGGATACCAAGCTTATTACGCTTGAAGCTTCCGTGAGAAACTACCTTACGTCAAATGTCAAGCTGAGATTTTTTATCAAGGAGCTTAACGACAATCCTCCCGTTACTACTCACAGGGAGCTTGAATCAATTCAGATATCCAATCTTGAACACGGCACTTACACCGTCTGCATACAGATAATGAGCGATGACGAATCCGCTGTTTTGCAGGAAAAATGCTATTCCCTCATAAAGGAAGCCCATGTTTGGGAAAACAAATGGTATCGGATATATCTTGTCATAGCAACTGTATGGATAGGCTCTTCAATAGTGTGGGTCATCGTTACGACAAGCATGATGATAAAGCACGAAAACGAGATAGCCCGTCTTAAATATCAGGCAAAAAGCGAGTTCCTTGCAAATATGTCCCATGAGTTCAGAACGCCTGTAAACACTATCCTCGGCATGAACGAGATAATTTTGCAGGATAATCCCGGGGACAGGATAACGGAATGCTCCGAAAACATAAAGACGGCAAGCAACAGCCTTTTGACGCTGATAAACGACGTACTGGATTTTTCCGCGATAGAGTCGGGCAAGCTGGAGCTTGTCAGCGAGAGCTATGACCTTGACAGGCTGCTGAAGGAGGAGGTCTCCGCACTTAATTATGCGGCAGGCAAAAAGGGCATTGAGACGGTTCTTGTTATCGACGACAATCTTCCGGCACAGCTGGAGGGCGATTTATACAGAGTAAAGCAGATAATTGACAATCTCATATCCAACGCGGTGAAATTTACCGATAATGGACAGATAACGTTTTCCGCAGGCGGCGAGATGAACGGTAACGGTGTTTTTGACCTTATGATAACCCTTTCCGATACCGGCTCGGGCATATCTGAGGAGGACATGGAAAAGCTTTTCGACAGCTTTGACAGATTAAGCCACAACAAGAACCGCACCGTTGGAGGTACGGGTCTGGGGCTTTCCATTACCAAGGCTCTTGTAGAAATGATGAATGGTACTATCACGGTGCAGAGCGTTGTGGGCTCGGGCTCGGTATTTACTGTAAAGCTTCCCCAGAAGATATCCGGCAACAGCATTATAGAATCGTTCAGCTATGACTCCCGCATTAAGCATGATACATCGGCAAGGCGCTTTACAATGCCCGACGCGCGTATACTTGCGGTGGACGACAACCGCATGAATTTAAGCGTTCTCGGCGGTCTGCTGAAAAGATACGGTATTGCTCCCGATATTGCAACTGGCGGTAATGAATGTATGGAGCTTTGCAGAAAAAACAAGTACGACCTTATTATTATGGACCATATGATGCCGTCGCCCGACGGTATAGAAACAATGCACGCGATACGCGGCGATGAGGATAATCCCAACAGGGAAAGCCCGATAGTGGTGCTTACGGCAAATGCGGTGGCAGGCGCAAAGCAGAGATACCTTGAAGAGGGCTTTGACGATTACCTCAGCAAGCCTGTTGATATAACTGTTCTGGAGCGGATACTGCTTACATATTTCCCCGAAGATATGATATGCGAGGGTGAGCCTGCCGCCGAACCTGTTGCGGAAGCGGAGCCTGCCTTGAATGAAGCCGCTCCCAAGGAGTATGACCCGTATATCGACCGCAGGGTGGGTATGAAGTACTGCGGCGATGATGAGGAGCTTTACGGCGAGATAGTTGAAAGCTACTGCGAAGAGGGAAGAAAGTACCGAAAGCAGCTTAAAGAATACTTTGACAAGGCGGATTGGAAGAATTATGCGATAATTGCCCACGCTTTGAAAAGCACGTCCCTCAACATAGGCGCCCAGGGGCTTTCCGAGCTTGCAAAGGTACATGAATTTGCCGCAAAGGCGGAAGACGCGGAAGCTGTTGCGGAGTCTTTTGACAGGTTTACCGAGCTGCTTGAGACGGTTCTTGACGCGGCTGAAAAGAGGATACACCGTGAAGAAAATGCGGTGCTTGAGGAAGTAACCGCAGACGAATATACTGCAATGCTGAACAGACTGCTTGAGAATGTGAACAACTACGAAATGACGGAAGCAATTGACTGCATAGAAAAGCTGAAAGGCTGCACCACCGCCGACGGAATTTCCGAACGGGCAGGAGAAATGCTTTCAAAGGTGCAGCAGCTTGTTGACGATTTTGATTACATCACCGCAGCAGAGCTTATCGAAAGCTTTATTTCCGAAAACCGTTAATGAATTCCTTGCGCACAGCATCGAGAAAGGGGGACATTTTCCCTGCCGGGGAAAATGGTCGTAAAATGAAAAAAACTGTTTTAGTTGTTGATGACGACAAATCAAATCTTATTATCGCACAAAAGCTGCTTTCCGATGAATACAGAGTTGCCGCAGCAAATTCGGGAGAAAAGGCTCTTGAATACCTTGAAAAAAACGAGCCGAGCCTCATTCTGCTTGATATTCTTATGCCCGATATGGACGGCTTTGAGGTAATGGAAAAGCTTCGCAGCGATGAAAGCCGCTGCAAGATACCCGTTATCTTCCTTACCGCAGACCGCAGCAGCGAAACCGAGGAGAAATGCTTTGACATGGGCGCGGTGGACTACATCGCAAAGCCCTTTGTGCCGTCGATAATGCACAAGCGCGTGAACCTCACCATTGAGCTTGAGGAATACCGCAAGAGCCTTGAAAAGATGGTTGCGGAGCAGCTGGCGCAGATAACCCAGATGCAGCATGATGTTATCATAACAATGGCGAACGTAATCGAAAGCCGTGACGGTACAACGGGCGAACACGTCAGAAGGACAAGCACATACACAATGATGCTGGCGGAAAAAATGCGGGAAAAGGGCATTTACGCGGATAAGCTTGACGCTGAATTTATGGAGAATATGCGCAACGCCGCGCCGCTTCACGATATCGGAAAGATAACTGTTCCCGACGCTGTTCTTTCAAAGCCGGGCAAGCTTACAAACGAGGAATACGACCTTATCAAATCCCACTCAAAAGCGGGCGCGGAAATGCTTAGGAAGAATATGCCCGGAATGGTTGACCCCGAATTTTTGCAGGTAGCCTGCGATATGGCGTGCTATCATCACGAAAAATGGAACGGCAAGGGCTACCCCGAGGGTCTGAAGGGGCAGGAGATACCTCTCTCCGCAAGAATACTTGCGGTTGCCGACGTTTATGACGCGCTTGTGTCAAAGCGTCAGTACAAGGAGGGCATGACGACCGAGCAGGCATTTGAGATTATGGCAAAGGACAGGGGAGAGGGCTTTGAGGCTGATATCCTCGACGCATTTTTTGAGATAAAGTCCGAGCTTGAAAGCCTGCTTGAAAACGAATAAGGAGCGACTGTATGGAATTGTTTGGAGATCTTGGCAGATACATTAGATACCTTAAAGAAAAACGGAACAGCTTTAACCATAATGCCCTGAAACTGGTTTATATATTGGCAGGGATATACTTTATTGTTATGGCTGTAATAAACATGGTTGAAGATGATATGAGAATGACTGTTATAA
>JAGAUA010000032.1 GCA_017847885.1 Oscillospiraceae bacterium
AAATGTATGGGAAACGTGGTATGTTTTTGTAGGGGCGGATATTATCCGCCCGACCTTTTCCGTATAAACGGGACGGGAGACCCGTCCCCTACAAAATATGCTTCGTTCAAAACAGTCCACCGGACTGTTTTGAAGAAAAGCTTGCTTTGTAACCCCACAAGGGGAGGCGGTCGTGTACGCCTCCCCTCAAAATGCTGTCGCATTTTTCACCCCTTGCTCCGTTTTTTCGGGCGCCTGCGGGCGCAAGCTGGGGAGTTTCGCCGTCTGCGGACGGCGACCAAAGGCTCTGCCTTTGGAAACCGCAGCCTTGAAAGGCTGGCGAACTTTTTACTTTCGCTGCGCTGGGTTCTACAATTTGCCTTATGCAATAAAATATTGTTTATCTCACACTAACGTTACCGAGCGGCAAATGAAAAGCTTTACGCAAAAGTAATTGCGGAGTGGGTGCAGGCTCAGCCTGCAAATTATTGTTTACCCCACAAACAACAAGGGCGGATATGGAATCCGCCCCTACAATATCGGGACGAGAGACCCGTCCCTTACAAAATCAATCTCTGCGCTTTGTCAAAGCTTTATAAACGGCAGGACAAAATCAAGAAAAATATATGACACAAAAACTGCCCACCAGCCTGCCGATGTGATGAAGATAGGCCATGTCCGCGCTTTTCCTGCGGGAGTGGGGCGGCTCATGTTTCCGCCCTTGACAAGCACCGCTATTCCCACAATAAGCGCCGCAAGCATAAAGCCGTAATGGAAAACCGCATTGCACAGTATCGCAACCATTCCTCCGGCGGAAAGTGCCGAAAGGTCGGGAATGCTGCCGCTTAATGCCGATTCAAGGAAGCCCGGAGAGGTATACTGTATCCAACAGCTGAACAGCATCGAGGACGTGTTTATTATAATGTGCGCGAATATCGAGGGCAGAAGCGACCCCGATTTTATTACCACGACCGCAAGGGGTATGCCCACAAGAAAGCCGAGAACGAACTGCTGGTAATTCTGGTGCATAAGCCCGAATATCACCGCGGAAAGAAATATGGCAAACCGCTCGTTATACTTACGCATCGACTGCAAAAGCACGCCGCGGTACAAAAGCTCCTCCAGCACGGGTCCCAGCAGGCAGGCGTAAAAATACAGAAATACGTTTGCCGCAGCAGAGGTCGTACCCGTCAGGTCGGCGGTAGGACTTTTCAGGCCGAACCTGCTAAGTATCGCTTCCACGAAGGTCACGATAAGCGATGACGCGGTCTGCAAGCCGATACAAAGGGTCAGCAGCTTCAACATGGTTTTTCCGTCAAAGCCGTCCCGAGTAAACATTGGCTTAAAGTCAAGCTTGAAAAGCTTTATTCCCGTTAATATCGCCGCCGTTTCGCATATTATCGGCGCAAGGCAGGCAAAAAGGGTGTAGAGCAAATCGTTTTCCTTGAAAAGCATTAAGCCCCTGCTCACCGCGGAAAGGCTGAATTCCCCTGCATAGCCCATGGCGATAAGGTAAAGCACGCCCTTTGCAAGCAGGTTGAAAATCGCTGAATTGAGAAGTATCACAAGAGCCGCTTTGTTGTATCTTTGGCGTATCTGCCTGCGCTCCTCCGCGTCGGGTATGACCTGCGGCTGAGGCGGCAGAGCCGCATTTATCTGCTGTTCCATTAAAATTCCTCGCAATTATAAAAGTTTTTACTCTATTAAAACATTATAGTATATTATCCGTCTTTTGTCAATAAATATAACATTTGTGTTACGCCGAGGGGCAAACTGTAACGGAAATGTAATTGAATTTCGGCTTAAAATATAGTATAATTTAATATGTAAAAGATTACAGAAAGGAGCCAACGGTTATGAAAAAGTCAAAATGCACAGTTCTTGCTTTAATTTGCGCCGCAGCGTTATCTGCCGTCGGATGCAGTTCATACGACCCGAACGTGCTGTCGGACGAGACCGAGGCTGCCGCTTCTTCCGAGACCTCCGCGACTGCTGCGGAAAATATGGTTAAAAGTAATTCCGCCGTGCTGCTTACAAACAGCACCGAAGAGCTTATGACCGAGCCGTTCAGCTCGTACACATACGATTTTGCCGTTTATGACAGCAATTATATGATAACCGTTACCCCCGATGAAACAGGCGCAGGGCTTACCCTTACCGTTGAGGACAACAGCTTCGGCTTTTCCACCTTTACCGTCAGCCCTCCTGCGGATTATATCGTGTGCCTGCCCTATTCCCAGGAGTATGCAAGCACGGTATGCTCTGTTATAAAGGGTGCCGAAAGCGGTGAAAATGTACCTGACCTGCTGAAAATTGATTTTTATTTGAATAATTTTGAGGACGAGTCTCTCCCCTATACCGTCAGCAGGCTCTATTCCATATTGGACAACCGCCTTGTTGAGGTCGAGGTGTACGACGATACCGAGGGAAAGCTTGAACGTATGGATTACATCCCCGAAAGCTATCTCTACCGCACCGAGGCGCTGAAATTTATGCCTGCGCCCGAGATCACCGTGAACGAAAGCGGCGCGCTGGACGTAAGGGTCAAGACCTATGCCCTTAATCCCCACGATATGACCATGACAATGGGCTACGAAAAAATCGGCGAGGATAATATGCTTTATTACGGCTATATGGCTCACGCGGCGGCAGGTGAGATATACAAGTATTTCAAGACAACGTCTCTCAATGTTTCGGATTACGAAAACTATGTTGAGGTGCCCGGCGAAAACGGCGAGGACAGCCGCTATTTCTTCAAGGTGGACGACCCGAGATTCTCTGACGTGGACGGGCTTAGGGAGTATGTCAGCGGAATGTTCTCGGAAAAGCTTGTGGACAGTATGTTCATGAACGCGCCGCAGATGTACCGCGACATTGACGGAGAGCTTTATACTATTCTCGGCGACGGCGGCTTCGACTTCACTCTCGGAAAGCTGACCATAACGGGCTGGGAGGTAAACGGCAACGAGATAACCTACCACACCAAGCAGGAGAAATTCAGCGAGGAAGGCAATTTTACAGGCTATGCCGACGGCGGAGATTTCGTTATAAATGTGGACTTTTTCTTCGAAAGCGCCGAGGTCTATACGGCGGAGGGCTTCACGGTCACAAAGTACCGCTATCCGTCGGGAGGATAACAGCTGTTTTATACTGAATAATAAAGGGGCGGAAGCGGTTTTCGCCCCTTTTATTAGGAAAATAATGAAATTATTGGTGCAATTTGTGAGGTAAACAATAATTTAGCGTAATGTTTTGTAGGGGACGGGTCTTCCGTCCCGATATAGTAGGGGCGGATTCCATATCCGCCCGTGTTGTTTGGGGTAACATTTTGTAGGGCATCAGCGAAGCGAGAGCAAAAAGTTCGCCAGCCTATCAAAAACGAACGCAAGCGTTCGTTTCCGAGTTTCCCTTCGGGAAACAACGGGAGCATAAGCGGTTTCCAAAGGCAGAGCCTTTGGTCGCCGTCCTCAGACGGCTAAACTCCCCATCTTGCGCCCGCAGGTGCCCGAAAAAACGGAGCAAGGGGTGAAAAATGCGACAGCATTTTGAGGGGAGGCGAACAAGACCGCCTCCCCTACTTTGAGTCCCCACTAAATTAATCTTCAACACAGTCCGGTGGACTGATTTGAACGGAGCATAGTTTTTGTAGGGGACGGGTCTCCCGTCCCGTTAATTGCCGAAAAAGCACGGGCGGCTGATAGCCGCCCCTACAATAGCCATTTACTAAAATTTACTTTAAACCGAATTTCTAAGCAGCTTCGCTGCTTCTAAGAACGCCCTCTCTTACAGGGCGTTCTTCTTTTGCGGCTGTTCGCCGCAAAATTCAACTTTGCGGAGCGCTTCTAAGGCAGCGCCTGCGGGCGCAAGCAGGTGTTTCGCGCTCTGCGGAGCG
>JAGAUA010000033.1 GCA_017847885.1 Oscillospiraceae bacterium
CTTTTCAAGAAATTCTTTTTTGCTTGTTTTGGCTTGCGCCAGTTCATCGCTTATAAGCGAGAATGTTAGTTGTTTATTCATACCTATATTATACCATTTTTCTTGCCATTTTTCAATGGTTTGTGCGGTATTGCCTTAAATACCACTTGGTCTGACCGCTTTTTTCAGCGTATTTAAGCATAGCTCTGTAATCGCTTAGGGTCAGCTCCGCAGGCGTAAAATATTTTCTCTGACACCTGATGAGAGATGTGCATAAATCATCTCGTTCAAGCCATTTTAAATATCTGTTCAATGAAATAAGATATGAATTTACAGAGGTGCTTCTGTAATTTTTTTAAGAAATTCCTTGTACCGCACAATTGAATCAAAGCTGTTGTTATCAATTTTTTCACACGTACAAAAATCGTATGTAGTAAAATATGACTTTGTAAATCCCGATGTAAGAAAAGAGTTAAGCAGTTTTGAAAAAATCACGATATTGCATGTGCCGATATGCAGGCTTGAATATACCTTCCTTGTCATAGAAGCGGAGAGCGGCAACAGTAGTTCTTGTAAGCTTTGAAAATGTGCCTATGCTGTACATTTTTTATACCTCCGAAATTACAATGTTCTTGTGACGGGAAGAGTGGGGTCAAAGCCTTTTCCGACGTTTTCCTGACTTCCGCCGATAAATACAAAATCATGGGGAAGCTCTCTCGGAGTAAATCCCGTGTAACGCTTGAAGGTTCGGTTGAAGCTGCGTATAGTGCCAAAGCCTGCCGCAACAGCAGCTTCTCCTGCGGATATATTGCCGCGGGACAGCATTTTCACCGCCTCGCTTACACGGACAACATTCAGATATTCCGAAAAGGTCATGCCGGACATCTTGCGGAAGTATTTTGAGAAATACGGCTTGCTGAAGCACATAAACTCTGCCGCTTCGTCAAAGGTTATGTCGGCGTATCGTTCACCGATAAGCCGCAGCAGCTCTTTGTATGCGGAACTTTCCGACGAGATGTTCAATGCTTCGGTCTTTTCATTTCTGAAAATTTCCCCTATCATTGCAGTAACGAGACCTGCGCAAATCACTTCATAGTATTTTTTGCCGTTGGATATTTCCTGTCTGATTTTTTCAAAGTCCTCAGAAAGGGGATAGCGTTTTTCAAGAAGAGGACAAACGGGAGTCTGCGCTCCGACTGTGGAGGAAATAAGCTCGGAATCTATTTTCATAACATAAACAACGCTGTCCGTTTCTGCTTTTATGTAATGCACCGCTCCGCTGCGTATAAAAACGCAGCCGTTCTCGGATAAAGTATATACCGTGTTTTCCACCATGACATCGCAATAGCCTTTTTCTAAAAAGATAAGTTCGCTTTCCATATGCCAGTGGGGAAGATTTTGCAAGCCGCCGTATCTCTGCACCGTGACCTGCGATTTTCCCGAAAGAACGCTTTGCTCGTATCTTGCTATCATTATCCTGCCCCCTTTTCAAATATTATATCATAAAGATTAATAAATGTCTATAATTGAAAAATCAAATTCTTGAAAAAAGCCGCAGTATAAGATATAATGTTTATAACAATATTTGTACGGAGGGCGCAGCTTATGAAAACATTGTATTTTATTACCGGAAGTCAGGACCTTTACGGCGAGGAAACTCTTGCACAAGCAGCAGCGGATTCAAAGGAAATGGCGGCATATTTAAGCGAAAAGCTTGGCGGCATTGCCGAAGTTGTTTTTAAGCCTGTTGTAAGGAACAGCAGCGAGGCGCTTGCGGTCTGCACAAAGGCTTCTGCGGACAAGGAATGTATCGGCGTTATAATGTGGATGCACACCTTTTCTCCCGCAAAAATGTGGATAACCGCACTAAAAGCGCTTAACAAGCCTATGCTTCATCTGCACACACAGTACAACGAAAGGCTGCCCTATGACAGCATTGATATGGACTTTATGAACCTTAACCAGTCCGCGCACGGCGACAGAGAGTTCGGGTTCATCTGCACCCGTCTTGGCATAAAGCGTGAGGTGGTCTCGGGATATTACAAGCACGCCGATGTTATAGAAAAGATACGCCGCTTTGCGCAGGCGGCAGCCGCCGTTGATTTCGGCAGGGGAATGAGAGTGGCAATGTTCGGAAACAATATGCGTGACGTTGCCGTTACCGACGGCGACAGGGTGGAAAGCGAGATAAAGTACGGTTGGAACGTTAATTACTACGGCATAGGCGACCTTTGTGACATTATTTCGGGCGTTACCGATGAAGAAATAAACGCAAAAATGTCCGAGTATTCCGAAAAATACGAAATGAACACGGACAACACCGCCGCAGTAAGGGAGCAGGCGAAATACGAAGCTGCTCTCGAAAAATTCCTTGCACGGGAGAACATTTCCGCATTTACCGACACATTCCAAGACCTTCACGGACTTGAACAGCTTCCCGGACTTGCGGTGCAAAACATTATGGCAAAGGGCGTTGGCTTCGGCCCAGAGGGCGACTATAAAACCGCCGCACTTGCCGCCGTACTCTGCAAAATGGCGGAGGGAAGAACGGGTGCAACGGGATTTCTTGAGGATTATACATACGACCTGCCCGAAGGCGGCGAAACAGAGCTTGCTTCCCATATGCTGGAGGTCTCTCCCGTATTTGCGGCGGAACAGCCTAAGATAGAGGTACACCCTCTCGGTATCGGCGGAAAGTCCGACCCTGCACGCCTTGTTTTTGAGGGAATAACGGGCGAGGGCATTGCAGTTTCTATGATAGATATGGGCGACCGTTTCCGTCTGGTATGCGCGGAGATTACCCTTGTAAAGCAGCCCGAGCCTATGCCGAAGCTGCCCGTTGCAAGAGTTATGTGGAAGCTTAAACCCGATTTTGCCACAGGCTCGGCGGCGTGGATATATGCAGGCGGAGCGCACCATGCGGTAGTTTCAACGGCGCTTACTGCGGACGATATCCGCCTTTTTGCAAAAATGACGGACACGGAGCTTGTTGTTATTGACGAAAAAACGGAGCTGGGCGCCTTTGAACAGCAGCTTGAAATGCTTGATACAATTGCAAAAATAAGGAGGTAACCTATGATTTCACTTGATAAAACCTATCTTGGGATAGAACTCGGCTCAACGAGGATAAAGGCGGTGCTTATTGACGAGAATTATTCTCCTTTGGCATCGGGCAGCCACGAGTGGGAAAACCGCCTTGAAAACGGGTACTGGACGTATTCTCTTGACGATATCCACAGCGGAATAAGAAGCTGCTTTGCGACCCTTGCCGCAGATGTTAAGGACAAGTACGGCGTTCCGCTTACGACCGTTGGCGCAATGGGAATTTCCGCAATGATGCACGGCTATATGGCGTTTGACAAGAACGATACCCTGCTTGTTCCGTTCCGCACATGGCGCAACACCACAACAAAGCAGGCTGCGGACGATTTAACGGCTGCCCTCGGCTTCAACATTCCCCAGCGCTGGAGCATTGCACATCTTTATCAGGCGGTGCTGAGCAAAGAGCCGCACGTTCCCGAAATTGCCCATATCACCACTCTTGCAGGCTACATAAATTATCTTCTCACGGGTGACAGAGCCGTTGGTATCGGCGAGGCTTCGGGAATTTTTCCTGTTGAAAACGGCGGTTATAACGAAAAATATCTGCATATTACGGAAGATAAGCTTTCGGCTCACGGCTTTGAAAAGAAGCTTGCAGAGGTTCTTCCTCCCGTAAAAACCGCAGGAGAAAAGGGCGCATTCCTCACGGAAAAGGGCGCAGAATTTCTTGACCCCACAGGAACATTCAAGGCAGGAGTACCCGTCTGCCCTCCCGAGGGTGACGCAGGAACGGGCATGGCTGCCGCAAACGCTGTACGCACAGGCACGGGCAACGTTTCCGCAGGTACGTCCATTTTCTCAATGCTTGTTCTTGACAAAAACCCCTCTGCGGCTTATCCCGAAATTGATATGGTGACAACCCCCGACGGCGCTCCCGTGGCAATGGTGCACTGCAACAACTGCTGCTCCGAGCTGGACGCTTGGGTGAAAATGTTCGGCGATTTTGCGGAGCTTATGGGCAACAAGCTTGACAAGTCGGCGCTGTATGAAACGCTGTACAGAAACGCTATGACGGGCGATGCCGACTGCGGCGGAGTTACCGCATTTAACTTCCTTTCGGGCGAGCCTGTTGCAGGCGTTGATGATGGCAGACCGATGTATTTCCGTATGCCTGACGGGAAAATGAACCTTGCGAACTTTTTCCGTGCGCAGATATATTCGGCATTTGCGGCACTTAAAATCGGCATGGATATCCTCTTTGAAAAGGAACAGGTCAAAGCGGAGCAGTTCACAGGTCACGGCGGACTTTTCAAGGTCAAGGGCGCAGCGCAGCAGATACTTGCGGACGCACTTAACACTCCCGTTTCCGTTATGGAAACAGCAGGCGAGGGCGGTGCTTGGGGAATGGCTCTCCTTGCGGCGTATATGATAAAGAGCGGCGGAAAGAGCCTTGCAGACTGGCTTGACGGCGAAGTTTTTGCAGGAATGGAGAAGCTTACCGTTACACCCGAAGAAAAGGGCAGAAACGGTTTCAATGAATATATGAAACGATACAAGGGCGCGCTCTGCGCAGAAAGAATGTTGGGAGATGTAAAATAAATGCTTGAAAAATTAAAACAGGAAGTTCTTGCGGCAAATCTTATGCTGCCGAAATATGGTCTTGTCACATTCACTTGGGGCAACGTTTCGGCAATTGACAGGGAGTCGGGAATGGTAGTTATCAAGCCTTCGGGCGTTGAATATGACGGCATGACAGCCGATGATATGGTCGTTGTGGAACTTTCCACGGGCAAGGTCGCAGATGGCAGGTACAAGCCTTCAAGCGATACCCCCACTCATCTTGCGCTGTACCGTGCGTTTGAAAATGTCGGCGGAATAGTCCACACCCACAGCCGTTGGGCGACTTCCTTTGCACAGGCAGGAAAGGGCATTATCCCCATGGGAACGACGCAGGGCGACTATTTTTACGGCGAGATACCCTGCACAAGAGCCATGACCCCCGAAGAAATAGGCGGCGAGTACGAAAAGGAAACGGGAACGGTCATAATCGAAGCGTTTAACGGCGTTGACCCGATGACCATACCTGCGGTGCTTGTGAAAAACCACGGTCCCTTTGCGTGGGGAGCAGATGCTGCGGAGGCTGTTCACAATGCGGTGGTGCTTGAAGAAATTGCGTTTATGAATTATCACGCTATGGAGATAAACCCCGATGCAGGGCGTATGCCGCAGGAGCTTCTTGACAAGCATTACCTGCGAAAGCACGGCGCAAACGCTTATTACGGACAAAAATAAGAAATAGTACATATCCAAAAGAACCTGTGAGAACATCACACAGGTTCTTTTTAATTGCTTCATTAATTTTAATTGAGATTAAGCTAAACTGCCGCAGAAGAAACATCAGCAGATGAGTCTGCGTACACGCCTTTCTGTAATTCAGCCTGCCAATGAATCCATAATTGCCTCGACAATTTCGGGGCAGTACCAGCTAAGCTCTCTGCGGTTGAAAATGCCGAAAAGCTCGTTGCCCGAGGTGTGATATCCGTTGTCCCACCATACGCAGGGGATACCGTATTTCTCGGCAGCGCTTACATAGCAGGAAGTCCATTTTGCAACCTCGTCCTTGTTGGTCGTTCCCCAATCTTTGTCAATCGTCTTTGTAACTGCTCCGTATTCGGTTATGATAACGGGAATACCCTTGCTGATAAAAGTCTTGTCAAGATTACCGAAAAGAGTTTCGATTTCAGCCGCGCAGGAATCGTCGAAATACAGCGCGTTCCAGCTTTCGCCCACGGAATCGTATGTAAAGCGGTAGGGGGTATATGCGTGAATTGATACGCCCACATATTTATCATCGGGAACAGTCAGATTTTCTATTGCAACAGGTACGGACTGAGCGGCAAAGGTGGTTATCAGAAGAGTTCGTGTTTCATTGTTTCCACCCGTTGCTCTGACAGTCTTTATAAAGGTATCGTTCAGCTGATTAAGGCAATCTCTGCCTTCTTCGGTGCCGCCGTTCCATTCGTTTTTGCCGCCCTTTATCCTTGGCTCGTTGAGTCCCTCGAAAATTAAGTGGTCGCCGTAATCGGAAAAGCGTATCGCTACCTGAGTCCAGAGTGCGGAAAGCTGCGCCTTGACATTATCAAGTCCGTCATACTTGGGCTTTA
This sequence comes from Oscillospiraceae bacterium, assembly GCA_017847885.1. Taxonomy (GTDB): domain Bacteria; phylum Bacillota; class Clostridia; order Oscillospirales; family Ruminococcaceae; genus RGIG8773. Next base: position 6,186 of record JAGAUA010000033.1, read on the forward strand.
CCCAGCTGTCTTCGTGGTGTGCGTTCAGGATAACGTACATATCGTTTTTCAGAGCGTAGCCCACCACTTCCTCCACACGGTCAAGCCATTCGGGGTCAACGGTGTAGTCGGGAGCTTCCCCCATATGGCCGTCCCAAGTGGTAGGGATACGAATGGTATTGAAGCCTGCTTTGTAAATCTCGTCTATCATTTCCTGCGTTGTGACGGGATTGCCCCAAGCGGTTTCTCCGCCCAATGCGTCAAAGGTGTTGCCCAAATTCCAGCCTGCGCCCATTTCGGCGATAAGCTCGGCGGAGGATATGTTCCGCATTTCGCCAAGGGGACGTGTGTCTTCCGCCGCAGTCTCGGCTTTGCCCGAACAGGCGGTCATTGAAACAGCCATAACAGCTGCCGTAAAAAATGCAATGAGCTTTTTCATATAGAATATCCTTTCAAAGTGACTGTATTATTCTGCCAAGCTGCTGCGAATAGTGTTCGCCGCTTATGCCGAAATCAATTCCCTTGTACGTCCATGCGGCTCTGCCTATGCCGAACTTTTCAAAAACGCTGTGGATATCCTCAAACCATACTGCCGTATCGCTTATTTCAGCACGGTCGATAACGCCGTATTCGCCGCAGTAAAGAGGAACATCCGCATTTTCCGCAGCTTCAACAGCTTCTGCAATGAGCTTTTCCATAAATTCTGCACCCATTGTATCGGTGCCTAAAAGTCCCGAACCAAAGCAGCATATTTTCTTTGACACTCTGCGGTATTCCTCCATATTTCCGGGATAACGGATAGTTTTATCCACAAGGAGGGGCTGCCAGGGTGCAAGCTGATGAGTGAAAATAAACGGCTCATAAAAATGGAAGTTATAAACGATATTTTTATCATCGGGGACATCGAGAAGCGCCAGCGTGTGAACGCTGTTCCACTGTATTCCGCCGATGATTATCTTTGTATCGGGAGCAAAACGTCGTATTTCGGCAATTGTCTTTGAAACAAGAGCGTTCCAGCGGCTGCTGTCCTTTTCAACTATCTCATTGAGCAGCTCAAAAGCTATGTTGCTTTTCTTGCCGTAACGTGCCGCAATGTTTTTCCAAAGGGAAATAAACCTCTCCTGCAATTCGGGACTGTCAAACATAACATTGTCCTCGGGCTTGTTGTCAAAAGCAAAGCCCGTTGTTTTGTGCAGATCGAGGATAACGTTCAGTCCGTATTTTTCGCACCACTCCACACAATCGTCAATGTGCCTATATCCGCTCTCCAGCGGCATACCGTCCTTGTTCTCAATAACATTATGGTCAATGGGCAGACGGACGTGGTCAAGTCCCCACTCCGAAATTGTCTTTATATCGCTTTCGGCAATAAATCCGCCGTAATGCTTCTCGGAATATTCTGCACATTGCGACAGCCAGCCACCCAGATTTATACCGCGCATATATCCTTCAAATTTTTTCATCTGAATTCCTCCTTAAAAAGTTTTTTTCAGAATTATCATATTCCAGGAATGAGGTGCAAGGGTCATCTTCTCGGCAATATCCTTAACAACGGGAATTACGTTTTCGGGCTCATCGGCGGTATTTACCGCTTTAAGGTCACCGCCCTCAAGCGCAACGTGCTGACAAGGACGATATTTGCTTTCACCCAGCATATTGATATTTAATTCACATTCGCTGTCAAGAAAACGGTTTACTGCAAAAACAGCAATTTCGCTTTCGTCCTCCGAGATAACGGCTGCGGAGTCGATATAGGGAATATCCTTCATATTCCCTGCATCATAGCTGCCGCACTCGCAGAACGTTTTCACCGCCGTACCTCTGCCATGCCGTGAGGTATACATAAAGGGATAGTAAATAGTCTGCGCCCATGCTCTGCCGCCCGTTTCGGTCATAATGGGAGCTATGACATTTACAAGCTGGGCAATGCAAGCTATCTTTACCCTGTCGCTGTTATTGAGAAGGGTTATCATCAGGCTTCCCAGCACAACGGCATCCTCAAGGTTATACACATCTTCAAGGAGAGGCGGAGCCACCTGCCACTTGGGTATCTCTTTATCCTGCTCATTGCTGTGGAACCAGATATTCCATTCGTCAAAGGAGAGATTAACGGTTTTGTCCGACTTTTTCTCAAGCTTCACTTCATCGCATATTGCCGCAACCTGCTTGATGAATTTGTCCATTTCTATTGATGATGCAAGATAAGCGGCGGTATCATTGTTGGGGTTGCCGTAATAATTGTGCAGGGAGATATAGTCGATATGCTCGTAACATTCTCTGAGAACGGTTCTTTCCCATTCCATAAAGGTTGGCATATTTATATGTGCGCTGCCGCAGGCTACAAGCTCGATAGAAGAGTCCGTCCATTTCATCAGCTTTGCCGTTTCGCAGGCGATACGACCGTATTCATAGGGCGTTTTGCTGCACATCTGCCACGGGCCGTCCATTTCGTTTCCAAGACACCACAGCTTTATTCCAAAGGGCTTGTCAAAGCCGTTTTTGCGGCGCATATCCGCATAATATGTATCGGTTTCGCTGTTGCAGTATTCAACAAGCTGCCGTGCTTCGTCCGGACCTCTTGTACCCAGATTTACAGCCATCATTATTTCGCTGCCTGCGCGCTTTGCCCATTCCTGAAATTCGTCTATGCCCACCTCGTTAGTCTCAATTGACTGCCACGCAAGCTCCATTTTCTTCGGGCGCTTGGACTTATCCCCCGTGCCGTCCTCCCAGTTGTAGCCCGACACGAAGTTTCCTCCGGGGTAACGCACCACGGGGACATTCAGCTTCTTTACCATATCCATAACATCTGCGCGAAAGCCCATTTCGTCAGCCGTTTCGTGACTGGGCTCATATATTCCTCCGTAAACAGCACGTCCCAAATGCTCTATAAATGAGCCGTAAATACGGTTATCTATCCTGCTGATAATGTTGTTCTTTGAAATAGTTATCTCTGCTTTCATTTTATTACATATCCTTTCTTCTGCTGCAATTTTTAGGGTGATTATCAAACCGAATTAGGGGATATCGCCCCCCGGGCAATACCGCAGAATTTTCGGGTACACCTTTGCATATTTGATTTATGCAGAGGTAATTGTGCGGTATTGCCTTGAAGTTTTGCTGTTTTATTAATTATACATAATATCACATATATTTTCAATATCGTATTCTGCAAAAACACTGACTTATCCTGCTATGGAGATTTTTCCAATCATAAAATGCCGCAGGACATTGCCGTGATTCGGAGGTGTACTGACTTATCTTGTCAAAACACTGACATATCCTGCTGACGCTTTTCTAAAAAGCAGAATAAGTCAGCGATATTGCAGAATAAATCATTGTAAAGCGCTTTTAAATTGATTATGATTAAATTACAAGGTTTGAACCGAAACGCAATACACTTACTTTTGATGAGGTGAAATAATTATGAAAAAAGAAACCGTAAAAAAATTGTCCCTTATATCCGCAATTGCTGTGGCAGCTTCTGCTTTGTCAGCCTGCGGCGGCTCAGGTGCCGAGACGGAAACTACCCCCACAACTACCGCTACTATGAAAGAAGAGCAGGCGGCTGTTGTTGAGCAGGTCGAAGTTGAGGACGCTCCCCTTGAAAACGGCACGCTGAAGTTCCTTTCTTTCTGGGTTATCAATTCTACCGAGGGCAAGCCTGTTCCCGTTGCGCTCCAGCTTTTCCAGACAAAGTACGTCGGAAAGGTTGAGTACATACCCACAACTTGGGATACGCGCTACGACGACCTTGCAACTATGGTTCTGGGCGGAAATTCTCCCGATATGTTTTCCGCGACCGACCTTGACCTTTTCCCCGGAAAGGTCGCGGCAGGAATGTTTGACCCCTTGGATGATTACCTCGATTTTGATTCCGACCAGTGGCCGGACGGCGCAAGACAGCTCAATGAAGTACACTCCGTAGGCGGAAAGCATTACATTGGCTGCGTATCAACAAGCACAGGCATGGTAATGATCTATAACAAGCGTACCATTGAGAAAAATGGACTTGACGACCTTGCCGAGCTTGCTTACAACAATGAGTGGACATGGGATAAATTCAAGGAAATGTGCTATGCATATTCTGACAAGGAATCGGAAAAGTATGCTGTCGGCGGCTGGTGGTATGAGCCGGGCATGATTCTTTCCACAGGTGTTCCCGTTATCGGAATGGAGAATGGTACTATTGTCAACAACCTTATGGATCCCGATCTAGAGCGTGTTCAGAATCTGTTCCTTGAAATGAAAAATGCCGAAATAATGTACCCTTATGCAGAGTATAACTGGACAGTTCATCCCGAGTGGATCAGCGAGGGCAAGACTCTGTTCTATCCTATCGGAAAATGGGCACTTTATGAACCTGACCTTTCTGCATACGGCGAGCCGGATGAAATAATGTTTGTTCCTACTCCCCGCGATGAACAAGCAGACGCATGGTATCTGACCGCTCACGGCGGCGTTGACGCATATGCGCTTTGCAAGGGAGCGCAGAACCCCGAGGCAGTTGCGGCATATATCAAGTGCCTGCTGGTTCAGGTAAACGATGAAAGCGTTCAGTCTGTAAACGAGCAGCAGCTTAGAGAAGAATATCATTGGACAGACGAAATGATCGAAATGGACAGATATATCACCGAGCTTACAAACGCTCACCCGGTAGTTGATTTTTACCCTGCTGTAAATAACGATGTTACCGACTTGCTTTCAAACGCGATCAAGGACGCAAGCTACAACGGCACCGACTGGTATTCCACCCGTGAATCGCTCAATGAGGCTGTACAGGTCAACGTTGACGCAATGAACGAAACTCTTAAATCTTTGGGTTGATTTACGCGGCAAGATATTGTATAATGAATACATAAAATCATCGGGAGGTGTGGAAATTGCATATCAATAACATCGGCTACAACCATTGCCATGACGCTGATTTTCAGATACAGCGTCCCACAGGCTCGGGAGACTATCTTCTGCTTCTCCTGAAAACGCCTGCAATTTTCACACTAAACGGCGAGGACATTGTTACAGAGCCTAATTCGTTCATGCTGTTTCGTGAGGGCACACCGCAGTTTTACTGTGCATACGGTGCGCAGTTCTCAAACGACTGGTTTCATTTCGGCATAACGGGTGATGAAATGAGCTTTTTTGAGGCGCTGGATATTCCCTTTGACACGGTCATGCCTATCGGGAATCTCAACGGCTTGTCGCTTATCATCAAGAATATGTGCTATGAAAATTATTCGTCCAATTTGTATAAGACGGATTCCGTGGAACTGTATATGAAGCTGTTTTTCCTCAAGCTCAGCGAGAAGATACACGCTGCAGAACAAGACGGTTCGGGTTCTTATTATGACAAGATGTCCATACTGCGCTCGCAGATATACAATATGCCCTATCATGATTGGAACATTGAAGGTCTTGCCCATCAGCTTACAATGAGCAAATCCTATTTCCAGCATTTATACAAGGAAATCTTCGGCATAAGCGTTATGAACGACATTATCCAAAGCCGCATTGAACATTCAAAATATCTGCTTTCCACAACGGATATACCTATCACTCAGATAGCGGAAATGTGCGGCTATAAATGCGAGCTGCATTTTATGCGGCAGTTCAAAGCGCGTATGCAAATGACCCCGTCCGAATACCGTAAGCATATTGCGGACGAAGAAAAATAAAGCTGCAAGATTCTTAAATTTTTTCATATTACTCCTATATACTAATCTCCGATTATTAAGTGTACAAAAAATTATGCAAAAATATGCGCAGAATTTTTGTCAACACTTTAATCGGAGATTAGTATTATAGCCGTTCGGTGATATCACAGGGCGGCTTTAATACTAATTACGAAAGGAATGTTTTTATGAGCTTCAGAAAAGACTTTGTATGGGGAGCAGCCACCGCTTCCTACCAAATTGAGGGTGCTTTTGACGAGGACGGCAAGGGCAGAAGCATATGGGACGAATTTTCCCATACCGAGGGCAAGATTTCCGACAACAGCACGGGCGATATTGCCTGCGACCACTATCACCGCTATAAAGAGGACGTAAGGCTTATGGCGGAGCTTGGGATAAAGGCGTACCGTTTCTCTGTTGCGTGGAGCAGGATACTCCCCGACGGCACGGGTGCGGTAAATCAAAAGGGTATCGACTTTTACAATGACCTTATAAATGAGCTGATGAAATACGGAATTGAGCCGTATGTTACGCTTTATCACTGGGACCTGCCCTATGCGCTTCATCTTAAAGGCGGCTGGCTGAATGATGATATTTCCGATTATTTTGAGCAGTACGTAACAATAGTCGCGGAAAGCTTCGGCGACAGAGTAAAGAACTTTATCACCTTTAACGAGCCGCAGGTTTTCACGGGCTGCGGATATTTTGAGGGAAGCCATGCTCCGGGATATAAGCTTGCAGACAAGGAGCTTCTGCACATCTGCCATAATGTACATAAGGCGCATGGAAAGGCTGTAAGGGCACTTCGGAAAAATATCCGTGATGTAAAAATCGGCTTTACAATGGGTACGACTCCTACTGTGCCCATGTCGGATAAGGATATTGACGCCGCAAGAAATTCATATTTCAGCTGCGGAAATGGACATTTCCTGTTTTCCGAAAGCTTTTGGATTGACCCCATTGTTTTTGGCAAATACCCCGAAAATCTGATGAGCGCATATGGGGATATTCTTCCCGAAATATCGGCGGAAGACATGAAGCTTATCTCCGCTCCCATTGATTTTATCGGGCTGAATATTTATACGGGAAATATCGTAAAAACAGGCGAGGGCGGCTGTGCCGAAAAAGTACCCTGTCCCGCAGGACACCCTCGGACGGCTATCGGCTGGGACATAATCCCCTCGTCTCTTTACTGGGGAACGAAGTTCTATTATGACAGGTACAAGCTGCCGATATATATTACCGAGAACGGAATGTCCGCACACGACTGTATCTCCCTTGACGGAAAGGTACACGACCCCAACCGCATTGATTATCTTAACCGCTATCTGCTTGAGCTGAAAAAATCTGCGGAAAGCGGTGCGGATATACGGGGATATTTTCAGTGGTCACTGCTTGATAACTTTGAGTGGGCAAAGGGTTACAGCGAGCGTTTCGGGCTGATATATACGGATTATCCCACGCAAAAACGTATTGTAAAGGATTCGGGATATTGGTACAAAAACGTAATTGAAAATAACGGTGAAAATCTATGACCGAGCAAACGGGAAGCGTAATTTTTTGCGCTTCCCGTTTTATCATTTTCTGCAAAATCTGAAAATAGTGCAAGAGTGTGTTAATAAGGATAAAGACAGCAGACATTGCAGGGTGCTATAATATAGACAGTAAAACCGAACGCAAAGAGGTGTTGATATGAAGCATTATTTGGGAATAGACTTGGGCGGCACGAATATTGCCGTTGGGGTAACAGATGAAAAGGGCGGCATTACCGAAAAATATTCCGCAAAAACCAATGCGGTTCAGCCCTTTGAGGGACTTGTGAGGGACATTGCCGAAACGGCGAAAAAAGCGGTGGAGAACGCAGGCTTGCAGCTTAGCAACATAGCCGCTGTGGGGCTTGGAACTCCCAGCTGTATCAATCCCCGTACAAATCTGCTTGTGAACGCGAACAACCTTAACTGGCAGAATGTTCCCCTTTATGACGAGCTGAAAAAGTATTTTGATATGCCCGTTTTCATTCAGAACGACGCTGCCTGTGCGGCGCTTGGGGAGGCGGTATGTGGTGCTGCTGCCGAGTATGATAATGCGGTTATGGTGACCCTTGGCACGGGAGTCGGCAGCGGAATTATTATGAATAAGCGGATATTTAACGGCTGCGATGATATGGGCGCAGAGATAGGTCACACAAAGCTTGTTTACAACGGACTGCGCTGTACCTGCGGACAGAAAGGCTGCTTTGAGGCTGACGCATCGGCAACTGCGCTGATAAATCAGGCACGAAATGCTGCCGAAAATGACCCGAAAAGCATAATGAACGAACTGTGCGGCGGCGATATGTCCAAAATGAATGCAAAGATACCCTTTGACGCAGCAAAGGCAGGCGATGCTTCGGCAAAGGCTGTCGTGGAAAAATATATTGATTATCTTGCGGCAGGCTTGTCCTCGGCAATTGCGCTGTTTCGTCCGCAGGCAGTCATAATCGGCGGTGGAGTAAGTGCAGAGGGGGATTACCTTATCAAGCCTTTGAAGAAAAAATTATTCGACTGCACATTTTCCGCAGAGCAGATAGATATTCCCGAAATTGTTGCCGCAAGGCTCGGGAATGACGCAGGGATTATCGGCGCGGCAATGCTGTGCAGAGCATGATTAACGGGAGGAATTATTATGAAAATGAAAAAGTTTGCAGCAATTATTTCAGCCTGCATACTCACTTTTACGGGAATTTGCGGCTGCTCGGCAGATACGGGAGGTACGGTCACGGCCGCAGAGGAAGCTTCCTCGGAAGAAGTGCAGGAAACAGTGCAGATCGACAAAGGCACAATGCACGGCTATACCGCCGAGGAGCTTATCTCGCAGATGAAAACAGGCTGGAATTTGGGCAATTCCCTTGACTCCTTAGGCGGCGGAGAAACTGCGTGGAACAATCCTGCGACAACTCAGCTGATGATAGATATGATACGGGACGGCGGCTTTGATATTATCCGTATCCCCGTGACATGGGGACATCATATGGGCGGCGCACCCGATTACACGGTGGACGCCTATTTTATGGACAGAGTTAATGAAGTGGTTGATTATGCAATTGCTGACGGAATGTATGTAATACTTGAAATACATCACGAGCCGGACTCCTGGTTTATTCCCGACAGCGAGCATATAGCTGAGGTCGAGCCGCAGTTTACCGCACTTTGGCAGCAGATATCCGAGCGCTTCAAGGATTACGGCGACAAGCTTGTTTTCGAGTCCATGAACGAGCCGAGAGTAAAGGACAAGCCCCACGAATGGACAGGCAGAAACGAGGACGAGCGTAACTGCGTAAACTGTTTGAATAAGGTATTCGTTGACACCGTCAGAGCCTTGGGCGGAAACAATGCGGAGCGTGTACTTCTGCTTGCAACTCACGCACAGGCTGTTACCGAGCCTGCTCTTGCAGGTCTGGAGCTTATTGACGATAAGTATGTGGGCGTTGCGCTTCACGCGTATATACCGTACAGCTTCTGCTATCATTCGGGTGAAAGCTATGAGACCTTTGAGTGGGACGGCAGAGAAAACAGTACCGTTGATTATGTCTTTGGACTTATCGACAAGTACATTACAAGCAAGAGCGTTCCCGTGATGATAATCGAATACGGCGCGGAGTTCAAGCTTGTGGACGGCAAATATAACACGGGCGAGATTGCCAAGTGGATAACATATTTTCTCGGTAAAGCCAAGGAGCAGAACATTCCCTGCGTTATCTGGGACAACAACGAAAGAACTTCCAATCTGATACCCTTCGGTCTGTATAACCGTGATGAATACAAATGGCACGCCGAGGATATTCTTGAAGCGATAATGAAAGTTTATGAAGAGGAGAAAGTTTGAAAATAAATTTTCAAACACGAGTTTTGTTTTTCAAGCTGCCGCTTGAAATTTTGCAAGCAAAACCACAAAACATCGAAAGGAGGGCATTTTTCCTATCGGAAAAATGGTTATAGCTATGAAAAAATTTGCAAAAAACGAAATACTTGAAATGCTTAAAGGAGGACTTATCGTATCCTGTCAGGTGCAGCACGACGACCCCTGTTATTCGGAGGACTTTGTGCTTAAAATGGCGCAGTCCGCACAGTGGGCAGGCGCAGTGGGCATAAGAGCAAATTCCCCCGAGCAGATAAAGCTTATCAGAGAAAATGTTGACCTGCCGATGATAGGTCTGTATAAGATTTGGCACGACGATACCGACGTTTTCATCACCCCTACCCTTGAAGCTGCAAAGCAGGTATGGGAAGCAGGCGCAGAGATAATCGCCCTTGACTGCACAGCACAGCTCACCCACGAGGGACGTCCCGCATATGAGCTTCTGCCCATTGTAAAAAAGGAGATACCCGATGCGCTTATCTTTGCCGATGTTTCAAATTATGAGGAAGCGGCAAGGGCTGTTGAAATGGGAGCGGATATTGTTGGTCCCACGCTGTACGGCTATACCGAGGAAACCAAGCACATCACTTCCCCCGATTTAAGGGAATTTGCAAGAATGTGCCGCGATTTCGGGGATAAGGCGTTTATGATAATGGAGGGACACATCTACACTCCCGAGGACGCTGTGAAATGCCTTTATTTAGGCGCAGACGCGGTTGTTGTGGGAAGTGCGATAACCCGTCCTCACCTTATTGCAAAAAGGTTTGTAGACCTTATTTCCGGTTTGCAGGACGATTGGAGAATTGCTGAAAAAGCTAAGCATTAGAACCTGTCTTCACAAGAGTATGCGCACGCCTTTTCGGCAAATTTTGCTGCATACTGCGTTAAAAATGCTTGCCGGGCGACAGCCCGCCTGCGCATTTTTGCCTTGTCTGCAGCAAAATTATGCTCGAAAATTCGCACACATATCTTATGAATACAGGTTCGTAACGGAGGTGCTTTTATGGTAAAATTCGATGTTGAGGGCGGTCAGAACGTTGAGGTGAGCAAAAAAATAAAGTGCGAAAAGCCTCTTGTCCGCCAGCTTGAAATTATGGAGCAGTACACCGATACCCACAAAAAATATGCGTCCGCTTCAAAGGAAAGGCGTGAGGTGGAGTGCCTTAAAGTGATATATCCCCGGATGTTCCGCTCTATCGAGGACAGCGACCTTATTGCAGGCAGACTTGATTTTCTCCCTATCGGCTTCGGAACGGTAACCTCCGTAGGCGGCGTGGGTCACTACTGCGTGTTTGCAAAGCTTAGAGCCTTTCAGAAAGAGATTGGCGCAGAATATCACGAACGTGTTGAAGCGCTGTACAAATATTGGCTGGATAACGATCTGAAAACGGAATACTGCCGCAGAACTCTTACCGAAACCACTGTGGGAAGATTTATCGACGTAAATTACCCTCTTATTGCAACGGCAAGATTATCGGGAATGATGCTGGATTACCCCAAGCTGCTTGATAACGGCATTTCGGGACTGAAAAAAATAATCTCCGACAAAATGGCGGCAGACCCCGAAAACGAATTTTACATAACCAGCCTTGAATGCCTTGATATTTGTACCGCAAGTGCTGATTATCTTCGTAATCAGGCTGAAAAGCAGCTTGCAGAGCTTCCCGAGGGTGCAGAAAAGCGCCGAAAAGAGCTTCACCGTATGGCTGACGTTCTGGGGAAAATTCGCACCGACAAGCCCGAAACCTTCCACGAAGCATTGCAGCTTTTCTGGCTTTATGCGCTGCTTGCAGGGGTAATAAATTACGGCAGGCTTGATGATTTTCTCGGTCCATATCTTTCGGCAGACTTAGAAAGCGGCAGAATTACCGAGGGCGAAGCATACGACTATATCCGCTCGCTCTGGACGATGATAGAAAACCGCCGCACCACCGTTAACGGAAGAATCATTGTGGGCGGCAAGGGCAGACAGCACCCCAAGGAAGCCGATATTTTCATGCGCATTGCGCTTAAAGTGTGCAAGGATTGCCGCTATGTTGAGCCACAGTTCACCCTCCGAATTGACAACGACACCACCGAGGAAACGTGGCAGGCTGCGCTTGACGCAATCGGCGCAGGAGCGACCTATCCCACGCTTTATAACGACGAGGTAAACGTTCCTGCCGTTTCTTACGGTATGCGAGTGGATGAGGAAACCGCAAAAAGATATGTGCCATTTGGCTGCACGGAATTTGTTCTTTGGGGTCAGAGTACGGGTACGCCGAATATCTGCATAAATCTGCTCAAACTGCTGACTATCTATATGAATGACGGCATTGACCCTGTTGACGGACAGAATAAAACAGGCGATATCCTGCCGAAAAAAATGAGCGAGATAACGACCTTTGAGGAGTTTTACAACGGCTACAAGGAGCTGCTGGATTATTATATGGACTTGTCGGCGGACGCCCAGTACAGCTCATACGAAATTATGAACGAGCAGGTCAAGTTCCTGTTTACAAGTATTCTTATGGACGACTGTATCGAGAGGGGAAAAGCCCTGCTTGACGGCGGCGTGAAATACCTCGGCGGCACCTGCGAGACCTACGGAAATATCAATAGTTCCGACTCGCTGTATGCTGTTAAAAAGCTTGTTTTTGAGGATAAAAAGGTCACGCTTACAGAACTTTGCGCCGCTGTAAAGGCAAATTTTGAAGGGTACGAAGATATCAGAAAAATGTGCCTTGACTGCGACAAATATGGAAACGACCTTGATACCGCCGACGGTATGGCAAACGACCTGTATGAGTATGTTTCAAAGGGTATCCGCAACCGCGGTATCGAAAAAGGTATGCAGTATTTCCTTATCGTTATCAGCAACAATTCGCTGAATACCGAATGGGGTATCAAAACCGGCGCAAGCCCCGACGGCAGGCTTTCGGGAATGTATATGAATCCTGCAAACAATCCCCAGGGCGGCGCGGACAAAAACGGTCCAACCACAATGCTTAATTTCCTTTGCAGATTTGATGCAAAATATCACGCAGGCTCGGTGCAGAATATCAAGTTCTCCGCAGGAATGTTCAACAAAAACCGAAGCGTTATCGAAGCGCTTTTCAAGACCTATTTCAAAAAGGGCGGCTGTCATCTGATGGTCACCGTTGTGGACAGCGGCGCTCTTGAGGACGCAATGGTAAATCCCGAAAAATACCCCGACCTGATAGTCAGAGTAGCAGGATATTCGGCGGTGTTTGTAAACCTTGACCCAACAGTCCAGCGTGAAATTTTGAGCAGAACACTGTATGATGAAAGGAATTCCCGAATATGAATGAAGTCCTGCTTGATATTTTTGAGATAGAACGCTTTGCAATACACGACGGTCCGGGAATACGCACAACGGTGTTTTTTCAGGGCTGTCCGTTAAGATGCAGGTGGTGCGCAAATCCCGAATCCCATACCGTGGGAAAGCATATAATGTTCTTTTCAAGGAAGTGTGTCGGCTGCGGAAAATGCGCCGAGGTGTGCAGGCAAAACGCCATTCGCGTTGCTGACGGAAAATCCGTTATTGACAGAAGCAGCTGCATTTCCTGCGGAAGCTGTGCGGAAAAATGTCCCTGCGGCGCACTGAAAATATCGGGGCAAAAAATAACAAACGACGAGCTTTTCGACATAGTTTTACGGGATAAGGATTATTACGAAACCAGCGGCGGCGGAGTCACGATTTCCGGCGGAGAGGCGCTTTTGCAGATAGAAAAAATGCTGCCTTTTCTTCGGAAGTGCAAAGCCGAGCATATAAGCATAGCCGTTGAGACCTGCGGCTATGTGCCTGTTTCAAATGTGAGTACCGCTCTTGAATATGCGGATATGTTCCTGTTTGACATAAAGACTTTGGACGGCAAAAAGTTCAGTGAGTACACGGGCGGAAATATCGAAACAGTGCTTTCTGCCTTTGAATTTCTCTGCAAAAACGCGCCCGAAAAGGTCACGGTGAGAGTTCCCGTTATTCCCGAATTTAACGATAATGAAGTGTCGGAAATTATGGAGTATGCCGCATCGCACGGCGTAAAGGAGCTTCATCTGCTGCCTTATCACACGCTCGGGATATCAAAATACGAACAGCTTGGACGTGAATATCCTTATTATATTCGTGAAGGTCTTGACCCCGACACTCTTGCGCCTTATAATGAAAAGGGAGCAGAATTGGGTTTGTCGGTGAAGATTGGAGGATAAAATGATAAAAAATATTATTCTTGACATAGGCGATGTTCTGGTAAAATCAAATTATCACGAGTTTTTTACGGGCAAGGGTTATGACGAGGAAACAGCTGTACAGCTTGAAAAGGCAACCTTTTTCACGCCCGTGTGGAAGGAACTTGACAGAGGTGTGTGGAGCTTTGATGAAATTATTGACGGCTTTGTGAAAAATGACCCCGAAATGGAGGAACAGCTAAGAACCGTTTTCAACGATATGAACGGTTTTATCAAGGTATATTCCTATGCCGCAGATTGGGTGTGCAGCATGAAAGAAAGCGGTTTAAAGGTATTCTGCCTTTCCAACATATCAGACAAAATATGCCGTGACTGTGCAAAGGATATGGATTTTCTTAAACATACCGACGGATATGTTTTATCCTATGAGGAGCGGCTCATCAAGCCCGACCCCGAGATTTTTCGTCTGATTCTTGACAGGTACGGCTTATGTGCAGAGGAATGTATTTTCATTGATGATATCCGGCAAAACGTTATTGCCGCAAAAGAACTTGGCATACACGGAATTGTATTTCGTGATAAAACGCAGGCTGAAAATGAAATTGAAATGATACGGAGGTCGGAAAAATGAGTAATATCGGTCATTGGAGCAGCGATAAAATGGGCTTGCCCTGTTTTGAATACACAGAAAAAATCCCTTACTCCGCAAAGCTTGACAACGGCACGGACGTGAAGCTTCCGGACGACCCTTGGTTCCTGCTGGGCAACTATCGCTTTACGCTGTTTACACACATCAGCGGTGAATACGAGTTGATCAGCGGACATCGTTCGTGGGCAAGAGTCAATCAGGGCAGCAAGCGAAACAGCGGTGTGAATTTATCCGCAATCATCGTTGACGGGGAAAAATACGCACTTACGGGCATGGATTCTCTTGCGGCAGATACCGAAAAATGCAGAAGAATTTTCGGCTGCGGCTTTGCAAATTATTTCTATGAAATTGACGGCGTTTCGGTGAACAGAAATCTTTCCGTTAAGCCGTCAACAGAGGTTGATAACGGCGCATCGGCGTTCCTGCTGACGGTTACGGTAAAAAACAAAAGCGGCAAAACCGTGAGCTGCACATACAGCGAGTATGTGGGTGCAAATTTTGAAGGAATACAGTTTCAGACTGCACCCAAGGAATGGCTGCCTTTGAAATATACAAACGAGTATTCCGAGAATGTTTCGGACAATTCCGCAAAGGTCACTATTACGGCTCACAGCGATGATCCTCTGCTCGTTCCCGACAGAGAGTCCATGTCCAAGCACGACGCATTTCCGCCGCTTTTGTTTATGAAGTCGTTGTCCGAAAATACGGCATTTTCGGGTGACAGCAGCGGTATCAATGCTGATGTCTCATTCACTCTTGCACCCGATGAAGAAAAGACAATTCGCATAATAATCGGCTATTCCTTTGAGTACGGCGCATCTATGCAGGATAATATCTGCGCAGAGCTTGCATCGGGTAAAATCGTCTCCGAGCCTGTCTGTGCATTTGCCGACGACTGGCTAAAGATAATTCCCGACTTTGAGGGTGAAAAGGACGAGGTGCTTCGCCGTGAGCTAAGATGGCACGTTTATAACCTTGAAGCAATGGCAACATACAGCGAATATTATGGCGAGACCAAGATACCCCAAGGCACTATCTACGACTACGACTGGGGCTGCCACGCAAGCGCCCGTGATAATTTCCAGCACGCACTTCCTCTTGTTTATTACAACCCGAAGCTTGCAAAAAGCGTGCTGAGATATATGCTGAAACGCACCACTCCTTTCGGTGAGATACGCCTTATCGAGTCGGGCAACGGTTATGCGGAAAATGAGCGTTATTTCACCAGCGACCAGCAGCTTTATTTCTTCCTGCTTTTGTCCGAGTATCTTCGCGTTACGAAAGACTACGCTTTTATGAGCGAAAAAGTACAGCCGTATCCTGCCAAAAATCAGACGGAAATGACCGCTGCTGAGCTTACCGAAAAGTGCTTTATTTTCCTGCGGGATACCATTGGCACGGGCGCTCACGGACTTGTGAAGCTGCTCAATTCCGACTGGAACGACGCTGTTTACTATATTGAAAAAGTGCCGTACAATAATATCTTCTTGACGGGCGAATCCCATATGAATTCGGCAATGGCGATAAGCATTTTCCAGACCTTGATACCGCAACTGAAAGAAGCCGCAAAATGCTGCGGACAGCTTGACAGGCTTTGCGAGAGTATGACTTTATATAGGAGTAATATTCTCCGTGCATACCTTGCGGATATGGGGGAGAGAAGCTTCCCCAGAAGAATGTATTTCAACGGCGAGCCCTACGGCGATGACAATATGTTCCTTGAACCCCAGGGCTTTACATTGCAGATAAACGAGCTTTCCGAGGATAGAAAACGCCTGCTTTATGAGGAAATGAAAAAGCGTGTTTACAGCGGTGAAAAGCTTGGTGCAAGAGAGCAGGAAGCACCCGAATTTGAGGACGAGGGCTTTGACAAAGGCTCTCGTGAAAACGGCGGCTTCTGGTATGCGCTGAACGGCCCCGTTATAATCGGAGTATCACAGTTCGATAAGGCAGAGGCGGAAAGACTTCTCAAAAATATGACATTGCAGCATTTATCGGAGGAATTTCCGCAGTATTGGTCGTCATATTGGTCTGCTGCGGATAATATCGAATCGTCCCTTATTCCCGAGGAGGGACTGCCCGATCAGTCGCTGACATATGCAAATATTCCCGTTTACTGCGCACACCCTCACGCATGGATACTTTACTGCTATTACAGAATAAACGAATAAAAAAGTGCTGCCTGTTCATTGCGAGCAGGCAGTTTTCTTATTTGTTGGCAGAATTTCTGTATTCGCCGGGGGTCATTCCCATGTGCTTTTTGAATGTGCGGTTAAAGTATGGCACATTCTCAAATCCCGAAGCGGAGGCAATTTCTATGATACTGTCTTCCGTAGTTGCAAGCAGCAGACAGGCGTGTTTGAGCCGTCTGCGTATGATATATGTTGATACCGAACAGTTCATAACATTTTTGAAATAGGTGGAAAAATAATTCTGATTCATATGTACCATTTCCGCAAGCTCTTTCAAAGCAACAGGCTCCTTGAAATTACGGTCAATGTAATTTATAGCGTCAATTATGCGGATATATTCATTCTGAAAACGCATTATCTTTTCGGAATATTTGCTTGTTTCCTCAAAGCGCCTGTACAGCAGGGCAAGCAGCTTTATACTATTTCCTAATCAACCTATAGACAAAGTCTATAGGTTGATTCCACCGCTTTGCGGTGGGTGCGGCGAAGCCGCAGGAAAGCCGTTCAATACTAATTCTGTCAAAACCGCAGGTTTTGACTTGCCGCCTTTTAGGC
>JAGAUA010000034.1 GCA_017847885.1 Oscillospiraceae bacterium
CCGTTGCCGTTCTATCCCACCTAAACAAAGTTACCGTGTCAAAAACGTGCCACCGGCACGTTTTTGAGATACATTTTATTTGTAGCTGCAACAAGGGGAGGCGGTCGTGTTCGCCTCCCCTCAAAATGCTGTCGCATTTTTCACCCCTTGCTCCGTTTTTTCGGGCGCCTGCGGGCGCAAGCTGGGGTGTTTCGCGCTCTGCGGAGCGCGACTTAGGGGCTCTGCCCCTAAGAACCTCGCAGCCTTGAAAGGCTGGCGAACTTTTTACTCTCGCTTCGCTGATGCCCTACAAAATATTACCCCACAAAAAACACGGGCGGCTATCAGCCGCCCCTTAATTTTTTTCGTATCCGCACTATGAAACCATAAGTCCGAGAATGGTAATGCCCTTGTCCTCGCTGCCCTCGGCAGGCTTTATTTCAATGGTATGCTTCACCGTATCGTTGCCGAGTATTATCTGCTTCGTCTCGCCGTAGCTGCCCCAGCCGCCTGTGAAGTCCGCTTCAAGTCTGCCCTTGCGCTCGCCGTCGGCGTAAACCTCATATGTGCCGCTCTTTCCGTCGGTTGTGCGCATAAAGAACACGCCGAAGTTCCTGCACTCCACCTCAAATGTGAGCGTGCCACCCGACTCGGTTTTCCAGTTGTCGGGGAACTGGCTGTAAAATCCGTTTGGCACGGTCTCGAAGCCCTCGCAGGAAGTCGCGGTGATATCAGCCGCGCTGAGCATTTCCGCGTTTGCGTAGTAATCCTTGGTATACCCCTCTGCGGTGAACGGTGCAGGCTCGCCCGTTACGGTATCAAGCTTATCGTAAACGCTGTCAAGGTAACGGCTGAGAAGCTGACCTATTATGCTGTGTCCTGCGTCGTTGGGGTGAATGTTGTCGGGGGATATGTCCGCCCAGTTAAGGTTTCCTGCCGCAACCTCGGGATATACCGCGTCGTGATAGCTTATCATGGGCAGGTCATACGCCGCGCCTATCTCCTTGTGGACGTCCTGAAGGCTTGTACCGTTATCCATTGTGGTGAACAGCAGCATTACCGCAGGGTTGCTTTCATGGGAAAGTATCTTCCTCACAAGGCTGTCGTAGGAATACTTGTTCATCATCTTGTCGGTATCGTTTACGGAAAATTCCACGATGACCGCGTCGGGGCTGTACGCAAGAAGCTGTTCGTCAACGCGGTGTACGCCCAGATAGCTGTTTGTGCCGCCGATACCTGCGTTCACAAATTCAATGCTGCCCTCGGGGAACTTTGTCTGCCACCACTGATAAAAAAGGGAAGCATAGCAGGAGGACGTGCTTGACGCGCAGCTGCCTTGAGTTATCGAGCCGCCTATTACGCCCACGGTCACTTTTTCTCCGCTTTGCGCCTTTTTCATGGCGCTTGCAAGGCGCGTAAGGTCACCCTCGTTCATAATTGCCCTGCCGTACATTTTATCGGTAATGCCTGCTTCAAGGTCAACGGGCACGCCCTGCTCCACCGCGTTGGGGTCGGCTGCCATTGTT
Organism: Oscillospiraceae bacterium; assembly: GCA_017847885.1. Lineage (GTDB taxonomy): Bacteria > Bacillota > Clostridia > Oscillospirales > Ruminococcaceae > RGIG8773. Next base: position 1,506 of record JAGAUA010000034.1, read on the forward strand.
ACCGCCGCAGCTGCCGTATCCGCTGCCGAGGTCTGCTCGGAGGTATCGCTTCCGCTGCTTTCCTTGCCGCAGCCTGCAAGCATTGCGCCGCAGAGAATAACCGCGGCAATGCGTGAAATATGCTTTGTTGTCAAAAAAATCATTCCTTTTCTGTATCGTTACTGAATACCCGAAACGGAGCAAAGATACCCCGTCACGAAAATCATTGATGAAGCGCAGTATATGGACGGCTCATTTGTTGTGTAGCTGTGCATGATGTCGCAGTAGCACTTGGCAGGAGCCGCGTTGCCGGGGATATTCCACTGTGCCACCTCGTCGCTGAAATCCTTGTTTGGACCGCATACCACAAGTCCCGGAACAGGCTCTTCGATGTCGTCCGACTCGGAGGGTCTGTGGTGAGGGTGTCTCACGCAGCTTTCACCGAAGCCCGTGACAAAGCTTATGCCATTGGGATTTTTACCTAGCATATAGTTGAGCTGCTCATGCGCCGCGATGAGATAATCGCTGCAGTCAAACAGGATATGGGCTGCGATAAGGAGCATTGCTCCCGTCATTGTGTACATATTGCTGCCGAGAATGTAATCCTCGGGGGCTTTCGCCGTGCCGAAGCCGTTCTTTTGGCTAAGGCTGTAAAGGTTATCCGCTTTAATGCGTATCTGCACCTTGATAAGCTGCTCGGTATACTTATCCCTGGGACGCTTGCCGAAAAGGTAGCAAAGCGCGCCGAAGCCGCCGTTGTCGCGGTTTGAAAAGCCTGTTGCACTTATCTGTTTGCAAAGCTCCATAAGCTTTTCGTGGAACGTTTCGTCCCCCGTTGCCTCGTAAAGCTCGCATACCGCCCAGAACATATCGTCGTCAAAGTTGTAGTCGAAAAAGTCACCTGCGGTGCTGGCTGCGACCGATGGGGGATTTTCCGCCGCTTCAAAGCCTTGGTTGTTGATTATCCATATCCACGCGTTTATGGAAGCCTCGTTGAGTCTTGCCGAAAATTCTTCGTCAAACTCGGCGAATATTCCCGAAGCAAGGGACGTTACCGCGCAGAAGCACGCCGCCGCTTGGTGTGAACGGGGGAACACGTACTGCTCCATTTCGTCGTCCTCGGGCATACATACCTCCGCAGGATTTATTGAGACTACCTTATGGTATACGCCGCCGTCTCTTGCCTGCATTTTCAGCAGCCATTCAAGTCCCACACGGCACTCGTTGAGAATGTCGGGTATGCCGTTGCCCGATTCGGGAATGCCCGTAATATCCTCAAAAGCATTGGGGAAAAGCTTATAGGCGTAAAGAAGATGCGCAAGGACGGTGCAGGTGCAAACCGTGTATTTGCCGTAGCTGCCCGAATCGTGCCAGCCGCCGGAAACGTCCAGCTTTTGGGACGGTCTTTCAAGCAAAGGCGCAAGCTCGCTGTGGCATACGCCGTGGGCATAATCCCCAGCAAAGCGCTTGTCAAGAGCCGTGCCGCACCTGCTGTAATAAAGCCCCTTGAGAAGCCCTTTTTTCAGCTTGTTGTAGGGCGAACGGGATATATTAAAGACGCAGGATTTTTTTCTGCCTGCTCTTATCACATACTCTCCGCAAAGGTTAAAGGCGGAAAAGTCAATAAGAGAAACGGAGTCCCCGGACGCTTCGTCCGAAACGGGGTCACAGGGTATGCCAGAGAAAAAGGTCTTTCCGCTTTCCGCTCCCACTATTTCAAAGACATCGGCAGCGCCCACTATGACAGCGGTTTTAGGCATATCCGCAATGTATCCGACCTGGTTCAGCGCTATTCTTTTTACCATAGCTCCGCCCCCCTTTTGTATTTTACTGATTATATTATACAATTTTTCAGCGTTCAAAATATCACGCTTTTTTTTCTTATTTATTAATTTACTTCTTGTAAAAATAAAAAAAATATGATAAAATCTGTATAACGAACTTTACGCGAAAAGGAGCGGACTTTATGAAAATTTTATATAACGACAGCAATATCTCTTATATGGGAAGATACGACAAAACCAACGGCGCTGTGAGGTTTTTCCACGCAGGCGCGCAGGCGGCAGTGAAATTCCGCGGAACAAGGCTTTCCGTTACGATCGCAAGCTCTGTTTTCTGGGGCGAGCTTCAGCTTGGTGTTGTCGTTGACGGAAAAATGACGGGCATTCCCCTTTCCCCCGAAAACAACGGAAAGGACATCACTCTGACCGCTGCAGAGGGGCTTTCCGAGGGTGTGCATGATGTTATCATATACAAGCGCCATGCGGCAAATCAGACCCTTGACATCAAGGCGTTCGAGACGGACGGCGAGTTCCTTGCCCCGAATCCCTTGCCCGAAAGAAAGATAGAGGTCTACGGCGACAGCGTGTGCGCAGGCGAGGTAATCGAGGCGGTAGATTATGTTGCAAAATGTGACCCCGACGACCACGGCAGCCGCTATGACAACGTGTGGAACAGCTTTGTCATGCAGACCGCACGGAACATCGGCGCGCAGATACATAACATCTGTCAGGGCGGCATTGCGATTTTCGACGGCACGGGATATTTCCACGCTCCCGACTTTATCGGTCTTGAAAGCACCTTCGACAAGACCTGCTATTTCCCCGAGGGCGGAAGCATTACCGAGTGGGATTTTGACAGATACACTCCCGACATCGTTATCATCGCGGTGGGTCAGAACGACAAGCATGACGGCATCAACGATAACGACGATATAGACATTGCCGACCCCGAATACCGCGCAAAGTGGAAGGGCGCATACATGGACATGGTGCGGAAGCTTGACTCCCATTATAAAACCGCAAAGTTCGTGCTGACCACAACTATCCTCATGCACGACGCCGAGTGGGACAAGGCTGTCGAGGAGATAAAGGAGCAGCTTTGCGCTGAGGGCATAAAGGCGTACCACAATATGTTCAGCAGAAACGGCGCGGCGACTCCCGGTCACCCCAGACTTCCCGAGCATGACGAAATGGCGCGGGAGCTGACAAAATTTATCGAAGAAAATGTAATATAAGTATAATCCCCTCTCAAATGCAGATAATATCCGTATTCGAGAGGGGGACGCTTATGAAAAAGGGAAAGCTTTATTTCTATATGCTGGGAGCGGTGACGGGGTTTTGCAACGGGCTTTTCGGCTCGGGTGGCGGTATCGCCGCAGTGCCTATGCTCCAAAAGGGCGGCGTGGCCGTGAAAAGCTCCCATGCAACGTCCCTTGCACTTACTCTGCCGCTGTCGGTGGTATCGGCGTTTTTCTATGCCACGGAAAGCAGCTTCCGCTGGGGAGACGCCCTTCCCCTTATACCCTTCGGACTTGCGGGCGCGGTCATCGGAAGCCTGCTCATAAAAAAGATACCCACCCTTGCGCTGAAAAGAATCTTCGGCGTGATACTCATCATTTCGGGAGGGAGAATGCTTTTATGATATGGTCCTTCATTGCGGCGCTTCTGACGGGAATTTTCGCTTCCATGGGCGTTGGCGGCGGAATGATACTGATAATCTACCTAACCGTTTTCGGCGGCTTTGACCAGCTTGCCGCACAGGGCATAAACCTCATCTATTTCATTCCCATTGCTCTTTTGTCGGTGATACTCCACAGCAGGAACGGTCTTATCGAATGGAAAAAAATACTCCCGTCGCTTTTCACGGGCGTTATCGCCGCGGCGGCAGGAGCATATGCAGCCGACTATATCGGCTCGGATATTTTGAAAAAGCTGTTCGGGGCGTTTATACTGCTAATCGGCTTCAAGGAGCTTTTTGCGAGTTCTTCCGATAAGCAAGGTACGTCTCGAGAATGATAGTTGCCGCCACTGCGTCCACAACGGCTTTGCGCTTTTTGCCGCGGACGTTGGTCTCGTTAAGGTAATTATGCGCGGTAACGGTAGTTCTGCGCTCGTCCCAAAGCTCGGTGGGTATGCCCGAAAGCTCACCTGCAAGCCGCGCAAATTCGGCGCATTTTTCGGCGCGCTCCCCTGCCGTGCCGTTCATATTTTTAGGATAGCCGACTACTATAAGCTCGGCTTTTTCTTTTTTTGCAAGCTCGGCAACCTTTTCCGCGCACCGCTCAAAATTATACTCGGTAATGACCGTCAGCGGCGAGGCAAGCATTTCGCTTTTGTCGCACACGGCGATACCCGTTCTGCTGTCGCCGAAATCCACGGACATGATTCGCATATCGCTTTTACTTCCTTTCTTTAAACTCCGACGAGCCGTTGTCTGCCTTGCACCATGCCGAATGTGACAGCGTGGAAAGCTCGCTTGTAAGGTGGTCGTTGTTGTTCCTGAAAATGATGTGTGGGGTAAGGCTTTCGTCGTACTCAACAAGGGAAACGGCGGTGTTGTCCGACCAGCCCACGTCTTTCAGCCGCTCGATAGGGTTGCCCATTGCATAGCAAAGATAGTTCCGCAGGGCGCAGCCGTGGGATACCACAGCAATAGTTTTCCCCACGTTCTGCGCGGCAATGTCGGCAACGGCGGTTTTCATACGTTCGAAAACCTCGGTCATTTTCTCGCCCTTTTCGGTGTAGAAGTCGTACATTCTGTTCTGCCACAGGTCGTACTCCTTGGGGTAAAGCTTGGGAAGCTCCGCCCAAGGCTTGCCCTCCCACTCGCCGCCGTCTATCTCCATAAGCCGCTCGTCCGTTATTATGGGCAGACCGTGGTATTTATTCACAGCCTCCGCGGTAGACATAGTGCGCTTCAAGGGGCTTGAATATATCGCCTCAATGGGTATATCCTTAAACCGCTCCGCAAGACATTCAAGCTGCTTTGCACCCTTTTCGCTTATTTCGCAGTCCGTCCTGCCTTGAAAAAATTCAAGCACGTTTCCCATTGCCTCGGCGTGACGGACAAAATATATTTTCAGCATATTATAATTCCTTTTCGGTTATTTTTCGGCAACGCTTTTTATCCAGCCTGTTATGCCGTCCGGCAGCCTTTCGTCGGCAGGTGTGCCGTTATCGAAGATAAGGTTGTTCTGCACCCAGTTTATCATGCAATGCTGACCCATTTCAAAGCCGTAAAATACCGAAGCCACTCCGCCGTCGCCGTTGTATACCCATTCGGGGAAGAAGCAGATACAATTTTTCATGGCGGATAACTTATCAATGCGCGGCTTTACGCACTCATCAAAATCCACAAGCTCGTCCCGTTTTCCGTGGGCAATTATAAGGCTTGTGCCTTCTTCGGAAATCCTGTCGAGAACCTCGTCCGAGGGTATATACCCCGAAGCAATGGGGATAGCGCCGTCGAAATATCCGCAGTGATCCTCCAGAAGCTGCCATGTGAAATATCCTCCCGATGACGCACCCATAACGAATTTCTTTCCCACATTCGCGGCATTTTCCGCGCACACCTTGTCGTAAATTGCCTTTACCGGCTTTGAGTAAACCTCCGACCATGTGCCGAGGATGCTGCCGTCCTCAAGGCGCTCCTCATTGGCAAGGGGAACGATAATGTATGCGCCGCCCATTTCCTGCTGATACTTTGGCGAAGCAAACTGCTCCGCACCGCTGCACATTATGCACCCCACACCCATAAGTGAGTTGCTTGCGCCGTGAAGCCACATCAGCACGGGGTACTTTTTAGTGGGGTCTGCGCCATGCTTTACAGGGTCGAATACATAGTATCTGATGTCCCCCGACTCGGCGCAGGGATAGGTGTATTCATCGAAAAGCTCAAAATATATCTTGCTTTTGAATGTTGTGGAATAGCTGATAAACTCGCCGTCCTTCATATCCTTTGCCCATTCGGGAAGGGCGGTTTTGTTCTGCTCGGTTTTCTTGAAATCGGGTAACGACATAGTTATTCTCCTTTGTTATGTGTTATGCTTTAAGATATGTCCGTCAAAAAATATTCCCGATTTATCACCACGGCTTTACCGTGCCCACAATATCCTGCAAGCTGCTTAAATTGTTGTCGGAAACATACTGCTCCAGACCCTCGATAATTTCCACGGGAGCCATGGGGTTTGCAAACAGAGCCGCGCCTATCTGCACGGTTTTTGCGCCTGCCATCATCATTTCCACAACGTCCTCCCAGCGGGAAATTCCGCCCATGCCGCAGACGGGGATATTCACCGCGTTTGCGACCTGCCACACCATTCTTACCGCAACGGGAAAAATCGCAGGACCCGAAAGTCCGCCCACGTTGTTATGGAGAACGGGACGGCGGGTTTTTATGTCGATACGCATACCGAGAAGGGTGTTGATAAGGGATACCGCGTCCGCGCCCTCGGCTTCAACCGCCTTTGCGATTTCGGCAATGTTTGTAACGTTGGGGGAAAGCTTCATCATCACAGGCTTGCTTGTTGCCGCTCTGACGATTTTTGTTATGGAAGCCGCGCCCTCGCAGGTCACGCCGAATGCAGCGCCGCCTGCCTTGACGTTGGGGCAGGAAATATTCACCTCTATCATGTCGACGTCGGTCTTGTCAAGCTTTTCCGCAATTTCGCGGTACTCGTCCGCAGTTGAGCCTGCAATGTTGGCAATAACCACCGTATCCTTTGTTTTAAGGTTGGGAAGCTCGGTGCTGATAAAGTGGTCAATGCCCGGGTTTTGGAGTCCCACGCTGTTGAGCATACCGCTTGGTGTCTCGGCAATTCTCGGGGGAAGATTGCCGTTGCGCCTTGTACCCGTAGTGCCCTTGACGGAAATTCCGCCGAGAGTTGAAAGCGGATAGAACTGCTCGAATTCCCGTCCGTAGCCGAATGCGCCCGAAGCAGGGATAAGGGGATTTTTGAAATCAACGCCGCAGAAATTCACGGCAAGCTTGTTTGAATTACTCATCGAAAAGCACCTCCTCGGCATTGAAAACGGGGCCGTCCTTGCAGACGTGGGCGTAGTACTCCTCGCCGTCACGAATAGTCCTGCACGCGCAAACAAGGCACGCACCCACGCCGCAGCCCATTCTTTCCTCAAGGGAGACCTGACACTTTACGCCGTTTGCCTTGGCAATTTCAATAATTCTGCGAAGCATTACGTTCGGTCCGCAGGCGTAGATGATATCGGGCTTTTTCGTTTGGAGTACCTCTTTCAACGCGTCGGTAACGAAGCCCTTTCGTCCTGCCGAGCCGTCATCGGTGCAAAGTACGGTTTCCGCGCCCGTTGCCTTGAAGTCGTCTTGGAGGATAACCGCGGAAGCGTTTCTGAAGCCGCTTATAACAGTACCCTTTGCGCCGAATTTTTCCGCGACCGCAAGCATGGGGGGATTGCCGATACCGCCGCCGATAATCACGGCAGTTTCGTGTCCGTCAAGCTCAAAGCCCCGTCCGCCGAGGGGTGCGACAAGGTCAATCATGCTGCCCTCGGAAAGCTGTGAAAGCGCCTTTGTGCCCTCGCCGCGCACCTCGAAAATGATGCGGAGAGTGCCTTTGCTTTTATCAATGGAGCAAATGGAGATAGGTCTGCGGAGCATAAAGCCGTCAGCCTTGATGTTCACGAACTGTCCCGGCTTTGCAGCTTCCGCAACATCGGGGCAGAGGATAGTCAGGTCGTATATCTCCTTTGCAAGAGTTTTCTTTGAAAGGATAAGATATTTACCTTGTGTATACTTCAATGTGTTCATTCCTTTCTGTATAAAATGAAATCAACGGGACGGGAGACCCGTCCCCTACAATAAATGGCGATATTAAGCCATTTTTCGGGAACGCTGTCAGCCGCCCGTTTAATTCATACAAACTGAATTTTATATTTTAGTAATATCCACCATTTCCATCTCGTCGATGTTCTTGCCCATCATGAGAATATCAGCAACGGCGTTCGCTGTGTCGATCGCGGTAAGACAGCAAATCGAGCGCTCAACAGTCTTGCGGCGTATCTTTACGCTGTCAAATGCAGGGATACGTCCCTTTGCGGAAGTGGAGATAACATAGTCTATCTTGCCGCTGTCAAGGAGAGTCATAACGTTGGGCTTCTCCTCGGAAACGCGTCTTACCACGTTTGCCGCAACCATGTTCCTGTTCAGCATCGAAGCCGTGCCGCTTGTTGCGTAAATATCAAAGCCGAGATGCTCAAATTTTTCCGCAACATAGATTATCTCCTGCTTATCGGTGTCGCGGACGGTTATCAGCACGCCGCCGCCCTGCTTCTTTTCAAGGCTGTATCCAGCAGCAACAAGTCCCTTGTAAAGGGCGTCCTCAAAGCTTCTTGCGATACCGAGACACTCGCCCGTGGACTTCATCTCGGGTCCGAGAGCGGTATCAACGTCGTGGAGCTTTTCAAAGCTGAACACGGGGACTTTTACTGCCACAAAGTCGGCTTCCTTGTAAAGTCCGCTGGTGTAGCCCTGCTCTTTAAGGGTCTCGCCCAGCATTATCTTTGTCGCGATATCGACCATAGGCACGCCCGTTACCTTTGAAATGTAAGGCACAGTTCTTGACGAACGAGGGTTTACCTCGATAACATAAACCTCGTCGTTATAGACAACGTATTGGATATTTACCAGACCGATAACGTGAAGCTCCATTGCGAGGCGGCGTGTGTACTCGATAATAGTCTCGCGTATCTTCTTTGTGAGGGTAAGTGCAGGATACACGGAAATTGAGTCGCCCGAGTGGATACCTGCTCGCTCGATATGCTCCATAATTCCGGGGATAACAAAGTCTGTGCCGTCGCAGATAGCGTCGACCTCGACCTCCTTGCCCATCATGTATTTGTCGATAAGCACGGGGTTTTCAAGTCCGCCGCGCATGATAATCTCCATGTACTCAATGATGTCCTGATTGGAGTGGGCGATAATCATATTCTGACCGCCCAGAACGTAGGACGGACGCATAAGCACGGGATAGCCAAGCTCCTCTGCGGCTTTAAGCGCTTCCTCGGTGTTCATTACGGTATGACCTGCGGGACGGGGTATTCCGCACTTGTTAAGCAGCTCGTCGAAGCGCTCTCTGTCCTCGGCTGCGTCGATGCTGTCGGCGGAAGTGCCGAGGATATTCACGCCCATTTCGGACAGGTGCTTTGTCAGCTTGATAGCGGTCTGACCGCCGAACTGTACCACAACGCCGTAGGGCTGCTCCGTTTCGATGATAGCTTCAACGTCCTCTTTTGTGAGGGGGTCGAAATAAAGTCTGTCACCCGTGTCGAAGTCGGTGGAAACGGTCTCGGGGTTGTTGTTGCAGATAACGGCTTCGTAGCCCATTTCTTTAAGCGCCCAAACACAATGCACCGAGCAGTAGTCGAACTCGATACCCTGACCGATACGGATAGGTCCCGAGCCGAAAACGATGATTTTTTTCTTGCCCTTGTCGGTGCGCTCAATGAACTGCTTTGCTTCGTTTTCCTTGTCAAAGGTGGAGTAGAAATAGGGCGTTTCCGCCTTGAACTCGCCTGCGCAGGTGTCAACCATTTTGAACACGGCTCTTGTTCTCTTGGGGCATTTCTGTCCGCTGATACGCTCGATGGTGCTGTCAAGGTAGCCGTACTTCTTTGCAAGGTCGTACTTTTCCTCGGTAAGCTCGCCATCACTAAGAAGCTTTTCAAGCTCCACAAGGTTATTCAGCTTTGCAAGGAACCAGCAGTCTATCTTGGTAATTTCGTGGATAGTCTCGATAGGCACACCTCGTTTCAGCGCTTCAAACACCACGAATGAACGCTCGTCGTCCACGTTGTAGAGACGGTTCTTTATCTCGGTATCGTCAAGGCGTTCCAGCTTTTTCAGGTTCATGGTATCCATGCCCAATTCAATGGAACGTACGGCTTTCATCATTGCCTGTTCAAAGGAAGTACCGATAGCCATGACCTCGCCCGTTGCCATCATCTGAGTGCCGAGGGTACGCTTTGCGTAAACAAATTTATCAAACGCCCACTTGGGGAACTTTACAACAACATAGTCAAGTGCAGGCTCGAAGCAGGCATAGGTCTTGCCCGTTACCTGATTTACGATTTCGTCAAGGCTGTAACCGATAGCGATTTTCGTTGCCACCTTTGCAATGGGGTAACCCGTTGCCTTTGAAGCAAGTGCGGAGGAACGGGATACTCTTGGGTTTACCTCGATAACGGCGTACTCAAAGCTTGTGGGGTGAAGCGCAAACTGACAGTTGCAGCCGCCCTCAACTTTAAGCTCGGAGATAATGTTCAGTGCCGCTGTACGGAGCATCTGATACTCCTTGTCGGTAAGCGTCACCGCAGGAGCGATAACGATAGAGTCGCCGGTGTGTACGCCCACGGGGTCGAAGTTTTCCATTGAGCAGACTGTGATAACGTTGCCCTTGCTGTCACGGATAACCTCAAACTCAATTTCCTTCCAGCCGCTTATGCACTTTTCGATAAGCACCTGTGTGATTGGCGAAAGACGGAGACCGTTTGTTGCAATGTCACGAAGCTCGTCCTCGTTGTATGCGATACCGCCGCCTGTTCCGCCGAGAGTAAACGCAGGACGGACGATAACGGGGTAGCTTATCACCTCGGCAAAATCCACCGCGTCATCAACAGTCTCAACGACCTTTGAGGGAATACACGGCTCGCCGATTTTTTCCATAGTATCCTTGAAAGCCTGTCTGTCCTCCGCCTTGTGGATAGTCTCGGGGTTTGCACCCAGAAGCTTGACGTTATGCTCCTCAAGGAAGCCGCACTCCGCAAGCTGCATGGAAAGGGTCAGACCCGTCTGTCCGCCGAGGGTGGAAAGAACACTGTCGGGCTTTTCTATCTCGATTATTTTCTTCACCACGTCAAGGGTCAGCGGCTCGATGTAGACCTTGTCCGCCATAGCCTTGTCGGTCATAATTGTTGCAGGGTTGGAGTTGATGAGTACGACCTCAAGTCCCTCCTGCTTCAGCGCGCGGCACGCCTGGGTGCCTGCATAGTCAAATTCGGCAGCCTGTCCGATGATGATTGGTCCCGAGCCGATAACGAGGACTTTCTTTATATCATTTCTAAGCGGCATTTTAGTTGTCCTCCTTGTTCTTTTTAATCATATCAATAAATTCGTCAAAAAGATAGGCAGTATCGTGAGGACCGCCGCAGGCTTCGGGGTGGAACTGCACCGTGAAGCAGGGGAAGCTCTTGTATCTTACGCCCTCGCAGGTGCCGTCGTTGGCGTTTTTGTGGGAGACCTCGCCAACCGACGGGTCAATGCTGTCGCTTACAACGGCATAGCCGTGGTTTTGTGAGGTAACAAATGTCTTGTCAAGTGCAATGTCGATAACGGGCTGATTTGCGCCGCGGTGACCGTATTTCAGCTTTTCGGTCTTTGCGCCGTTTGCAAGGGCGGTAAGCTGGTGTCCGAGGCAGATACCGAAGGTTGGTATGCCCAGCTTGTTCACCTCGCGGAGATTTGCGATGACCTCAACATTCTCCGCAGGGTCGCCGGGGCCGTTGGAAAGCATTATTCCGTCGGGAGCAAGCGCCTTTATCTGCTCCGCAGTTGTGTCCGCAGGAACAACGGTCACGTTGCAGCCGCGCTTTACAAGCTCACGTCTGATGTTGAACTTGTAGCCGAAATCAAAGAGCGCAACGTTATATTTTGCGTTATCCGCCTTGAAAAATTCCTGCTCCTTAACGGTAACTGATTTCACCGCGTTTACTATCTTGAACTCGCTGATTTTTTTCAGGAATTCGTCCTTTTTCTCGTACACGTTTTCGGTCGTTATAACGCCGTTCATAACGCCGTGCTCACGGATAATTCTCGTCAGACAGCGCGTGTCGATGGAGTGTATGCCGATAATATTATGCTTTTTGAGGAATTCGTCCACGTTGCCCTCACAGCGGAAGTTTGAGGGGGCATTGCACCACTCCCTTACCACATAGCCGCTTACCACCGAGGTCTTGGACTCGTAATCTTCGTCGTTCACGCCGTAATTTCCGATAAGCGGAAAGGTCTGCGTAACTATCTGACCGTAATAGCTTGGGTCGGAAAGTGTTTCCTCATAGCCCGTCATACCCGTTGCAAAAACGATCTCGCCGAAAGAGGTACCCTTTGCGCCGAAGGAATAGCCCTCAAATACCGTTCCGTCGGCAAGCATCAGGTACGCCTTATCGCCCATGTTGAATAAAGACATATTGTTTCCTCCTTATTTTAAGCACGCCGTTTGGCGGCTGCACATTTTTACTTTTTAAGAGCGGTCACAAAGCTTGTGATGTCCTCTCTCATGCGTATGCACTCCCGTCTTGCCGCACCTGCAAAATCCTTGGGGTCGCAGCCCTCCTTCTGATATGCACACATTACCGCACGGGAGGAATTCACGATAGCGCCCAGACCCTTTTCGTCAAACGCCTTTGCAACGCCCTCTGCGCCGCCGCCCTGTGCGCCGTAGCCGGGTACAAGGAAGAATGTGTGGGGAAGCTTAGCGCGCATTTCCGCAAGCTGTTCGGGATAGGTTGCGCCTACAACTGCGCCCACTGCGGAGTAGCCGTACTTGCCGATAGTATCCGCGCCCCAGCTTTCGCACATATCGCCCATTGTCTCGTATATGGTCTTGCCGTCGTCAAGCTTTCTGTCCTGAAGCTCGCCGCTGGACTTGTTAGATGTTTTCACAAGCACGAAAATGCCCTTGTCGTTTTCCTTGCATACTGCCGTAAGAGGAGCGATGCCGTCCGTGCCCAGGTAGCCGTTTACCGTGAGAGCGTCCGCGCCGAAGCCCTCGAAGGTCTTGCCGTCAACAGCGGTGCTGCCGAGATAAGCGTTTGTGTATGCCTCCATAGTTGCGCCGATGTCGTTTCTCTTGCCGTCAACGATAACGAACATACCCTTTTCCTTGGCATATTCGATGGTTTTGTAAAGAGTTTTCACGCCATGCCAGCCGTACATCTCATAGTACGCCGCCTGAGGCTTTACCGCAGGAACTATATCGCAAACCGCGTCGATAAGCGCCTTGTTGAAGTGCCAGAGGGCATTTGCCGCGCCCTTCAGGTCTCTTCCCTTTTCCTCAAATGCCTTTTCCTTGATAAAGTCGGGAACGTAGTCCAGCTTGGGGTCAAGTCCCACAACAGTAGGGTTTCCCGTTTCGATGATTTTTGCGATAAGTCTGTCAAATGACATTTGTACCACTCCTTATATTTTTGATTTTTTAACTATATTTCGTAACGTATCTTTCCGTCAGTAATTGTCATAATGTTTTTACCCTTGAGCCGTTCGCCCTTGAACACGGTGTTGTGTGACTTTGAGTGAAGCTCGTCGGGAACGACCGTCCATTCTCTGTCAAGGTCGATAACCGCAAGGTCAGCCTTTGCGCCCTTTTCTATCCGCGTGACCTCGATACCAAGCAGCTTTCTCGGGTTGACCGACATAAGCTCCGCAATTCGGCTAAGGGTCAGCTTTCCCGTGTGGTAAAGCTGTGTAAGCGTTACTGCAAGGGACGTTTCAAGTCCCACAACGCCGTTGGGCGCTTTCATAAAGTCCGCCTTTTCCTCGGCGGCGTGGGGAGCGTGGTCGGTAACGATACAATCCACCGTTCCGTCCAGAACTGCCTCCATGACCGCGGCTCTGTCCTCCTCGGTGCGCAGCGGTGGGTTCATGCGGTAATCCGCATCACGGGAGAGAAGCTTTTCTTCCGTATATGTGAAATAGTGGGGGCAGGTCTCGCAGGTCACCTTTATGCCCCGCTTTTTTGCGTCGCGGACTATCTCCATGCTTCCCTTTGTGGAAACGTGGCAGATGTGTATTCTTGCGCCGCAGGAGTCCGCAAGGGCTATCTCACGGGCGGTAATGCTGTCCTCGGAAGCCCTGTCCATGCCCTTTACGCCCAGCTTTTCGGAAACCGCGCCCTTGTTGATTATGCCGCCGTTTATGATGTTCAGGTCCTCGCAGTGGGATACTATCAGCAAGCCGTTTTCGTTGGTCTTTTCAAGCGCCTGACGCATTAATTCCGCGTTTGCAACAGGTCTGCCGTCGTCGGAGATAAGCTTCACCCCAAGCTTCGTCCAGTCGTAAAGCTCGCCGCCTTTCATGCCCCTTGTAATACAGCCCACGGGGTAAACCTCAACGCCCGTGTTTTCCGCCTTTTTGAGGATATACTCCACCGTTTCTCTGCTGTCTATGGCAGGGGAAGTGTTGGGCATACACGCAACTCCGCTTACACCGCCTGCAAGAGCCGCCGCGCAGCCCGTTTCAACGGTCTCCTTGTGGGTCTGACCCGGGTCGCGGAAGTGAACGTGCATATCGAAAAGCGCAGGAATTACCGCAAGCCTTCCGCCGCCGTCTATCACCCTGTCGGCTGTGACCGCAAGGCTTTCACCAACCCCGGCAATTTTTCCGCCGCTTATGAAAATGTCGCATATTTTGTCGGATATATCGTCAGCCGCTCTGACATTTTTTAAAAGTATGCTCATCTGTACCTCCGTTAATTACTCAAAAATTACGACCTTGTCGCAGCCATCAATTTCCTTCATCATCACCTTGACCGCCTCGTCCCGTGAGGTGGGCAGGTTCTTTCCAACATAATCGGGACGTATCGGCAGTTCCCGATGCCCTCTGTCAACAAGCGCCGCAAGCTGGATATTCCGGGGTCTGCCGCGCTTCATTACCGCGTCAATGGCGGCTCTCGCGCTTCGTCCCGTGAAGATAACGTCGTCCACGATAACAACGCGCTTGTCCTTTACGTCAAAGGGAATATCCGTCCTGTCGCCGCTGTCGGAGCATTTTTCGTCGTCGCGGTAAGCGGTTATGTCCAGCACGCCTACCTGTGGCGCGGCTCCCTCAAGCTCCTCAAGCTTTTCGGCAATCCGCCTTGCGATGTATACTCCCCGTGAAAGTATGCCGATAAAGCAAAGCTTGTCCGCACCCTTATTGCGCTCCAAAATTTCGTAGGATATTCTTGCCACAGCTCTTTTCATCGAATTTTCGTCCATGATGACGGCCTTTTGGGTAAGACCCGACCTGCTCATAACGCACCTCCGAAAATAAAAATACCTGTCCGTGAAAGACACAGACAGGTAATGATCAGCTTATTACTTTTTTATAGCAGCATACAGCGGTACACCTTGCGAGGTGCAGCGTATCCGCCGCCGAAGCCTGATAAGCGACTGCCTTGTCAATCTCACGGGATCAACTTAAAGGTTGTCTAAACACTATACAGTATACCACGCCGAGGACTTTATGTCAACAGCTTTTCCGCTGTTTTAACAGAAAAATCACATTCGGGGCGTTCAGCCTCCCCGTTCGGCAGGCACTTCCTCCGAGGTATCCTCGGGGGGCGCTTTTTCGGCTTTGGTTCGTTTTCTTTTTTGCAGGATATTTATTTCGCGTATACGGCTTTTCATTGCTTCCATGGAGTCGCTGTACGAAGTTGAACGCAGGTGCGGAAAGGCTTTGATAAGGCGGTCGACGGAGCTGTCGCGGAAGCTGATAAGCTTTTCGTATTTTTCCTTCCACTCGCTGAGCTTAAAGTCGGCAGACTCTACTATCTTGCCATACTTTTCCTTTATTTCGGCATTTATCTCGGCAAGCCGTGACTGCCCCTCCTTTGGGGAAACATGACGGCTGTACATCTCCTTGAGCGATTGGGTCTTTTCGTCCGCCTTTTCGGCAAGCTTGTCGTATTTCTCCTTTATTTCAAGGGTTTCCTGGGATAAGTTCTCGCCAATTTTTACCGCGCTGAGAAGCATTATCTTGGATATCTCGTCTATCTGCTTCAAGCGGTTGTTCAGCTTGTTTACCGCACATATCGAGGAAATAAGGTCTATCACGATAAGCACCGACCATATGCATATAAGCGCAAGCCCCATTTTTACGGGCATCATGTCGATTACCTTTTCAACAAGCGGCTGAACGAGCCTTACCACCGTAACGCAGCCAAGTCCCCACAAAATGGATATCTTCAAGCATATGTAGCCCTTGAAGTTGAACTTTTCGTGGGAGTAATCCCACCATCTTGCGTGGAAAAGCTTTTCCATACCGAGACCGACAAGCAGCTCAAACGTGGTGCAAAGCAGGCTCGTTACCAAAAAAAGCGGTATTATCGTGTGGGATATCGGTCGGAAGAACACCACTACCATGATTACGCCGAAACCGTAAATCGGGCATATGGGCATATTGAGGAAGCCGCGGTTTTGATATTCGCCTGTTTCAAGGGTCATCCAGCAGACCTCTATACCCCAGCCGATAAACGACCAGAAAATAAACATATGAAACATCTCATAGAGACTGAATCCAATAAACGGAATTGTTTCCATTGTCGTGATAATGCCCCGTCCTTGGAGCATATCCCCCTTTTCAATTAATAGTTACAAGGTATATTATATCACATATAATATTAATGTCAATAGCACTTTTTGATTTTTACATTTTCTACAAATTTTGCATATGCCGCCTATGCCCTTTTGTTGATTTTCGGAGTATGGGGCAGCAATGCTGTTGACATATTTCGTGAAATTTTGTATACTAAAAAGTAATAATGCGGAATTCGTAATGCGTAATGCGTAATTAAAACGAAATCTTACGATTTCGTTTCCGAGTTTTTTCGCCTTGCGAAAAAACATCGGGGGTTGTCGGGTAAACAATAATTTAGCGCATTATTTTGTAGGGGACGGGTCTCCCGTCCCGATATCGTAGGGGCGGCTATCAGCCGCCCGTTGATTATTGTTAATGTATCGGGCGGATAATATCCGCCCCTGCAAAATATCCTGCAAGTTATTATTTATCTCATATTAACGTTACCGAGTAACAAATGAAAAGCATTGCACAAAAGTAATTGCGGAGTGGGTGCAGGCTCAGCCTGCAAAAATTATCAGAAAGGAACATCACACAAATGAACAAAAAAGAAGTTGCGGAAATAAAAAAGAATTTTACCGACAGCAGCGGATTTTTTACCCTTAACCACATTGTTTCCGTGTATGTCGACCCACAGAAAAACATACGCTGCAACGAGAACAAGCTTTACTCACTTATCCCCGAGGACGAGGGCACGGTCATGCTGGAGTCACTGAAAAAGGTGCTGGGCGGAAGCGTGGGGAAAAACCTTGTTGAGTACAGCTTTCCCAACGAGGAGTACGCCGAGGACGGCGCACAGAATATCCTTTACGCCGCCGTTAAGGGCAAGCTTGAGGACGAGACTGCCAATGCCAAGCTTATCGAGCGTATCATCAACAACATGGAGTACGAAATGGCGTACACGCTGATAATGGGCTACTGCTCATACAGCATTATGACCAAGGATAAAAACGATGAAAGCTACGATGACGCCGCGGAGGAGTACAACTTTATCGTCACGGCGGTATGCCCCGTATGCACGGGTGACGACGGCTTGATGTTCGACAGCGAGAGCAACGCTATCGTGAAGAAAGCCAACACCGACCTTATCATCAGCCGTGTGCCCACGGACGGCTTTTTCTACCCTGTTTTCAGCGACAGAAGCCCCGACGTTAACAGGGTGATGTACTTCACCAAGACCCCGAAAAAGCCCAATATTTCCGTGGTGGAGGACGTTCTGGGCTGCAACTTTATAATGTCCTGCCAAAGCGAAAAGGAGACCTTCCAGCAGGTGCTTACAGACGTTGTGGGGGACGAGCTTAGCTACACAGTCATTACCCAGGTCAACGAGTCGCTGAGGGATATCGTTGCCAAGTCCAAAAACGAAACCGAGCTGCCCCTTATCGACGACAACAAGCTGCATAACATTCTTTTTGACGCAGGGGTAAGCAGCGAAAAGCTTGACGCGCTCCCTGCGGTTTTCAAGGATAAAGTTGGCGAGGCGGACGGTCTTACCGCGGAAAATCTTATCGAGAACAAAACCGTTCTTGCCACTCCCGAGATAACCATAAACATCAGCCGCGACGCCACGGACAAGGTGCGCACAAGCGTTATCGACGGCAGAAGATGCCTTGTTATCGACCTTGACGACCCAAGCATATCCATTAACGGGCTGACCACGAGCCTTACATAATTCAAAAAATAGTGTTGATTTGCGCTGTAAAGCATAGTATAATAGTATGTTGTACTATTGCTTAAGGAGATGTACGGATGAGTTCGGTTACTGAAAAATTTGACCGCATTGAGAATATGATAGGCAATACGCCGCTGCTGGAAATTTCCCTGAAATACAAGGGCAAGCCGCAGCAGGTCTTTGCAAAGGCGGAATATATGAACCTCACGGGCAGCATCAAGGACCGCGTGGCGTTCTACATAATGAAAAAGGCTTACGAGACGGGGACGATAAACCCCGGCGACATCGTTGCCGAGGCGACAAGCGGAAACACGGGCATTGCCTTTTCCGCAATGAGCAGCTATCTTGGACACAAGGCTGTGATTTTTATGCCCGATTGGATGAGCCGCGAGCGCATCAATCTGATGAAAAGCTTCGGCGCGGAGGTAAGGCTCGTCTCCCGTGAGGAGGGCGGCTTCCTCGGCTCGATAAAAATGACGGAGGAGCTTGCCGCAAAGGGCGGAGTTTTCCTTCCCGGGCAGTTTTCCAACGAGGACAACTGCGACGCGCATTTTTACACCACGGGCGCGGAAATAGCACGCCAGCTTGCTTCCGTAGGGCGCACCGCCGACGCTGTTGTTGCAGGCGTTGGCACGGGCGGCACGGTCATGGGTATCGGCAGACGGCTTAAAACTGTCAATCCGAGCTGCATAGCATACCCCCTTGAGCCGATAAATTCCCCCACTCTTTCCACGGGGTATAAGGTGGGCAATCACCGTATCCAAGGCATTTCCGACGAGTTTATCCCTCCCATTCTTAAGCTTGATGAATGTGGCGAGGTGGTCTCGGTGGACGACATCGACTCTATCATCATGGCGCAGAGACTTTCCCGTGAGTTCGGCATCGGCGTGGGTATATCGTCGGGGGCAAACCTGCTGGGCGCGGTAATTGCAAACGAGCGTCTCGGAAGCGGTGCAACGGTTGCAACCGTTTTTGCGGACGACAACAAGAAGTACCTTTCCACGGATTATTCCGAGGAGCATACCCCTGCCGAAAACAGTCTGAGCAAGGATATTGAGCTTGTCAGCGTGAGGGCGATAAAATAATAAAAAGGAGTTTTAAAAATGACGGTTACAAATGATATTATATATGTTGGCGTAAACGACCGAAATATCGACCTTTTTGAGGGAATGTACAAGGTGCCCAACGGCATGGCTTATAACTCGTATGTTATCCTGGACGAGAAAATCGCAGTAATGGATACCGTTGACGCAGCTTTCGGCGATGAATGGCTTGAAAATGTAAGCAGCGCTCTCGGCTCACGCTCCCCCGATTATCTCGTTATACACCATATGGAGCCTGACCACTCCGCAAATATCGGACGTTTTATTGAGCGTTACCCCAATGCGGTAATTGTTGCAGGTGCAAAGGCTTTTGCCATGATGAAGAATTTCTTCGGCACGGATTATGCCAACAGAAAGCTTGTTGCCGAGGAGGGCGGCACCCTTTCTCTCGGCAAGCATACTCTCACATTTATGGCCGCGCCTATGGTACACTGGCCCGAGGTCATCGTTACATACGACAGCGCGGATAAGGTGCTTTTCACCGCGGACGCTTTCGGAAAATTCGGTACTCTTGATACCGACGAGGACTGGGCGTGCGAGGCTCGCCGCTATTACTTCGGCATTGTGGGCAAGTACGGCGCGCAGGTCCAGGCACTTCTGAAAAAGGTTGAAAAGCTTGATGTAAGCATAATTTGTCCTCTCCACGGTCCTGTGCTGAGTGAAAATCTCGGCTATTATGTTGACCTTTACAAAACATGGTCTGCATACGGCGTGGAGACCGAGGGCGTTGTTATCGCATACACATCGGTTTACGGCAACACGAAAAAGGCTGCGGAGACCCTTGCGGAGCTGCTGAAAAGCAAGGGCTGCCCCAAGGTCGCGGTAAACGACCTTGCACGCTGCGACATGGCAGAGGCTGTTGAGGACGCGTTCCGCTACGGCAGGATAGTTCTTGCAACCACAACATACAACGCGGATATGTTCCCGTTTATGAGAGAGTTTATCGCCGAGCTTGCCGAGCGCAACTTCCAGAAAAAGAAGGTCGGCTTTATCGAAAACGGAAGCTGGGCGCCCCTTGCTGCAAAGAAGATGAGGGAAATGCTTGAAAAGTGCAAGGACATTGAATTTGCGGAAACCGTTGTCAAGATAAATTCCGCCCTCAACGCAGACAGCACCGCACAGCTTGAAGCACTTGCATGCGAAATGGTGAAGTAAGCCGTCCTATGAAGCTTACCAATCCGTTCCGCACCCTTACAAGGTTTGAACTTACGCTCTGGGCTGTATCCGCCGCTGTTGTTACGGTATCGTTTCTTTTGGGCGGCGAACGGGACTTTCTGACCCTTACCGCCTCGCTTATCGGCGTGACCGCCTTGATATTCGTTGCAAAGGGGTATGTTCTCGGTCAGGCGCTGACCGTGGTGTTCAGCCTTGTTTACGCCCTTGTGTCGCTGAAATTCCGTTACTACGGCGAGATGATAACCTATCTGGGCATGACCGCGCCCATTGCCCTTATGTCGGTCATATCATGGCTCAAACACCCCTATTCCAAGGGCAAGCCCGAGGTCAAGGCGGCGCGCATGACGGCTGCAAAAACCGCGGCAATGCTTGTTCTTGCCGCGGCTGTGACCTTTGCTTTCTATTTTATACTGGGGTATTTCGGCACGCCCAATCTTGCCGTCAGCACCTTTTCCGTTGCAACAAGCTTTATCGCTTCATTTCTTATGCTGTACCGTATTCCTGCGTATGCCCTTGCCTACGCCGCAAACGACGTTGTGCTTATCGTGCTGTGGGTGCTTGCGTCTATGGAGGATACGTCGTACATTCCAATGGTGATGTGTTTTCTGATGTTTCTCTGCAACGATATTTACGGCTTTTACAGCTGGATAAAAATGCGCAGGCGGCAGGAAAGCCGCAGCCGCACATAAAAAAGGGACTGCCCGTGCAGCCCCTTTTGTTTTTGGCAAAATAAAATCAACGGGACGGTAGACCCGTCCCCTACGAAAACTATTCACTATTCACTTTTCACCATTCATTATTCACTTAAACAATAATTTAGCTGTGCAATATGCAAAGTAACAGCCTTCAAGATAAAGTGGAAAATCCCCACAAAGCCAAAAAATCGGCAATAGAAAAGAGGTGAAAGGGAAAGGGGATGCACGAAAACCAAACGCAAGCGTTTGGTTCAGGAAACCGATAGGGGAAAAGGAAATGCCGATTTTTGTTGGATTTTGTTTTTCCTTGTCCCATATAGGTTTCCCCCTCGCTTTTTACCCGACACAGTTTGGTTTTCGTAAATGTATGGGAACGTGTTATGTTTAATTGTGCGTTGTTTCATTATTTATCGGCACTATGACAATATCGCAAGCCGTTGCCGTTCTATCCCACCTAAACAAAGTTATCGTGTCAAAAACGTGCCACCGGCACGTTTTTGAGATAAATTTTCTTTGTAGCTCCAACAAGGGGAGGCGGTC
>JAGAUA010000035.1 GCA_017847885.1 Oscillospiraceae bacterium
CAAAAAATCGGCAATAGAAAAGAGGTGAAAGGGAAAGGGGATGCACGAAAACCAAACGCAAGCGTTTGGTTCAGGAAACCGATAGGGGAAAAGGAAATGCCGACTTTAAAACCAATCTTCGATTGGTCGTCGGATTTTGTTTTTCATTGTCCCATATAGGTTTCCCCCTCGCTTTTCACCCGACACAGTTTGGTTTTCGAAAATGTATGGGAAACGTGGTATGTTTTTGTAGGGGCGGATATTATCCGCCCGACCTTTTCCGTATAAACGGGACGGGAAACCCGTCCCCTACAAAATATGCTCCGTTCAAAACAGTCCACCGGACTGTTTTGAAGAAAAGTTATTCTTGATGCCCAACAAGGGGAGGCGGTCGTGTTCGCCTCCCCTCAAAATGCTGTCGCATTTTTCACCCCTTGCTCCATTTTTTCGGGCGCCTGCGGGCGCAAACTAGGGGTGTTTCGCTCTCTGCGGAGAGCGGCTTAGGGGCTCTGCCCCTAAGAACCTCGCAGCCTTGAAAGGCTGGCGAACTTTTTGCTTACGCTTCGCTGATGCAATACAAAATGTTACCACAAACAAAATGGGCGGATGATAGCCGCCCCTACAAAATGTTGCGCCGCAAATACCAATTTGCAATATGCAGTTGACAAATTGCACTTTATATGATATTATATGTTGTATACTATAGTGGAATGAGGGGTCTGCATGGCGGCTGCACTGAAATATCCGGTACTGATGGTTCACGGAATGGGCTTCCGCGACCGCAAAAGGCTATGCTACTGGGGAAGAATCCCCAAAACGCTGAAAGAAAACGGCGCTGAAATTTTCTTCGGCGGTCAGGACAGCAACGGCTCTGTTGAAAGCAACGCTCGTCAGCTTGAGTCCAGCCTGAAAAAAGTCCTTGAACAGACAGGTGCCGAAAAGGTGAACATTATCGCTCATTCAAAGGGCGGTCTTGAGGCGAGGTATCTTATCTCGACTATGGGGTACGGCGAAAAAGTCGCTTCGCTGACTACTCTTTCCACTCCCCACAACGGCTCGCTGACCGTGGATAAGCTTCTGAAATTTCCCGATTTTGCCGTAAGACTTGGCTGCAAGGCTGTTGACCTATGGTTCGGCATTTTGGGCGACAAGTGCCCCGACACATACGGCGCGGTCAACATTTTTCGGACGGATATGGCAGAGAAATTCAACGCCGAAAATCCCGATGACCCGAGGGTTTATTATCAGAGCTACGGCTTTGTAATGAACAGTGCGGCATCGGATTTGGCGATGTGCATACCATGGCTGGTGGTAAACAGCATTGAGGGCGAAAACGACGGCTTGCTTGCGCCGAGAGCCGTGGAATGGACGAATTTCAAGGGCGTATACAGAGGCAGCGGCAGACGGGGTATCTCCCACTGCGATGAGGTTGATATGCGAAGGAGCAGGCTGCCCGTCATCAGCGGAGATGTATCCGAAAATGACATTATCTGTCTGTATCTGGATATAATAAACGGCTTGAAAAGCATGGGTTTTTGACCTGAAAATTTCAAACCCGATTTTTGTGTACAATTTACAAAACGAAACAAATTTTCGATTTTCTCTTGACGAACGTATGTTTTGATATTATAATTAAAAGTAGGGAATTTGACAGGAAGCCCTACTCGCCCCCCGAGGGTAAAGCTTCCTGCCTGCGGACAGTTTTATTCAACACATACGTTGGAACGGAGGATCGAAATGACCTACTTGAATATGCTTCTTGAATACAAACAATCGGAAAAAGCACTGAGAAACCGTATAGCGGAGATTACCGATATGCTGAAAAAATCTGACGAAACTATGGAGCGTGATGCGCTTATCAGGCGCAAGGCCATGCTTCAGCAGGAGCTTTACGATTTGCTGGACGTTATTGACGAGCTTTACGAATACTGCGGGGTGAACGGAAATTGCAGAAACGCCTGAAAAGTGATTTCCTCGGTGACGCGGAATTTTGCGCGGACAAGCAGATAGCCGCGCTTATCGGTGACGAGCCCTGCGACAACACCGCCAAGCACCGTCTTATGCTGAAAATTATGCGCAGCATTATCGAAAACGAGCTTTCCCAAAGACAGCGGCAGATGATACTGCTTTACTATTTTGAGGGCGAAAATATACCCCAGATCGCGGAGAGGCTGGGCGTTAACCGTTCCACCGTTTCGCGGACGATATCGCGGGGCAGACGGAACATACTTGAAAAGATGAAATATTTTGTTTAAGGAAATGAGCATTATGAACACACCTATCTATGATTTTCTGGAGAATTACAAGTGCAGCGGCGGCGTGCGCGCGCATATGCCAGGGCATAAGGGCAGTGGCACGGGCGGCTTTGCGTCGGCTTACCCCTATGACATAACCGAGATAAAGGGTGCGGACTCGCTTTTTGAGGCGGAGGGCATCATCGCCGAAAGCGAAAAAAATGCCGCGTCGCTTTTCGGCACGGCGGCGACCTTCTACTCCGCAGGCGGTTCTACGCTTTGCATACAGGCAATGCTGGCGGCGGTCTGCGGTAGGGACAGGGCGTTTATCTGCGCAAGGAACTCCCACCGCTCGGTGATGAACTCCTGCGTGCTGTTAAATCTTGAGCCTTGCTGGGTTTACCCCGAATACAAGGACGGCTCTGCGGTCTCGGGGGTATTCACTCCCGAGGCGGTTGAGGCGGCAATAAGCCGTTATGCCGAAAAAAATCCTGCCTGCGTGTTCATAACCTCTCCCGACTATCTGGGGCGGCTTGCTCCCATAAAGGAAATTGCGGAAATTTGCCACAAGCACGGTCTGCCCCTTTTGGTTGACAACGCCCACGGCGCTTACCTTGCCTTTTTGGAGGAAAGCCTTCACCCAATTGCTCTGGGCGCGGATATGTGCTGCGACTCGGCGCACAAGACCTTGCCCGTGCTGACGGGAGGGGCGTATCTCCATGCTGCGGACGGGCGGTATATCCCCGAAATAAAGCGGTGCATGGCTCTGTTCGGCAGCACAAGTCCAAGCTATCTTATTATGGCGAGCATGGACCTTTGCAACGGATATCTGGCGGCAAATTACCGCGCAAGGCTTGCGGAAGCGGTTGAACGGGTAAACAGGTTCAAAGAGCATTTCAATTTTCTTTGCGAAGGGGATACCGAGCCGCTGAAGGTTTCGTTTTACGCTTACCCATGCGGTTTGAGGGGATATCAGCTTGCAGAGCAACTCCGAAGCTCGGGCATTGAACCCGAATACGCCGATGAGACCCATACGGTGCTGATGTTCTCCGCGTCAAGCACGGAGCAGGACTTTGCACGGGTCACCGAAGCGGCGGAAAAGCTGATGTGTCCGAGGATACTCCTGCGTGCGCCCGAAATTAAGGCGCACGAGCCGAAGCGTGCAAAGCTGCCGAGGGACGCGTTTTTTGCCGAAAAGGAGACCGTCGATACCGAAAGCGCCCTCGGAAAAATCGCTGCGGAAAGCGTAACGGTCTGCCCCCCATGCGTGCCGATAATATGCCCCGGAGAAATTTTTGATGAAATGACAATAAAAATTTTAAAAATGTATAGCATTTTTAAAGTAAATGTGCTAAAATAATAATGAATAGATGTTTGTTTCAGTAATGCTGTTCATTATCGCGGCGTTCGGTGAATGCCGCTTTTTTTGTATGGGGGTATGAGCATGAAGCTTGTTTATGCAATTGTAAATAACGACGACAGCCACGACGTTTCCTCGGCTCTTACAAAGCAGGGATTTTTCGCAACGAAGCTTGCTTCCACAGGCGGCTTCCTTAAAGCGGGAAACACAACCTTCCTTATATGCGTTGACGCGGACAAGGTAGACGAGGTCATCGGCATTATCACGGAGCGCTCGCGCAGAAGAAAGCAGTATGTTCCTGCGGCAAATATCGCAGGTGCGGATATGCACGGCGCAAGCTTTCCCGTGGAGGTTTCCGTTGGCGGCGCAACTATCTTCGTCACCGACGTTGAGCGCTTTGAAAAGGTATGATTAAGCTGTATTCCAAGGACTCTTTTGTTTCGGCGATAAATGCCATGAAGCAGGGAGGACGGCTTGCCCACGGGTTTCTGCTTACGGGTGAAAAGGGCGTGGGCAAAAAGGTCTGCGCGGACTATATTGCCATGACGCTGCTTTGCGAAAGGGGCAATGCCTGCGGAGAATGCAGACATTGCAGGCGCATACTTTCGGGCACTCACCCCGATGTGATAAAGCCCGAAAAATCGGGTAAAAAGCAGATATACAACGTTGAGACCATGCGTAACATATGCTCCGACGCGTATGTTGCGCCAAACGACTGCGACTCTAAGGTCTATATCTTCACCGACTGCGAAAGCATTGAGGAGAGGACGCAGAACCTTATGCTGAAGCTTATCGAGGAGCCGCCCGACACGGCGTATTTCATCTTTACGGCAGTGAGCAGGAGCGTGTTCCTGCCCACGATACTGTCAAGGGTCATCACCTTGGGCATACCCGAATGTTCCGAGGAGGACTGTCTTGCGGCTTTGTCGGATATGGGATTTTCGGCGGAGGAAGCACAAAGGGCGGTAAGCTGCTTTCACGGGAATATCGGGCTTTGCGCCGATTACCTCAAAGGCGGCGAAACTGCGGAAAATGTTGAGCTTTGCAGGAAAATTATCGCCGCTATCGGGGATAATAATGAGTATGAGCTGCTGAAAGCGCTCCACGGCATAGGCGACAACAGAAACAGGATAAAGCAGGTGCTTGAGCTTGCGGATAAGGTCGTCCGTGACGCCTGCGTACTGCGCACGGGCACGGCGAGTATGATAGGCTGCGACCCCGAGGGGGCGGAGCTGCTGTCGCGGAAAATGAGCGTCCGCAGAGCAGAGGCTGTTCACGAAGCAATCGGAACGACCATGGCTCGCTGCGGCACCAATATGAATGTTCCCACGGAAACTGCGGCTTTTGCCTGCGCCGTAACGGGATAGAAAGGAATCATTATATTTTATGACCGAAATAATTGGAGTTAGATTTAAAAGCGCCGGAAAGGTTTATTACTTTTCCCCCGGCGGCATAAAGGCGGAGGAGGGCGCAAGGGTCATCGTCGAGACCGCCAGAGGTGTTGAGTGCGGAGAGGTCGTTATGCCCAACAGAATGGTTGAGGACGACAAAATTACCGCGCCGCTGAAAGCGATAATCAGAGTCGCAACGCCCCAGGACATGAAAATCGTTGAGCAGAACAAGGTCAAGGAGGAAAACGCCTTCAAGATATGTCAGGAGAAAATTCTTGCACATAAGCTGGATATGAAGCTGGTGGACGTTGAATGTACCTTCGACAACAACAAGCTGCTGTTTTACTTCACGGCGGAGACCCGTGTGGACTTCCGCGAGCTTGTAAAGGACCTTGCTTCGGTGTTCAGAACAAGAATTGAGCTGCGGCAGATAGGCGTCCGTGACGAGGCGAAGATACTCGGCGGTCTGGGTATATGCGGCAGGGAATTCTGCTGCAAGGGCTTTTTGGGCGAGTTCCAGCCCGTGTCCATAAAAATGGCAAAGGAGCAGGGGCTGTCCCTTAACCCCACAAAGATATCGGGCACCTGCGGCAGACTTATGTGCTGTCTGAAATATGAGCAGGACGCTTACGAATTCCTGCTGAAAAGCACGCCTAAGGTTGGCGCATACGTTAAAACTCCCGACTTTAAGGGGTACGTTGAGGAGGTCAACCTGCTGACGGGCAAGCTTAAGGTCAAGCCCGAAAAGTCCGAGGACGCGGCAGTCATTTTTGACAAGGAGGACGTGACCATAATCCGCGACGGAAAAATTAAGGTAGACAAGGAAGAGCTTAAGGCTCTGAAAAACCTCGAGGACAAGTGAGAAAGGACGGGTCATTATGAAAAAGGATAATATTGTAAGCATTATTATTGCTGCGGCAGCTTTTGCGCTTTCGGCAGCGGCTCTCGCAGCAGGCATTGTTGCGCTTGTAAAAAGCTGCGGCAAAAACAAGATAAGCGCTTCCGAGTATAATTTTGCCTGCCCCGACTGCGGCGAGGACGAGGAGCTTGGCAGCGATACTCTTGCATTTTAACACATTTTTGAAAGGATGACTTTATACAATGGCAAAAGAAAAGGTTATTGACGCAAACGGCGGAACTGTGCGCAAAATCGTTATCACGGTAATCGTGGTATTCGCGCTTCTTATCGTTGCGCTCAATTCGTTCACAACGGTTAAGGCAGGTCACTCGGGTGTTGTAACGACCTTCGGCAAGGTTTCGGAGAACGTGCTTTCCGAGGGACTCCACTTCAAGATACCCTTCATTCAGCAGATAATTCTTGTGGACAACAGGGTGCAGAAGGCAGAGGTTGCCTGCTCGGCGGCTTCAAAGGACTTGCAGACGGTATCCTCCACCATTGCGGTAAACTACAAGGTGCTTAACTCTTACTCCGCAAGCGTGTACAAGAATATTGGTCTCGATTACGAGTCGGTCATTATCACGCCTGCAATTCAGGAGTGCGTTAAGGCTGTTACCGCGAAATTCACCGCCGAGGAGCTTATCACAAACCGTCAGGCGATAGGCGACCAGATGATGGAACTTCTGAAAGCGAAGATAAATAC
This sequence comes from Oscillospiraceae bacterium, assembly GCA_017847885.1. Lineage (GTDB taxonomy): Bacteria > Bacillota > Clostridia > Oscillospirales > Ruminococcaceae > RGIG8773. The sequence continues at coordinate 6,566 of JAGAUA010000035.1, forward strand.
ATACGGCATTGATATCCAGATTTTCAACATCACCGCGTTTGATTTTACAGCGGAGTATAACGCCGCTATCGAGGCAAAGCAGACCGCCCAGCAGAACGCGCTGAAAGCGGAGCAGGACCTCCAGCGTATCAAGGTCGAGGCGGAGCAGAAAATCGCTCAGGCACAGGCTGAGGCAGAGGCATACAGGCTCAAATCCGAAAAGATAACTCCCGAAATCCTTATCAGCAACTACATTGAAAAGTGGGACGGACGGCTTCCCACCGTGGTTTCGGGCGACAGCGGAACAATGATGATAGACCTTTCCGAGCTTCTTTCGCAAATCGAAAAGGACAAGACATCAACCGGCACGACGGTTTACAGCTCATACCCCGTCGAGACCGAGGCAAGCACTTCCGAAGCGGAGGAATAATACAAAGCAAAAGGGATACCGACAAAGTGCGGTGTCCCTTTTTGGTTGCAATGCGAATTAGTAATAAACAGTAATTTAGCGCAACATTTTGTATGGCATCAGCGAAGCGACATTAGCTGGTCCAGCGCAGCCGCGCTGGTCAGGTGTCCAGAGGGCTGAAAGCCCTTTGGTCGCTCTCCGCAGAGAGCGAAACTCCTGCTTGCGCCCGCAGGCGCTGCCTTAGAAGCGCTCCGCAAAGTTGAATTTTGCAGCGGCAAGCTGCAAAAGAAGAACGCCCTGTAAGAGAGGGCGTTCTTAGAAGCAGCGAAGCTGCTTAGAAATTCGGTTTAAAGTAAATTTTAGTGAATAGTTTTTTGTAGGGGCGGATATTATCCGCCCGA
>JAGAUA010000036.1 GCA_017847885.1 Oscillospiraceae bacterium
AACAAAATCCGACGACCAATCGAAGATTGGTTTTAAAGTCGGCATTTCCTTTTCCCCTATCGGTTTCCTGAACCAAACGCTTGCGTTTGGTTTTCGTGCATCCCCTTTCCCTTTCACCTCTTTTCTATTGCCGATTTTTTGACTTTGTGGGGAATTACCACAAAGCGTAGGGGCGGAATCTATTTCCGCCCGTTATTTACCGCTAAGCCACGGGCGGATATGGAATCCGCCCCTACAATATCGGGACGGGAGACCCGTCCCCTACAAAATATTGCGCTAAATTATTGTTTCCCCACAAATAAAATGGGCGGCTGATAGCCGCCCCTACGATACCGGGACGGTAAACCCGTCCCCTACATTCAAAAGCTTTGATTCTGCTAGCAGGCTATCCCGTATATCTCGATGGTCTTTCCCTCGCTGCCCTCCGCAGGAACTATCTCCACTTCCATATCCTTGACGCTCTGCCACTTTATTACGCGGAACGCCCACGGGTCGCCCCAGCCGTCGCTTTGGTTTGTATCTATCGTCGCGGCTTTCTCACCATTAATATACACCTCAAATTTTCCCATTTCCGAGCTGTTATTCCTCCTGCAAACAAGGAACAGGCTGTTGCCCTTAACGGTCATTTTCAGCGGCTCCGCTCCCTCACCCGAGTACACCCACGCGCCCTTCGGGAAATCCGCGATACTGCGCGACTCCAAGGAAAAGCTTCCCGTTTCGCCAACTTTAAGGTTCTCATTTGAGTTGTCGTAATCTGCTTCCGCAAGAAAAGCATTTTCGTAAGGATTTCCGAACTTTGCTATCGGCTTGACGGCATAATCCGTTTCAACCGCGTCACGGGCTTTCAGCAGCTCAAAATAGTTGGAGATAAACTCGGCAACAAGCTTGTGACCCTCCTTGTTGGGGTGCGCCTCGTCGTTGGAGTAATCCGCCCAAGTCATTCTTCCCGATTCAATTTCGGGCTGAATAGCGTCGGGAACGCTTATCATCGGCAGCTCGTAGTATTCGCCTATCTGCTTCATATGCTCCTGACAGGTGTGACCCGTCTTTGTCACCGTGAAAAGCAGGATAACCGCAGGCTCGCTTTCGCTGTTAAGTATCGTCCGCACAAGTGACTCGTAGGACTCCTTGTAAAGCTGGTCTATGCCGTCGTTTACCGCAAATTCCACAAAAACGATGTCGGGGGAATGTTCCAGCACGTCCTTTTTAACACGGAGATTTCCCAGAATGGACGGCGTGCCGCTTACGCCTGCATTGACGTACTTCACGTTATCGCCCGTGCCGTAATTTTCGGCAATGTAGTTATAGGAAAGCTTTGCATAGCACTCCTCGGGAGTACCCCCCACGCCCTCGGTAATAGAGCCGCCAATGTAGGCAACGGTCATTTCTTCGCCTTTTGCCGCCTTTGCAAGCTTGCCTTCGAGACGGTGTGTGTTTCCGAACTGCACGAATGAACGCTGTACCATGTCGTTATGCTCCTTTTCTTCGGGGGAAAGCTGGACAGCCTGTGCCGTTTCGCTTGCAGAGCCTTCCGCCTGACTATCGCTGCCCGATGCGGCACAGCTTGAAAATGTAATAACCGAGGTTAATATTACCGAAAGTATAAGTTTTTTCATACAAATCTCCTTATATTTTTACAAAAAACGGTACGACCGAGGTCATACCGTTAATCTTGTTCATAGGCAATGAGTCAACGGGCGGCTGATATCCGCCCCTACAAAATGTCTAAAATCGTCATTCCAATGTAGGGGACGGGTCAGACAACGCTTGCGTTGTTTTCGTCCCGTTAATTGTACGGCTTACTTGATAAGCTCAATTTTGTCGCCGATAATGGGAATTCCCTTTCTTACGCCATTGCTTGCGTTTACTGCATTAATAATTGCAAATACAAGTGTTGCAATGCCGACTACGGGGCTTGCAATCCAGCCGAGGATAGGGATAATTGTTACAACGCCTGATGCAATGTACAGAAGAAGAATCAGAAGTCCCTGATTAGCATAATATTTGCCGTAAGAGGAGTTCTGGCAGCATACCAGAGGAAGGAAGAACAGGATAGGAATGAATATCTGGAGAATTGCCGCAAGCAGCACCATTGTCTTGTTCTGCTCAATGTCCTGACTGTCAAAATAAACTTCGTTTTCCATTGATGATTACCCCTTTTCTTTTACTTGATAACTCTTACCTTGATAACGCTGTCAACAGCCGCGAGCTTTGCGATAACATCGTCGTTAACGTCGCCTGCCGCGTCAAGCATTGTATAAGCGTAGTCCTTCTTGGACTTGCTCACCATATTGTCGATATTGATATGCGCGTCGCCGAATGCTGTGGTAAGCTGTGAAATTACCGCAGGGATATTCTTGTGCATTACGCATACCTTTGTTCCTGCCGCGTTCATCTCCGCGTTGGGATAGTTTACGGAATTTCTGATATTTCCGTTTTCGATATAGTCGATAAGCTCCTGAGCCGCCATAACAGCGCAGTTGTCCTCGGACTCGGGTGTGGAAGCGCCGAGATGGGGGATAGCGATAACATTCTTTACGCCAAGAATTTCGTCGGAGGGGAAGTCAACAACGTATGCCGAGACCTTGCCGCTTTCAAGTGCGGAGGTTATCGCAGCATTGTCAACAAGCTCACCTCTTGCAAAGTTGAGGATACGCACACCGTCCTTCATCTGCGCGATGGTATCGGCATTGATAGTGCCCTTTGTGTCTGCGTTGTAGGGAACGTGAATGGTTATGTAATCGGAGGAAGCGTAAACCTCCTTGACGTCGGAAACAGCCTTTACAGCAGGGTCAAGGCTCAAAGCAGCCTTTACCGAAAGGAACGGGTCATAGCCAACGACTTTCATGCCAAGAGCGATAGCAGCGTTTGCAACAAGCGCGCCGATAGCGCCGAGACCGATGATACCAAGGGTCTTGCCCATAATTTCGGGACCTGCAAATTGGCTCTTGCCCTTTTCAACCATTTTGCCCACTTCATCGCCGTTGCCCTTGAGGGTCTGCGCCCATGTCATAGCTTCGGGAATTTTACGGGAAGAAAGGAGAAGTCCTGCGATAACAAGCTCCTTAACAGCGTTTGCGTTTGCGCCGGGTGTGTTGAAAACAACGATACCCTGTTCTGCACACTTGTCAACGGGGATATTGTTTACGCCTGCGCCTGCTCTTGCAATAGCAAGAAGGTTGGGTGCAAACTCCATATCGTGCATAGCCGCCGAGCGCACCATAATTGCGTCGGGATTCTGTACATCATCGGCAATGCTGTACTTAGCGGTATCGAAATTATCGGTGCCGTACTTTGATATCTTATTCAAAGTCTGAATATTAAACATTGTAAATACCTCCCATTCGGATTTTTCATTATTTGTAGGGGCGGCTATCAGCCGCCCGACTAAATATGACCATATCATGGACAGAAATGTACTCCGCCACGATATTATTCAATATCGGGACGGGAAACCCGTCCCCTACAAATTTTTTGTTTTCGGGCGGATAATATCCGCCCCTACGAACAACTATTCACCAATAAATTTGCAAGCTTTCATTCTCACGCATTGTCTGCTTCAAATTTCTTCATAAATTCAACAAGCTTTTCAACGCCTTCGATAGGCATAGCGTTGTAGATGGACGCTCTCATGCCGCCGACAGTTCTGTGACCCTTGAGGTTCTCAAAGCCTGCTGCTTTAGCTTCCTTGACAAACTTTGCATCAAGCTCCTCGCTGCCCGTAACGAAAGGCACGTTCATAAGGGAGCGGTCCTTCTTCTCGACAGTACCCTTGAAAAGCTTGCTCCGGTCAAGGAAATCATAAAGGATAGCGGCTTTCTTTTCGTTGTGAGCCTTCATAGCCTCAAGTCCGCCCATTTTCTTTATCCACTTGAACACCTTGCCGCAGATGTAAATTCCGTAGCAGGGAGGTGTGTTGTACATAGAGCCGTTGTCTGCCTGCGTCTTCCATTTCAGCATTGTGGGAGTACCCTCAAGAACATCGTCTGTGATGAGATCCTCGCGGATAATTGAGATAACAACGCCTGCAGGACCGATATTCTTCTGCACGCCGCCGTAGATAACGCCGTACTTTGTAACGTCAACAGGCTCGGAGAGGAAGCAGGAGGATACGTCGGAAACAAGGAGCTTGCCCTTGGTGTTGGGGAGCTGCCAAAACTTTGTGCCGTAGATGGTATTGTTCTCGCAGATGTAAACATAGTCTGCGTCCTCGGGGATATCGAGGTCGGAGCAGTCGGGGATATATGAGAAGGTCTTGTCGGCAGATGAAGCAACGGCAACAGCCTCGCCGTATATCTGAGCCTCCTGATAAGCCTTCTTAGCCCACTGACCCGTGATTATGTAAGCAGCCTTCTTATTCTTCATAAGGTTCATGGGGACAGCCGCAAACTGCTGAGAAGCGCCGCCCTGAAGGAAAAGCACCTTATAGTTATCGGGAATATTCATTATCTCTCTGAGGTCCTTTTCAGCCTCGTCGATGATTTCCTGATAAGCCTTTGAGCGGTGGGACATTTCCATAACGGACATACCCGTGCCTTTGTAGTCGAGCATTTCCTCTGCGGCTTCTCTGAGGACTTCCTCGGGGAGAACTGCGGGGCCTGCGCTGAAGTTATAAACTCTGGACATTATTAAGACCTCCAAAAATACAAATAAAAATATACAGATTAATTATAGCAGTTTACCTTACAAAAGTCAAGGATTTATGAATAATTTGTATAGAACGGGGTTTAGTACTTGTAATTTGTAAGGTAAACAATAATTTAGCGCAATGTTTTGTAGGGGACGGGTCTCCCGTCCCGATGTTGTAGGGGCGGATTCCATATCCGCCCGTGTTGTTTGGGGTAATATTTTGTATGGCATCAGCGAAGCGAGAGTAAAAGTTTCGTCC
>JAGAUA010000037.1 GCA_017847885.1 Oscillospiraceae bacterium
ACAGGACGAGAATGAACTGTTTGACAAAAAGCAGAGAAAATATTTCGGCACAATTTTTGACCGTGCCGACAGGCTTATGAACAGGACAATATATCTGCTTGAATATGCGGGACAGGTGCGTGACGCATATCAGTCCCACATAGATGCAAAGCAGAACAGCAATATAACATTTCTGACAGCGATATCGACCATATTCTTTCCCCTGACTCTGATAACGGGTTGGTATGGAATGAATTTTGAGAATATGCCTGAACTTGAAAACGGCTATCCTTGGATAATTGCGTTCAGCATTTTTGTAGTTATAATATGTATTATTATTTTTAAACGGAAGAAAATGCTATAAAATCAAATATACGTCAAAGCCTGTCAAATATATTCTACAAAATCAGATATATGGCAGCGGATTCCTGTCTTTTCCTTCATTTCGCTTCACTCCATTCCATCCGGATAATTGGCGATGTACTTTGATAAAATACAGTTTTTTGTATACTGTAAAAAAATGGAACAGCTAAAAATGACTGATCCGCTAATCATCGTTTTTTACTGCAGTTTTCGTTTTTACAGAGGTTTTTTCGCAGAACCCTTTTCTCAAATATTACAAATGATGCCCTGGTAAGTATTCTAAGCTACTCTCTTGTGTTATGGTCTGCTCCAATGTTTTTAATGTGGAAAATTATTTTTACGGGCTTCTTGATCTGGATGTGTCTATTTATCAATAATTTGATTGATCTCACAAAACAACATTCCTTCGTCAGTTGACGGAGGAATGTTGTTGGCTTGGAGCAGGGTAATGTTTGAAGATTATCATTTTTCTAAAAAATAAGAAAAGACTTATATTCTGTTTTGGTTCGTCATAATCTGCTTTATGTATTATTATGGTGCACTATAAATGGTAATCATACCTTCTCTCGTCAGGCGGACTTACCATTGCATTTCACGACCCGGCGGTCGTCGGCAAGGAAAACGCACAGGAGTCGGCAAAAACAGACCCGTCCTACAAAAAGCTTGCAGAGGTAGAGGCGAAAATGTGTGCAGGCGAAACCGGCTTCGACCAATATGAATACAACGGAAACCTTGAGCTTGTGGCGTATGCGCCTGTTGCAGGCACTCCCGGCTGGAGCATAGGTATAAATGTAGTTCGTGACGATTTTATGGGCGGAGTTTACAGCTCACTTGTAATAAGTCTGATAATTATGGCTGTCACCTGCGCAATTGCCGCTGTTATAGCTTTGATATTTGCAAATAAGATAGCAGATCCTATCGTCCGCTGCTCCGAAAGAATCGTCAAGCTTTCAGAGGGCGACCTTACAAGCGATGTTCCTGTCGTAAGTTCCCGTGACGAGACCAAAAAGCTTGCCGACGCTACATATACTGTTGTAACAGAGCTTAACAACATTTTCAAGGATATCGAAAGAATACTTGAGGAAATCTCCAAGGGTAATCTTGCGGTCAATTCCCATGAAAATCAGCATTACTATGTAGGCGATTACAGCCAGCTTATCGAATATATCGGACATATCAAGGAAAGACTTTCGGACACAATGCAGCAGATCAACACCGCCGGGGATCAGGTCTCGGCAGGCTCGGAGCAGGTTTCCTTCGGTGCCCAGTCGCTTTCACAGGGCGCTACGGAGCAGGCGTCCTCAATTGAGGAGCTTGCCGCTACTATTGAAGTTATCGCAGGTCAGATAAAGGACAACGCTGTTCAGGCAGAAGCGGCAAGCAATAAGACAAATGCCGCAGGCAGCGAGATGCAGGACGCTATTTCGTGCATGAACGATCTTGTTTCCGCAATGAACGATATCAGCAGATCCTCCGATGAGACCAAGAAGATCATAAAGACCATTGAGGATATTGCATTCCAGACAAATATACTTTCACTTAATGCCGCAGTTGAGGCGGCAAGAGCAGGTGCGGCAGGAAAGGGCTTTGCCGTGGTGGCAGATGAGGTAAGAAACCTTGCAGGCAAGTCTGCCGAGGCTGCGCAGAACACGACCGCACTTATCGAGAGTACCGTTGCGACGATACAAAAGGGTACTTCTCTTGTTGACGAGGTTGCCAATAAGATGGCTGCCGTAGCGGTTGCGGCAGGTGCTGTTGCGGATATTAACGAAAAGATATCGGAAGCGTCCCAAAATACGGCTGATTCCATTACACAGATAACGATTGGCGTGGAACAGATATCCGAGGTGGTACAGTCCAACTCTGCAACAGCAGAGGAGTCCGCAGCTGCATCGGAAGAGCTTTCGGGACAGGCTAATATGCTTAAAGAGCTTATTTCTCAGTTTAAGCTTGACGAAAAGTATAATTAAGGAAGCGCCGCATAATTAGCGGCTGAACTCGAAGAAAACAAATAGATACAAGCACAAGGCACTCTGCAGCAGCGCAGAGTGCCTTAGTTGTTGTGTAAGCCGATAAGCATACATCAAGCACCTGTATAAGCTGTGAAGAGAACACTCCTTTACGCTCGGTCATATAATAATAAGAAATATCATTATGCGCGTACCAACGGTACTGACCGTAAACAGCGCAATATATTTCAAACCCAAGCAGAAAGGGGCTTTTAAAGATGACAAATTTGTCGGATTATCCGAAGCAGACATTTGTCAGGACCTTTGATATAGAAGCGATATCCATTCCTATCGTATACAATAAATACGGCGACCACGACCCAAACGGTATGCTTTACGTGCTGAAAAAGGATTCCGAGCGCATCAGCCGCAAGGCTCGGGAATGCTTTGAAATGCAGCCTCCCCAGCCCTATAAGGAGGTGCAGCCCCTTGTTATCAGAGCAAACGAGGGCGACGAAATAAGGGTGAATTTTTACAACAGCCTCGGGCGGAGAGCCTCGCTGCATGTTCAGGGACTCCGCTATGACGTTCTTACCTCTGACGGCGCAAATGTGGGGTATAATCCCGATACCACCACGGAGGACTTGATCAGCTACGTTTGGTACGCCGAAAAATAGGGCGTTTACCTTTTCTACGATTTGGGCGACCCAAGCGGCGGCGAGGACGGCACGGGCAAATATCCCGACGGCACGCCCATAGAGCGCCTGCTGCCGCTGAAGGACCGTCCCTGCCCTCCCGAAAAGGACCTGCTGCACCCCGGTTACCCCAATTTCATCAACGGCGAATACGGCGAGCGTCCGCTCCAACCGCCTTTGGGTATCCTTGATAAAAACGGGAATAACGTGATTTACCCCACGCTGTTGGAAGCAGCAAATTTCGTGCCGAATTTTGCCCCCGGCGCTTTGTATTCGGAGACCTGTCCGTGCAAATGCAGAGGGAAAGTAAAGGTGTTCGAGCTTGCTGTGGTGCAGGCTGATATCGTCTATAATCGCTACGGTTGGCACGACCTCCAAGGCAGATTTTTCGTGCTTAAAGAGGACATCGAACGCCACGGCATACTTGAAAATTATCTTGAAAAGGTGAACTGCGGAAAGATAAGACCCGAGCCACTTGTGATACGCGCCAACGCAGGGGACTGCGTGGAGATAAGGCTTACCAATCTTCTTCCCGAATTTATCGAGGAAAGCCCCTTCCAGATGAAGACCCTTACCGACATCATCGGCTTTCATATTCATCTGGTGAAGTTCGATACCATTGTTTCCGACGGTGCTGCCAACGGCTGGAACAACATTGCAGGCGCAAGGAAATACGAGACCCTCATCGGCGCTTTTACGCAAACGAGGAGCTGAACACGGTCTTTTTCCACGACCATCTTTTTGCAAATTCCCACCAGCAGCACGGTATGTTCGGCGCGCTGATAATCGAACCCGAAGGCTCGGTTTTCCTCAACCCCAAAAACGGCAAGCCCCTGAAAAGCGGTGCAAACGCCGTCATCAGAAAAGAAAACGGCGAATCCTACCGTGAATTTGCCCTGTTCGTTCACGACTTTGCGCTGCTGTTTGATAAGGACGGCAAGCCCCTTAATCCGCCCGAACACCCCGGTTCTGTCGACGACCCCGGCGTAATGGGAATAAGCTACCGCTGCGAGCCTTTGAGAGAGCGGCTTAAAATCAAGAACGACCCCTCTCACATTTTCAGCTCACGGAAATACGGCGAGCCTGCAACTCCCATTCTGGAAACCTACCCAGGCGAGCCTATGGTGATACGTCTCCTTGACGGCGCACACGGCGGCGTCGACCACGAGGATACCGGCGAAAAGGGCTACAACTACCGCTCCGAGCGCTTCTTTAACAGGCTCAGGCGCGTTCCCGATATCAGCAAGGTGTTCAGCTCAAAAGCCCACGGCGACCCCTCAACGCCGCTTTTTGAAGCGTACACGGGAGAACGGGTGATAATCCGCTATCTTATGCCTGCGGATAAGCCGAGAAATATAAGCCTTGTGCTGCACGGTCATAACTGGCGCGCACAGCCCGACGACCCCTTCTCAACAACAATTTCCGTCCAAGGCGCAGTAAGCGTGGGCGGCTCTTATAATATCGAGCTTGAAAAGGGCGCTTCCCAATATCCGGGAGATTATCTGTACCGTTCAGGCTCTCTGATGTTGAACATTCCAAAAGGAACATCTTCTTTCTAATAAATCGGGCATTAAATCCTGCCCACAAACTTGTAGTAAATCTCGATTTTCTGAGCTTTTTCACCGTCTATCACTTCGGCCTCGTGAACAACGATTTTTTCAATGAGGGTGTGCAGGATAGCGGAGTTAAGCTCGGTGATAAGGCTGTAATCCTTGATAAGATTAACAAAAGTATCCACGTTTTCCGTAGCAGCCTTGCTGCTGCGGATTTTTTCTTCAAGTTCGCCTATCTGATTTTCAAGGGTTATCTGCTCGGCTTCATACTTGGCGGAAAGCTGCTTGAAGTTTCTTTCTGAAATGTTACCGCTGACCTTATCTTCATAAAGGCTTGAAAAAAGCCTATCAAGCTCCGCTATTCTGTTCCTTGCCTTGCGGAGTTCTTTTTCTGCCTTTTTGGTATCATCGGAAGCATTGCAGTCAAGTGTGGATATTATCTCGGATACCATTTTGTCATCATCTTCCAAAGCACATTTCGCACGATACTGTATATCCGCAAGAACAGCATCATAAAGGTCACGAGCTTCGATCCAATGATGTGTGCAGTGGGTTTTTCCGTAGAGCCTGTAAAAGTTGCACTGATAACCTACCATATCAATAACATTAGGCCTTGGATTTCTCCTGTGGGCGCAGGACTTGGTAAGCGTATGGTCACAATCGGCACATCTCAATAAGCCTGCGAATATGTTGTCAAATCCGTCATTCTTTTTTTCACGATGATGGGATTTTACCATAGTCTGAACAAGCTCCCACTTTTCGGGTTCAATGATAGGTTCGTGCATATTCTCCACAATGAAAGCCTTTGAATTCCTTGTGTATCTTTTCTTGCTCTTGGCTGAGATTTTCGGTCTTTGCTGTCCTCGGATATGTCCTGCATATACGGGATTGGTGAGAAT
>JAGAUA010000038.1 GCA_017847885.1 Oscillospiraceae bacterium
CACCGCTTTGCGGTGGTTGCGGCGAAGCCGCAGGAAAGCCGTTCAATACTAATTCTGTCAAAACCGCAGGTTTTGACTTGCCGCCTTTTAGGCGGCTCTCCTTATAGACTTTGTCTATAAGGAGATTAAGAATTAGTATTATCATCGGTAGGCGCACTGATAGGCATAGCAGGCTCAAGAATGGGAATGCCTGTACTTGACTCTATTGCAAGCCTTGTTATCTGCCTTTTTATTGTGAAAGCAGCGTATGATATTTTCAAGGACGCGGTAGACAAAATGGTAGACCACTCCTGCGACAAGGAGACAGAACAGTCTCTGAGGGAGTGCGTTCTGGCGCAGGAGGGCGTTATGGGTATAGATATGCTCAACACCCGTGTTTTGGAAACAAGATATATGCGGATATTGAGATAAGCGCCGACGGCAGCAGGACTCTCCGTGAAAGCCATGACATTGCCGAAAAGGTACACAGCGCAATTGAGCAGGATTTTCCCAAGGTGAAGCACATTATGGTCCATGTTAATCCTGCCGATGATACATAATATCAGAAACCCAAAACAGGACTTCGTTTATTTTCTTGCCGCAAATGATTATTAATAATCACTTTCCGCGTCAAAATCAGCAGGAAGCTCATATTCATACGCTTCAATTTCCCCGTTTTCAATCAGATCCATTATATTTTCAATTGCAAGAAAATTCTTATCCTCAAAGGGATAGATCAAGGGCTTTTTCAAAATAAACAGCACCGTATCGACTATCAGGAATATAAATCCCGAATAAGCGGATACCAAGAAAACAACGCAGCTTGCAAAAAAGCCTATGATAAGACCGAGCTTTTTAAACGCTTTTTTGAATAAAAACTCTGCGTGAAATAATCCGTGGATAAATCCGCCGCCGAATACCGGTGCAAAAATAATATTGGAAAAGCCCTTCTCTCCGCTTTTCAGCGCATAAATAAACAGCAAAGCGGTCAGTATCCAGCCTATAAACATGGTGACTGTTCTTACGCCGTTGGTCAGATTATACCTTTTGCGGATAGCTTTGGGCAGATTTTTAACGTCGGACTTTTTCATTTTGATTACCTCCATAAATTAAATAACATTGTTACTTATTTGTTATTAAAAAAGAGCTTTTCAGCTCGATTTTATTTTAAAAGGGACAGAATGCCGTTTTTGTAGACCTTGACCGTTGTTATAAGGCGCTGTGTTACAATACGGTCGTCCGACTCTTCGGCGATTATTTTAATAATAGAATATACCATTATGTGCGCAAGGCATCTGCTGATATATTCGTCAAACTCCTGTTGAAGTCCCTTATTTTCGGGCATAGCCTTTTGTGCCATATCTATTATCTGACAGGTGAACTCGTTAGTGATAGCATTGATGTACTCTGCTATTATCGGATTGCTCATATTGTTATAAAGGATATGATACAGCTTTCTGTTTGCGGAAAAGAATTTCTGAAATTCATCAAAAACCGTGTAGTCATCATTCAGTATTTTGTCATAATCTATTGAAATTGAACGAACCACGTTAAATATCGGGCTCATTACATTTGACAGCAGGTTCTCTTTATTATCAAAAAAGCAATAGACAGCACCTGTGGTAACTCCTGCCCTGCTGCAAATATGGCGTAATGACGCTTTTTCGTATCCGAACTCAAAAAATTCATCGGTAGCGGCAGCCAGTATAGCTTCTTTAGTTTCCTCGGAAACTGCGCCCTTTCTTTTGGTCATTATCATTGCTCCCTAATTTAAATAACACTGTTATTATAACACATACAAATTTAAATGTCAAGAGTTTTTCATTTTTATTTCAATAATTCTTCCTCAAAATAAAAATTTGCTCTTGACAAATATGTGAATTGATGATAAAATATTAATCGACAGACAGTCGGTTTATGGCTGTGCAGAGAAAGGAACGGTCAAAATGCGAGTAGTAAAAGATGCGGAAGAACGCAGAAACGAGATACTTGACGTGGCGGAAAGGCTTTTCGGAAGCAAAGGCTTTGACAGCACCAGTACCAACGATATTCTGAATGAAATCGGCATCGCAAGAGGAACGCTTTACTACCATTTTAAGTCGAAAGAGGATATTCTTGACGCAATGATTGAACGTATGACGGGAAGGCTTATCAAAAAGGCGTCCGAAATCGTGGAGCAAAAGGAGCTGCCTGTTATGCAGCGCTTGACAATGGCAATGCTTTCGCTGAATGTTGACAATGACTTGGGGCAGGAAATAATGAAGCAGGTACATAAACCGCAGAATGCGCTTATGCACCAAAAAATGCAGAACAGGCTGCTGACAGCGGTAAATCCGCTTATCACGGGGCTTATTGAGGAAGGTATAGAGCAGGGTTTGTGTCATACCGATTTTCCTGCGGAAGCAACTGAAATGACCTTGCTCTATTCTAACATTGCATTTGACGGACTTGCCGAGATCAGCGAGACGGAACGCAGTAAAAAAATAGACGCGTTTATCTATAATACGGAACGTCTTTTGGGTATGGAAAGAGGAAGTATGCGGCAGGCAATTCTTCCGATTTTTCAAAATTAAACCAAATAAAGGAACTTTTTGTTCCTTTATATTTTAGCATTTGACCGACAGGCTGACGGTCTAAAGGAGGATATATTATGAGCAACAATAAAAGCAATTTTCCCAAATTTATGCTGCTTTGGGCAGGAGAACTCATTTCTTCAATAGGCGGCGGACTTACAAGCTTTGGGCTTGGGGTGTATGTTTTTGAGCAGACAGGAAGTGCCGCAAGCATGGCACTTGTTACGCTGCTTGCGTTTCTGCCCACGCTTCTGCTGAGCGTTCCTGCCGGCGTACTTGCCGACCGCCACGACAGGCGTCTGCTTATGATGATAGGCGACAGCTTCTCTGCGTTGGGTATCCTTTACATACTTATCTGCATGATGCACGGCGGAGCTGAGCTTTATCAAATTTGTATCGGCGTATTCATCAGTTCGGCTTTTTCCGCCCTGCTTGAGCCGTCATACCGTGCTACCGTGACCGACCTGCTTACTAAAGAGGAATACTCAAAGGCAAGCGGAATGGTGAGCATTGCAGGAAGTGCAAGATACCTTATCTCCCCTTTTCTGGCAGGTGCGCTGCTTGCTGTCAGCGATATAAAACTGCTGCTGATAATTGACATATGCACGTTCTTCCCTACTGTTATCGGTGCAGCTGTGGTGAAGAAAAAAATTGCTTCCGCAAAAACGGAAACAAGAGAATCATTCTCCGAAAGCTTAAAACAAGGCTGGAAGGCTGTTACGGGCAAACGCGGAATTATCGTCCTTATTGCGGTATCGGCGCTTATGACCTGCTTTATGGGAACCTTTCAAACCCTTGCACAGCCGCTCATACTTGATTTTGCAGACAGCGCAACTCTCGGTACAGCCGAAACGATATGCGCCTGCGGAATGTTGGTTTCGGGCTTGCTGCTCGGTGCAAAGGGAATAAAAAAAGGTTATGTAAAAATCCTCAGCGTCTCGCTTTTTATTGCAGGAGCAGGCATGGCAGGCTTCGGAATACTCGAGAACATTTATATCATCTGCATATTCGGTTTTATATTTTTTGCAATGCTTCCTTTTGCAAACAACTGTCTTGATTATCTAGTGAGAACGAATATCCCCGACGAGCTTCAAGGGCGTGCATGGGGGCTTATCGGATTTCTCTCGCAAATCGGATATGTTGTGGCATATGCCGTTTCGGGTGCGTCGGCGGACGGGATTGCGGCACAGTTTGAAATGAGCGTTGGCAGAGGGGCTGCGGTCATCATTATGATATCGGGCGCACTTTTATGTTTAAGCGCGGTGTTCCTCTATTCGCTTAAAAGTGTAAGAGCGCTGGAAAGGGTATCTTAGGGAACGCGATTTAATCAGCGCTTCCCTAACTCCCAAGGCAGAAACTAAGGCTGTTTCCGCTTTTATACTAATAACCATTTGTTCTATGGATAAAGACGGTGGATAGAATACGACCAATCAAGGAAAATGACCGCAGACAGGCTGCCGCCTGTCAAGGGAGTTTGACGCAGAGTGGGCGTATTATAGCCGCCGTATTTTATCCATAGGTTAAATGGTTATTAGTATTATATATGTATTATTTTATAAAGCACGCTTTTTTCAAATTCAAGCGGACGGTTATACCTGAAGAAAACTATTCCGTTAACGGGCGATAATATTTTTGCAATAACGTCCCCCTCCAAGGGGTCGATTATTTCACACAGCAGGTCACCGATGCGCAGCTCGTCTCCTGCGTGTACATAGCTTTTGCATATTCCTGCCGACGGAGAATGTATCTGTATCAGTCTGTTTTCGCTGATGATCTCGGTAAGGTATCCGCTGCTCACATTAGCTTTGATTATCCCCCTCCTGACCATAAAACGAACAATGGCATCAACAGCTGTTTTGGCGGAGCTTTCGTCAACATTGTCGGTTGCGTTTGTATAAAGCGAAAAAGCTTTTGTGCCCCACACCTGCCAGTTGTAATTGAGGGTGGTTGTATCATAGGGGCGCGGTGTTCTTACAAAGGCATAGGGCAGACCAAAATCCGTCATTTCCTCATGGCTTGTAAAACCTGTTTCCATAAGCTTAACATGGGGAAGAAAATCTCCCTGCTGATAAAAGCTTGCCATCTGCACACCGTAGGTATAGCCCTGTATTTCCTTGAAAATCCCGTCGGCAATACGCTGGGTGGTTTCTCCAAGGTCATAGCCCGGAAACATTCTGTTTATATCGGTGTTGTCCATTGTCCAGAAACGCTTGCCGATATTCATGGAATAATAATTCACACAGGGAATTATCATTATTTCCTTTCCGTCGCAGATACAGCCCTCCCGTTCAAGCTCCTTTAATCTGCTTACAAGACGGGAGCAGACGTACATCTGCTGTATCTCGTTTCCGCGCATTGCCCCAACAACGCACAACGCCTTTTCACCGCTGCCAAACTTAAATCCGACCACGTCCATGGGCTGGCGATACGGTGACTGAATGGAATAAAGCACCTGTTTACGCATTGGTCTCACCTCACAGTATCCTTGCAATAAGCGAGCCGCCGTAAACTATCGGGAACTCTCTGAGCGTAAAAATTTTTCCGCAGCACGGTGCTGTTACCCGCTCTGCCGTTCTTCCCGTTGCAGGGTCTATAACATCTCCGATATGCTCGCCCTTTTCAATATTTACCCAATGCTCCACACAGGGCACAAAAATACCGTCTGCGCCGCTGTTGACAAATTCCACGCTGCGTTCTCCCGAAACTATCGGCTCGCGGACCTGCTCTGTTTCACCTGACCACATTCCAAGACTTTTCAGCAGATTAAAAATACCTGCGGTAAGCTGACGGCAGTATTCCTTTGTAATTCTCATTCCCACGCCCATTTCCACAACGAGAGTTTTGGTGCCTGCCGCGTTAAGGCTGTACGCAAGAGTGCTTTCAAGCACCGTTGCCGCGGAATGTATCCAGATAAAATCGCAGTTGAGCATTTCTGCATAGGGCAGAAGCTCATCTGCGCTTATTTCGTTGATTCGTATCTGCGGTATTTCTTTAAGATAGATATTGCTTGAGTGGATATCTATACAAATATCCGCACCGCTGATATCAGAAATAATATCTGCGGCAAGGCTTTCCGCCATAGTGCCGTCGGAAGTCCCGGGGAATATCCTGTTCATATCCAAATCAAAAAGGGGTATTCCTCTTGTAATGCTGTCTATGCCAAGAGGATTTAGAGCAGGATATATGTCAACCGTACCGTTTAGCATAGATAAATTTTCGTTTAATATCCTTGCCGTCTCGGCGCAGACATACTGCCCCTCCAGCTCGTCGCCGTGAGTTCCCGTAACGATACATACACGCTTGCCCGACGGGGTATCGCTGCTGCGTCCGGTTATTCTGTTCCTGCGTATTTCTACCCTTTCGTTTACGGCAAGACCTGCGCTTGCTATAACCGTTGTCATGCTGAAAACACTCCCTTTATATTTCTGTTATACGTGATGAGACTGTCTGAATGCTGCCTGCATTGCCGATATATATCCCCCGTTCAATGGGACAGTCGGCATAATCCCGTCCGTGGCAAAGCTTAATGTAACGGTCGCCGATAAGTCGGTTATGAGTGGGGTCTATCCCCGTCCATCTCACCCCGTCATGCACCTCGACCCACGCGTGAGTTTCGCCGAATTCAAAGGCAAGCCCCGAAACGTAACGGCAGCGTATCCCCTCAATGCGCAAAAGCGACAGCAGGATATGCGCATAATCCTGACACACGCCGCTATGCATTTCCATTGCCTGTTCCGCAGTCGTTTCCGTTCCGGTCACTCCTCTGATATAGGTCATATGCTCATACAGACTTGCTGAAAGCTCTTCCGCCCGTGAAAGCACGTCCGCAGCGGACGGTTTGTTCCGCTCATAGAAAGACAGTATCTTCTCACCCGGAAAAGTCAGAGGAGTCTGAAATCCGTAAAAAGCAGCAGCTGCTCCCGAACCTCCGCATGAATTTACTATCTGCGCCTCGCCGCTTACCTTGAATGAAAAATCCTTGTGCGGCTCGTCCATTCTTCCGCAGATAAGAATATTCCCGAAGCTGTCGCGGCTGCGCCAGACCTCGCCCAATTTCGGCGATATTTCGCAAACAGGTTCGGATATTGTCTGACGTCCGTCGGAAAACGGCGTGCAGCGCAGAGTAAAGCTGTGTCCCGTTACGCATTGTGAAAACTCCAGCTTAGTTTCATATTCAAACCGCAGCCGCTTCAAAGAAGTTCACCTCTATAAGATTTTCTATGTTCTCCAATACCAGACTGCGGTTGCCGATAAGGTCAATGCGGCTGTCTGCCACATATTTCAGCGCTTCAAAGGTTACGCTGTTTACAATACCTGCGTCCGAATCAACAAATTCCGAAACGTGCTTTATGAGATTGTCAAGCTGTGTAAATACTTCCTCTGAGGGATAACCCAGACGAAGATACATATCAGCACGCTCCACGGATTTTCCAAGATGAATTATACGAAGGGCGTCCATGTTTGTCATATTGCTGTCCACGCTGCCCCAAAACGCGTATATCGCGTCACGGACAGGCAGCATATCGTAACGTATCTTTGTTGTTCCCTCGCAGGCCTTGAACCTGTCCATAGCCATTTGCAGATATGACAGAGACGGCGTTTTTATCTCCTCTCTGAGGACTATGCCGTTTCCCAAAGCTCTGTCAAGATTTGAGATTATGGAGTTCGGGTCGGACAGGTCGAAAACATATCTTTTGAAAAAGTCCTCCGAATTTTCGTAAATATCGGGAACGTTAATATCTGCAAGATATTTTTCATACGCAGCCTGTCCTCCCTCGATAAATCTGTCGGCATATTTAAAAAAGCTGTTCAGCGTTGTAAAAACTTTTTCAACATATCTTCCCAGCCAAAAAAGATTGTTGATATTTATTCCGGTAATAGCACCCATGTGTCTTTAAATCCTCCTCCCTGAGACGAATTCACCACAAACGAATTCGCCTTTCTTGAAAAACGTGTAAGACCGCTTGCCCAGACCTGAGTCTTTTCTCCCGAAAGGACGAAGGCTCTCAAATCAGCCTTTCGCAGAACGGTTCTGTCGTTTTCCATAACATCAAGGTCGATAAAGTCAATGATCTCCTGCGCAATAAACCGCCGCGATTGTTCGGTTATAAGCCTACGCCAGTCGGAAAGCTGCTCCTTGGTCATATCCCTGCCGAAAACCACTCCGTAGCCTCCTGCCTCGGAAACGTCCTTTATTACAAGCTTTTCAAGATTATCCAAAACATATTTCCTGTCTTCCTCATAGAAAGGCAGATACGTAGGAGCGTTTTTCAGAACAGGCTCTTCGCCCAGATAGTATTTTATCATCTTCGGGACGAAATAATAGATGCCCTTGTCGTCGGCAACTCCGTTTCCGGGAGCATTGATTATTGCCACATTTCCCGCGCGGTAGGCGTCCATGATGTGAGGAACACCGATAAGGGACTCGGGCAGGAAGGTCATCGGGTCGAGATATTCGTCGGAAATACGGCGGTAAACAGCGCCTACTCTGGTTTTTCCGCCCTGATAATCTTTCATATAGAGAATGTTGTTCTCCACAAAAAGATCCGAATTCTGAACAAGGATCGCACCTGTTTTCTCCGCAAAATAGCTATGCTCGAAATATGCGGCGTTATATCTTCCCGGAGTAAGTATAACGTTTATTCCGCCGCAGTTCACATGATCCATTGTGCTGCGCAGAAGCGACGCATAGTTGCGGTTGTCGGCAATGCGGTTGTTTTCAAACGCACCGGGACTTGCCATTCTGCACAGCTCTCTTGCGATAAGCGGATAGCTTGCTCCCGAAGGAATACGGAGATTATCCTCCAGTATGTACCATGTACCGTCCTGTGCCTGAACAAGGTCGATACCTGAAATATGGCTATAAATGCCTTTTGGCGGAGTTATTTCTGCGCAAGGAGCGAGGTATCCCTTTGAGATATACACAAAAACCTCGGGAATGATCCCGTCCTTGATTATTTTGCCGTCGGAATAAATATCCTTTAAAAACAAGTTAAGCGCGTCAACACGCTGAACGAGACCCTTTTCCATAGCAGAAAAATCCTCGGCGGAAATAATACGGGGAATTGCGTCAAACGGAAAAAGCTGTTCATTGAACGTACCGTTCTTATAAATTCCGAATTTTACCCCATAACGTGCAAGCAGCTCGTTTACAGCTTTAGCGTCAGCAACAGGTGTGTTCATATAATTCATCTCTTTTCCTAAAAGAAGAAGGCGCTTCGGGAATACTCCGAAACGCCTTTGTTTCTACACTCTTATTATATCACCGACAGCAATTGTTGTCAATCGTAAAAATGACGGATATAACTATAAGAATTTCATTTTAATGGTACATATCAGCTAAAAAGGTATTACTCTACAAACTTTTGACATTTCAAATTAACAATCTTGCATTACAGCGTACAAAAAATCCGTTCTGCTGTCACACAAAACGGATTTTTTATATTGTCTCTAAATTTATATTTTTGCTATTTTGGCAAAGTTCGCCATCAGCTTTTTAGTGCCTACCGTATCAAAAGCAACCTCAAGCATTGCGTCGTTGCTGATTTTTTTCACCGATACAACAGTTCCCTCGCCGAAAACATTATGCTTTACCCTCTCGCCTACGCTGAAATCACAGCTGCGGCTCTTTTTTGCCTGCTCGATCTTTCGGTTGGCAAGCTCGTTTTGCAGGGTATATTTCGGTATATTCTGAACGATAACATCATCATCGCTGTCGTCACGCATTTTTATTGTGCTGTCAATCTTCTGAATATATTCGGGAGCAATTTCCTTTGCAAAACGTGAGATCAGATTGCGGTTTGTGGAGCCGAACAGCATACGCTGCTTTGCATGGGTAATAAACAGCTTTTTCTTTGCACGGGTTATGGCAACATACGCAAGCCTGCGCTCCTCCTCCATATCCTCCTGCGTATTCATGCTGCGTATCCCGGGGAAAATGCCCTCCTCCATGCCGACAATAAAAACAGTTGGAAACTCAAGACCCTTTGCGCTGTGCATAGTCATAAGCGAGACCACGTCATCATTTTCGTCAAGCTTGTCAATGTCGGTATAAAGACTGATTTCCTCCAAAAATCCCGAAAGCGACGCCTCATCGCCGTTTTCTTCCACATACTGCACCATGGTAGTTTTCAGCTCGCTGATGTTCTCCATGCGGGTCACGCCCTCGTCTCCGAGAGCCTTCATAGCATCTGCATACCCCGTTTTTTCAAGCAGCACGTCAAGAAGCAGGTCCAAAGGCTGATTTTCGGCAATATCCGCAAGTTCAATGAACATATCCGCTGTTTTTACAAGCGCCGCGGACTTTTTGGAAAGCAGCGGATAGCTGCCGCTGTTTTTCATAACCTCAACGGGCGACATATTCAAATCTCCCGAAATTTGCTCTATCAAGGACACGGTCGTATCGCCTATTCCCCTTTTGGGCTCGTTTATGATACGCTTAAATCGCAGCATATCGCGGCTGTTGTTCAGCACGGCAAGGTATGCTATCATGTCTTTGACTTCCTTGCGGTCATAGAAGCGCATACCGCCGATGACCTTATAGGGAATACCGCTTTGAGTGAAGGTACGTTCAAGGCTGTTGGACTGTGCATTCATGCGGTACAAAACAGCGTAATCCTTATACTGACCGCCGTTTTTGATACCCTCAAGAATTTCCGACGCAACAAATCTTGACTCTGCCGACTCGTCAAAAGCCTTATAAACCGTAACCTTTTCGCCGTCCCCTGCACTCGTCCAAAGCTTCTTATCCTTACGGGAAAGATTATTTGCAATAACGGAATTTGCAGCGCTCAAAATATTCTGGGTGGAGCGGTAATTCTGTTCGAGACGTATTACCGTTGAGTTTTCAAACTGCTCCTCAAAGCTTAGGATATTTTCGATAGTTGCGCCGCGGAACTTGTAAATGGACTGGTCGTCATCGCCCACAACACAAAGATTTTTATGTCCCTCGGAAAGCAGGGATACCAAACGGAACTGCGCCTGATTGGTGTCCTGATACTCGTCGACCATTATGTATTTGTAAAGATTGCGGTAGTGGTTCAGCACGTCCTCTTCCTTCTCGAACAGCTCAACTGTCAGACGGATTATATCATCAAAATCAAGAGCATTTGCCGCGCGCAGACGGGATTGGTACATCTTGTAAAGCTTTGCTATGCCCATTTTGCGGTAGTCGCCCTTTGCGTTTTGCTCAAACTCCTCGGGGGTGATAAGCTTATCCTTTGCGGAAGAAATTATGCCGAGCACCGATTTGGGCGGAAAAGCCTTATCGGACAAATCAAGGGGGTCATAGCAGGATTTCAGCAGACGCTGACTGTCGTCGCTGTCGTAGATAGTAAAGTTTGACGTATACCCCAAATGGTGAATTTCGCGGCGCAGTATTCTCACGCAAGCAGAGTGAAAGGTTGAAGCGTTAATGCTTTCCGCGTTTGCTCCGAGCATAGTTTGGAGTCTTTCTTTAAGCTCCCCCGCCGCCTTGTTTGTAAATGTGATAGCAAGGATATTCCACGGGTTGACGCGGTCTGCCGCAACAATATCCGCAAGATGCGAAACAACATTTTCGTCCTTGCTTCCGTCGTATTCCTCAAGAAATTTTATATCTTCATCGGACACGCCCGTACAGCAGCTTTCGTCCATATACGCGTTTCCGAATGTAACCATGTTTGCAATTCTGTTTACAAGCACGGAGGTTTTTCCGCTTCCTGCGCCTGCAAGGATAAGAACGGGACCTTTAACGGTAAACACCGCTTTTTTCTGCATATCGTTCAGATGCTCAAAATATTTTTCAAGTGCTTTTCTTTTTGCCGTGGTAAAATCAATTTTGTTTGCCATAAAAACCTCCAACATTACCCGAAGGGTCATATTTTTAGCTGTAATAATATTATAACACATTCGGCAAATTAAGAAAAGAGCATTTTACATTTTTAACACTTTTATAATAAATATCCCAAAACAAAAAAGCCGCACCTTTAGGGAAGTACCGATAAAAAAATTCTATCGGTACCGAGCGACAAACTTTGAGCATTTCGCAAATTAACATACAAAATGACAAAAAAGCCGCACCTTTCGGTACGGCTTTTGATTTGCTTGTTATCGAATTACTTGAGTTCGATTGTAGCGCCTGCAGCTTCGAGCTTAGCCTTGAGATCCTCAGCGTCAGCCTTGGAAGCGCCTTCCTTGAGAGCCTTAGGAGCAGCCTCAACGAGCTCCTTAGCTTCCTTAAGGGAAAGACCGCAAACGTCCTTAACAGCCTTGATAACGTCCATCTTCTTGTCGCCGAAGGAAGCAAGAATTACGTCGAATTCTGTCTTCTCAGCAGCACCAGCAGCACCGCCAGCAGCGGGAGCAGCAGCAGCTACAACTGCGGATACACCGTACTTCTCCTGGATACCCTCAACGAGCTCGGAAAGCTCAAGGATGGAAAGAGCGTCAATTAAATCAAGAATATTTGTAATTTTCTCGGATGCCATAATAATAATCTCCTTTTTAATGTAATTTCGTGCTTATGCACATTTCAGATTTTGCGGAACTATGCCGCGTTTTTCATCAAAGCTGATGTTATGCAGCTTCCTCTGAGTTCTTCTTGTCCACGAGAGCCTGCAGTGTTGCAGCAAGGTTCTGCATAGGAGCCTGGAGAGAACCGAGAAGCTGTGCAAGAAGAGTTTCCTTGGAAGGGATCTTGGAAAGAGCAGTAACACCCTTTTCATCGTAGATCTCCTTACCGATGAAGCCTGCTTTGAGGTTGAACTTGTTCTCTGCGCTCTCGGCAAATTTACCGAGGATACGAGCGGGAGCAGTTTCGTCGCTGTCTGTAACAGCAATAGCACTGGTGCCCTCGAGAACGCTCTCAAGACCCTCAAGACCTGCATTCTTAACTGCAAAGCGGAGCATAGAATTCTTCTCAACGAAGTAATTTACGCCTGCCTCTCTGAGTTCCTTTCTGAGCTTGGTGTCCTCCTCAACGGTGATACCCTTGTAGTCAACGATAACACCTGCTGTTGCATTGTTGAGCATCTCGGTAAGAGCCTCAACTCTTGCTTTCTTGGATTCAAGTACCTTTGCGCTTGGCATAATAGATTTCACCTCCGAATAATTCAATAAACGCGGTAAAGCGTTTTTTGCTATACGGATTCAAAAAAAAGAAAACCTTTCCCATAACAGAAAAGGCGCAAGTACATATTAATACTTACCATCTTTTCCTCGGCAGGAATTACGGCGTTTCCGCCACCTGCTGTCTTTAGAATACGATAGCCGCCGCATGGCTATTGCCACACAACTATTGCATTATAACACACAAATCAAAGCTTGTCAAGTGTTTTTTATTATTTTTCTTCGTATTTTGTCATTTTTATATTTTTCTTAAAATTGCTCCTTACCTTGCGGTACTTAAACTTGTCCCGTATCTTTATGAAAAAGTCTCCGCCGAAAAACAGCACCAAATTAAGCATGGACATAAAAATCGCAAGGCGCTGACCGTTAAACGCGCCCATCATATTCCAGAACAAACTAAGCGGCATTTTTACGCTTATTGCATAAACCAAAAGCGAAACAGGAATAAACTCATAGATAAGCATTGCCGCGTCCAGCCATGCCAGCCATTTCATCTTTACGGGAATAAAGAAAAACAGCAGAAGCTGGGTATTGGGGAAAATGATTGCCATAGCAAGGAACAGCGACAGGTTGATATAATAATTTGTTGCATACCCCGTTATAAAGCCGCCCACAGCCGTAAGAAGCACGCCTAAAAAATAGTACACGTTAAAATTAAAGCTTCCCCACGCGCTTTCAAGGCTGGAACCGATAAACCAGTACATATACAGCCAGAACACCATTGAGATAGGGCTGCCGCTTTGGGGTACGAAAACAAAGGTGATTACGCGCCATACCTGACCGCGGAATATTGCGTCACGGTCAAAGGTAAGGTACTGCATAAGGGGTATATCGGGGAAAAGAAACCAGAACGCAAAAACAATACCCGTTCCGATAACGATATAAAGCATAAGATTTTCAATGTAGAAGCGCCCGAATTTACGGTTGAGCTTGTTTAGTATGCTCAATAGCAAGACCTCTTTTCATAAATTTTGGAATTTTAATATTGATATTATACCACTCAATTGTTAAAAAAGCAATAACCTATTGCAAATAATGATAAAATGGGGTATAATACTATTATAGTATAATTTTTGGAGGAATAAAAAATGGCTGCTGAAATCACAAAAGACATGATAATAGGCGAGATCCTTGACATGGATCCCGACACGGCTCCTTACTTCCTTGAAATGGGTATGCACTGCCTTGGCTGTCCCTCGGCAAGAGGCGAAAGTCTTGAGGACGCTTGTGCTGTACACGGCATTGAGGTCTCCGAGCTTATTGCAAAGCTGAACGCTCATTTCGCTCAAAAGTAAGCTGTCTGCGCCTTTTAGCGGCGTATTGCGGCAATACCGTAAATTTCTGCCGTGCATAAAAATGTGCGGCAAAATTTTACGGTGTTGCCTGTATTTTTACCTTGTAATTATTGACCGGAGAATGGAAATTTATGCTTGATAAAAGACTTAAACTCTGCGCGGAGCTTGTTAAAGGAAGCCGCGTTTGCGATATAGGAACAGACCACGCATACCTTGTTGCGGAGCTTCTGTCGGAGGGAAAATGCACCTCTGCCGTTGCCGCCGACATAAACGAGGGACCGCTTTCCGCCGCGAAAGCTACCCTTGAAAAGGCAGGGGTTCTTGATAAGACCGACCTTATTCTTTCCGACGGACTTAAAAGCGTTCCCGAAAGCGGAATTACCGACATAGTTATCGCAGGAATGGGCGGTGAACTGATATCACGGATACTCGAAGCTTGCGACTACCTTAACGGAAAAAATCTTATTTTGCAGCCGATGACTCAAGTGCCGTATCTTATTGAGTGGCTTTACGGAAACGGCTTTGAGATAATCGGTCAGCGTGCCGTGACAGACGGAAAATTCTGCTATACCGTTATAAATGCAGTAAAAACAAGCGCTGAGCCGATAAGCATTACGCCGCTTTTTGCTCTGCTGGGAAAGCTTGATTTTACCGATGAAAATGCAGTTATTTATGCCAAAAAGCAGGCGGATAGACTTTATTCCGCAGGGTATGCTCTGCGCGACTCGGGGCGCTCTGCGGATGCTGTAAAAAACATTGCTCTTGCCGCCGAGATCATACTTAAAACGGGAGGAAAACCGATGTATACTGTAAAAGATATTTTTGCGCTGATGGACGAAATCGCGCCCATGAAAAATCTTCATAAGGGGGACAATTCGGGGCTGCTTGTGGGCAATCCCGATACGGAAGTGAAAAAGGTGCTTTTCGCTCTTGATATAACCTGCGACGCTGTCCGTGAGGCTGTCAAAATCGGTGCGAACGTTATCGTTGCCCATCACCCTGTAATTTTTCACCCTCTGTACACCCTTGACGACAGCAATCCTGCCTGTCTTGCGCTGAAAAACAACATTGCCTGCATATGCTTCCACTCCCCTCTTGATATGGCTGACGGCGGCATAAACGACATTATCTTTGATATGCTTGAACCTGCGCTGAAGCTGAAAAAGCAGGCTATGCTTGAGCCCGTTCACCCCGACGGCAGAGGTTACGGCTTTGTATGTACTGTGTGTGAAGAAGTTCTCCCAGACGAGCTGGGCAAGCTTCTCAAAAAGCTTTTCGGATGTACAATAGTGCGCTACACAAACAGCGGCAGACCTGTTAAAAAGCTTGCTTTCTGCTCGGGAGGAGCAGGCGGAAATCTGCCCCTTGCAATTTCGCAAGGCGCAGATGCATACATCACGGGAGACGTTAAACACGACCAATGGATAACCGCACGGAACAGCGGTATTGCTCTTTACGACTGCGGACATTTCCACACGGAGGATATTGTGATACCGTATCTGATAAACCGCTTCAACACGGCGTTTCCGGGACTTGAAGCAGTTCGCGCCAAAGCCGATACCGACCCTGTTGACTACATTCTGTGAGGTAACGAAATGCTGATTTGTCCAAAGTGCAAGGAAAAACTGAACATTGAGGGGCGCTCTTATGTTTGCCCCAACAGGCATTGCTATGATATGGCAAAAAGCGGTTACGTCAACCTTTTGCTTGCCAATCAGATGAATTCGGCTCTGCCGGGTGACAACAAGCTTATGGTGCAGGCGAGAAAAGCTTTTCTCGACAAGGGGTACTACTCCCCTCTTGCGGAAAAGCTTTGCGAAACGGTTTCAAGGTACGCATTTGACGGGTGCAAGATACTTGACGCAGGCTGCGGCGAGGGGTACTATACCGAAAATGTTTCGGCAGCTTGTCCCGATGCGAAAATCATCGGGATAGACATTTCCAAAAATGCTGCGGACTATGCCGCGCGCCGTACAAAAGCGGTAAAATTCGCCGTGGCAAGCGTTTTTCATCTTCCCGTTGCCGACGAAAGCTGCGATATCGTTACCACGCTTTTTGCGCCTTACTGCGGAGAAGAATTTCTGCGTGTGCTGAAAAAGGACGGCGTAATGGTGATGGTCATTCCGTCGGAACGGCATCTGTGGCAGCTTAAATGCGCCGTTTACGACGAGCCGTATCTGAACGAGGTCAAGGACTTTGCTCTTGACGGTTTTGAGCTGCTCAGCCGCGAAACGGTCACGGGGGAAATAACTTTGCCCTGCACGGAGGACATAACCGCGCTTTTCTCTATGACTCCGTACTATTACAAAACGGGCATTGAGGGTCAGCAGCGGCTTTCACGGCTTGAAACGCTGACTACCGAGATAGGGTTTGAGGTGCTTGCTTACAGAAAAAAAATAACATCATGGCAAACAAAAAGGGGTACTTAATATGATAAAAAAGTCGTTTAAGAAAATTTTTCTTCCGATTATTGTCGCAAATGCGGCGATTTTACTCATACGCTTTGCTCTTGAAGGTATTTACGGCTCAATATGCCGTCTGTTCATTTCCGACGCCTCCATGGAGCTTACGAGCTTTACAGATTATATTGCGCTGATGAACAGCTCCAGCAGCAGACTTTATGATGTTATTTTTACTGTTTTAACGGCGGTTGTCATTTCTCCGCTGTATATCGGATTTTACAAATTTTGCTTTGCACGCCTTAATGACGAGCCTGCAAAATTCGGCACGATTTTTGAATTTTACCGCAGTCCGAAGAAAATTTTAGGTTCGGTTGCGGCGGAAAAGCTTTGTGCATTGATATTAGGGATAATATCATTTTTTCTTGACACTTGCATAACCGGTGCTTTGCAGTCTGCGCTGGCAAACAACGATATGGCGCAGCTTTATCCTGTTTTTGCTTTGATAACAGGCATTGCCACATTGGCAGTTTTAATTTTACTCAACCTGTTTTTTTGGCTTACAGAGTATGTTTATGCATTTGAAAGTGAAAACGGCATAATTGCCGCTTTTAAAAATGCTGCTGAATATTCAAGGGGAAGCCGTTTGAAAATCTTCGGCATAACTTTTTTGCAGGGTACGATAGCTGTGCTGTACGCTTACTTTGTTATGAAATCGAACGGCGTACTTGCCCAAATCGGCGTGTTAAGCTTTATTCCAAATGCAATTGTTATGTGGATAGGTCTGACCTTTGCACACGGTATTTTAGTTAATACGCATACGGACGAGCAGGAGGAAAAGTGCAGCGATAATGACGACTGCTATGAAAACGACGGCGATGAACCTTTCATCAAGCCCTACGACTTTTTCATTGAAGCCGATGAACGTTTCACCGATGAGAAAGCCGTTGAAACGGAAGATATACGGGGGCTCGACCCTGTTCGTATCCTTGAGGAAATGGACCTTTGCGACGATGTAAAAAACAACTGGGGTATACGCCGCAAGCTGAAAAAGCTTTTTGACGACCTTGCTTTTGAGATTGGCGAGTATGCAAGCTATGAGGGCGGCAGGAGCATTGAAAGCTTTGTTACCGAGGAGATTGACGAGCGTGAGCTTGAAATTTCTGTGGGCATTTCAAGAAATTCAGACACCGAACCCTTTGTGGCGGTCATTTCAATAAAAGAAAATTAATATTCGGAGGTCACTATGGCACTTGACGGAGCATTTCTTCACACAGTAAAAAAAGAACTCGAGCCGCTTATCGGCGGCAGAGTGGACAAGATAAGCCAGCCGTCCCGTGAGGAGGTCATCATAACCTTCCGCACGCGGGGAGGAAACAGCAAGCTGCTTTTTTCCGCTTCGGCAGGCTCGGCAAGAGTACACATCACAAAAAAATCAATCGAAAACCCCAAAGTACCGCCTATGTTCTGTATGCTTCTTCGCAAGCATCTGGGCAACGGCAGGCTGCTTGACATACGTCAGGACGGGCTTGAGCGTATTCTCTATTTCGATTTCGAGGCTATGAACGAGCTTGGCGACATGGTCAAGGTCACTCTTGCGGCGGAAATCATGGGACGCTGCTCAAACCTTGTGATAATCAATGCAGAGGGCAAAATCATTGACAGCATCAAGCGCGTTGACGCGGAAATGTCCCGTGAAAGAATGGTGCTTCCGGGAATGACCTACACATACCCCCCTCGGAACAGCAGGCTCGATTTCCGCACCTGCACCAAGGAGGATATCGTTTCTGCTGCTGAAAAGCTTCCCGATGGAGACTTAGCAAAAACGCTTATAAAAATTTTTGAGGGACTTTCCCCTATCGTTGCAAGAGAGTGGGTATACTATGCTTCACAGGGCGGCGACCCGTTAAAAAGCGACCTGCAGGGTGAGCTTCTTGAACGGCTTGTTTTCGCGGTTTCACAGACTGCTCTGGAGTGCGAAACGGGCAGGTGCAGTTTCACCGTCGTCAAAGATAAGGACGGTCTGCTGAAAGACTTTTCGTTTATTCCGATAAACCAATATGTGGGTCTGATGGAGACAAAGGAGCTGCCCTCGGCTTGCGATTTGCTGGACTATTTTTACAGCGAGCGTGACAGCGTTTCCCGAATGAAGCAGCGCTCGCAGGATCTGTACAAGCTGCTTTTGAACGCCAACGAGCGTATTGCAAGGCGTCTTGCAAATCAGCGTGAGGAGCTGAAAGAGTCTGCAAACCGCGAGGAATTAAAGCTGAAAGGCGACCTTATCTCGGCTAATCTTTACCGCGTTGAAAAGGGTATGACAAGCGTTGCCGTGGAAAATTTCTACGAGGAGGGCTGTCCGCAGGTGGAAATAAAGCTTGACCCGAGGCTTACTCCGTCACAGAATATGCAGCACTATTATGCCGAGTACCGCAAGGCTGATACCGCCGAGAAGATACTTACCGAGCAGATAGCCAAGGGCGAGGAGGAGCTTGCTTATATCGACAGCGTTTTCGATGCGCTGACCCGTACCAACGGCGAGGACGAGGTGAACGAGCTTAGAATAGAGCTTGCCGAGCAGGGGTATCTCCGTTCGGCAAAGCTGAAAGGCAAGCCGCCGAAATCCCGTCCGCCGCTGGAGTTTACCTCTCCCGACGGATTTAAAATACTTGTGGGAAGAAATAACAAGCAGAATGATATGCTTACCACAAAGCTTGCGGATAAAACCGACATTTGGCTTCATACTAAGAATATAACCGGCTCTCATGTTATAATACGCGCGGAGGGACGGGAAATTCCCGATGATACCGTGATGTATGCGGCAAGACTTGCAGCTTTTCACAGCAAGGCGAAGAATTCCTCGCAGGTGCCTGTGGACTATGTTCCCGTGCGCTTTGTGAAGAAGCCTTCGGGTGCAAAGCCGGGTATGGTCATCTTTACAAACAACCGCACGCTTTATGTTACTCCCCTTGACCCCAACGGCGAACAATAAAAAAGCTATTGACAAATACCCCCGTGGAGTATATAATGTAAGTATACCCCATGGGGGTATAGGAGGCTTATATGGAAAAAAATTGTTGCTGTCATAAAACAAAACAGCGTTCCGAAAAAGAATACAAATCGCTCATAAACCGCCTTAACCGAATTGAGGGGCAGGTCAGGGGCGTACGTAAAATGGTGGAGTCGGATACCTATTGCACGGACATTCTTGTGCAGGTAAGTGCAATTACCGCGGCGCTGAACGCCTTTAACCGTGAATTGCTTGCCAATCATATCCGCACCTGTGTGGCGGATGACATCAGAAACGGCAAGGACGAAACCATTGACGAGCTTGTTATGACCTTACAAAAGTTAATGAAATAATCGGAGAAGGGATTTTTATGAAGAAAACCTTTAAAATTTCGGGAATGACCTGCGCTGCCTGTGCGGCAAGGATTGAAAGGTTTGTCAAAAAGCTTGACGGAGTATCGGACGCAAGTGTGAATTTTGCTGCGGAAACGCTGATTGTGGATTACGAAAAAATCGGTGCAAAGGAAATCGAAGCTGCTGTTGTCAAGGCAGGCTACGCCTTTGCGGACAAAAACGCAAAGCAGAAAATGCCCCACGATAAGGTCATGCTTATCAGGCTGATTCTGTCGTTGATTTTTGCCGTTCCGCTGCTTGTGATAAGCATGGGTCATATGGTGGGAATGCCGCTTCCCGACACGATAAATCCGCACCATAACCCCATGAATTTTGCACTTGTGCAGCTTGCGCTGACAGTTCCCGTAATAATTATCGGGTGGAAATTTTTCGCGGACGGCTTTCGCAATCTTGTGCGCCTTTCCCCTAACATGGACAGCCTTATTGCTCTTGGTGCGACTTCCGCTTTGGTGTACGGATTTTTCGCAATGTACAAAATCTCCCAGGGCGAAACGGATTATGCGATGCACCTTTACTTTGAGTCGGCGGCAACAATCCTGACCCTTATCACTCTTGGAAAATACCTTGAAGCACGTTCAAAGGGCAAGACCGACGAGTCGGTGAAAAAGCTGATGAACCTTGCTCCCAAAACGGCGTTTGTAATGCGCGGCGAAAAGGAGCTTGAGGTTGCGCTAAGTCAGGTCAAGGTGGGAGACATCGTGGTTTCGCGTTCGGGCGAAAGCTTTGCCGTGGACGGCGAGATAATCGAAGGCTCGGCTGTTGTTGACGAATCCATGCTGACGGGCGAAAGCGTTCCCGTTGAGAAAAAGGTCGGTGACAAGGTGGTCGGCGCAACCCTTAACAAAAACGGCTTTGTAAAGTACCGCTCCGAAAAGGTTGGCGAGGACACGGCGCTGTCCAGGATAATCAAGTTCGTCGAGGAAGCGCAGGGCTCAAAAGCGCCCATTGCACGGCTTGCGGATATTATTTCGGCGTACTTTGTGCCTGCGGTTCTTGCTTTGGCGGTAATTGCTTCAATTGGTTGGCTTATTGCAGGCGAGAGCGGCGAATTCTGCGTGACGATACTGATAAGCGTTCTGGTTATCGCCTGCCCCTGCGCGCTGGGTCTTGCCACTCCCACGGCGATAATGGTGGGCACGGGCAAGGGCGCCGAAAACGGCATACTCATCAAAGGCGGTCAGCCCCTTGAACAGGCGTGCAAGGTCACCGCTGTTGTGTTCGACAAGACGGGTACGCTGACTGTGAGCAAACCGTCCCTTACCGACATAATACCCTACAACATAGATGAAACCGAGCTTCTGCGGCTTACGGCTTCGGGCGAGGCTGCTTCGGGACACCCGTTAAGCGAGGCTATCGTAGATTATGCCGTAAAAAATAAAATTGCTCTTTCCGAAACCCGGGATTACCAAAATCTTGAGGGGCGAGGAATTTCCGTGACCGTTGAGGGAAAGAAGCTTCTTATCGGGAATATCCGTCTTATGAACGAGGAGAAAATCGCCGTTCCCGAGGAGTATATCCAAAAGGCAGAGCATATTGCGGACATGGGCAGGACGCCAATGTTTACCGCGGCAGACGGGGTATTCACGGGGATAATTGCTGCTGCGGATACTATTAAAAAAGAAAGCATGAGCGCTGTTGCGGAGCTGCACAAAATGGGGATAAAGACTGTAATGCTCACGGGCGACAACAGCCGTACCGCAAAGGCTGTTGCAGGCGAGCTTGATATTGACAGCTTCATTGCCGAGGTCCTTCCCGAAGAAAAGGCGGAGCATATCAAAAAGCTTCAGCAGCGGGGCGAAATCGTTGCTATGGCAGGCGACGGAATAAATGACGCTGTTGCGCTCACTCAAGCGGACGTGGGAATTGCCGTGGGACAGGGCACGGACGTTGCTATCGAGTGCGCCGATATAGTTCTGATTAAGGACGACCTGCGCGATGTTTGCAAGGCGATACGGCTTTCAAAGGCAACTATACGCAACATCAAGCAGAATTTGTTCTGGGCGTTCGGTTACAATACTCTCGGCATACCTATCGCAATGGGTCTGCTGCACATTTTCGGCGGACCGCTTCTCGACCCGATGATTGCTGCGGCGGCAATGAGTTTAAGCTCGGTATCCGTCGTTTCAAACGCATTGCGCTTAAAATCGGTGAAAATCGACAATGTTAAATAATGGAGGACTTTTACAATGAAAAAGAAAATTATGATTGACGGAATGATGTGCGAACACTGTGTAGGTCACGTTAAGGAGGCGCTTGAAGCTCTCGGCGCAGCTGACATTGAAGTATCTCTTGAGGGCGGCTATGCGGTGTGCGATACCGACAAGTCGGTCAGCGATATCAAAGCTGCCATCGAGGACGAGGGCTATGATGTGACGGATATTCAATAATGCCGTTTCAACAAAACAAAAACGCGGTATCACTGCATTTTCGCAATGATACCGCGTTTTGTATTAATCCCAATTGTTAAGTCCCTTTCTTCTGATAACCTCGGAGTAATCCTTGAAAGCATAGTCCAAATCAACGTCTCCGTCAATTCCGTTTACCTTGCCTGTTGAGGAATACTGCCACATTCCGTAGTGAGCGTCATAGTAAGAATTGAGCTTTGCTTCATCTCCCCAGCTTGCGACCCATATGTCATAATCCCTAAGACGTTCAAGCTCAGTATTTTTCGTAAAGAAATTTGCCGAGCTGTATATCATTGTGTAATATCCTGCGTCCTCAACCTCTTCCATAAAGGCAATGATTATATCAGTAACCTTTTTGGGACTCATCTTTTTGAAGTATTCCTCCTCAATATCAAGAACGACGGGATAATCGGGAGAATATTTTTTTATGGTTTTCAGGAAAAATCTTGCCTCTTTCTTTGCATCGGAAACACTTTTTGCGTATGTATAATGGTAAAATCCATAGGATATCCCGTATTTTTCACAACCCGCAACATTTTGCGCAAGGCATTTGTCAACATCTTCATTTCCGAACGAGCTGCGTATCATGGCAAAGTCCACGCCGCTTTTAGAAACCTTTTTCCAGTTAATTTTCCCCTGCCATTTTGAAACGTCTATCCCTCTGAATACATCGCTGTAAACCGTAACCTCAAATTCTGCATAAACATCATTGACGGTCGTTACCGTAATTATGGTCGTACCTGCGTTAACGCCGGTTACTTCACCCGAAGCCGAGACCCTTGCTATATTGGGATCCTGTGAGCTGTATTCAACATCATTGTATATTCCCAGCGGATAAAAAACGGGTTCTATCTGAAATGTCTTTCCTATCCTTATCATGGCGCTGCTGTCAACAAAATCAATGGAGTCAACATCGCCCTTAACGGCTTCGACCTGTTCGTTTCCGTAAATATCGGTTACTACAAAATAAATATTTTCCTTTATGCCAGTTGAGGTTTTCAGCTGAACCAATGTCTCGCCGTAGCCGATAGCTTTTACCAGACCGTCTTCATCTACCTTAACAACGGCTTTGTTAAAGCTTTTATAAGAAATTATGTCATCAGACTTTTTGGGATACAGTGAATACTCTATCTGAAATGTATCGCCAATTATTATTTTATTTGTCTGCTTTCCTTTTAATCTAATTTTCGTTGCAGGAATTGTGACCTCATAATTATCTGCGTTTTTATTGCCCGCAAACGCCGTATCCTCATTATCGGAGAAAACGGTCATGCCGCATAAACCCAACAAAACGCAAACCGAAAGCAGCAAGCTTAAAATTCCCTTAAAATTAATCTTTTTTAACATATTAGTTCTCCTTAAACTTCTTTTATTTTATTCTATAATAATACATATATTTTGTCAAGCTATTTGCGGCATTTACATATTTTTCATAGCGGCATGGCATAAAAAAACAGCCTACCGTTAAACGATAGGCTGCTGGTGCCGGTGGCGGGGGTCGAACCCGCACGGGGGTTAGCCCAACGGATTTTGAGTCCGTCACGTCTGCCAATTCCATCACACCGGCTAAATTTTACTAAACTATTTTATCACACATTCGGATTTTTGTCAAGGGATTTTTATAAAATGCGCTGTCTTGTAATGTAGGATTTCACGCCATTAACCAATATCTGTAATTTCACACAATTAACCAACATCCAACGAAAAAACAACTGCCTGTTACAGCACACGCTGCAGCAGACAGTTATTCTTATATAAAATGTCTTTATTAGACAGTAACACGTTTACTTGTCAGACCGACTCAACGGAAGCGCTTCAGCTACCGCATCCATAGCCGCTGCCTGTGCTGACCGGAACGAATGAGCATAAATCTGCAAAGTAACATTATATGTGTAGTGCCCCAGCCATTCCTGTATCTCTTTCATGGATACACCGTTAGCTAGCAAAAGTGATGCACATGAATGACGGAGGTCATGGAAACGCAGAGGCTTAGCTTTGGCGCTTATTTAATTTCGATTTTATGCTCCTCGCCGGTAGCCATATCAACAAGGAAGTTTCCGACATGATCACTTACTACAAAGTACTCATCACTTACAGCTTCATACCGACAGGCGGAAGAACTGCCGTCATAGATGAGTTCGCTTTCGGTTTGAGAAACATATTTCCAAAGCTTATAGTCTGTAACAAAGTAAAATGCTTTGTCTGTAATGAAATACGAATCATATTCATTTCTGTAATCAGCAGATTCATCATACATTATGTCTTCGTAGATCTCGCCCGTTTCCATATTGTATATTCCTGTGCTTTTTAAAACAAAATACTTTCCGGTCAACTGACGAAAACTATTGTTTCGCATGAAGTCTGCATCAAATTTTTCATCAAGCTCCTTAAGATCCCTTACTTCCATTGTTGAAAGATCTATCCACTTTGTTCCATCTTCTCCATCCATATATTCAGCAACGACAGTTTTTCCTAAACATTTAGAAACATACGTCGGCTTAATACTTTTTACTTCTCCGTGTCCGATATCAAACTCTACCTCAGGAAGTTCTGTAACATCATTAAGATCATCAAGTGAGATCTTGTAGAATCCGTCATAAAAATCACCGTTTATACGCTTATAGCATAGTGCAAATATACCGCCTTCTTTTGAGATAGTAGAGAAATCAGGAATATGGAAATCTTTATCGCCAAGCTGTGCAACCAACTGTCCCTGTGTATCATAAACATAAAGAACATCTTTTGCGCAAGTGTACAGCTTACCGTCAAAGTATACGGAAAAATCACCTAATATATCCAGCTCTTTTGCTTCCTTTGTATCAATATTATAGGCAATAGTTTTATGATTAGTATTTCGGTTTTCACATAGGATAAGTGTATTTCCGTCATAATAAAATTGGTGTTCTTCGTTAGCACTATTTTTTCCGTATTCGGCAATAATATCCTCAATAAGAAGATCCTTTTCGGATTTTTCGGGTTCAGCCTCAGTTGTTACTGTCGTTTCCTCTGTTTCAGCCTCGTTTTTTTCCTGTTTTGCTTCTTCCGTCACAGCCTCGGCAGCAGCTGTGGCTTCGGCGGCTGCTGTCTGCGCAGTTGTTTCCTCTGCCGAGTCGGACGCTTTTTCTCCACAGGCTGTCATTGATGCTGCAAGAAGCAGCGCAAGAATTGCTGATGTGATTTTCTTCATAGTTTAATTTCCCCTTTTTATGTTTTTTCCGCTTTTTACGGCGGATTTTTAACATATAATTATTTTTTTCTCACCAAACTACCGTTCATAGGAATAATTACATACAGCTTATTATATTACACTCAAAAACAAAACACAATAGATTTGTAATAATTTGTATAGGAAAATTTTTATAAAATGCGCTGTCTTGTAATTCTGACAGCGCATTTTATGATCAAGCTTAGTCCTCTTCGTCCTCTTCGGGCATATCCCAGTTGTGGTAAACATTCTGAACGTCGTCGTTATCCTCAAGCTGTTCGAGAAGCAAATTCATCTTCTTGATGGACTCCTCGTCGGTAAGCTCGGTATATGTGGACGGTATCATTTCGATATCCGCAGAAACCAGCTTGTACCCCTTTTCGGTAAGACCGTCTCTTACAGCAGCAAAATCGGCAGGCTCTGTCTCGATCTCGATAACGCCGTCCTCCATGGAAAAATCGGAAGCGCCAAGGTCGAAAACGTCGTCCATGACCTTGTCCTCGTCAAGACCTTCACCCTCGGCAACGATAATACCCTTGCTTGAGAACATGAACGATACACAGCCCGTTGTACCGAGGTTTCCGCCGAACTTGTCAAAGTAGTGACGGATATCGCCTGCGGTACGGTTCTTGTTATCGGTAAGAGTTTCAACGATTACAGCAACACCGTTAGGACCGTAGCCCTCGTAAACGTTAGCCTCATAGTTTGTCTTGTCGCCGCCGCCGGCAGCCTTTTTGATAACGCGTTCGATATTGTCGTTAGGCACGTTATTTGCCTTAGCCTTGGCAATAAGGTCGCGAAGCTTTGCGTTGTTGTTGGGGTCGCCGCCGCCCTCTTTAACGCAAACGGTGATCTCACGTCCGATCTTGGTAAAGATCTTTGCTCTTGCGCCGTCGGTAGCTTCCTTTTTTCTCTTGATATTATTCCACTTGGAATGTCCTGACATAAAATTTTCTCTCCTTAATATATAGTATTAATTAACATTATATAAACAGCCATTCGCTGCAAAAAACTTATCTGATGAACATTCTGCGGTACTCTTTTGTACCCGATTCAATGGGCATTCCGTGTCCGAAAAATATCCTTTTCGGCGAAATGCTCTTTATTTTTTCAAGGGACGCCCTTGCTGCTTTCGGACTTTCGCACATTACCGGAAAGGACGGATACACAAAATTTACAGCCGCGTCACCGGCGTAAAGGTCATCGCCGCATAAAAATCCGAAAGAGCCTCTTGTATGCCCATCAAGTCGTACAGCTTTACAGTTAATACCCAAAGAACCACCGATATCCATGCCGTCCTCAAGCAAAATGCCTGCTTCAAACGGCTCGGCTTTCTCGCTCATAAGCTTTTGGGAAGCCGCCCAAACTGCCTTGCCGACAACACCTACCGAATAAACCTTATGTAAAAGATTGTTTTCCGAAAGCTTTAAATCGTGCGCACAAATAGCAATTTCCGCGCCGTAAAGCTTTGAAAAATACGCCGCATTGCCTATGTGGTCGTTGTGACCATGTGTAAGGGCAATCAGCTTTACATTGTAATTTTGAAGCCAAGTTTCAATTTCGTCACGATATTTCGGAATACCCGTATCTATCAGGATATCCCCTGCCGCGCCCCTTATGACGTAGCAGTTATCCATGCCGCAGGTTATCATATTTACGCCGTTTAGATCCATAATCAAATTCTCCTCAGAATATCACAATTCAACATTATACCATATAATATCGAATAATTCAACTATTCTTTCCGAATTTCCCGTAAGATAAAGATATCCGAACAGCGTTTCAAGAGCGGTAGCCCGTCTGTACTCCACAGGGTTTGAGCTTTTGGGAACGGTATTGCCCGTAGCGTTCCGTCCCCGTTTCAAAACCGCCTCTTCCTCTTCGGTAAGAAGCGGAGAAATAACGTCCACCGCCTTTGACTGATACGCCGCACGTACCCTCTCAACAGCCTCCGAGTGAAGCTTTTTCACGGGCATATTTGCAGTAAGCACAAGCCGCTCGCGGACAAGCTGCTCATAAACCGCGTCGCCGAGAAACGCCAGCGTAAGCGGACTGTACTGATTTGCGTCTTTCTTATCCAGTGTAAACACTCCTTGTCAGAACAATAAATGTTAAAATACAAAATCAAATTCAAAGCCGAAGATATTGACCGTGTCGCCCTCGTCAATGCCCATCTGCTCCAGCTTGTCGATTATGCCGCTGTTGCGCAGAACACGCTGGAAATACTGGAGCGAGGAATAGTCCTCCATATCGACGGTACGCATAATATTTTCCAGCCACGCCGCTTCAACGTAGTAA
This sequence comes from Oscillospiraceae bacterium, assembly GCA_017847885.1. Taxonomy (GTDB): domain Bacteria; phylum Bacillota; class Clostridia; order Oscillospirales; family Ruminococcaceae; genus RGIG8773. The sequence continues at coordinate 27,682 of JAGAUA010000038.1, forward strand.
ACGCCGTCGTCGCCTTTGGTAATTTCAAACTTCTCGCCCATGCCTGCTTTCTCGTCAAGCTCTTTTTGGGTAAGCGGCTCTGCCTCGTACTCCTTGATTGGAGGAAGCTTGTCAAGTTCTGCGGAAATGGCGTTCACAAGCTGTTTTGTGCCCTGTGTGGTCGCCGCCGAAATCTCATAAAATTCCAGTCCAAGGTCTGTAATATATTTCCTGAAACTCTCAATTTGTTCGGGAGAAGCCATGTCGCACTTGTTTGCCGCAACTATCTGCGGACGCTCCGCCAGCTCCTCGCTGAAATTTTTCAGCTCACGGTTGATTATTTCGAAATCCTCGGCAGGGTCTCTGCCCTCGACTCCCGAAACGTCAACAACATGAACGATAAGACGGCATCTTTCAACGTGGCGAAGGAACTCATGTCCAAGTCCCACGCCGTCGCTTGCGCCCTCGATAAGTCCGGGAATATCCGCCATAACAAAGGATTTGCCCTCGCCCATCTGCACAACGCCCAGCACGGGAGTCAGCGTGGTAAAATGGTAATTTGCAATTTTTGGCTTTGCAGCGGAAACCACGGAAATAAGCGTGGATTTTCCCACATTTGGAAATCCAACCAAACCAACGTCCGCAAGAAGTTTAAGCTCGAGAGTTACCTCGTATTCCTCACCGAGAAAGCCGGGCTTTGCAAATTTTGGTATCTGTCTTGTGGGCGTAGCAAAGCGCGCGTTGCCCTTGCCTCCTCTGCCGCCCTTGGCAAGAATTTTCGGCTCGTCGCTTGACATATCCGCCATAATCCTGCCTGTTTCGGCATCGCGTATCAGCGTTCCTCGGGGAACACGGATAACCAAATCGGGTGCATTTTTGCCCGTTCTGTTGCCCGAAGCACCGTTATCGCCGCGCTGAGCAATATATTTTCTCTTGTATCTGAAATCCTCAAGGGTCGAGAAGTTGTCGTCCACGGCGAAAATTATATCTCCGCCCTTGCCGCCGTCGCCGCCGTCGGGACCGCCCGAAGCAACGTATTTCTCACGGTGGAAGGAAACCGCACCGTCGCCGCCGTCGCCTGCTTTTATTTTAATTTTTGCCTTATCTACAAACATTATATACCTCTCTTTTTAGTCAACATAAATTATTACCCATAATATTATACCACAAAAAAAGCCAAACTGCAATAGATAAACGTTAAAAAGCTGAATAACTGAATATTCCTCAAATAAGGCGCTTTAATCGTGCCATAATAATAATGGATTTGCTAAAAGAAAGGGTGATAAACTTGACAGAACAGAACAAACTGTTCAATGCGTTGTACCAAAATGCGGAAATGGGAACAAGCTCAATAAAGAAAATATACCCCAAGGTCCAGAACTCAAAGCTAAGGAACGAGCTTCGTATGCAGCTTTCAAACTACAAAAATCAGACAAATATGCTTACGGCTCAGATGAGGTCTCAGAAGCTTACTCCAACGCCGCTTCCAAAAATGACAAAGCTAATGTCGTCAATTGGTATAGCCATGAAATGCGCTAAGGACAACTCAACCGAAAATATTGCGGAAATGCTTATTCAGGGAACAAATATGGGCGTAATAAAAATCAACAAGGCGCTTAACAAATCAAACACCGCCGAGCCTAAAATTATTCAGGAAGCAAAAAATATGCTGACCCGAGAGCAGCAGTATATCGACAATCTGAAAAGCTACCTGTAACGTTACCGCAATAAAACAAAATGGCTGCACGGAAATTATTGTGCAGCCATTATTTACATAAGCTTAGAACAAATTATTGCGTATCTCCTTTGAGGCAAAAGCGCCCTCAAGAGTCTGTCCGGGAACGTCGGGGTGAAGTCCGTCACGAAGGTACTTGCCCGTTCCGCCTATGACCTCAAACTTTTCGCATATACCGCTGCCGTGGAAGCAATCTACGACCTGTGCTGTCATTGCACCTGCGACCTTGCGCATTACCGTTGAAATCTGCTTTTCGATTTTTGCGTTATGGTCGGGCATGGCGGTTTGAATAGGCGTAAGCACAAACACACGGCACAGCGGATATTCCTCCATTATGCGCTGAATACACCAGCGCATTGCGCCTGCTTCGGTGAAAAGGTCGATATTTTCGTTGCCTTCAAGCTCTTTTCCCGTAAGAGCCTTGTCAGCGTCGCCAAGGCAGTCCTCCGCGTCGTTCGTACCCATAGCAAAAGCAAAAACGTCTGGAACGGAATACGCGCCGCTTTTCACCTCGGCGATAAACTTCTGGATATGCACAACTGCACAGTTGTTTGCACGCTTCTGAAGCTCGTTCAAGTCCTCTGTCGGCTCCCAGCCGTCGCTTATTCCTGCAAAGTCCGCAGCGTTATAATCCTGTGTTGTAACGCTTCCCGACTGACAGGAAAGCGTTCTTTTGTACCAAACCGCGCTGCCGACGCCAACATTATGATGACTTGCAAAACCGAGGTTTTTGTATACGTGCCACGACCACTGCTCCCCTGCGGTTATGCTGTCTCCGTCCACTCCGAAATTAAGCTTTGAAAAATCCATAATTACATCCCTTTCAAATTGTCAATCAAAATATTTTGCATCTTTAAATTGCACCGCCGACGAAAACGGATAATATATCAGGTCGGCAGTTTTGTCCTTGGTTACAAAATATTCCTTTTCATAAAAAAGAGGAATAAATATATAATCCCCGATAATTTCCTGCTCGGCATATTTATACAGCTCCGCGCCCTCGGTAAGACTTCCCGCAGTTCTGCCGCCGTTAATATGTGCCGACAGCTTCGGGTTGGAGTATCCCTTGAACCGCTCGTCGGAGATAAACACGTTGAGGAACTCATCGGCGGAATTCTCCGAAGCCGAAAGCTCAATAAGCGCAATGTCATAATCTCCGCTTTCAAGCTTGCTGTCGTATTCGTTTTGCGAAACCACCTCGACTCCGCAGTAAAAAAGCAGCTCGCTTTGCCATTGTTCGGTTACGCCGTATATCATTTCGCTGTTTTGGAAGCTGTCGGGAACGGTTATTTTTACGCCGTCCACCGAAACCTCCCCCACAGATTTAAGCGCATTGTCCCAAAGCCGTGACGAATCTGCGCTGTAAACCGAAAGCACCCGGTCTGAAACCAAGTCGCGGTAGCTTTTTCCCTGTATGGTCACGCTGCCGGGGATTATTCCGAATGCAGCTTCCAGATTATTCGGTAGCTTATGAATAAAATAATCTCTGTTCAGATTTTTCGCAAGAGCTTCTCTGAACTGTACCTTCCCGAAATACTCCGACTCAAGGTTGAAGATAAGTCCTGCCGTTTTGGTAAGATGCTCCGAAACCTTGCTTTCGGCAAAGACCTTTTCGTCGTAAACCTCGGAAACATAGCACTGAACATTATCCGCGGAATAGGACTCGCTGTCCTGCACAGAGCCGCCTGTGATGAAAAAGTTCAGGCTGTACGGATAGACATAATTTTCCTCGGAATAGGCTTTATTCCGCCGCATTATTATGTAGTTGTTGTCCCAGTACGGGTCATAGTTCCACTCTTTTAGATAGAATGCGCCGTTTGAAGCGGAAGCGTCCGCAGCCATGCCGTATCTTCCCCGGGTAAATTCAAAGAACTCACGGCTGCATGGCATTGCGGCAGGCTTTGCAAGCAGCGCAAGGAAATCATAGTAAGGGTACGCCAGCGTAAACTCTACCGTATACTCGTCAACCGCCCTTACCCCAAGCTCCTGCACAGGCTTTGTTCCGTTAAGGACAGCGGCGGCATTTTTTATGCACATATAATCTCCGCTGTACGGCGAGGCGGTCTCCGCGTCAAAGATACGCTGAAAAGCGTACACAAAATCATCTGCCGTGACTTCCGCCGAAAAATCCGCAAGGCTCTCCCACTTATGCCCTTTTTTCAAATTAAAAGTATATGTAAGACCGTCGTCCGACATGGTAAAGCTTTCCGCCGCCGCAGGCACTATCTCACCCGAAGCGCCGACCCTCATAAGTCCCTCCATCATGTTTGTAATTATCATAACCGATTCGCTATCCACCGCGATTTGAGGGTCAAGGTTGCGCGGATTGTTTTCTATATTCATTTTGAAGATGTACCCCGACCCGTCGTCCTCTCCGCATGATGGAAGCATAGTCAGAATAAACACCGCCACAAAAAGAAAAGCTATATTACGAATATGAAATCTGCGTTTCAAAGAACTGCTCCTTTGCTTTTTTTCATATTAATAATATAGCATTTTTTCTTATTAATTGCAAGAGTTAAAGCTCCGCTTCAACAACTTTTTTTTCGGCAAGGCTTTTTTTCACGTCAATAATGCGCTGATTTGAGCTTCCTTTGAATTTCAGCAAAATATCGCGCTTGTCCAGCTCAAATGGGCCATCAACCAGATAATCCGTAACGGAAAGCAATTCGCCGTAATAATTGTCTGCGTCGGCATTTTCAAGCAGGTACTCAAACATATATCCCGTATAGGTAATTACGTTCATGCCCAGCTTTTTTGCCTCCGTGCCAAGCTCATAAAGCTGTTTTGCCTGACAAAACGGCTCGCCGCCGCTGAAGGTCACTCCGTCAAGCAAGGGATTTGCTTTCAGCTTTTCAAGCAGGCTTTCCAAAGTAACGTTTTCTCCGCCGTCAAAGTCGTGGGTCTGCGGATTGTGACAGCCCTCGCATCTGTGAGGACAGCCCTGGGTAAATATTGCAAACCGTATTCCCGGACCGTCAACGATAGAATCGTTAACAGTCCCGGCAATTCTCAATGTATCGGACAGCATTTTTACAGCACCTCCGACAGCTTATCAGCCTTTAACGCTGTGCTTAACACGGTCGCGTACCTCAGCAAGCTTTGCGTCGTTAAATCTGTCAAGAGTACCTACAAGGTAACCCGTAATTCTTCTGATACGCTCAAAGCCTATTCCGTCGTCGCCCTCGTGACGTCCGCACTTGGGACAGGTCTCGCCGATTATTCCCGTGTAGCCGCATACGGGGTCTCTGTCAACAGGGTGGTTTATCGAGCCGTAGCCTATGCCCGACTCCTTCATGCAGCGTACTATCTTTTCAAATGCGGAAAGATTGTTCAGCGGGTCGCCGTCAAGCTCAACATAGCTGATATGACCTGCATTGGTAAGCTCATGGTAAGGCGCTTCGATCTTGATCTTTTCAAACGCGCTGATAGGATAGTATACGGGAACATGGAAAGAGTTGGTATAATAATCTCTGTCGGTAACGCCCTCGATAATGCCGAACAGCTTCTTGTCCATGCGTACAAATCTTCCCGAGAGTCCCTCGGCAGGAGTCGCAAGAAGAGTATAGTTCATGCCCGAACGCTTGGTTTCCTCGTCCATACGGGCACGCATACGGCTTACGATCTCATAGCCCAGCTTTCTTGCTTCCTCGTCCTCGCCGTGGTGCTTGCCGATAAGAGCCTTGAGGCACTCTGCAAGACCGATAAAGCCGAGGGAAAGGGTACCGTGCTTGAGTACCTCGCCGACCTCATCGTTGGGGCCCAGCTTGTCGGAGTCGATCCATATGCCCTGACCCATAAGGAAAGGATAATTTCTTACGCACTTCTGCGCCTGAATTTTGTATCTTGCCATAAGCTGCTCACATACAAGATCCATAACCTCTTCAAGGCTGTCGAAAAATGCGCCGACGTTGTGGTCTGCATTTATCGCAAGACGGGGCAGGTTTACGGAAGTAAAGCTGAGGTTTCCTCTGCCCGTAACGATCTCGCGTGAGATATCGTAAGAGTTGCCGATAACTCTTGTGCGGCAGCCCATGTAAGCGACCTCGGTGTTGTAGTCGCCGGGCTTGTAGTATTTAAGGTTGTAAGGCGCGTCGATAAAGGAGAAGTTCGGGAAAAGTCTCTTTGCCGAAACGCGGCAGGCAAGCTTGAACATATCGTAGTTGGGATCTTCGGGATTATAGTTGATGCCCTCTTTTATCTTAAAGATATGAATGGGGAAAATAGGTGTTTCGCCGTTGCCGAGACCTGCTTCGTGTGCAAGAAGCACGTTTTTGATGACCATTCTGCCCTCAAGAGAAGTGTCAAGACCGTAGTTGATGGAGCTGAACGGAACCTGCGCGCCTGCACGGCTGTTCATGGTATTGAGGTTATGGATAAGCGCTTCCATTGCCTGATATGTAGCGCGGTCAACCTCTTTAAGGGTATTTTTCGCGGTAAAGTCCTGAATTCTCTTTGCAGTTTCAGCGTCAACGTATCTGCAAAGCTTTTCAAACTCTGCTTCCTTGTAGCCGTTGTCGTTGCCGAGAATTGGGTATATTCCCTTTTCCTCAAATATCTCATCGGCAATCTTATCGCTTATTTCCTGACCGTCATCAAGCTTTGCAATCATTTCAAGGCAGCGTGCAATATTGTAAACGTACTTTTTGCGGTATGTTTTCTTTACACCCTCAGCCATTGCGTACTCAAAGTTAGGAACGCTCTGACCACCGTGCTGGTCGTTCTGGTCGGACTGTATAGCTATACAAGCAAGCGCGGAATAGCTGTAAATATCGTTAGGCTCACGGAGGAAGCCGTGACCCGTGGAAAAACCGTCCTTGAAAAGCTTGATAAGGTCTATCTGGCAGCAGGTCGTGGTAAGGGTAAGGTAATCCAGGTCGTGAATATGGATATCGCCTTGATTATGAGCCTTTGCGTGCCTGGGGTCGAGAACGTACATCTCATAGAACTGCTTTGCGCCCTCGGAACCGTATTTGAGCATCGTACCCATAGCGGTGTCGGCGTTGATGTTTGCATTTTCACGCTTGATGTCGCTGTCCTTAGCCGCCTTAAAGGTAAGGTCCTCGTAAACCTTCATGAGCTTTGTGTTCATTTCACGGGCACGAGTCCTGTCGGAACGGTAAAGGATGTATTTTTTGGCAGTTTTTGCGTGTCCCTCTTCAACAAGCACCTTTTCCACTATATCTTGTACCTGTTCAACCGTAGGGATACACTTGCCGTACTTTATCTCAACAGCGTCGCATACCTTGTCCGAAAGCTCAAGGGCGGTGTTGTAGTCGCTTCCTCCTGCTGCCTGAGCAGCCTTAAAAATAGCCTGAGCTATCTTTTCAACATTAAAAGGTACTGTTCTTCCGTCTCTTTTTCTTATCTGAGTAATCATATCGTTACCATCCTTTCCGAGATTTGAGGTATACAAAGCAGACTCCGCGCTGCGTTACTATAATTTATTCATGCACCTCAGTGTTCGGCACAAACACAATATCTTGTGTTTTATTAGCCGTTGAATACAAGTATATAGTATTTGTTGACTTTTGTCAATAGTATATCGCAAACCCGAAAAGTAAAAAAAGAGAGACTAAATTTGTGCAACATTAACCAAAAAGGCAATACACTTTACACCAAAATTACTGCCGCGCATATTCCTGCGCCGTTTTTGTTTTCGCTTTGAACAAGCACGGTTATGTCATAGCTGCCCTTTTTCAGCTGAACATCTAATGGTTCAGACCATTCATGGCGGCACTCGCCGACAAGCTGTCCGTCCGCATATACCTCGCACCTGCCCCATAAACCGTGAAAATGCATAACAGGCGGCTTGCCGTTTATTTCATCGGGAACATTCACATGAGTGCGGTACAATATATACTTGCCCTCTTTTTCGTACAGCTCTCCCGTGCAGCCGTTTTCGGGACAGAAAGGCTGCCACGTATTCATGTCGCTGTCCGATATTGTCATATTCGGGTCGGGACGTTCATCAAAAACCGCGCTCATACGCCAATTTGAAATGTATGTCTCCTTTACCGACGGAATATTTGGTGTCAAGTTTCTGTGCTTTACAGGTATTGTTACCCTCGCCTGCTTCAAGCCCTCCGCTTTTGCCTTGACCATAACATTTTCCGCATTCTCCGCCGCCGAAACAACAGCCATCGCCTTGCCTGCAAAAAGACTCCTTGTCTTTCCGTCAAAGGCTTCATGGCAGTTGGGGTCGCCGTTGCCCGTGCCCCGTATCACACCTCCGCTGACGCTGAACTTTATCTTGTCGCAGGCGTCGGGTATGACCGTACCGTTTTCGTCGGCAATATAAGCCATGACGGGTATCATGTCCGTTTCGCCGTCAAAAGCGTCAAAGCACGGCGCAAGAACAAGCTTTGCTCTGTCGGCAGGGGTTTTCTTTACATCGCACGCCGCCTCCGCACCGCCGTTATACCCCACAAGCTTCAGCTCGCCCGGTTCAAATTCAACGTTCCAGATGTGCTGCTCATACTTATTAATAGTATACCGCCCCTGAGATATGCCATTGATAAAGAGTTCTGCCTCCTCGCAATTTGTACAGGACATGACCTTTACAGCTTCTCCGTCCGTAAAATTCCAACTGTCGGGAAGAATTGCGGCATAAGGCTCTTTGCTCCAAATTGCTTTTGTTATATAGTATCCGCCCTTTTCAAAGCCGCAGGTGTCAAGCAAGCCGAAAAAGCTTGACACGCTGGGGTATACGTGGGGGGACGGCTCTCCGAGGTAGTCAAAGCCCGTCCACATAAACGCACCCATAATGTAGTCACGCGCGTTAACCTCGCGCCATGTATCGCGGACGTTATTGCCCCATTCGGCAGCGTCCTCGTCATAGCAGGAGAAAACATGCCTATCGTTATCGGTAACGGTACAGCCGCGGGTTTGGAACGCAGATGTGGTTTCCGAGCCTAAAATCGGCATATCCGGGTATTTTTTATGTATAGCGTCATAGGAATACAGCTGGTAGTTTACGCCAATTGCGTCAAGCGCGCTTCCGACTCCGCAATCTTCGAGAATACCGCCGTTCATTGCCCCCGTAACGATTCTTCCCGAATCAAGGCGGCGTATCTCGTCAAGCATATGCAGAGCGACATTTCTGCCCTGCTCGGTTGACTGGAGCGGCTCTTCATTAAAAATGGAATAAAACACCACAGACGGGTGATTTCTGTCACGTTTTACCATTGTTCGCAGCTGTTCAAGACATTCCTCCGAGGACTCAAAATTGCGGTTTTCGTCCATGAGCAGCATACCCATTTCGTCGCACACCTTTACCAAAGCATTGGGAGCCATACCGTGAGCGCTTCGGTAAGCGTTGCAGCCCATTGCTTTAAGGCGCGAGATTTTGTACCGCCAAATGCTTTCGGATACGGCAGTGCCTATGCCTGCAAAGTCCTGATGATTGCAAGTGCCGTAAAGCTTAACAGCTTTACCGTTCAAGAAAAAGCCCTTATCTGCGTCAACCGATACAGTTCTGAACCCGAAAGTGGATGTAAAGCTGTCGGACATTACACCATTTACATACAGTTCCGACGTAAGTGTATACAGATACGGAACGTCCAAATCCCACAAAATGGGGTTTTCAATAATTTCAGCCGCGCCGTCAAACTCGGATACGACCGTTCCGTCAGCATTTTTTATGATTTTCTTAACGGTTATTGCGCTTCCGTTGGCGCCCTTTCCTGCAATTGCTCCGCTTACCGTTACCTGCCAGCGGCTTTCGTCAAGCTTGTCACAGATTATGTAAGGCTCTTCCGCAAACCGTATTTCGGGAACAACGGTCAGCCACACGGGACGGTATATTCCTGCGCCTTCGTACCACCAGCCCTCAAAGGCTTCGCCGTTTACATATACTGCCAGGACGTTGGGCGCACCGCCGAACTTCACCCTGTCGGTAACATCAACGGAAAAGCCCGTATACCCCGAAAAATTGCGCTTTGCAACAGAGCCGTTGAAGTAAACCGTCGCTTCCGTTGCAACGCCCTCAAACTCAATTATAACACGCTTTCCGCGCCAGCTTTCATCGGCGGCAAAGCATTTTCTGTACCACCCGTTGCCCCTCGGCTTGTATCCCCAATCGGCAGCGCCGTCCTTGTCGTTAGGCTGCCCGACCATATAGTCATGGGGAACGTCAATGTCCTGCCATTCCCGAGCGTCAAACATCAGGTCGGGAGGACCCTGCTTTGCGCCTGCTTTTGCTGCGCTGTAAACGTCGTTATGGGAAATATATTTCTTCTTGGGCAGGTCGCCGTAATGAAACGACCAGTCCTTGTTAAGCGAAAATCTGAGCCTTGTTTCCATACAGAAATTTCCTTTCGTCAAATTGCTTTTTTCATTATAAGCCGAACAAGCCGTACTATGGAGGATACCGCAAAAACTCCCATTGCTATTGCTCCTGCCATTCCGATAGTGTTGGTAAAACGCTGCGAAAAGAGGTTTATATCGCCGCCTATCAGCGTTATCATTGTATTGTATATCGCGCCGCCCGGCACAAGCGGAATTATGCCGATGACCAGATACATATTCACGGGAACGTGTATCCGCCTTGCCATGACCTCGGAGTACATCGAAACAGCCGCAGCCGAAAAGAAATAGCACAGCATTTCGTTTGTTCCGCTGAATTCAAAGGCGAGAAATATAAACTGACACAGCATTCCGCCTATTCCTGCCGCTATCATATGCCGAAGCTTGATATTGAACTGTACGCCGAATGCTATTGACGCTATAAAGCTGTAAATACATGGCAAAACCACCTGCTGAAAAACATCATTTACCTGCAAAGCTATTCCCCCTTACAGCATTGTAAACAGCGCAATTGCCGAAGCTGCGCCTATTGCCATTCCTGCTGCCACAAGCAGGGCTTCGATAAGCGTATACAGACCTGCCAGAAAGTCCCCTGCAATAAAATCCCTCATGCAGTTTGTCAGGGTAATTCCCGGAACAAGGTTCATCGACGCGCCGATTATAACCTTGTCAAAGCCGTCGGTAAGTCCCAGCCGTGATATTATCACCGCCAGCGAAGCGCATACCACCGAGCATATCACGCTTTGGAAAAACACGCTTGGCTTGACCCTGTTGACAAAACTCGAAACTGAAAACAAAAGCATGGAGATAAGTCCCGAAAACAAAGCTTCAACCGCTCCGCCCCCGAAAAAAAGCGTAAATACCGAGCCTACAACCGCATAGCTAAGCACCTGCACAAAAACGTTGTATACCCGTCGGTTGCTTATTTCTTCCAAATGCTTGCTGATAACGCTGATATCGGGTTTTTCCGTGCATATAAACCTTGAAAGGTTGTTCAGCTTGTCAACGCGGTCAAGGTTTGTTCCGCGGTTTGTTATGCGCCTTGTCTGGGTCAGCGGAGGGTCATCCCCCTCGTTCACGGTTATGATAAGGCTTGTGGGTATGGCAAAAACCTCAATGCGGTTAGCTCCGTCCGAAAAGCCGTAGGCGGCAGCAATTCGGTTTATGCTGTCCTCAACGCGGTATATCTCCGCGCCGTATTCTATGAGCATACTTCCAATTCTTGAGGTTACCTGTAAAAGCTCTTTTGCTGTCATGGCATACTCCTTTACACAATAAATCCGCCGTCAACCGAAAGCACCTGCCCCGTTATAAACGAAGCTTTATCGGAAGCAAGGAACATTATTGCCTCGGCAATGTCCTCGGGCGTGCCGATACGGTTAAGAGGCGTTTCGTTTTTCAGTTCGTCCATAATTTCCTCCGAAAGATGTCCGTTCATTTCGGTTGCGATAACTCCGGGAGCAATGCAGTTTACGGTTATTCCCGAAAGACCCGTTTCCTTGGCAAGCGCTTTGGTAAAGCCTATCAGCGCCGCCTTTGAAGCGGAGTAATGCACCTCGCATGACGCACCCGATATGCCCCACATTGACGAAATGTTGATTATCCTGCCGTATTTGTTGTGTATCATATGGGGCAGGACCGCCTGAGTGCAGTTGTACGCGCCTTTTACGTTCACGGCGAACATTCTGTCCCACATTTCCTCGGTAATATCGGAAAAAAGCGCCTGTTCCGCTATTCCTGCGTTATTCACAAGGACGGAAATTTTCCCGAGATCCCCTTCGATTTTCCGCACCATTTCATTTACCGCCGATTTATCCGCAACATCGGCACTAAAGCTTTTCACCTTTACGCCATATCGGCTAAGCTCTGTGCAAAGAGTTTCTGCCGCTTCCGCAGATTTATTGTAATTTACGGCAACGTCGTACCCATTTTGGGCAAAAGCAGCCGCCGCTGCCCTGCCTATTCCTCTTGACGCGCCTGTTATAAGGACGGTTTTGTTCATAGCAATACCTCTTTGTTCATACAGTTATACATTAAGGAAGTGCTGATTAAATCTGGTGCGCATGAATTGCGAAATTCAATCAAGGATTGAACTGCCAGATTTTACGTCAGATTGTGCCAAAATTTTGCAATTCTTGCAAAGCAAGAATCAGCAGGCATGGCGCCTGTCAAGAAATTTTGGTGCAATATGACGGAAATATATGCAAAATGAATTTAAAATTCATTTCGCAAGATGCGTGCCAAGCCGCAAGGCGCGATTTAATCAGTGCTTCCTTAATATTATACCAATATCCAAAAGCAATTTCAACAATTTACAGATAATATTTTATATGGTATAATGTGAGTGAGGTGTTTTTATGGATATGCACAACTGCGAACTTTGCCCCAGACAATGCGGCGCTGACAGATACAGCGGAACAGGCTTCTGCGGCTGCGGAGCGGATGTCCGTGCGGCAAAGGCGTATCTTCATATGTGGGAGGAGCCTTGCATTTCGGGAACACGCGGTTCGGGTACGGTTTTTTTTTCGGGCTGCTGTCTGAAATGCAGATTTTGTCAGAATTACAAAATATCCTGCGAGGGCTTTGGCAAGGAAATTTCTGTAACAAGACTCGGGGAGATTTTACTTGAATTGCAGGAAAAGGGCGCCCACAACATTAATCTTGTGAGTCCGACACAGTTTGTGTCGCAAATTATTGAGGCGCTGGATTTGTGCCGCGGAAAGCTTGTCATTCCCGTGGTGTACAACACAGGCGGATATGAGCGTGCTGAAACGCTGAAAATGCTTGATGGGTATGTAGACATTTACCTGCCCGATTTCAAGTATTTCGACAACGAGCTTGCAAAGAAGTATTCCTCGGCGGAAAACTACTTTGAAACGGTTACGGCGGCGTTAAAGGAAATGCACCGTCAAGTCGGTCGGTATGTGCTTGACTCGGACGGAATAATGCAGAAAGGCTTGGTAATACGTCATCTGACCCTGCCGACCCACAGGCACGACTCGGTGAAGGTGCTGGAGTGGATAGCGGAAAATCTTCCCAAAGATGAAGTTTTGGTCAGCCTTATGAGCCAGTACACGCCGTTTTACAGAAGCTTGGAGTTTAAGGAGCTGTCGCGGCGAATTTCCACATTTGAGTATAATTTTGTTCTGGACAAGGCACGGGAGCTTGGTTTAAACGGCTTTATGCAGGAAAAATCCTCTGCTAAGGAGGAGTATACCCCCGAGTTTGATTTGATAGGGATTTAGGAGGATTTTATTATGGTGCTGCTGGTTGTAGATACCCAAAAATTAATTACAAATGAACAGTTATACAATTTTAATGTGTTCAAATCAAATGTAAAGCTGCTAATAGAAAAGGCTCGTGCAAACAGTGTTGAGGTAATATATGTTCGTCACGACGATGGCGTCGGAGCGGATTTGACAAAGGGAACAGACGGCTTTGAAATTTTTGATGAGTTTAAGCCTGCCAAAAATGAAAGGATTTTTGACAAAACGGTCAACAGCTCCTTTAAGGGTACGCAGCTGCTTGAATATCTTCATTCAAAAGCTGAAACGGAAGTTATTGTAGTCGGCTTGCAGACGGATTACTGCATTGATGCAACGGTAAAATGCGGATTTGAACACGGGTTCAGAATTATTGTGCCTGCCTATGCAAATACAACCTTTGACAATAAATTTATGAGTGCGGAGCAAAGTTACCGTTATTACAATGAGTTTATGTGGAAGAACAGATATGCGGAATGTGTTTCGGTTGAGGAAGCTATTGAAATAATGGAGAAGTAATCACGGAGGAACACTATGATTAGAGAAATCACAAACGCCGATTTTGACGGATTGATGACATTATATATGCAACTGCACGGCAACCCGTTTCCCGAAAAGGATGAAGCAATAACACAATTGTGGAACAGAATTCTTGCTGACCCCGATCACCACATTATCGTTGCCGAGGAGGACGGCAATATAGTTTCTTCCTGCGTATGCGTCATTATTCCCAACCTTACCCACAATCAGCAGCCCTACGCTTTTATCGAAAATGTTGTGACCGACGAAAATTACCGCAAAAGAGGTCTTGCAACGGCTTGCCTTAATTTTGCAAAAGAAATTGCACTGAAAGAGAATTGCTACAAGATGATGCTGCTAACAGGCTCAAAAAGCGAAAGCACACTGAAATTTTACGAGCGCGCAGGCTACAACCGAAAGGACAAGACCGCTTTTATTCAATGGATTTGACATAGTACACAAATTTTCACCGCTTTTCGGTACACATATTCTGCTTGACTTGCTTCGCTCAAAGGCGTAAAATAAATAATGGCGTGTTTTCTTGCAAAATACGACAAAATAACAGAAAGAAGCAGGATTATGTTAATTAAGGATTATGGTAGAATTGTAAAAAATGAATTCAAGGGGTACAATGCCAAGAAATTCAGTCAGGACTTGCTTGCGGGAATTACCGTTGCCGCCGTTGCTCTTCCGCTGGCTCTTGCTTTCGGTGTAAGCTCGGGTGCTACCGCTGCGGCAGGACTTATCACCGCAATTTTTGCAGGACTTATCATCGGCGGACTTTCGGGAGCTTCCTATCAGATAAGCGGTCCGACAGGCGCTATGACGGCAATACTTGTTTCCCTTGTTGCACAGTACGGTATTCAGGGCGTTTTTATCGCAAGCTTTATTGCAGGCGTACTTATGCTCCTTGCAGGCCTTTTTAAGCTGGGCGGACTGGTTTCATACCTGCCTATGCCTGTTATCACGGGCTTTACAAGCGGTATTGCGATCATTATCGCTCTCGGTCAGGTGAACAACCTTACGGGACTTACCTCAGAGGGACTTACCACAATTGAAAAAATCGCAAGCTATTTCAGACTTGAGCAGCACCTTGACATCACAGGTCTTATTATCGGTGCCGCTGTTATCGTGTTTATGTTTGTATACCCCAAAAAGCTGGGTCAGTACTGCCCTGCTTCGCTGGTTGCTATTATCCTCGCAACTGCCGCAAACATGATATTCAAATTTGACGTTGCCGTTGTAGGCGCAATTCCTAAGTCGGTTTTCCTGGACGACAGACTTGACTTTGCTGCTTTTGCAGATTTTGACACGGTCAAGGGACTTATTGCTCCTGCCGTTTCAATTGCTGCACTTGGACTTATCGAATCCCTGCTTTGCGGCGCTTCCGCAGGACGCATGAAAAACGAAAAGCTCAACGCCGATGTTGAGCTGGTCGCTCAAGGCGTGGGCAACATGATTCTGCCAATGTTCGGCGGCGTACCCGCAACAGCTGCAATTGCCCGTACAAGCGTTGCAATCAAATCGGGCGGTCAGACAAGACTTACTTCCGTTATCCATGCGGTAGTTCTTCTCCTTTCAATGTTCATTCTTGGCGATGTAATGTCATGTATCCCCCTTTCCGCTCTTGCAGGCGTGCTTATCGTTACGGCATGGCGCATGAACGAGTGGAGCGCTATAAAGTCCATTTTCGGCAAGAAAATCAAGACAGCAATTTCCCAGTTCCTTATAACTATGATTGCAACGGTTATTTTCGACCTTACGGCTGCAATTCTTATCGGCGTTGCATTTTCTATCATCATGTTTGTTGTCAAGGTTTCGGATATGCAGGTCACCGTTGCGGAGATAGATACCGACAAGCTTGACGAGGACAAGGTCATACCCGAAAAGCTGAAATACACCTGCGTGGTTTATATTTCGGGTCCTCTTTATTTCGGCACCTGCAACAAGCTTGAGGAAAAGATATCCGCGCTGGGCGAAAACTACAACGTTATCTTCTCAATGCGCGGCGTAACGGTTGCGGATATTTCGGGCATCGAGGCTCTCCACGAATACTGTGAACGGCTTATTTCAAAGGGCATCATGGTATACTTCTCCTGCGTTCAGCCCCCTGTTATGGAGATGATAGAGCGCTGCGGCCTGAAAGAACGCTTTAAAGACGATATGTTCTTCTGGAGCACAGACAAGGTTTTCGAGCATATTTCACAGCTTTAAAAAAAGAACGGATACTGAAGGAAGCTTCCTTACAGTATCCGTTTTTTTAACCGTTTATAGCCTGAATGATAGTTCCGATAATTCCCTTTTTGCAGTATCCCATGCAAATTATAGTAATAACGCGCTTGAACTTGCTTGCCGTGGAAAGAGAGCTGTATTCAGCCGCCATTTTCATCTTTTCGCCGTTCAGTATTCCTGCGCTGCATTTTTGCAGGTCCTGCGCCTGATAATAGCTTTTCTGGATCTCAAAGCGGCTCATACGGCGGTTTTTGAGGTTTTTCAGGATATCGAAGCCTCTGCCGCTGACTATTCCGGAAGTATTGCCCTCGTGCCGTCTGTACTGAACAAGGGGCTCTTTGATGTATCCAATCTTGCCCACCGCGACCGCATGAATTGCCATCCACCAGTCATGGCTTACTGCATTTTCGGGAATATTTCTGCAAAGCATAAGCAGCGACATATTGAACATACATGAAACGCCGACAATGCTGTTCTCGCAAAGCTCGCTTTTGAGCGAAGTGTTCTCGGGATTGATATTGACATATTTTACGTATGATTTTTCTATAACGTTCAGGTTTTCGTCAACAATTTCCATGTCGCTGTGAACAAGCACCGGAGTTCTTGCGCCTGTCATTGCTTCGCACTGCTTCATCATAGTAAGCTGCTTTGAAAGCTTGTTAGGCTTCCACACGTCGTCCTGACAGCAAAGGCAATAGTAACAATCCGGCTGGGCATTTGCAAGAAGCTGCGCAAAATTGCTCTTCTGGGAATTATACTCGGTTTCCGTTTCAAGCAAACGTATCTTCTTTGGATTTTTTTCTATGTATTCCTCGATTATGTCAAGAGTGCCGTCCTTTGAACCGTCGTCACGGACAGTAATTACAAAATCCTGATAGTCCTGTGCAAGAATTGAGTCAAGCTGCTGTCTGAGATATTTTTCTCCGTTATATGTTGCAAGAAGAATTTCAATCATTAAAAAGAACCTGCCTTTTATATAAATTGTATATTATTATTATATCACCAATCGCAGTCCAAAATCAATAGTATTTTCAAAAAATCATTGCAATTTAAAAATAATTGTGGTAAAATTATTAAAGTTAATCATTTTATAAAGGAAGTAATTTTATGAAGTATGTTGTTTTACTTTGCGACGGTATGGCGGACTATCCCTTGGAAGAGCTTGATGGCGGTACTCCCATGAGCAGGTCCGTTACGCCCAATATGGACGCTCTTGCAAAGGATTCCGTTATCGGTCTTGTAAAAACGGTTGCCGACGGTTTAAAGCCCGGCTCGGACGTTGCAAATCTCTCCGTTTTGGGCTATGACCCGTCCGTTTGCTATACGGGACGTTCCCCCCTTGAAGCAGGCTCTATCGGCATAGATATGCTTGCAGATGATGTTTCTTTCCGCTGCAATCTTGTTACGGTCTCCGATGAACCCAACTTTGAGGACAAAACCCTCGTTGACTACTGTGCGGACGATATATCCACCGAAGAAGCAAAGGAACTTGTTACATATCTTGCGTCACACTTCGACAACGACGAATTCAAGCTTTACAGCGGCGTAAGCTACCGCCACTGCCTTATCTGGCACGGCGGAACACTTGACCTCGGCACCCTTACCCCTCCACATGACATCACGGGCAGAAAGGTCAAGGAATATATCCCCAACCACCCCAACGCGGCAAAGCTTTTTGATATGATGAAAAAAAGCTGCGATTTGCTGAAAGACCACCCCGTCAACAAAGCAAGAGTGGCTCGCGGACTCCGTCCCGCAAACTCGATATGGCTTTGGGGCGAAGGCAGAAGGGCAAACCTTGAGAATTTCTACGACTCCCACAAGCTTAAAGCGTCCATGATATCTGCGGTAGACCTGCTTAAAGGTATCGGTAAATTTGCAGGAATGAACGTTGTTAACGTTGAGGGCGCTACCGGTTACATCGACACCAACTTCAAGGGCAAGGCTGAGGCAGCATTAAAAGAGCTTGCAAGCGGTCAGGATTTTGTGTATATTCATGTTGAAGCGCCCGACGAGTGCGGTCACAGGCATGAAATCGACAACAAGGTGAAATCTCTGGAAATCATAGACAAGGAAATTTTGGGCACGATGCTTCCCGAGCTTAACAAATACGATGATTTCAAGCTTATGATACTTCCCGACCACCCCACTCCCCTTTCTCTCAAGACCCACACAAACGACGCCGTTCCTTTCCTTATTTACACCAAGAGCGTCAAGTGCGAAGGAAAGCCTGTTTTTACCGAAAAGACTGCTGCCGAGACAGGTTTGTTCATCGAAAAGGGACCCTCAATTATGAATTATTTTATTGATCTTCACAAGTAATACAAACAAAACCGCAGTTTTTACTGCGGTTTAATTTTTCATATAACGCAAAAAACCGCAGTACAAACTGCGGTTTTTTTATAGCTGTTCAATTAGTCAGCGTATACGCTAACCTTTTTACGGTCACGGCCTACGCGCTCAAACTTAACCTTTCCGCTGATCATAGCAAAAAGTGTATCGTCGGAACCCTTGCCTACACCCTCACCGGGATGAATGTGTGTACCTCTCTGGCGAACGATAATGTTGCCTGCAAGTACGTGCTGACCGTCGGCTTTCTTCACACCAAGACGTTTCGATTCGGAATCACGACCGTTTTTGGTGGAGCCCATACCTTTTTTATGTGCCATTCAATTACACCTCCAGTAACGGAAAAATCATGCTAACTAACTTATGCCTTGATAGCGTCGATACGAACCTTAGTATAAGGCTGTCTGTGACCCTGCTTCTTATGAGAAGAACCCTTCTTGGGCTTGTAGGTGAAAACAGTGATCTTCTTAGCCTTACCGTTCTTAAGAACCTTAGCTTCAACTGCTGCACCACCAACATAAGGAGCTCCGACATCAAGACCGCTGTCCTTACCGACAGCAATAACCTTGTCGAAAGTTACAGTATCATCGGAGTTAACATCAAGCTTCTCGATAAAAATCTCGTCGCCTTCCTTGACCTGATACTGCTTTCCGCCTGTTTCAATAATTGCGTACATCTTTTCGGCACCTGCCTTTTCCATAAAACTCGCTGTAGATGGGCGATGCGCAAGCATACTTAACAGAGCCCAAAACATGCGGCTTAATTATTATAGCACATACCAAATCAAATGTCAAGCATTTTTATTCAATTTCTTCATTTGCACTTGTAAGACCGTTCCAAATGCTGTTTACGCTCTCAACACATTCGAAATACTTCTGAGCGATCATGGTCTGGGGTATTCCCAGTTCAGCCGCACATGATGACATTGTTTTCCAATCCGCCTTTTCATAGGAAAGGATAAGCTTATACAGCAGACCTGTTCTTCCCTCCTGCTTCAAAAGCGCGTCCTTTATCTCATCGCATATCGGAAGCTGCTCCAGCACCTCTTCAAGGGGCATCTGCATAAGCTTGCCAAGCGTTGAGAACATACCCATCAGATAAGCCTCGGAACGGGATATCGGCATATTGACAGCATTTTCGATAAGCGCGCTTGCAAAGGTTGCGCGGAGGAATGATATCTTTATAAGCTCGTCGGGCATAGAGCCGTCGTCCTGCTTGAAGCTGAGGAGGTATATCCACTGTTTAAGCTGTCCGAGACCGAGAATGACCAGCGCCTGCTTAACGGAACGGGCTCTGTTTCTCAAAGCAAAGTATGCCGAATTGACCAGTCGCAGAAGCGAGAACGTAAGGGAAACGTCACGGGAAATTATCGACTCTATCTCGTCAATATCGGGTTCGTCCTTTGTAACAGCTACCATGAGCAGGAAGAAGTTACTCTGGAGATAATTGACCTTTTTAATTGTTGTAGGCATTTTTTCCGAAACAAAGGAGCCTTGGAAGTATGTACAGCCGTAAGCCTTTGCCCTATCGTATGCCTCTTGAGTTTCCACATTATAGGCGATGACCTTTTTGCCGAAGGATTTGCCTATATTTACAATATTTTCGACTGAGGGGTTATCCACAGCGAAATTTACCTTGATGTAATCCACAATATCAAGCACGCCGAAAAATCTCGGTGCAAACTCAAAATCCACAACCGCGATCTTGTAGCCGTCCTGCTTATATTTGGTAATCAAATTTTGAGCAATGGGGTTTGTAATAAGCGAATCCTCGATTTGAATGACCAGCTTGTTGGTCTGGAACATTTTAGGAATATTCTTTTCAAGCAAATTTGAAGTAAATGTCAGAAAAGCGGTTTTTCCGTCCAAAAATTTCTCGCTGTCCATTGAAGACAAAAAATTTTCGATAGCGTTTGCAGCCGTTGTGTCATCGGTATAACCCGTCTGAAACTGATTGTCGGTATAAAGGATCTCATATCCAAGGCTTTCCTGCTTGTCATTTACGAGAGCTTGGCGAACTATGTAAGAATCCATATACACACCTCCTCATATTAATTACCATACGTCGGGTGACATTAATATTATTATACAATAATAATTATCCGTTTTCAATAGATTTTGTAAAATTTCACATCATTTCCGAAAAATTCATAATAAACTTATCCGCAGCAGATCTTATAGTAACGATATCCTCGGAGGAATATCTGTCATACACCCCTACTGTCTGCATTCCGGCATTTTTCGCGCTTATTATCCCTTTAAGCACATCCTCAAACACAACGCAGTTTTCGGGAGCCGCACCCAGCTTTGAAGCGGCATACAAATATATGTCGGGGTGATCCTTGCTTTTTCCCACATCATCGGTGGTACAGAACGCGTCAAAGTATCCGTAAATGTGGTTATTCCTCAGAACAGGCTCATAAAGCGCTTTTGGGGAAGCTGTCGCAAGTGCAATTTTTACACCCTTTCCGCGCAAGATATCCAGATATTCCCGAACGTAGTCCTTTACAAAGATGTTATAGCGGTACTCGTTTGCCGCAAGCTTATTGCTTTCCTCGATAAGCTCTTCCGTGGATTCCTTTACCCCAAGCTTATGCATTTCCTCCGCCGCTTCCTCGTAAGTCATGGCTGCAAGGCTGTGTATCGTTTTGTCGGTGCAGCGTATCCCTCTTTTTTGAAGAATGATACGGTTTATCTTCTCCCACACGGAATTGGAGTCAACTAAAGTTCCGTCCAAATCAAAAATTGCAGCTGTAAAATCCATGTCAACACCTCATTTCAGTGCATTTATTGCAGATTTGAAATCTCTGTGATCCACCAGATCTATTCGATGCTCATGGCTCATTTCCTCAAATGTCATATCAAAATAATTTTCATTAATTAAGTCAACGTGAGAATATCCATTTTCATAATACGCATTGCCCGACATCCACGTTGTGTCAACGTAAACCCACTTTCCGTCTGCCATAACGGCATTCCACTCATGATTTATCGGCGCTGTCATAAGATATTCTGCCGAATCCGAAACTATGTATGTTCCTCCGCGCATATTCACACAGTACAGGTCCTGCATATTGCAAAGGGCGGAAAACATATTTGAATAACCTGCGCAGGTCGTGGCTTTAAGCTCAAGCACGGTCTCAAGACTTATGGTATCGGGATTTACCTCGCTTTCGGAAGCGACAAAATTATAGTATATATTGTCGGCGACCCAATAAGCGATTCTCTTAACCTTTTCATAATCATTTTCCGCGCCGTCGCATATCGTATCCGACAGCTCTTTAAGCTGCGCCAAAATTTGGGTATCCAGCTCCAGATCGTCTTTTGTGGATATATATGCCACACAGAATTTATCGCCGTAATCAGCTGCATTTTCAAACTTTTTACGGTTATTTTCGATAACCTGCGAATATATCACATCAAGCTCCGATTTTGGCAGAGAAGTTTCATAATCCGTGTCAATAAACACATTAAACCTAAGCAAAACGCTTACCGCCAAAACCAATACCACAGGTATTATTAATATTTTTAGAATTTTGGAATTAAAACGCCTTTTGCTTTCCATAAATATGCTCACGCTCACTATGTCTTATTTCAGCTCAATTATTGTTACGCCGTCCTCGCCCTCTCCGAAAAGTCCAAGCCTGAAGCTTTTTACCGACGGGTGGGATTTAAGGTGCTTATGGATACCCTGACGAAGCGCGCCCGTGCCCTTGCCATGAATGACGGTCACCAAGCCTGCACCCGTAAGAACAGCATTGTCCAGGAACATATCAAGCTCGTGTATGCCCTCGTCTACCGCATGGCCGCGGATATCCAATTCAAGAGAGGAGGAACGCTCCAGCTTTCCGCGGACATTTTTTGTGGAGACCTTTTTGTTTTGGTACGTAACCTTTTCAGCCTCAATAAGACGAAGCTTTTTAACGCTTATCTTGGTTTTCATTATGCCCGACTGAACGAACACCATGCCCGAAGAATCGGGGTCGCTGGCAAGAATTCCGTTTTTGTTTATATCCACAATGGCAACGTGGTCGCCGCGCTTGAACGGACGGGGCGGCGTATACTCCTTATGCTCCGCCGCAAGAATGGGATTAGCGGTATCAAACATTTTGTTGAGCGCCGACTTGTTCTTTGAACGCGCTCCTGAAGCAAGCTGGGAAAAATTCTCCTTATCCTTCTGCTTCTTTATATCGTTAAGCTCGTCAATAAGCGCGTCAGCCTGCATACGGCAGCTTTCCACGATACGCATTGCCTGGGTGCGCGCCTTTTCAATTTCGTCCTCCTTGCGCTTGTTAAGCTCTTCTATCTCCTTTTCAAGAGCGGCAAGCTTTTCTTCATGCTCCCGTTTAAGTCTGGTTACTTCCTTTTCCTGCTCTTCAAGCTGTATTCTTGATTTTTCAAGCTGCTCTATGACCTCTTCAAACCGCTGATTCTCTGTGGAAACAAGCTCGTTTGCCTTGGCAATTATCCTGTCGGGCACTCCAAGCTTTGAGGATATGGAAAACGCATTCGACTTTCCGGGAGAGCCGATTATAAGCCTGTAAGTCGGGCGCATTGTTGCAACGTCAAATTCGCAGGAAGCGTTTTCTATGTCTTCACGCTCCAGCGCGTAAAGCTTAAGCTCCTGATAGTGGGTCGTAACAAGAAGCCTGCACCCTTTGCTTTTCAGGTCCTCGATAATGGATACCGCCAGCGCCGCACCCTCGATAGGGTCTGTACCCGAGCCAAGCTCGTCGAAAAGAATAAGCGATTTCGAGTCGGCAATATCAAGTATTTCAACCACATTGCTCATATGGGAAGAGAACGTGGAAAGGCTGTCCTCAATGCTCTGACGGTCGCCGATATCCACGAGAATATTATCAAAAACTGAAATATGGCTGCCATCTCCCGCAGGAATAAGCATACCGCACATTGTCATTGCAGTAAGCAGACCCGTTGTTTTGAGCAGCACCGTCTTACCGCCCGTGTTGGGACCCGTCACGATAAGCGCGCTGTAATCATAGCCTATCTTTATATCCACGGGAACGACCTTGTTCTTGTCAATAAGCGGATGACGCGCCTTTTTCAGATCTATGCGGCCGTCATCGGATATTTCCGGCTCGCTTGCGCGCATTTTCGCCGCAAGGTTTGATTTTGCAAAATAAAGGTTAAGCTCCGCGCAGGTGAGGTAATCCTCTGCAATTGCGTCTGCATAATCAGCGCAGTCCGCGCTAAGCTCTGCAATAATGCGCTCTATCTCGTCCTGCTCCTCGCCCTGCAATACGCGTATCTCGTTATTGGCTTCAACAACGGAGATCGGCTCTACAAAATATGTTGCGCCGCTTGAGGACGTGGCATGGACAAGACCTTGTATATTGCCCTTATGCTCGGCTTTTACGGGGAGTACGTATCTTCCGTCACGCATTGTAACGATATTTTCCTGGAGCGACTTCTGCACCTCGGTGTTCTTTACAAGCTTATCCAGACTTTCGCGTATCTTCACCCCTGCCTGAGCGATTTTTCTTCGGATATTCGCCAGCGCAGGACTTGCCATATCGGATATTTCGTCCTCGGAAATTATCGCATTTTTGATTTTGTCTTCAAGGTATTTGTTGGGCGAAAGAGATACGAAAAGGTATCCTATCGAGGATTCCGTACCCTCGCAGGATATATGCCAATCGGAAAGCATCCTTATCTGATAAAGCATCTGCGCAATATCAAGCAGCTCACGCAGAGTAAGGCTTGCGCCCGATTTTGCACGGTTAAGTGCGCCGCGCACGTCCTTAAAGCCGATAAACGCAGGAGTTCCATACTTTGCCGACAGGTCAAAAGCGTCGGAAGTCTTTCTCACCTCCCGTTTGACGGCGTCAACATCTGTCTGCGGCTCAAGAGCAAGCGCCATTTCCTTTGTGCGCTCGTTTGACGCTTCATTTGCCAGCAAATCAAGTATTTTATGTAATTCAAGTGAAGTGTAGTATTTATTCATAGTTTCCTCCAAAAATTTACGTCATGGTTTCTTCTTCGCATATTTGTTTGTAAAAATCAAGGGTCTTAAAGCTTCTGGACAAATGGGCAAGGATATACTTCTCCGTTATCTCATTAAGCAGCCTTTGGGACTCCTCGCCTATTTTAAAGTTAAACAGCCTGTTCATGTCCGAAAGGCAGATAAATCTCAGCGTATGCAGCACGGTTTTGGTCAGCCTTATATGGTAGTAGTTTTCCTCGTAACCCTTATATTCAAAGTCGTCACCGCAGATAAGGCACGCCCTATCCACCATAAAGTACATCTCGTCCGCTTCGTATTTATAGCAGTCACGGCAGCCGATAAGCTGGGGAAGCATACCTATTTCCGACATAAAGCGAAGCTCGAAAACGCTTTTCAGGAACTCGCAGCTGCGCAGGTCTTCCGAAAGGAAATGCAGGCAGTTGAGCAAAAGGCTCATGGCGTCCTTGGCAGACTGCCCCGTTGTAACGCAGTACCGCGATATTTCCGCAAAATAGCTTGCCAGAGCCAGCTTCTTCATGTCGAGCCTAAGCTTGAAAAACACACGCTCAGGCTCGCTGCTGTTCAGGTAAAAACGGTCATTCCGCTTTCTTATGCAGAATTTTGAGTACGCAAAAAGCTGGGTAGAGGAATTGTTCTTTCCCGTAATTTTCTGCGCGCCCTTTACGCATACCTCGATAACGCCGTATTCAGCGGTGAGAATGTCGATAAAACGGTCGTTTTCACCCGTATTTCGCTCCGCTATCACCAAGCCCATTACCGTTACCAGCATCAGCGTGTTCCCCTTTTATATTGGAAAAATACTTTGTCGGTATCCCCATATATTCAAGGTAATCCGATATTTTTCCGCTTAATTCAAATTTATCCCACTTGCTCTCATCATAGCTATCTATCATAGTAAAGCCCTCCGTATCTGAAGCTTATACTACAATTATCTCCGCGCAGAAGTTACATATTAGTGGAATTATTTGATAAACCGAAATTGCGGATAAGACCTTCCTTATTCCGCCAGTCTTCCTTTACCTTTACCCAGCACTGGAGGTTGACCTTTATCTCGAAAAAGCTCTCCAGATCCTCACGGGCAAGCTTGCCTATCTGCTTTAGCATAGTGCCGTTTTTGCCGATAACCATACCCTTGTGGGAGTCTCGCTCGCAGTATATTACCGCGGAAATATCGAGAATGTCCTCGCCGTTTCTGTTCACGCGCTCGCTCATTTCTTCGACTGTTACGGCAATTCCGTGAGGAACCTCTTCGTGCATAAGGTTAAGTATCTTTTCGCGGATAATTTCCCCTGCAAGCACCCTTTCGGGCTGGTCGGTGAATTTATCATCGGGGAAATAATGGGGACCCTCCACAGCATATTTCTTTATCTCGTCCCATACGATGTCAACGCCGTCGTTTTCCAGAACGCTTATGGGAATTATCGCCTTGAAGTCGTACAGTGCACTCATCTCCGCAATGCGAAGGGCGATCTGCTCCTTATCCTGAACCAGATCTATCTTGTTAAGTATGAGAATAACGTTATCCTTTTTCTTAAAGCCGCCGATAAGAGACATATCTATTTCATTTGTATTTTTTGTTACATCGACAACCATAAGTATAACGTCAACGTCGGTAACGGACTCCTTCACCGTTTTGTTCATATGCTCACCAAGCTTGTTTTTCGCCTTATGAACGCCGGGAGTATCCATAAAAACATACTGGGTCTCATTTTCGGTAACAAGACCCGTAATTCTTGTTCGTGTAGTCTGGGGCTTGCTGCTGACCATAGCTATCTTCTCGCCCACAAGGTTGTTGAGGAGCGAGGATTTGCCTGCGTTTGCACGTCCCACAATAGCTATAAATTCAATTTTAGTATTCATTTTTGTTCCTTTCTTTTTGACGGATATATAATAAAAACGGCTGCCAATACGGCAGACAAAACAAGCCCTGCCAGCGCAGGGATATTCCTGCCGTAATACTCAAATATGCTTTTTATTACCTCAATATCTCCGAACAGAATTATTCCTACAATAATGGAAAATATCGCGGCAATCAGCACCGCTCCTGCCGCCGCGTCCTTTGCAAGCTTTGCGGTTTTGCTGTATTCGGGCGAGCATAGGTCAACGGCTGCTTCAATTGCGGTATTCACCGCCTCGCAGGACATTACAAGCGCAAACACGACAGCAAGCAGCGCGTACTCGGTTTTGGTAAGCTCATAAAAAAGTGAAAAGCCCGTTACATACACCGCCGCCGTGATGTGTATTCTGAAATTGCGCTGGGTCTTTACCGCTGCGGCAATTCCCTCAGCCGCATACACAAAGGCTTTCAAAAACGCTTTCATAGAATTTCGCTGTATTTTTCATCACGGGTTATGCCGAGTCTCTCAAGAACTATCTCTTCCTTTTCGTGCATTCTCGCCGCGTCGGCAGGCGAGGTCTCGTGGTCGTACCCCAAAAGGTGCAGCATTGAATGTACGGTCAGAAAGCCCACTTCCCTTTCAAGTGAATGTTCGTATATCTTAGCCTGCTTGACAGCGGTCTCCATTGAAATTACCACATCGCCCAGCAGGTATGCTCCCGTTTCGTTGTTCACATCGTAAACGCCGTTTTCGCCCAAGGGGAAGGAAAGCACGTCCGTAGACTTGTCCTTGTTGCGGTAAAACTTATTCAGCCTGCGTATCTCATCGTTGTCCACAAAAGAAACGCTGACCTCTGCGCTGCCGTCAAAGTTTTCCATGGTAAGCACCGCCTGACAGCACTTGCGGACAAGCAGCCTAAGTCCCGTGGGAAGCTTTATTTTTTTCTGATTGTTCCTTATCATTACCTTTAACCTTGACATATTATCAGCCCTTTCTTTCACTGTACGCCTTTTCGTAAGCCTTGATAATATCCTGAACAAGCTTGTGGCGCACAACGTCCTTTTCAGTAAATCTTGTTATGCATATATCGTCAACATTTTTAAGTACGTGCATCGCGTCGATAAGACCCGACTTCCTGCTGTCGGGAAGGTCTATCTGCGTTATATCACCCGTAATGACCATCTTGCTGTTAAAGCCGAGACGGGTAAGGAACATCTTTATCTGCTCACGGGTAGTATTCTGCGCCTCGTCGAGAATAATAAAGGAGTCGTCAAGTGTACGTCCTCTCATGTACGCAAGGGGCGCAACTTCGATGCTTCCGCGCTCCATATGCTTTGCAAAGGTCTCCGCACCGAACATATCAAACAGCGCGTCGTAAAGCGGACGAAGATACGGGTCGACCTTATTTTGCAGGTCTCCGGGAAGAAAGCCCAGCTTTTCGCCTGCTTCCACCGCAGGACGGGTAAGGATAATCTTGTTTATCTCATGCGCCTTGAACGCCTTTACCGCCATTGCAACAGCAAGATAGGTCTTGCCCGTTCCGGCAGGACCCACACCCATTACAATAGTATTCTTTGCAATAGCGTCAACATATTTCTTCTGACCCAGAGTTTTTGCCTTTACGACCTTGCCCCCCGTGGTCACGCATATTCCCCCGTCGGCAAGCTGTGTTACCTGCTCCTGAGTACCCTCGTCGACCATTGAATTGACGTAGCGGATATTCTGCTCGTTAATGACCTCGCCCTTTCTGATAAGCTCAAGCAGGGCTTCTATTGCGGAACGCGCCTTTGCCGTTTCAGCCTCTCCTCCGCTTATTCTTATATCGCTTCCGCGGTTCAGCACGGCAACGTTATACTGCCTTTGAAGCAGGTTGATATTTTCATCATAATTACCGAAAAGAGCAATTGCCTGTTCAATATTGTCGATTTTGATTATAGCTTCAGCCATCGGTACACCTCTATACATTCCTAAAATTTATACAAACTAAAATATATCGGATACGGAATTTACCGTATATTTCAAGACCCACAAAGTTATTATAACACATTTCTTTCAAGAATAAAAGGGGGAAATGATAATTATTTTGCCATAATTTCCTGAGTAATTCCTATATTACTTTCCAGAGTATACCTTATCACCGCCGTCATTCCCTCGGCATTTTCCGAAAAATACACCTCTTTATCCACAATAGCTGTACCCTCGTCCGAAAGGAAGTTATGCTCATAAAGCTTGATTTTCTCCTCCAGGATTTCTTTCGCTTGCTCGGGAGAATAGCTGACCTGCTCCGTGCTGTAACAGCGATACTCCGAAGTGATTATCCCCATGGGAAGCTGCAAGCCCAAAAGCTCAAAATATTCTGTATTTTCGTCATATTCATACTGTTCAAAATCATTTTTGCCGATATATAACGGTATCTTTGCTCCGAAAAAGTAAAAATACTTCCTTGTTGTCTTTCCCGTGTAATTCTGCCTCTCGTCGGAAAAAGGCTGGTAAAAGGTTTGCTTTTCGTCGTATCTTCCGATTATTTCGCCCATTGAGTGGGCATAGTATACTCCGCCCTTTCCGTCCTCGACGGTACCGCTTATAAGCAGGTCGCCTTTTTTTACGCCGTCATACAGCATTGGCACAAGCATTCCCATGTATACGTTTTTTACCGCAACTATCTGGGCGTCCCTTGCCGAGACGATATTGCACGGAACAGAACTTGGGACTATTTCCTCATGTGTGACAAGCTCGCTTATTTCCGCCTGAATAAAGCAGCCCGAAGAGCGTATTCCTATCCACGCTATCCCCCCCGAAGAGGAAACCACGCGCCGCTCCACCTCTCTAAGGTCAATGCTCGGAATAAACGCGCCTATTTTTATTCCGTAATCATTCAGAATGGAAACCACCTGCTCGTCGGTCATGCTTTCATTGCCGTATATCTCGATGCCCATAACAACGTTGGAAAGATATGCTATCATAAGAAACGCGAGGAAAAATCCTGCGGCAAGTCCCAGCCTGCGCTTATACCTGCGCACGGTAAAAACGCCGCCCCGTCTGCCAACGATACCCACCTGCGCACCGTCTGCCGCAGCGACCCTCTGCAATTCCCCGAAGGAGGATTTGTATATGTCTCCCCTAATTTTCCCTTTTTCGTACTTTAAGTCCGTAACCGACACAATACTGCTTTTTATGTGATTTATAAAAACCGACGGTTCGGGGGCAACCGCTTCAAAGGTTATTACTCCCCTTATATTATTGAACATAAAACTGACCAGCCTTTACTCAAATTCAATTGAAGAAAATTTCCCGTCAACAACGATACCCTCGTTATTGTAATCCGAAATGCGGATATTTTCGCCCCATATGCTTACCGTCAGCGTGGAGGTCTGTATCTTAACGTATATGTCGTTGTATTCGAGTATTTTCCTGCAATTTTCTATCTCCATATGAGTATTGTCGCACAACGACATAAAGGTATTGATGTAAAGCTTTTTTTTCACGAATTTTGATACCGTTTCGTTGTACTTTGCCTTAATTCCGCCGCTCACCCGATTTACACCTCCAAAGGAAAACTAATACATTTAATTATATTGCCGCGTTCATTTTCATATACTTTAATCGGACAAAAAACTGTATTTGGAGGCAAATATGAGCAGGATAAAAAATATTGCTGCCGGAATATTCGTTATTGCCTACACCGTTCTTCTAATTATTTTTATCAAGGACGTGGGCGCCGCAGTCTCAGCCTCGGTAAAAAACTGCCTTGAAGTGATAATCCCGTCCCTGTACGCATTTATGGTGATATCGGGCTTTATCGTATCAAGCAATCTTTACTGCGTTTTAAGCAGACCCTTCGGTCTTATTTCAAGGTACATATTCCGCATACCCGAGGAATATTTCTCGATTTTCATCATCTCCAGCATAGGCGGATACCCTGTGGGTGCAAGGCTGCTTGCGGATATGTGCAGGAAAAACAAGCTTGACAAGGACACCGCGGAGCATATGCTGGATTACTGCTATCTGTCAGGACCTGCGTTCATATGCAGTATTGTGGGCATACGGCTGTTTTCGAGCCTAAAAACGGGAATTGTCATTTTTCTGTCAATACTTTCGGCAAACCTTATTTACGCATTTATAAGCGGTCTCGGCAGGAAAGTTCCCCCTCCGCGCAAAGGCAAGGCAAAGCTTGAGCTGTCGTTCATAAACCTGCTGCGCTCCGTAACGGACGGCGCGGAAGCCATGCTTTCGGTATGCGCGGTAATTGTTTTTTTCTCGTCATTCATATGTATTCTTGAAAAGCTGAACGTTATTCAATATGCGGCACGGCTGATATCATACCTTTTCGGAACAAGCTATGCCGACAGCATAAGCGCCGTGAAATCCCTGCTGGAAATAAGCAATATCGCGTCATTTACTGCAAACAATTATTCTTCCGTACCCCTTATCGCCGCGCTGCTTTCCTTCGGGGGAGTCTGCGTGCTTATGCAGAACGAAAGCTTTATTTCGGGCGCGTTCAAAACAAAGCGCTTTTACATTGCCAGAATAGCCGCCGCGTTTTTGTCGTATATTTTGTGCAAAGCCTTTATGGGCATATTTGGCATAAGCGCGGTGTACACATCGGTTTCGTACGGTTTGGGATACCGTCAAAACTCACCAATTCCGTCACTTTTTTTGTTGATTATGACAATTTTACTGCTATTATCAAATAACCCTATGGTCAAAAAAGAAAAAATGTGATATAATGATTAAAACCAATCTTATTAAAGAAAGGAATGTTACTATGGCTAAAAAGAAGTATTTCGGTAATGATATTCCCCCCCAGTGCCAGTACTGTCATTTCGGTACAAGAGCTAAGGACGGCGGCAAGGTTCTTTGTGAAAAAAGAGGTTTGGTCAACGGAGATTCTTCATGTCCCAAATATGTTTACTCTCCTTTGAAGAGAATTCCCGTTAAGCAGCTTCATATTCCCGGAAATTTTGACGATGAGTAATTACATAATTACGGGGCGTAAAAATATTACTTAAAACAACTAAAAGGGCTGTTGCAGGGCATTGGTATGATGTCCCGCAAAGCCCTGTTTTGCATAATTTACGGGCAAGCTTGCCCGTAAGGATAATAAGGAACGGTATTTATGATGGATACAACGCTTATTTTACAGCAGCTTGACCTGCTTTTGAAAGCCTGCAAGCTTGACGAAGCGGAAGATTTTCTCCGCAGGAATATTGAAAATGCCCATGATATGCAGGATACCGACTGCGAAAAAACGCTTCTCAACGAGCAGATAGGCTTTTTCCGCGACTGCGGACGCTTTGACGAGGCTCTTGCCGCCGCAGAAAGGGTGCGCCGACTTTTTGAGGAGCATGGCGAAACTGCGGATATTTCCTATGCGACCACGCTTCTGAACTGCGCAAACGCTTACCGTGCCGCCGGAAAGCACCAAGCCGCGTTTGAAGCTTACGATACGGTAAGCAGGCTGTATTCGGAGCTTCTGCCCGAAAATCACAGCCTTGTTTCAAGCCTTTACAATAACCTTGCCCTGCTTTATCAGGAAACGGGCGAATGGGAAAAAGCCTGCGGATACCTGAACGACGCGCTTAAAATTGTACGAAGCAGCGGAGATGAGATAAAAACGGCGATTTCCTGCACAAATCTTGCGGTGTCGCTGATAAAGCTGTGCCGCGGTGACGAAGCCGAGCCGCTCCTGCGTGAAGCGGACGAAATTCTGGGCGGACACTCACCCTCGGATTTCCATTACAGCGCGGTGCTTGCAGGCTTGGGAGACCTATGCTTCCTGCGCAAGGAATATGCTTCCGCAGCCGAATACTACGAACGCGCGCTTTCGGAGATTGCTCTGCACATGGGACGCAACAACTTCTATGAGACGGTTACGGAAAATCTTATGCGCTCATATGAAGCAGCAGGAACAAGCCGTCCCGAATTAAGCGGCATAGAGCTTTCACGGAAATATTTTGAAGCCTTCGGAGCGCCCGTTCTGAAGCGCTGTTTTCCCGAAATATTTAAATGCGCCGCTGTGGGTATCATGGGTGAAGGCTCGGAGTGTCTCGGCTTTGACGATGCTTTGTCCCGTGACCATGATTTCGGCTGCCGCTTTTCGGTATGGCTTCCCGACAGCATTTCCGATGAAACGGTAAAAACGGTAAATGATGCGTATAACGCTCTGCCGAGGGAATTTTACGGCGTTGAAAGAGTTGATACCGCAGAAGCGCACGGGCGCAGCGGTGCGGTAAAGATAGGTGAATATTTTGAGCGGCTGATAGATATGCCCCATATTCCCCAAACGGAAACGGAATGGCTCTCGGCTGACGAAGCTATGCTCGCGGCGGCTTCAAGCGGCGAGATTTTTATGGACAATAACGGCGAATTTACGGGGCATATCAACGCCCTTCGCCGCGGATATCCCGATGCGGTGCGGCTAAGGCGTCTTGCGCAGGCTCTTTCGCTAATGGCGCAGAGCGGTCAGTATAATTACCCCAGAATTAGGAAGCGCGGCGATATCGGTACGGCGCAGCTTTACCTTGCCAAATTCTGCATAAATGCCGCAGCTGCGGCGCACCTTTGCAGGAACACCTATGCGCCATACGAAAAATGGCTGCTGAAAAGCACCAAACGGCTTGAGGGATTTTCGGAGTATGCCGATTTGCTGTATGCTCTTCTTACCATGCCGCCCGAAAATGACGGCAGCGAACTCATAAGCAAAGTATGCGATAAAATTGCGTTGGAGGCGTCTATGAACGGTAACTATGAATACAAGCCAGATATGTACCTTGACGAGGCGGCGCAAAGCCTTGCACAAAAGGCGGAAGATACCGAGCGCCATAAGCGGCTTGTAAAGCGCATAACCGAACTTGAATGGAGCAGCTTTGACAAGGTGCAAAACATTGGCGGAAGAGCCTCCTGTCAGGACGATTTCGAGACGTTTTCGATAATGAGGGGCAGCCAATATTCGGTATGGACGGACGCTCTGCTTGAAAGGTGGATAGAAGCCTTTGAGGAGGCGGTATGCGAGGGAAGAAATCTTATTACGGAGAAATATGCCCGAATGATGGAAACCACCGACCCCGAGGAATTCGAAAAGCTAAAGGACAAGCTTCCCCCTCTTGCCGATGATTTTATCGCCATAAGAGAAGCTGTGGTGGGTATCCAGCTTCAATGGATGCAGGAGCTTTCCGAAAGATACCCTGCTGTGGCGGCAAAGGCGAGAAGCCTTTCCACAGGCAGCGATACTGTTTACAACACCTCCTATGAGACCTATTTGAGGGGCGAGCTTTCGACCTATCCCCCCGACCTGCTTTACGGCTACGGAAGATGGGTAGTGGAGCTTCACCGCAATGGTAAAAATCTTGCCGAAATGATAATGGAAAACACTGTTCATGCTTACGGATACCAAAGCTTTGAGGATGTTCCCGATACGACATATTGACGCATAAGCAAAAGCCCCTCTTTGGCGTGATTACCAAAGAGGGGCGTTGATTTGTGCAAGCCTAAGCAGTTTCTGTGGCAGTTTATGAGGTTGCTGTCGGAACTGCAGACGGTGTGGGAGTTTCTGTCGGAACTGCAGACGGTGTGGGAATTTCTGTCGGAACTGCAGACGGTGTGGGAATTTCTGTCGGAACTGCAGACGGTGTGGGAATTTCTGTAGGAACTGCAGACGGTGTGGGAATTTCTGTCGGAACTGCAGACGGTGTAGGAATTTCTGTCGGAACGGCAGACGGTGTAGGAATTTCTGTCGGAACGGCAGACGGTGTGGGAATTTCTGTCGGAACGGCAGACGGTGTGGGAATTTCTGTCGGAACTGCAGACGGTGTGGGAATTTCTGTCGGAACAGGTGAAGGGTCTTCCGACGGAACAGGTGTTGGTGTGGGAATTTCTGTCGGGAAAGTAATTCCCGAAGGAGGTCCTGTCGGAACAGAAGGTCCATGAGTTATTCTTGTAGTTGTAGTTGTTTCTGTTTCTGTCGGTACTGTTGTTACTGTAGTTGTTTTGGTAGTTGTTTCAGTCTCTGTCGGTACGGTTGTTACGGTAGTTTTTTTAGTAGTTTTCGGAGTAGTTACAGTAGTTGCCTTTGTAGTTGTTTCAGTCGGAACTGTTGTTACGGTTGTTGCTTTTGTGGTCGTTTCAGCTTCCGTCATCACAATCGTTACGGTAGTTGCTTCGGTAGTTGTTTCAGGTTCGGTTGTGACAGTTGTTTCGGCAGTTGTTTCCGGCTCTGTGGTAACCGTTGTAACTGTAGCTGCTGTTGTTTCAGAAGTTACTGAAGATTCGGACGCTCCGCCTCTAAGCTTGTTAAGGACATCATCTTCAAGAGGCATGAGTTTTTCATCATTGGAACGGAGAGCGTTGCCTCTTACCGAATCGGAAATTAACCCGTATCTTATCTCATGCAGGGGGTCTTGACCCTCATCAAGATTGGAAATATTGCCGTTCATATCCTCCATGACAAATCTGGAGGTTCCGTCCACTTCCGCAGGATTTCCGCTGCTTGCATCGGGCTCGGTGCAGACAGTAACGCCATTGTCGGGGGGGACAAGCACCGTGTTACCCGTGCGTTTGCCATTTTTGTCGATAAGCTCAACTTCGACATTGCCTTGGAAGGTGTTATCTCTGATTATAAATGTACCATTTGAATCTTCCTCAACGGAAACCATGAAGCTTGTTCCTCTGACTGCCATTGTTGACTTTGGCGTTGAGACCTCATAGGAAGAATTCGCCGAGAGAGGGTTGGTTATCTCATTTAAAATAGTACCCGTTTTAAGGTCGATAGATGTTCTGCTGTCGGTGGAATTGCCCGTTGCTGTAAGTGCAAGGACAGTTCCGCTGTCAAGAAGGATATATTTATCGCTGTCCAATGAGATGCGGAGTGTGCTGTCCTCGCCTACTGTCAGCGTATCTCCGCTTTCAAGGTTCATTCCGACATAAGCGTCAAGGTCTCCCGAATCGGCTCTTGAAACAACAGCATTTCCTGTAAGCTCAAAAACCTTCAGCACTCGATATGTTTCCTCTCTTGTCACTGCAATGCCTACCGCCGCAGCTGTTCCGCCTGCTACAACAACAGCAGCGCATATTACCAAAACTTTGACCTTTAATGTCATGGCTGCAAAAAATGCTTTAATGCTCATAAAATTCGCCTCCGTATAAATGAAAAGGGAGCATACGACCAAACCGCACCCTCGGGTGATACCCTTACAAATGCAGCCCGACCACCATACTCCCGAAAATCGTTTTGCTTAGGCTCGTGCTTTGCGCCATCGGCTTTCACCGACTTTGCCTTTTATTTGTTGGCAATATTATACCATAGCCTGCAATTTGTTTCAATACATTTTATACATATTCGTAACAAATGTCAAAAAAAATTTAATTTTACAGCTTCTAAAAGTAATAATCCACAACGTTTAATTACTATATTATCATAGTAAATCGTCATAAGATACCCATTTTTGAAAGGAATTCGGCAGAACTCCGCTGTTTTTCTATTAAAGATGTTTCTATCAGCACAGATCTTGCTGCGGACAAACGCTCGTCAAAGCTTTTCTTAAAGTGCTTCCAGTCGATTTTTCCGTCGCCGACTGCAAGGTGAAGGTCGTTTTTCAGGTCGTTATCGTTAATGTGCATATGCTTAACATACGGCGCAAGGGCTTCTACCCAGCCGTCAATATCCGTGCCGAAAATTACCGCATGGGCATAATCGAGGCAAACCCCGAAATTTTTCATATCCGAAAGACGGCTTGCAAGCTCCCGAAGCAAATGGGGCGAGCTGTCAAACATATTCTCAATGTAAATTTCCAAATCAGGGTATTCGCAGGCAATGCTCCGCCAGAATTTTTCGTTGCGCTCAAGCCAGTGATTTACATAGAAATCCGCGGTCAGGCTTGGGTTATGGTTTGTGTGGAACACCACTCCGCGGACTCCGATTTTACGCGCGGTATCAAGGCTCATTCTCACGCGCTGCTCGGATATCTCGCGTATCTTTCTGTCGTCGCTGAAAATCAGCACATCGAAAAAAGCGCCGTGCATGGTGCAGTATTCGGGCAGCTCATGTCCCTTATACCGTGCAATAATTTCATCGGTAAGGCGTTTGTCGTCCATAACGTCGGGCAGAAAAAAATCGTTGTATTCAAAGCCGAAGCCGTATTGCTCCGCAAGCTTCAAGCTTTCGTCGAGAGCGTCTATCTGCGGAATGATAAGAAACCTACTCATTTGCAAACTCCTCCGTTTTTTCTTCGGACTCCTCGTTTAAACCCGTCAGAGAGTAAACAAAAACTCCTTTGGATTTGCCTTTCAGCGGAATTTCGCCTATTGGCTCTGCGGTAACTCTGTCCTTTACCTGCTCGTACACCTTTTCGCTGATAAGCACCTGTCCCCTTTTGGCGTTGGATTCAAGGCGCGCGGCGGTATTGACCGTATCGCCTATCGCGGTGTAATCCATACGGAAATCGCAGCCGATGTTTCCCACAACGGCAGGTCCGCAGTTCACGCCTACGCCGAAAGCAACGGAGCGCCCGTATTTCTCCAAAAATTTGCTTTCAATGGCATTTCCTCCGCTGACTATTGCCCACGCGGTCTTGACGGCTCTGTAAACGTAGTCGTCAAGGTCGAAGGGAGCGTTGAAGACCGCCATTGTAGCGTCTCCGATAAATTTGTCGAGAGTACCGCCGTTGCTGAAAATAGCGTTTGTGGTAAGGTTAA
Source organism: Oscillospiraceae bacterium (assembly GCA_017847885.1). Taxonomy (GTDB): domain Bacteria; phylum Bacillota; class Clostridia; order Oscillospirales; family Ruminococcaceae; genus RGIG8773. Next base: position 64,578 of record JAGAUA010000038.1, read on the forward strand.
GATAGCTGTTGAGGATATCCACCACCTGCTCAGGCTCAAGGCTTTCCGACATCGGCGTGAAGCCTCTTATATCAACGAAAAGCACGGCTATATCGCGGTTTTCTCCGCCGAGCTTTATGTGGTAATTGCCCGTTTTTGCAATTTCCTCAACGACCTGGGGAGCAACGTATTTTTTGAATGCGGCTGTAATTTTCCGCTTTTCGGCAGCTTCCTCCGCGTATTTCCTTATAAGGTTCGCAAGGTAAAACGCAACAGAGCATAGTGGCGCATAAAGTACGGGAAACGTCGTACCTGCGTTGTTTATGACAACGCCTGCCGCTATGCAGCCTGCCGTTACGAATATGACAAGAGGCGTGGAAAATTTCAGTTTAAGCTTTCTTGAAAGGACATAGACACAGCAGGAAATGGCTGCGGCTAAAAGTGCAGCTACCGTTCTTCCTGCGGGAACGGGACATTTTCCGTCAAGAAGAGCCTGGATTATATTGGCGTGTATCTCAACTCCGTACATCTGGTCGGCGCTGTTGGGGACGGAGAACTGGTCTTGAAGTCCCGAAGCATATGCGCCGACAAGAACTATGCAGTCCGTAAATATCCTCGGGTCGACTGAGCCGTCAAGTATGCTGCTGAGTGGGATATGCTCATAGTCGTAGGGTCTGCCAGCATAGCTTATCCACATTCTGTTTCTGCTGTCGAGAGAGGGTATGTTCTCTTCTATGCCGACAGCCTCGCAGTACGCCGAATAGGTCTGCGCCGCAAAGCTTCTGTATGCTTCGCCGTCCGCGGTTTCGGAGAGTATGGCGGAACGGACAATTCCGTCCTCGTCGGCAGAGGCGTTCACAAAGCCTGTACGGGAACAGTCTGCGATTATCGGCTGCTCTATGGACTCTACATTAAAGTGGTCGATGAACGGCTTCCCGTTTTCGTCGTTCTTATAGGCGGTGTTGTAATTTATGTATGAGCCTGCCACGACCCGTCCGCTTTTAATGCAGGCTTCTCTCAGCGCTTCGTCGCCCTCTTCGTCCATATTGCCGAAAACCATGATATCAAGCGCAATGACAGCAGGATATTCCCCAAGCTTATCTATAACGTCCCCATAGACGCTTCTTGACCATGTGCCGAAAGGACCGATATCCTGCAAGGTCTTGTCATCGATAGCAATTATTTTTATCTTATTGTTGATACCCCTTGGCTGCTGGTAAAGCTTATCGCGCAGCAGGCTGTCAAAAGAATAAAAAACGTCGTAAAAGGATATGAGAAATGCAAGGACAAACATCAGCGCCGCTTCTATTGCGGTTACAGCCTTAGAATTCTTTTTCAATGCCGTTCCCCCGTTCAAAAAAATGCTCATAAATTCGCATAACAATACAGCATAATTATAACATATTGTTTATAATTTGTCACTATTTTTTATAATTTTTTTTGCAAAATTTGAAATTGCTATTTACAAGAAAAACAAAGCATGGTATAATTATGTTTAAATATACTGCATTTTTACTTGCAAAAATATGTGAAAGGATTGTTGCAGCAATGGATAACAATGTTACTGCAGTTTCTTCGGACGTTTTGCTTGAACAGATATTCAGCATTACTCAGAATTTATACAAGGAAATATCCCGACCCGACAGCGACACGGAGAACGACCACAACACAATTTACCGCCTCCTTACAGACCTTGGCAGGACTCTTGTCAACGCTGACAGAGCAAGCTTCTGGAAATGGGACAAGCGCAGCCATTCTCTTTGGACTACTACTGCTGTTGGCGCAGGCAGGATAACTATACCCGAGGGCACGGGGCTTGTGGGAAAGGCTTTGGCGGAGAAAAGGGCTATCGTCACAAACGACCCATACAACGACCCCGATTTCAACTCCGATGTGGATAAAAAGACAGGATATGTGACGAGATCCATTCTTGTTATGCCCATTTCCGACTGCAAGGGCGAATTTATCGGTGCTTATCAGGCGATTAACAAGCTTGGCGGCGGTGGCTTCGACCTTGAAGAGGACGTAAAGCGGCTGTCCCTTGCGGCGTTCATCTGCGGAATAACGCTGGAGTCAGACAGCTTCCTTGACGACTCCCGTCACGACAAGCTTACCGAGTTGAAAAACAGAATGGGATTTTACAGCGATTACGGCAAGATATACGAAAAGATACTTGCCGACATGGAAAATACCAGAAATGTTTCGCTGTTTATCTGTGATATTGACTTCTTTAAAAAGGTAAACGATACATACGGTCACAACGCAGGCGATGCCGTACTGAAACACGTTGCGGAGCATTTCCGCATCAACTCCCGTATTTGCGACGGGGTTTACAGATGGGGCGGAGAGGAATTTATAGTGGTTCTTCCCGATACTCCTGCGGAGCAGGCTGCCGAAGCTGCCGAGCGGCTGCGTGTGTGCATTATGGATTCCGTTTGTCATTTCGAAGACCTGGATATCAAGGTTACGATGAGCTTCGGAGTTACGCAGCTTGACCCTGCAAAATCTATTGAAGAAAATATCAAGGACGCCGACGAAAAGCTGTACAAGGCAAAGGAAGGCGGCAGAAACAGAGTTATATTATAATAAAAATAAGCGTTACTGCTTTATCGCGGTAACGCTTATTTTATGTTGTGCTGCCGTTATATCAGCTTCATTTCCCGAGCGACCATGACCGCCTCGGTTTTGTTTTTTGCGCCCAGCTTGCGGTATATCTCCTTTATCCTTGAGCGCATGGTCTCATAGTTAAGGAAGTGCTGATTAAATCTGGTGCGCAGATTGCGCAGTCAGATTTTTCGTCAAATTGTATAGAAATTTCGCAATTCTTGCAAAGCAAGAATCAGCATACATGTCGTATGTCAAGAAATTTCTATGCAAGATGACGGAAAATATGCAAGCAAGATGCGTGCCAAGCCGTAAGGCGCGATTTAATCAGTGCTTCCTTAATGTTCAGATTTTCCGCAGCCTTTTGCACCGACAAGTCCTCCGCAAGGCAGGTGAGTATCCGTATATCAATAGGCTGCAGCTCGGAAAGGGGCTTTGCGCTCTTTTTCAGATACATCGGATAGTACCTTGCAACTCTTCCCGTTTCGCTCAGTACCCGTTAAAACCACTTGTTGCTTATCTTTTTATTTTTTGCGCACTGCTTCTCGCATTGCTTAAGCAGGTCGTATACCCCGACGCCCTCCTCAGAAATAATGGGAATGAACTTATATTCGCATATTTTTTCAAGTGTCTGGATAAAGCCTCTTTCCCACTCCTCGCCTTTTCTGTAAAGTATCATTGCCGACATAAGGTAAACGTTGCTGCGGATATCATCCTCCGAAAGCATAAAATAATACTTCCGCATTTCGATATAATAACCCGACCCGGGGTTTTTCCTTGAATTGCGTATGAGAAGCTCGCGGATACGGTCGGACTCGTTATACTCAGCATACAGCGTAAGCGCCTTGTTGTCCTCGCCGCGGCTTTCGAAATATCCGCCTGCAAGCACGGCGTAATGCCGAAGCTCGCTCTCGGAAAGCTCCTTCACCGCTTTTCTGCGCAGCGCCTTTAGCATATGCATACGGAGAGTGTATACCCCGTCCCTTTCGTCAATGAAATTGCCTATATCCATGGTGCGCCCGATAAGCCCCTGCACCGCCGAGTTGCCCGTTATCATTGCCGCCAGCGGCTCGGTAAAATTGTCGACTATGCTTATTTTCAGCAGAAAATCAACTATCTCGGTATTCATCTCGGAGATGATGCTGTTTTCAAGGTACCCCTGAAACATGACGCTGTTTTTCTCGAAAAGCCAGCTCGGCATTCTGCTTCGTCCGATAATGGTGACCCACAGGTCCTTTCTTCCGCACAAAGCCTTTATCCTGCCGCGGATATCGCTGCTTTCGACGGCGTTCACATTATCTATGACCACAACAGCCGTGCGTCCGCCGTTTTCGGGTATAGCGGACAGGTCGCAGGTGTTCTGCCTGCACGGTATGTACACATACTTATCATTCTTGAAATACTGCTTTATAAGCTCGGTCTTGCCGAATCCCGTTGCCGCGTAAATATAAATTCCCTGACGTAAAAGTCTTGCCGCGTCAAGCTTTTTATACGCCGCCGCAGGCTTGATATAGGTACTCATTGCACATCACCCATAATAATATTAACATATTTTTAATAAAATGTCATCACCTTTTTGGGTGAAAAGCCAATTTTTTTTAATCCTGATTTCGTTTCATCCAAAAAGGTGATGACAAGTTCTGTGAAATGTGCTATAATTACATATAATTGTAAAAAATAGCTTTGGGCAAACAGCAAAGGAGGTGCGCCCGTGGAAGGAAGCAAACCGATAGTCATATGCTATGCCTCGGACGAAAACTACGCGCCCCATATGACGGTGTCGATATACTCGCTGATGTGCAACGCGGATAAGTCAAGGCAGTATGAGATAATCATTCTGCACAGCGAGCTTTCGGAGCAAAGCAGGGAAAAGCTTTTGCGCCTTGGGGAGAAATTCCTCAACTTCACGGTGCGGTTTGAGGATATGTCCGCCGTACACGACAGCGTAAAGGACAGAGTGGGCAGCTACATAACCGCCGCCACAAACTACCGCCTTTTCATTCTGGGGGAGCTTTTCGGGAAGTACGACCGGGTGCTTTACATCGACTGCGACACCATTGTGGAGGGCGACATATCCCAGCTTTACGATATGGACCTTGAGGGCAGAGCCGTTGCCGCCGCGGAAATGGTTGAAGCGCGGCACTATATCCACACCAAACGAGCCCTTTTCTATGAGGAAACGCCCTACAACTTCACCGACTACTGCACGAAAGTGCTGGGAATAAAGCATATCGAAAGGTATTTCAACGCAGGAGTCATACTGTTCGATTTGAAGCGGTGCAGGAAACTTTTATCGGACGAAACTGCGGTAAAGCTGCTCAACATGAAAAAGTGGATATACAACGACCAGGACGTGCTGAACATTCTTTTCAACGACAGCGTGAAAATGCTCGACTTGAAATGGAACTACACCCACAACATAGAGCAATTCTGCAGCTCGCCAAAGCCCACCACACGGGGGCTGTTCCGTGACGCCAGACGAACGGAATACGGCATTATCCATTTTATAAGCGGAAACAAACCATGGAATACCAATGTTGCCCTCGGAGAGCATTATCATAAATACAGAGAACAATTAGCTGTAATGTCATTGACAGCGGCGCTTTCAGCAGGAGCGGCTGTTGTTTTCAAAAGAAAAGCACGCAAGTAAGTAATTTGATTGATTAATTTAAACCGCCGTATTCGGAATTTCTCCGATTACGGCGGTTTTTGTGCAATTATTTGTCGGGAAACAGCGTTCTGTCATAGAAGCCTATCGTATCCGAACAGATATATCCGTTCAAAAATCTTCCCGTGGGAGAGTTTGTGCAGATATAGGCATATCGCGGCTCGCCGTTTTCGGGGGCAAGCTCATAATAGTGGTCGTAACCCGTGCAGTTGCTGTATTTCTTTGTAACATTCGGCTCGCCTATCTCACGGGAAAGGTCGTACAGGTCGTCGTATTCCGCAAGATATGCTATCATTTCCTCCTCCGTTATCACCCGGTCGGGATACGGCTCAAACAAAAACGCATCTCCTCCTATAAGCCGCGCCGATACTTCGCTGTCGCTTTTTATATTGCACACAAGCTGTTTGTCCTTATAATCAATATCCAGAGCGTTCGCTTCAAGATTTTCAACAGCAAAAAATGTCACGCCAACATCATCGGGGAAATCCGTGTTTTCATAGCAAAACTCCATTATGATATGATACCATTCGCCGTCAAGCACGCAGGTGTAATGCGTGCCGCCCGTCTGAACGTTGTGACCGTAGTTGTATGAGCCGCTGCTTCCGACGTTGCCGCCGTCAAGCTCGCACCGAGATAATCCAACAGGGTATGCAGCAAAAAAATCGTCCAAGGCAGCGTCAAAATTTTCTGACTGCTGAATGTTTGGAGTAAAGGTCTTGGCAAACCGCTCACGGTCGCCTGCGTCGGCGGACGACAGTAATTCCTCTATTGCGTCTTCGGCAGCTGTATGGTCTGAAACCCACTCGCTGCGCCATTTGTCGGTCACGTTATCATAGCCCATACGCCTTATATTGGTTGATACGGAATTCGATACGCCGACGACAAGCAGGGTAAGCGCCGTACCAACAGGCAGCGCAATAAGCAGCGTGCCTATCACAATAAATACCACGGGAGACTTTTTTCCTGCATACTTTGGTTTTCGGGCATTCACTATTCCGGGTATCAGAAACAGCAAGCCTGCTATAAACATCACGCCAAGTATTATAAGTACGATTGCCAGAAATGCAAAAATCATAGATACAAAAGCCATTGCTCCGCACCCTTTCACTCAAAAGTATTGGTATGCCGCTTAGTTTATTGTATCATAAGCTGCTATGAAATGTCAATTGCATATGAAAAATGTTCACTGTAAGAAAGGGTAATTGCATGATCCTACAAAACAGGACGAATATGTATTGTTTTTTAAGGATAAGTATGGTATAATTATTCAAATATTCAAAATCAGGTCTGTATGAGTTTTAAATACAGGATTTGGAAAGATTAATAAGTTTGAAAATCAAAGATTTTCAAACTACGAGTTTTGTTTTTTCGGCTGCCGCCTCGATTTGCTGACGCAAACCACAAAACTCAGAAAGGAATGGACATAACTATGAGTTTTTCTGAAAAAATCATAAAGGAATACAGTGCAAATGCAGATAAACGGCTTGCATTTATCTGCCGTTTGATGATAGGCTTTATGCTATTGGTTGCCTTGTTAAATGTTGTCGGCATATTTAAAATTGACCCCGTGCCGTTGTATATTACTGTTGCGATATCAATAATCGACTTCTTTTTGCCGACGTTGTTCTGTAACATATTAAAAATGCAGTCCGTAGGATTGAGATATTTTATCTTAGCGATAATGGTCTTTCAATCGGGTCTGCAATATGCGGCGCTTTCATATCACACCATAATCATGCTGGTATTTCCGTTAGTTATGTCCTGCCTTTATAACGAGAGGAAATATGTTATTTACACGGCAATTCTCAGTTTGCCGATGATCGTAATATCCCATTTAGTTGCGTTTTATCTGAAGGTCGTTCCGGACGAGCCGTTGGTTACTTTAAAAGGCACATTTTTATACGGCATAATCCCAAGAAGCATTGAATTTTTTGCGGTAGTAATAATGTGCTTCTTCATTTCCGACAGGATAGAAAAGCTTGTAGCCACACTTGCCAACAAAAACAAGGAATTGTATGAGGACCAGGAAAATCTGATACTTTCCCTTTCACAGATCATAGAAAACAAATCGGAAAATACAGGTCAGCACGTAAGACGTGTTTCCGAATATACGGAGGTTTTGTGCAAAAGTCTGGGTTACAGCGATGAGGAAAGCTGGAAGATAAGCTTAGCTGCTATGATGCATGATGTGGGCAAAATAATGATTTCGGAAAGTATCCTTGAAAAGCCCGGCAAACTGACAGATGAGGAATTTGAGGTTGTAAAAAATCATATAAAGTACGGAAAGCAGATGCTTGAAACATCTCCCGGCGAGTTATTCAACATTTCGACAGAAATTGCATATCAGCATCATGAAAAATGGGACGGCAGCGGTTACATGGGCATTAAAGGCGATAATATCTCCCCTTGCGCCCGTTGTGTTGCGCTGGCAGACGTTTTCGACGCATTGGTAAGCCGCAGGGCGTACAAAAGTCCATGGTCGCCCGAAGACGCATACAACGAGATAGTATCCCAAAGCGGAAAGCACTTTGACCCTATCGTTGTAGACGCGTTTGTTCAGAATTTTGATAAATTCATTGAAATAATGAACCGCTATCCCGATGAATAAGCTGTACTGATAAAAACACGCAAACCGTTGTAAAACCAAGGTTTGCGTGTTTTTTCGCTATCATATTACTTTGTTACGTCAAATCTTTTCAACGGGTATCCATATCTCGCAGTAACTGTCCTCGGGGTTTTCGCAGGGCGGAGTGTACATTTCAATATTGTAATTGCCTGAAAGCTTGTATTCCTTACAGTTGGGAAGCCACTCGCTCCAAATCTTTGTGTTCACGTCCTGCAAAGTCTTGAGTTTGCACGGGAACACCGCCCATGTTCCTGCGGGTATTACCTTTGTAACATAACCCTCGGGCACTTCATTACACGGGATATAGTTATCCGCAATCAGATACTCGAAATTCTTGCCGTCGCTGTCAAGGCATACGCCGTACATACCGCATACTATCTTGCTTCCGCCGTCCTGCATATGTTCCTGCCAGAACTTTGGTATTTCGGCGTAGGAAGTTTCGGTGTTGAACATTCTCGACCTGCCCATTACCGTAAATGCCGCTTTTTCAACAATTTTGTACTCCATCATAGTACCGCCCTCCAATGTAAGCTTTATTCTCACAGGCGCAAAGGATCTCAGATTTGCGCCCTTTTCTTTTGCAGCCGAGGGAGAAATTCCGTGAAACTTTGTGAACGCCCGTGCAAAGCTGTCGGGTGAATCGTAGCCGTACTTTACCGCAACGTCAATTACCTTTGCATTGTCCGCGGAAAGCTCCTGCGCAGCAAGAGTAAGTCTGCGGCTGCGGATATATTCACCCACGGTAAAACCGCACAGTACGCTGAATATCCTTTGAAAGTGAAACGAGGAAACATACGCCTTTGCGGCAATATCCTCTATCTGCAAATCTTCCGTAAGATTATCTTCAATGTACTGCACCGCGCTTTGAATACCCTCTGCCCAGCCGTTCATTCTGTCACGTCCTTTCCCCTCTGCTGTATTCATTATATCAGCTTAATTGAAGTACTTCCCGACATTTTGTGCTTTTAGCTGCAGTATACTTTGATTGCCCGGGAAATAAACTCGGCAGTACCTTCTCCATGCTTGTCGATGTTTTCCTTGAAACGCTCGTCGGCGGTATACATCTCGCCCAAGCCTGCAAGTATCTCCTTTGTGCAGCTATAGTAATTACGGGTGATGCAGTCCTGCCACTTCTTCACAGTTTCCTGCACATCGCTGTCGTAAGGCTTTGCGCCGTTTTTCATAAGCTCTGCAAATTCGGAAATAATACCGTTCATTTCGTTATTCACCTCGTTCCATTTTTCCTTTGAATAGTTCGAGCTCTTTTCCTTGCTTTCCTTGTAAGCGTCGGTATTTCCCCATTTTTCCTTTGCCTCGCGTGCGTATTTCTCACGCGCTGCCTCAAATTCGCTGTTGTCAAACACGTTCATATTCATAGTATAATCTCCTTTCGCCGCGCTGTCAAGAGCCGAAATAAGCCGTTCAAGACGTTCCTTTTTCAGAATGAGCAGCTGTTTTTGCTCGGTCAGCGCCTTTTGCTTGTCGTAATTTTCAGAGGAAAGAATTTCAGCAATGCTTTTCAAAGAGAAATCAAGCTCGCGGTAAAACATTATCTCCTGCATACGTTCAAGAGAATGTTCGTCGTAAAAACGGTAGCCGTTCTGTTCGTCAACATAGGACGGCTTAAGCAGCCCGATCTCATCGTAATAATGCAGTGTGCGCACACTTACACCGGTAAGCACTGCAAATTCCTTAATGTGCATTTTCATTATCTCGCCTCCGATTATGAGTATATACTATGACGTAACGTGAATGTCAATACCTTTTTGAAATTTTTTTATAAATCGCCTTCTCTCGGTTCTCTTTTGATTTTCGGCGGAAAAAGCTTCTCAAATTCTTCAAGCTCGGTATCCGATACGTTGTACTTTCCGTCAAAATCGTACACACCCGAATGTGCTGAAAGGAAGCCCTTTTCAAGCTCCAGCGCCATAAAGAACGGCGCTTCGTCCTCAACAGGTACACCCGAAAGGTGTACATCAAAGCTGCTTGCGGAAACAAACCCGAATTTGCTGTAATAATCGGGGTTGCCCGTTATCATTACCGCCTTGAAGCCCATTTCCTTTGCCATTTGCAGCGACTCATTTATCAGCTTGCTTCCGATGCCCTTTTTCTGCATTTCGGGCAGAACAGAAACCGGTCCGAAGCCTATGATATCATCGCACATCACACCGTCGCGGTACATTTTTGCATACGCGATATTTCCCACAAGCTTCCCGTTTTCCTCCGCAACAAGGTCAAGCTCCTTTATAAATGCCGCGGAGCTTCGCAGGTCGTGCAGGACAAGATGCTCGCTGCAGCCCGGGCGGTAAACGTCCCAGAAAGCTTCTCTTGTGAGATTTTCATTTTCAAAATAATCCTTTTCGGTTTCGGGTCTAATATTCATTTTAATTCCTCCAATTTGAAGTTATTTATGTGTTTTTCCGCCAACTTGCATATTTCGCCCTTGTCCTCCGCGGAGTCGTACATATTCATCAGCATGAACACGGGCGCGTAGAATTCCAGCGCCTTTTGCTTGGGATTTTTACACCCCGTTTCCCGAAGCAGGTCCTCGGTATAGGAAAGGGGTCCGTCTGACAGGTATTGCCCGTAAAGCTTTGCCATTTCGGCGCTGCGGTACTGCTCCAAAGTAAGCATTTTTCGGAAAGACGAGGCAAACGCGTCCTCCGTCCAATAGCGGAACATAGATAATGTAAAACGCTTCAAATCCTCACACTTCGCATTTTTATAGCTGTCGGGATACTTTTGAAGGCTGCTTTCGGGAAGAGCGTTTTCCGCCGCTTTTGACCTGTCGTTTTCCTCCATGCGCTTTAGTATGCTGTCAAAAATATCCTGCTTGTTTTTATAATGCTTGTAAAGCGCAGCCTGAGTTATGCCCAGCTCCCCCGAAATATCCCGTACCGAGACCGAGTTGTAGCCGCGGCGTGCAAAAAGCTTCAGCGAGGTTTGCAGTATCTTCTCCTTTGTGTTTATCCTTTCCGTGCCCTTTAAGACCGCCGTCACATAGTTTATATGCTCGAATGCGGTCATGTCCGACTCGTTCAGATAGCGAAAATCAATGTCGTCGGGGGTCAGCTCCTCGTACACAAGGAAGTTGCAGTCCTCCAGCAGCTTTGCAAGATACAGGCTGTCGCAGCAGAATTTCATCGGCTCGCCCCCTGCCGCCGCCATTGCAAGCATATTCTTCACACGCTGTATATCGCTGCCGAAAAGTTCGCTGTCGGCGCAGTCAAACACCACAGCGCTGCCCTCGGCGGCAAAGCTGGATATCTCCGAAAGGGTTTTGCGTACCTGCTCGTCGGTAAGGTAATAGCTTACCCCAAGCCAGCTGAAAAACGTCTTTTTGGTTACGTCAAAGCCGCTTGAAATCAGCTTTTCCTTTAGGCTGTCCTTGGTGAAATCCACGGGGACAAAATGCAGATTATGTGGTATTTCCAAGCCTGCACGCGAAAGACGTTCACGCTTGTCAGCCTGCGTCAAGGGGTGGTCGGCTTCAAACACGGTCAGCTTTTTCATCAATTCGGGCTCACGCCACGCGAATGTGTCGTATCCCGCACCCAAAATCACATACTGTTCGGCGCCTGTCGCAGCCTCATTTTTCAGCCGTTCCTCGCAATATTTTGCACGGGCAACGGGCGTGGGTGCAAGCTGGGTATTTACGATAAAACCAAGCAGCTTTTCCCTGTCAACCGTCTCGCCTTTCAGCTTTGGCGCAAAAAAATCCGCGCCGCCTGCGATATGGTTTTTCATCTGTTCATATTCCGCTTCCGTAAACATTTTCCCCGCAATATTGTCGTCAAACACGGGGTTTTCCTCGGTTTCCGCGTGATATGCGCGTACAAACGCCGACATCGGCGCAGTAATGCTTGCTTTCTGTTCCATAATTACCTCCAATAAAGTTAACAGATGTTTACTTCACAATATCTATTATAGTAAACACTTGTTAACTTGTCAAGAGGCTTTTAAAAATTTGTTATTCTGTTCAGCAGGCAGCAGCTTCAATTTCTTGACAAAATCGCATATATATGTTATCATAAAGAAAATATTGCTATTGATTGGGGGAAATACTTTTATGCCGTCAGGCAGCGTTATTATCTTTTCTTCAAACGAAGAAATGCTGGAAAATATTTCTCTCTCTGCAAAGGAATTCGGTTTTAAGTCTGTTTCCATATCCGATGGAAAAAACGCCCGTGAGCTGATTGAGAACGGGAGCTACGACCTTGCGGTCATTAATACTCCCCTTGCGGACGAATTCGGTCTTGACCTTGCCGATTTTGCTTCAAAGCACGGCTGCGGCGTTATTATTGCCGCTTCGGCAAAGCTATGCGACGAAATTGCAAAAAAAATCGGACGGCTCTGCGTTTTTGTGCTTCCGAAGCCTCTTAACAAGACTCTGCTTTTGCAGACGTTCCGTTTTGTCATGCTTGCTCACGAGAACAAATCCATGCTCCAGAGCAAAACAAGCGAGCTTGAAAACAAGCTGCAAAACACCAAGCTTGTTGACCGCGCAAAATGCGTGCTTATACAATATCTGCGTATGTCCGAAGCCGACGCCCATCGGTACATTCAAAAGCGCGCAATGGATATGCACATACCCCAGACGGAGGTTGCGCAGGACATACTGAAAACCTACGAAATGTGAAAAAAGCCCGACAGGGGTTGCAATTTGCAGAAAAATGTGTATAATTATACTTATATATTAACGTACTAAAAAGGAGATTTATCATGGACGAATTCAATAATAATCAGAACCCCTTTGACGAGCAGAACAGCAATCCCCGGGAAATGCAGGACGCATACCAGAACGACCCATACAATCAGCAGCCCGGGCAGAATACAGACCCGTATAACCAGAATACCAATCCATACGCTCAGCAGGGTGCAAATCCCTATAATCAGCCTTACAATCAGCCATATAATCAGCAGTACAACCAGTCGCAGAACAACGGATATGCTTACAACCAAGCCAATATTCCGCAGCAGGGATATATTCCGCCGCAGCAAGGCTACGGTATGCCCTATCAGCCGTACCCCCAGAACGCTTCAACGGGAATGGCTGTCGCTTCCTTGGTGCTTGGCATAGTTTCCATTGTGCTTTCGCTTTTCTCTATGGCGTTTCCTGCACTTCTGCTTGTTCCGATAATCGGAATTATCCTCGGTATCGTGTTCAAGTGCAAGCACCTTCCCGTGGGAAAGGGTCTTTCCACCGCAGGTATCATCACTTCGATTTTCGGTCTTTTAATTCCCATTGCAATTATTGCTATAATGGTCGTTGCTCTTATTACCAACGGACGGGATATAATGGAATTCATTAAGACCTATTCCCCCGAACAGTTTGAGGAGCTTTACGAGCTTTACGGCGAACAGTTCCCCCAGTGGTTTGAAGGTCTCATCAGCATGATAATCAAGTAAAATCCATATACTTAACACGGGCGGCTAATAGCCGCCCCTACAATTTACATGATTTTATGTAGGGGCGGATATTATCCGCCCGTATTTTATTTTGTATTCAACAACCAATTAATTTCTGCGTATCATCTGGAATATTACAAGAACTGCGGTAAATACGAAATTGTACATAAGCGCCATTGAAGCGGAAAGCTCCGTAAAGCTTCCGATAACCACCAGAACAAGGTATATCAGCATTGCAAGTATCATGGAAACAGCTTGTATTCCAATGCCCACGCCGATAGTGCCGTGCATATTGCGGCAGCTTATTATAAGTGAGGAAAGTGCGGCAAATCTTCCCGAGCAGGCAACAGTCGCGCGCTGCTTTACTTGATATGCCGTCACCTCGTTGAACTGCTCATGTACGCGGAACGGAATTAGCTTCAGATACTCGGGAGATATCTCGAACATCTCCGCAAGGCGGTTTATGGAAACAATGGAGTCCACGGAGCGTATCATTACGTAGATACCGTTCTTTTGAAGGTCGCGGAGAGACTGCTTTACCTCCATTGTCGGGGTTATCTCCACAAGGAACATTGCCGAAAGCTCGCCCGAAATGGAAAGATACACGGCGCACCTGCCGTTTTCGGTATACTCCTTTTCCTTTGTGATAGGCGGCATACCCTCAATGCTGTGGTTTATCATAAGCTCTCGGTTTCCGAGAAGCACGCGCTTGTTGTTTATCCAGCCGCAAAGACCCATGGAGTCCTCAAAAATATAGCTTTCAACAGGCTCAAGCAGCTCGGTCTTGCCTGCGATGATATCGTAGAACATATTCTTGAGTATGCTTCCTGCCTGTGTTGTAAGGCTTGCCGCCTCAACTATCGCCTCGTCTATACGCGTATCGGAAAAGACCTTTATCGCCGCAAGCTTAACGCTTCCCTGTGGGAAAAGCTGACCTGCATCAACGAGAATACTGTTGGTTTCCGCAAATTCCTCGATGCAGTCAAATCCCAGCACAACGCCTTGGACCTCCGAATTCTTTTTGGACGCTCTAAGCATAGGCAGGTTTACTATAAGCATTACGGAAAAGCCCGTGCATATAGCTATCAAGCCCACAAAAACGGATATGCCGATATAAACCGAGGACGAACCGTGGTCTGTTCTGCCCATTATTCCTGCGATAACGCCGATAACAGCCGCCGCAACCATTACAACGGGAGTGAAAATACGGCAGAAGCGGTCGGTGCTGTCACCCGAATAAGAGGTTTTCAGAAACTCCGAAAGGAACTCGGTCTTGCGCATTGCAGCAAGATTGGGGAAGTCATTCAGCGCTCCCCTTGTAAAGCTTTGCGCCGTTTCTTCGTCGGAAACGTGGAATACGGCGTATTTTTCGCTGCTTCCCGAAACAAATCTAAAGCTTTTCTGTGTACGGCTCACGATAAACAACTTGCCTATCGTGTTAAACATCAGCGAAGCAATCGCAACGGGAATGTAGATATGTACAAAGCTTCCGCGTACCATATTTGCGTTTGCAAACATTATCATAGTCGCGGCAATTGAGGATACTATCGAAACCGCACAAAGGCTGTCGCAGTCGGCTTTCATGGAGACCAGCTTCGACAAGCCGCAGGAAATCACGGTATAGCTTGAAAATGCCGCAAGAAGTCCCAGAATTGCATTCACAAAAAGGAACACACTTGTCTGGCTGCGCATACTGAGCAGTTCCATTATCGGCAACGCGCCGCTTTCATTTGCAATAACGATATAGCCGCTGAGGACAAAGCAGATTATCAGCACCACCAGCCTCATCATAAGGCTGCCTTTAAGCTGGGCAATATCATGGGCAATTGAGGGGGCTTCGTCAAAGCTTTCAAAATCCTCGATGACCTTGGGCTGCTCCTCTTCCTCGCAGTCTTCATCGGATACGTCCTCCTCGTCGCCCACAAGCACGAAATCCTTTATCTTCTTGCTGCGGCGCTCTTTAAGAGCATTTATCTTATCCAGCTCAGTCTGCTCCGAGTCCACGGGTATCTGCGCGGTATCGGGAATTATCTTGTCATCAAGGTTAAGGTCGATATCCGAAATCGACTTCCGCTCGATCGGGGCAACGTGCTGAGTTCGGGACATACGCTCCTTTTTGGCTTTGAGCATACCGTCGATAAGCTCGGTATTGCCCGAAATTCCACTGCCGTCTTCGCTGTCCTCCGACTTGGGGATAAGCTTTGTGAAAAAATCTGTGAAGCTTTTATGCTGTGTATTTTCATTTTTGGGGGACTTCTTTTTCGGCTCGGCATACTCATTCAGAATGTCGTCAAGCTTTTTCTCTTCGCTCTTGCTTTCAAAAGCCGCAGCAAATTTATCCTCCGTCTCTTTTGGCTCATCAGGAGTCTCGGACTCGCTTTCCTTGATTGCAGAGAACTTTTCAAAGGGGTTGTCCTCTGCCTTTACCGTATCGGAAACCGTGCTTTGAATGGGAGCCTCCGCAGGCTCTTCCTCCGCGGAAGCTTCTGCGTTATGCCTCCTGCCGAACAGCGCGGAAAGTCCCGACTTTTTCTCTGTACCCTCCTGCTTCTTTTTAAAGAAGCCGCTTTCCTCCCGGGTTTCCTCATCGCCGTAAAGACCTGTCTGCTCAAATTTTTCCGAGAAAGAGCGTGCAGGCTTAGGCGCAGGGACATACGGCTCGCTTTTTTCCTTTTCGCGTTCTTTGACCGCGGTCACCGCCGCAGAAAGCTTGTCATACTTTTTGGAAAAATCGTCCTCATAGGGCTGAGCATCATCGGTCTGCGCAGCAACGTCCGACTCGTTTATTTTATTGAACAGCTCGGTGTTATGCAGGGTTATCTTCGGCTCGTCTCCGCTTTCATCGGACTTGACGCTTCCGTTGATAATGGAGTCTATGTCAATGGACGTATCCCGTTTCTTTTCGGAACTTCCCGAATATTCGTTCAGAATATCGTCGATAGAATATTTTCCGTCCGCCAAAATTCAGCGCTCCTTTCGTTTATTTTACAGCATTGCGCTGTCTGACAGCCTCGTACATAAAAATTCCTGCGGCAACAGAGGCGTTAAGGGAGGTGATTTTTCCGTACATGGGAAGCTTCAGCAGGAAGTCGCATTTTTCACGCACCAGCCTGCCCATGCCGAAACCCTCCGAGCCTATCACCAGACCGACGCTTCCGCGCAGGTCTGCGCCCGTATAATCCTCGCCGCTTGCGTCCGTGCCGTATATCCACACGCCGTTTTCCTTGAGTGTCTCAAGCGCCGCAGGAATATTCGCGACCCGTGCAACAGGCAGCCAGCTTGCCGCACCTGCGGAGGTCTTGTACACCGTTTCATTCAGCGACGCGCTTCTTCTCTTCGGTATGATTATCCCGTCCGCTCCTGCCGACTCCGCGGTACGGATTATCGCCCCCAGATTGTGGGGGTCCTCTATCTCGTCACAGATAATAATAAACGGCTTGGTGCCTTTTTTTGCGGAAATTTCAAGTATGTCCTCCACAGTAACGTACTCTGCACAAGCGCCGCTTGCAATAACGCCTTGATGGGACGCACCCTCGGACATATCGGAAAGCTTTGCATCGGAGACCTGCTTGACAACTATCCCCTTTTCCCGTGCCATGCGGCAGATAAGTCCGAGACTTCCTCCGCCCTCGCTGTTCACATAGACCGTATTTATCGGCTTATCCGCTTTAAGCGCCTCGATAACGGGGTTTCTTCCGATGATAAGACCTGCGCTGCCCGTGTCGTTATCCCGTTCCGTTTCCTTTTCAAAGCGGCGGCGGTTTTCGCTGCCATAGCTTTTTCTATTTGATTTTTTATCGTAATTCGGCATAAATACCTCCATAAAATCATACTTACATTAAAGTATATCATATTATGCCGAAAAACACAAGAATTTTGCTTAATTTTTGTATTAATTTTTGTTAAATCATCACCGTGATATACATACCAAGCAGCAGCACAAAAATTATTGCCGCGGCAATACCGAGCTTTACCGTCCAAGGAACAGGCTCGTACCTTTTTACGGGGACGATTTTTCCAAGGTATTCCCGTGCCGCCGCCTCAATGCTGCTTACGGAAGCGTCGCTTTTTTCCGTTTTGAGGTACAGCACCGCCTTTTCAAAGTATTCGTTATCCACGCTTGTTATCTCCACGACCCTTTTATTTACGCCTTTTATCATACATTTGACCATTTTCCCCACGGAGAAAATGTACTCCTTTCCAATGTTTTGAAATTCTTGAAGAAAAAACAACGCACAAAAACACGGTTTCAACAAGTTTTCAACATTTTGCATGACCCGATTTTCACACGTATTATAGCCGTTTTCGGGGATTTCTATACGATAAGTAATTATAAAATGTGGAAAGTGGTGTGGAAAGCTTAAACGTTTCCGCAAAAGTGTTGAAAACTCGGTGGAAAAAGTGAAAAACTTCGCAAAACCGACATTTTTGACTTCCACAAAGCTGTTGAAAAGCGTTTTACAAATGGTATTATACAAAAAAACGGGCTGAATTATACATATTTTTTATCCAAAAGCTTCCGCATTTTCAACATTATCAACATCAAAAATACCCGTCTGCGTATCCAAAAAAGTTCAAAGATTTGTCCAAAATTACTGTTGCTTTTTTGTATACCCTGCACTATAATAGTAGAATCAATACAAAGGAATAAAGGAGGCATTTTCATGACTTCCGCAAAAGATTTGACCCGCGGAAAGCCCATGAGCCTTATTCTCGGCTTTGGAATTCCCCTTCTTTTCGGGTTTCTTTTCCAGCAATTCTATAACGTTGCCGACACCGCTATCGTCGGTCGCTTCCTCGGCGGTGACGCTCTTGCTGCGGTAGGAAGCACCGGCTCGGTAAACTTCCTCATCATAGGCTTTGTCATGGGCATATGCAACGGCTTTGCAATCCCCGTGGCTCAGATGTACGGCGCAGGCGACTTCAAGCAGCTTCGCAGGTACGCTGCCAACGCGCTTTGGCTTTGCATATTTTTCGGCATAATAATTACCGCAGTTACCGTAATTTTCTGCGCGGACATACTCCGTCTGACCAACACCCCCGACGACATTTTTAAGCGCGCATACATATACATTCTCACGATTTTTGCAGGAATTCCCGCATATTTTCTCTACAACATGACCGCCGCGATACTCCGCTCCCTTGGCGACAGCAAAACGCCCGTAAGCTGGCTTGTGATCGCTTCGGTGATCAACATCATACTCGATATCGTGTTCATTTTCTGCTTTAAGCTGGACGTTTTCGGTGCGGCGCTTGCAACGGTCATCGCGCAGTTTATTTCGGGCTTCGGCTGTCTTTTCAGAGTATGCCGCGGATTTGCGATACTGAAAATGGACAGGGACGACTGGACATTCAGCAAAAAGCATATCGGAACGCTTTGCGCTATGGGGCTTCCCATGGGGCTTCAATACTCCATAACCGCCATCGGCAGCGTTATTCTGCAAACCTCGGTGAACAATCTGGGCACAATGTACGTCACCGCCGTTACCGCCGCAAACAAGCTTTCAATGTTCATGTGCTGCCCCTTTGACGCAATGGGTTCCACCATGGCGACCTATGCAGGACAGAACGTCGGCGCGCGGAAGTGGGAGCGGCTCAACAAGGGTCTCGGCTCCTGCGTGCTTCTGGGTGCGGTATACTCGGCTGCGGCATTTCTCGTGCTGTTCTTTGCAGGCGAACACCTTGCGATGATTTTCCTTGACGAAAAAAGCAGGTATCTCCTTCCCCTTGTAAAGCAGTTCCTTACGGGACTTTCGGCGTTTTACTTCCCCCTTTCACTTGTGAATATAGTCCGCTTTTTCATTCAGGGCATGGGCTTTTCCCCTATTGCCACGTTTGCAGGCGTGCTTGAAATGGTGGGCAGAACTGCTGTTGCTTACCTCGTTGGCATATACGGCTTTGCGGCGGTTTGCTTTGCTTCTCCTGCGGCATGGGTGCTTGCGGACGCGTTTCTTATCCCGGCATACTTCATCTGCAAAAAGCGGCTTATGAGAAAATACGAGACTGCCGCACCTATGCAGAGCGCTGCTCCTGCCGAAGCAAAATAGCAAAAGCCTGTCGGAGCATTACCCCAACAGGCTGATAAAAAAGAAAGGACGATTTTTATGAGTACCGAAAAGCTTGCCGCACTTACCTTTGACGACGGTCCCAACACCACTACCACCGCAGATATGCTTGATATGCTAAAAAAGCATGGTGTTTCCGCCAGCTTTTTCGTTTGCGGAAACAACATTACCCCCGAAACCGAAAAGGTCATGCGCCGTGCTGCGGAAATGGGCTGCGAAATACAGAACCACTCGCGGACTCACTCGGTCATGTCCGAAATGACCGCGGAAGAGATCGCGGAGGAAATTCGCTTCACCTCCGACAAAATCGAAGCTGCCGTGGGAAAACGTCCGAAGTTTTTCCGTCCGCCGTATATTGCCTATAATCAGCTTATGTTCGACACGATAGACCTGACCTTTATCTGCGGCTACGGCGCGGAGGACTGGCTGGACGAGGTTTCCCCCGAGGAGCGGTGCAGGCGCATTATGGAACAGGTCTGCGACGGCGCGGTCATCCTGCTCCACGACATGGAGGGCAACTTCCGCACGGTTGAGGCGGTTGACATGATAATTCCTAAAATGAAAGCCGAGGGCTACCGCTTTGTAACGATATCACAGCTTTTTGCTGAAAAAGGCATTACGCCCAAGCGCGGCACGATTTACAGCAACGCACTGAAAGACTAAGCCTTGACATTGGTATAATAAAACACCGCAAGCTGGGTCCTGTCGCGCAGGCTCAGCTTTTCCAATATCTCGCTGAGGTAGTTTCTCACCGTTCCCTCGCTGAGGAAAAGCTCGGCAGCTATCTCCTTGTTGCTCATACCCTCGGCAACAAGTCTGATAATGTCCTGCTCCTTCGGATTGATGTCATATTTGGAGTAGTCGAAATCCGACTTTGTTTTCATAAGCACAGGCAGCTTTGTTACCACCTGCTCGCCGAAAACGCTCTGACCGCCCATGACCGCCTCAAGCGCAGGGGCGATGCTCTCAAAATCCTGTTTCAGAATATAGCCCTTGGCTCCCATGCCGAGGGCTTTTACTATGTATTCGTCGTCGGAAAAAGTGGTCAGATACAAAATTTTTGCGCCGCTGTGCTTTTTCAGTATCAGCTCGCCTGCTTCAAGTCCCGTCATGCCCTCCATGCGTATATCCATAAGCATAACGTCGGGGGTATGCTCGTCGTAAAGCTTGATGGCGTCCTCGCCGCAGCTTCCCGTTGCGGAAACGGTTATCCTGCCCGTGCTTTCAAGAATTGTTTTCAGCGACAGCGCAACAAGCTTGTCGTCGTCGATAATTACTATATTCATTCAAATCTCTCCGTTATTCATTGTCTTTTTTCGGTATGGAGACCACTACCCCGAAGCCCTTTTCCGAGGCGGATATGTTTATTATTCCGCCCAAGTCCTCGGCTCTTTCTCGCATGGTCGAAAGTCCTATGCCGCTGTCGGAAATTCTTCCGCAGCTGCCGTTGTCGGATACCTCAAGCTTATAGAAGCCGGGGTGCTCTCTGACCGATATCTTTATGCTGTCTCCGCTGCTGTGCTTGACGGTATTTGAAAGGCACTCCTTGATTATCCCCATAAAGCAAAGCTTGACTTTTTTCGGCATACTCTCGGAAAAATCATAGTCGCACTCGACATTGAAGCTTTCCTGTATCGGCTTCACCGCCTCGTTTACCGCAAGCTTTAGGTCAATGGAATCATCGTGGAGCTTATGGACGCTGTTTCGTATGCTCGTCATGGCGGAGTCAAGGGTATCCTTTAAGCTTAAAAGGCTTTCACGCTGGGCGTCGTCCTTGTTTATGATGATAAGCGCACCCAACTGCAAAATCGAGCGCGTAAGCATATGCCCCACATTGTCGTGTATTTCCCTTGCAATTCGGTTGCGCTCCTTCATGGTCGCAAGCTTTATCTCGTTATCCTGGTTTTCGCAGAGCTGCTTGTTTTTCTGCTGCAGCAGCAGGTTCATTTCCTCCGAGTTGTCTCTTGTCAGTATAAGCTTTTTTTCCGCTTCTTCAAGCCGAGACGTATTGCGCCACATAATGAACGCTGTAAGCGCGCCGCAAAGCAAAAGCATTATCTGCATGGTACTGAAATTACCTGCGTACACAATTACGGAAGCTGCGGAGAAAATCGCAATCCACGGTCGTTTATCCCGCAAAAAATCGTAAAGCATAAGCGGTATCATGCAGCAGAACACGGGATATGCAAAGCACAGCGCTGCCATAACTATTTCTGAAATGAGGGATATTCTTGCCGAAAAGCTTTGGCTTACCGAGGAAAGGGCTGCCGTAACAAGCAGCGCAACAACGGGAACGTCAAAGTCCTCATACCCGATAAGTATCACAAAACAAATCAGCAGCACCGCCGCTTTATCTGCAAGCCTGTTCAAATCCGTCCCCCCAAACATAATCATATATCCCAAGTTTACCACAAAATTTGGGTTATGTCTATAGGTCACCTCTAAAAACCACCGGCTAAAGCCTTAGTACCTCATCTGCTTGCATATTTTCCGTCATCTTGCACATAAATTTCTTGACATACGCCAGTATGCCTGCGAAATTTCTATGCAATCTGACGAAAAATCTGACTGCGCATTTGAGACACTATGGCTTTTAGAGGCGACCTTATAAAAATTACATTTGTCATATCATTTGCTGACGATTGACACTTACATTATGCGGAGCATTTATGTATAATTGAAGTATAACAAAAAGGAGGCTTCATCATGGCAGATACAATTGTAAAAATTGAAAATCTTGTAAAGCGGTACAAGGATCTGATCGCCCTTGACCATCTTGATCTTGAAATAAAGCAGGGCGAGGTGTTCGGACTTCTGGGCCCCAACGGTTCGGGCAAAAGTACTACCATAAACTGTCTGCTTTCTCTTCTTGCCTTTGACAAGGGCAATATTGAAATATTCGGCAAAAAAATGACTCCCGACAATTACGAGGCAAAGCGCAATATCGGTATTATTATGCAGAACGTTGCGGTGTTCGACGAGCTTACGGTCATCGAAAACATCGACTATTTCTGCGGACTTTACATCAAGGACAAGGAGGAGCGCAGGAAGTGCGTGCAGGACGCGATAAGCTTCACGGAGCTTCATGACTTCACAAAATTCTATCCCAAGAAGCTTTCGGGCGGTCTGCTGAGACGTCTCAACATTGCCTGCGGAATTGCACACAAGCCCAAGCTTATTATCCTTGACGAGCCGACTGTTGCTGTCGACCCCCAAAGCCGCAACAAGATACTTGAGGGCATTCAGAAGCTCAACGAGGACGGTGCAACCATCATTTACACCTCCCATTACATGGAGGAAGTCGAGCAGATATGCACAAGAATTGCTATCATGGACAAGGGCAGGAAAATTGCGGAGGGCACAAAAGACGAGCTGAAAAAGATGATAAAGAACACCGAAACTGTTTCGGTTGAAATTTCCGCTGTTCCCGATGATATCCTTGAAAAGATCGGCACTCTCCCCCACGTTTACAGCGCTTGCTTCATCGGCGGCAAGCTTGAGGTGAAATGCTCGGGCGGAAAGCACAACCTTATCAGGATACTGAACGTTCTTCAGGAAAGCGACCTGCATTTCGGCAGAGTGTTCTCCGAGCTTCCCACGCTG
The DNA here is from genome assembly GCA_017847885.1 of Oscillospiraceae bacterium. Lineage (GTDB taxonomy): Bacteria > Bacillota > Clostridia > Oscillospirales > Ruminococcaceae > RGIG8773. Next base: position 87,532 of record JAGAUA010000038.1, read on the forward strand.
AACGATGTGTTCCTTGAGATAACGGGCAAGGCTTTGAGAGACTCGGACTGAACGAAAGGAGAATAGAATATGTTCCTGCACAATTTAAAGTACGACTTTCTTCAGAATATTCGTGCAAGGTCGCTTATGCTGTGGCTTATCCTGTTCCCGATAATTCTCGGCACGTTCTTCAAGCTCGCTTTTGCAGGCATTTATGAAAGCACTACCGTTTTTTCGGCAGTACCCGTTGCAGTTGTGGAAAACGGCAGCAACCAAATTTTCAGAGAGGTAATGGCGCAGATATCCGAGGGCGACGACGCGCTTTTTGAGACGGAATATACCGATGAAGAAACCGCCCTGAAAATGCTTGAGGAAAGAAAAATTTCGGGAATTATCTATGTTGACGAAAAGCTTTCCATGGCGGTTGCACCAGACGATACAGGTTCTTCCGCAGAGAGCATCCGCCGCACGATAATAAAGTCCTTTGTTGAGCAATACAACGCGCAGCAAAGCATTATCGTTGACACCGCTCTGCACTCCCCTGCAAAGCTTCCCGATGTAATATCCATGATGTCCGAAAGCTCGGAATGCAACGAGAATGTACCTCTGACAAACGGAAATCCCGACAATATGCTTTCTTATTTCTACAATCTTGTAGCTATGGTTGCGCTTCTCGGCTCAAATCTCGGACTCAGCATTGCCATTTCAAGTCAGGGAAATCTTTCGGATATTGGTGCAAGAAAGTGCTGCTCTCCCACAAACAAGCTTGTATCCATAATTTCGTCTATGGTAAGCTGTATAGCCGTTCAGACCGTATGCATAATAATTTCCGTTTCGTTCCTTGCTTTTGTGCTTAAAGTCGATTTCGGCAGCAAGCTTCCAATGGTTTATCTTGCAGGCTCGGTAGGCGGTATGGCAGGCGTATCCTTCGGCTTTGCTGTCGGCTCTATCGGAAGGATGGGGCTGGGCGCAAAGAGTGCGGTAACAACAGCGTTTTCGCTCATATGCTGCTTCTTCAGCGGACTCATGATTGGAAATATGAAAGCTATTGTAGATAATTACGCGCCATGGTTTAATGAGATAAATCCTGCGGCGGTAATCTCCGACTCGCTTTACTGCCTTAACTTTTACGACGACTACACGCGTTTCACTCAGAAAATCGTTACCATGCTTATCATGACCGTGATATTTACGGCGATCGGATTCTTCCTTACAAGGAGGCGCAAGTATGCAAGTCTTTAAAGCATTTCTGAAAATTGCAAAGAAAAATCTTCCCATGGCACTTCTTTATGTCGGATTATTCCTTGTGCTGCTCACATTTTTTGTGGACAGCAATGCTAAAAACAACAATTTTGAAGCTGCGCGCCTAAACGTAAGCGTAATTGACATGGACAATACCGCCGCAAGCAGGGCGCTTACCGAATTTATCGGTCAGAGCCACGACCTTGTTGAAATCGAAAATGACAAGGACGAGATACTTGACGCGCTTTACTACGGTAAATCCGACTATGTTCTTAACATCAAAGAGGGATATGCCGAAAAGATATCGAACGGTAACACAAACGGGCTTTTCACAAACTACAAAGTGCCCGACAGCTACACGGGCGTGTTCGTTGACAACCTTGTAAATCAGTATGTTTCCACACTTTCGGCGTATATTGCAGGCGGAAACAGTCTCGACGAAGCTGTAACAAAGACCGCAGACCTGCTCTCGGAGGAAGTCGCGGTAACCGTTCATAGCTTTTCGGATGGTGAAAGCGACAATGCGGATTATCCTAAAAGAATGGCATATTATTTCCAGTTTATGTCGTACATTGTTCTTAGCGTGCTTATAACGATACTGTCCACGGTCATTCTCACAATGAACAAAAAAGAGGTTCGCAGCAGGACAAACTGCTCCTGTATGACCGTTACCTCACAGACCGCACAGATAATCCTCGGCAGCGCGGTCATAGTAGCTGTTATATGGGTGATATTCATTGCGGCGGCATTCATTATGAACGGCGGAACATTCACCGAAAAGTGCCTTCTTGCGGTGTTCAACAGCTTTGTATTTACTATCGTTTCGGCAGGAATTGCTATACTTATTGCGGCTCTTGCACCGAAATCCGATTCGATAAGCGTTATCTCAAACATCGTTTCTCTCGGCATGAGCTTTCTCTGCGGCGTATTCGTCGACCAAAACCTGCTTGGTGAGGATGTTCTCTCGGCAGCAAGGTTTCTCCCGGCGTACTGGTATGTCAGAGCAAACAATATGCTTTCGGGGCTTTCCGATGAGGTATTCAACATTAACAGCTTTATGTCCTTTGTTGGCATTGAGGCGATTTTTGCGGCGGCTTTGTTTGCGATAATAATTCTTATCTACAAGGCAAAGCATAATGCGCAGTAAAAACTTTACGGAGGTATACAATGAAAAAAGAAATAAATGAAATTATGACTGAAAGATTTGGAAAGGATTCTTTAATATCCGTTGCAACGACCGAGGACGGGATACCGTGGGTAAGAACCGTCGACGCATATTATGAGGACGGAGCGTTTTACTGTATTACACACGCTGCCTCAAACAAAATGCGGCAAATCGCCAAAAGCAATATGGTAGCGGTGTGCGGAGAATGGTTCTCGGGACACGGAAAGGGTGAAAATACGGGTCATGTCAGAGACCCCAAAAATCAGGAAATTGCGGATAAATTGAGAAACGAATTCGCCTCATGGTACGGCAACGGTCATGTCGACGAGGACGACCCCAATACGTGCATCTTAAAAATAACCGTTCTGGACGGGACGCTCTTCTCAAACGGAAAAAGATTTGACTTCTGATACTTATTTTTATTCAAAGTGTAGACGGAAAATCTGCGCAAAACCCATAATTGAAAATCGCATTTTGACATTAATTGTGCGGTGTCGTCTTAATTGTATCAAATAATATAGGAGGAGCAATGAAGGAAAAGGTATACGAGTTTTTAACGACCATTCCCAAAGGGAAGGTGGTAACATACAGTCAAATTGCAGAATACTTGGGAAATAAAAAATTAGCCAGAGTTGTCGGCAACATTCTTCATAATAATCCGGATAAGGATAAATATCCATGCTATAAAGTAGTTGACAGAAACGGCAATTTGTCAAAACATTTTGCGTTTGGCGGCATTGAAAAACAAAAAGAAAAATTAGAGGAAGATGGTATTATCGTCGAGAATTACAAAGTGGATTTGGTTAAATACAAGTACGATAAATTCTGATTTTCCGTAAAGCATTACAGCCGTGAAAGTAAAACGCTTTCACGGCTGTTTGATTTGTATTTACTGCTGCGGACGGCGCAAAACCACCGCCTCTGTCACAGCGCTCAGCACAAGCTCGCCGTGCTGGTTGTACGCCTCTATCGTTACCTCGGCAATTCCGTTGTAGGGGTTTCTCGGAGCAACACCCGTAACCGCCGCCCTGCCCGACAGCACGTCCTCTGCAAAGACGGGCTTGAACCATTCGATTTTTGTGGACTTTCCTGCCACAAGCTGCTCCCCGAAAAAGTCCACCTCGATATATTTTGCCCATACCTCCAAAAAAGACATTACCCCCGGGGCAATAAGCCTTCCGAAGCGGCTTTTTTTCGCGTAATCCTCATCGACATGGATAGGCACGGGGTCATACTCCCTTGCAAATGCAAGCATTTTCTCCTTGTTGATAACCGCATCGGGTATGTCCACAAAGTCGTTCAGCTTCAGATCCTCCAGATACATATGACTTCTCCTTTACTGCTTTGCGGCTGCCGCTGCCGTGAAAAATTTGTATACGGGCGCAATGCTGCGGAAATCCTCTGCAACCTTGTCTGCAAGACCGTCGCTGAAAAGCAGCCCGAACTCCTTGCTTTCGCAGCATACCCCCAGCGCCTTTCGGTTAAGCCAGTCGCGCTTTTCCGCGGTTTCGTCGGGATAGTGGTCCCGCTTGTAAAGCTCACCGTAAAGCTCAAAGGTGTCCTGCTTTTTGTATGCGGAAAGGGCCTGCTTGAAGCTTTTGTCGTCTGCAAGAATAAGCTTTCTCGCCGCAGCCATAGTGCTGCTGTCAGCGCAGTAAAATCCGCAGCCGTAGTCAAAGCCATTGGGGGATATGCTGAAATAGTACCCCGGCACGGCTCTTTTTTCGCTTACGGGGCGGCTGAATGTGTACCAAACATAATCGCGGAAAATTGATTTTCCCTTGGCGTATCTTGCGTCGCGGTACAGCCTTGAAAGCTTGCGCGGGTCGCAGACAAATTCCTCGTCTATCTCAAGCATAACGGGCGCAATCCTGCCGATAAGCTCGGAAAACGGCTCCACAACGTATTTTTTGTAGTCCTCCTTATGTTCGTTAAACCAAGCCTTGCTGTCATTCAGGCTGTTTTCAAAAAGGAAGTCAAGAGACTTTGCCGAAAAACTCATAATATTCCTCCGATTTTTTATCTTATAGTATGCCCCGTCGGGCGTTTTTTAAGTATTTTCAAAAAATAAAGGAGCGCAAAGACTCCTTTATTTTTATACTATTTCCTAATCAACCTATAGACAAAGTCTATAGGTTGATTCCACCGCTTTGCGGTGGGTGCGGCGAAGCCGCAGGAAAGCCGTTCAATACTAATTCCGTCAAAACCACAGGTTTTGACTTGCCGCCTTTCAGGCGGCTCTCCTTATAGACTTTGTCTATAAGGAGATTAGGAATTAGTATTATATCATATTCAGAACGGTTTTTATGGACTCCTCGGCTTTTTCGTATGCGAAATTATCCACATAGCTGCGGCTTGACGAAACCGCTTCGCCGATTTTTTCGTTGCCGAGGTCATACTCAAGCAAACTGTCCAGAACGTCCAGCGCCTCGCGGCTTTCAAGACCGTCCAGATGCTCCAAAACCTGCTCCAGCTTTGCTTTTAGCGTATCCGCATCAAGCTTGGGCTTGTTTTCAGAAGCGGATTTTTCGGCTTGCACAAAGGGCTTTATATGCTCCGCAACGTCGGCAAATTTCGCAAGCAAAGCAGGGGTATCATACATGATCTGCCTGTAATTTTCCTCCCTTGCCGCAGTTTCGAGAAGCCTTGCCATTTCGGAAAGCTCCTTTGCACCGATGGCAAGCGCCGAGCTTTTCAGCCCATGTACCTCGGTCATGTAATTCTTATACTCACGATTGTCCGCAAAAGCGCCGATACGGTTCATGCTGTCCTCGGCAGTTTCCATAAAGGTTTTCAGCACGGCAAGGTATGCGTCCAGATTTCCGCCGTAAAGCTGAAGCCCCGCTTTTACGTCAACGTTGGGAATGATGTACTCATCCTCTGAAGGAGCGTCCGCATTTTCTCCGCCCAGCATAAAGTCGATATCTGCGTTATCTGCGGCACTTTGAGACGACTCAATATGCGTAACAAGCTGCGGTGGAAGCCATTCCTCCAGCACCTTTTCAAGAAGCGGAAGCTGAATAGGCTTTGAAATAAAATCGTTCAGCCCCGACTCAAGGAACAGCTCTCTTGCGCCGCTGACAGCATTTGCGGAAAGCGCAATTATCGGCAGCTCGCGGCTGTACACGTCCTTACGGCTGCGGATAATTTTTGTAGTGTCCACGCCGTCCATTTCGGGCATCATATGATCCATGAAAACAAGGTCGTAGTATCCTGCGTCGATCATTTCTATCGCTTTTTTGCCGCTGTCTGCAAGGTCGGGCTTAATTCCGTACATCGAAAGCAGATGGGAAGTAACGTTGAGATTTACCCTGTTGTCGTCAACCACAAGTACCTTTGCCTTGGGCGCATATATCGTGGTTTTCTTTTCCTCGGAAATAGTTGCCTTTGTTACGGGCTTTTCGATAGGCGACGGGTCGGATATCTTCTGATTGATGATAAACGTAAACACCGAGCCTTTTCCGTACTCGCTTTCAACGGTAATGTTGCCGCCCATCATTTCCACGATGCTCTTGGAAATAGGCAGACCGAGACCCGTACCCTCAATCTCGCGGTTTTTCTTTGTATCGACCTGCTGGAAGTTTGCGAACATTTTCGGGATATCCTCTTTCTTGATACCGATACCCGTATCGGAGACCTTGAACATTACCGAAATATCGTCCGCATTTCTGTTAAGCTCTTTAACTGTAAGACCGACCGCGCCTTTCTTTGTGAATTTAACGGCGTTGCCCAGAATATTTATAAGCACCTGCTTTATTCTGACCTCGTCGCCGAACATCTTCTTAGGCAGATTTCGGTCAATGTCTATCTTAAATTCCACGCCCGGCTTGTTCTGGAGCTGGACGTAAATAAGGCTCTCCACATCGCTTAGCATTACCTCGGTGTCATAAACCGCGGGAATAAGCTCAAGCTTGCCTGCCTCTATCTTGGAAATATCCAGAATATCGTTTATTATCGAGATAAGATTTTTCGCAGCCGCTTTTATATCGCTTGCGTACTTATAATTTTTCTCTCTCAAAGAAAGCTCCGCAAAGCCAACTATGGCGTTCATGGGAGTACGTATCTCATGGGACATATTGGCAAGAAAATCGCTCTTTGCGCTGTTTGCCATATCAGCTTTTTTGCGCATTTCGATAAGCTCGTCGACCTGATTTTTTATCTGGGTCATGTCGATTATCAGCACGGAATAGCCGTTTGCGGCGCCTTCCTTATTGAAAAGCCGCGAAATATGCTTTTCGTAATACTTGCCGTTTATCTCAATTTCCGCCTTGTTGTTTTCGTCGATAAGCTCTTTCATAAACTTTGCCGCAGATGCTCTGTTTCCCCGTGAAACTTCGTCCAGTATCTTTCTTGCGGCAGGGTTCGAGTCGATAACGTTAAGCTTCGCGTCTGTAACGATAAGCGCGTCGTCCATAGTTTCGATTATGTTGTCCCTCGCGGAATTTACCACATCAGCCGTCCTGCGGCGGTGTACCGAAACATTGAAAACAATGCAGCTTATCACTATTGCGGCGGAAGTGGGGTCAAAGCCGCCCGTAAGCCCGAATTCGTAAAAGAGCTTTGCGGAAACGGGCAGAAGCGAGGCTGCAAGCATTTCAGCCATACGCCCGATATTTTTTGTACCCGTGCCGAGACAGCCGCGCACGCACATTACCGCCAGCATGACTGTCTGCACCAGCATTGAAGCCGCAAAGACGTAATAAAATATCCCATGGGTAACATCAGCAACAAATATTCCGCCGCTTACACGTCCGTCAAATTCCTTGCAAAACAAGTGAAATCTGCTGTCGCACAAAGCAGCGGCGGCTGAAGCCATATTAAGCGAAAAAAGCACGGCGCTGACAGCTTTCGGTATTTTTGCACCCGAAAACCGTCTGCCGAAAGAATACAAAAGATAAACTGCAAATGCAAGTCCCGTGATCTCAAATGACTTAACGGCATGAGCGGTCTCCGCACTGCCCGAAGCAAGGACCATGGTATAGCCGAGACTGCTGAGAAGTGCCGAAACAAGGGCGCTTCTCAGCAGGAGCATCTCCCACGCCTTGGTTTTGAATATTGCATAAGCCATGTAAGAAAATGCTGCTGTTGTGATCAGTATTTGCAGCGTAAACAAAAATTGCGTCATACCCCTTGACCATCTTTCTGTAAGATCTGCATATTCCGCAGTAAGCGCAATTCAGCGCCTGCTGCGACTTCTTAATGCTCTTTACTCAAAAGGCAAGCCTTTATCTTATCGCTGATGCTGACAAAAATATCCGTAAGAGTAGGGTCAAAGAAAATTCCCCTGTCCTCAATGATTATTTCCATCGCCTTTTCGTGGGAAAAAGCCTCCTTGTAAGAACGCTTTGATGTAAGCGCGTCATAAACATCGACTATCGAAAGTATCCTTGCGCAAAGAGGGATATCCTCGCCGCTTATGCCCGTGGGATAGCCTGTACCGTTCCATCTTTCATGGTGATAAAGCGCCATATCGCGTGCAATATGCAGAAATGCGGTATCGGAGCTTTCCTCGATATTCATTTCGTCGCATATCTTTTCAAAGGCGTTTGCGCCTATCTGCGAGTGGTGGCGTATTTCCTCCACCGAGTTGAAGATGTTCTGAAACGTGTCGCCGCCTATCTTGGCATGGGTTTTCATATGCTCGAATTCCTCTTTGTCAAGGGCGGATTCCTTCCTCAGCACCGAGTCGTTTATGCCGATTTTTCCGATATCGTGAAGCGGTGCCGCACGCACAAGGTCGCGCTTGTATTCATGGGTAAGTATATCGCGGTATTCCTCATGGCGCGAAAGCTCGTCAAGGAAAAGCGCGAAATACATGGTCGTGTTCTTGATATGACCGCCCGTTGTGCCGTCCCTGGACTCAACAAGCTCCGCAAAGCAGGTGGACATAACGTCCTGCAAGCGTCCGATAACCGCAGTTTTTTCCGCAACAAGATGCTCAAGGCGGTTACGGTATGCGCTAAGCTCAAGCTGAGTCTCGATGCGGCTGAGCATTATCTCCGTCACAAAGGGCTTTCTGATAAAATCCACCGCACCGAGAGCAAGGCATTTAAGCTCAACATCGGTATCTACCTCGGAGGTAAGTATGATAACGGGCATTTTTTCGGTCTGACCCGTTTCCTTTAATTCCTTAAGCACCATGCAGCCGTCTATCTCGGGCATATTTATATCCAGCAAAGTCAGGTCGGGCGTATTCTTTCGCAGGAATTTCAGCGCCTGCATACCCGAACTTGCAAGGGTGAGCTTATAGGTATTCCCCAAAAGCTGCTCGGCATATTTAAGGTTGGCGGGCACATCGTCCACTACCAATATATGTTTTTTTATCTTGTCAGGCATAGGTAACTCCGTTTCTTTTCATTACAGCGGCGCAATAGCGATCATGCCGTCCTCGTTGATGGAAACCTTGCTTCTTACGTATTCCGACTCAACTTTGAATACAGCGTCGTTAATAATTATCTTTACGCCGGGGTAAATGTATCCTTTGCATTTTATCGAAAGGAACTGCTTCGTTGCAAGTGAAGCGTCGATCTCGGCAACACGCTTCTGGAGCTTCTGGATATCCATTCCGATAAGCACCTTCTGACGGCAGGCATTGCCCAATATCTGCTCCTTATCCTCGGGAAGAGAGTGCAGCTGCTTTTTCTTTTCGTTGAGGAAATTGATGACAAGAGTTGTGTTTTCCAGATCCTTTTTAGCCTTTTCGATCTGCTTGTTTACCTCTTCCTTTTCCTCGGCAAGCAGCGCGTTGTCGCCTATTGTGAGCAAGGTCGGGGTGTAGTTTTTCGTGCCGATATTGGACACCTCAACACTGTTTATGCTGGTATATTTTCCGCCCAGAAGTCCGCCCGTGTTGCCCTTGGTGGATATCTGACCGCCGCAGTATACATCGCAAATTACAAAGTTTGACGAGATAAGGTCTCCGTCGCATTTTATAGTGGAATGCTCGCAGAAATTGATGGTAACAGAGCCGTGAGCGGTAACGGTGGAATTGATGCAGCCCTTTTTGATGATAATGTTTCCGTCCGCCTCAAGGATCGCGCCGTTTACGTTTCCTGCAACCATGATATTTGAATTTGAAGATATCTTGAAGCCCTCAAGCACCTCGCCCTTTACGACAACATCGCCCGTGAAAACGATATTTCCGACAGACGCGTCAACGTCTCCGTTTATCGTTACGACAGGGTCAATTGCAAAAGCGCCGCCCTTGAAGTTGATGTTTCCATCTGCGGTTGCGACGATCTGTGTTCCTTCCTCATTTAGCGCAGTATTGAGACCCACCGAATAAGCAGCCTTTTTGCCCGGCTTCTGGCGTATCGTTACACCGCGCAGATCCGTGCCCGGCTCGCCCTCTGTGGGGAGGGTTATATCCGCGATAACGTCGCCTGCATAGACTGTACGGATAAGACCGAGGTTTTTGTAGTCCACAAAGCCGTTTTCGTTCTCAACGGGAGCAAGCTTCTGCTCTTTTTCGTAATTATATGTAATGGTTCCGTCAATACCGTTTACCGCAGGAGTCCAGCGTGCAATGAGCGTCCTTGTATCGTAGCGTCTTTCATTTACAAGACGCTCGATCTCCTCATTAAGTATACCGTAAACCACTTTGTTTTCGGCAAGCTTGTTCATTATTGCTCCGACGGTTATCTCGGCACCGCCGTTTTTGGGAGGCTCAACGGTAACATATGCCTCTGAAAAATTTGGTGTGACAGATAAATTTATTTCGCTGTCAACGGGAGGATGATAGTTCATTCCTGCTTTAATATTCTCTGCCATAACGCGCCTCCTTACTAAAAACAGATATATATTTTATACCATACTTTGTTACTTTACATTATACACCATTTCCCACAAAAACACAATAGCTGTTTAATCTTTAATTTATTTTTTGTGCATATTGTACAACTTTTCTGCAATTATTTTACTTTTTGTAAAATCAGTACTAATACTAATAACCAATAAAAGTGTAGACAAAAAATCTGCGCAAAATCCATATATGCAAGTTTTTGCTTGATTTTTTGTACACTTTTTAATTGGTTATTAGTATAAGGCAAATGTTAAAAATCTGTAAGACATCGCGCTGCAGTGCCGAAACTATTGCAATACCCGAAAAAGTGTGCTATAATACTTTCAACAGTACCGTATTTCAGACAAAATATGCCTTGAAAAGCAAATACGCTTGTGAATACAGGCTTTTTATGAAAGGATGTTGTTAAATGGGTAAAGCTTTAATTATCGGCTGCGGCGGTGTTGCTTCCGTGGTTATCCACAAGTGCTGCCAGAACTCCGAGGTTTTCGAAGAGATAATGATTGCCTCACGCACAAAGTCAAAGTGCGACGCTTTGAAGGAGAAGCTCCAGAATACCACAAAAACCAAGATATCTACCGCAAAGGTTGACGCTGACAGCGTAAGCGAGCTTGTTGCTCTTATGAAGGAATTCAAGCCAGACATTTGCATAAACGTTGCGCTTCCTTATCAGGATCTTACCATAATGGACGCCTGCCTTGAATGTAAGGTTGACTATGTGGATACAGCCAACTACGAGCCTCTCGATACTGCAAAGTTTGAGTACAAGTGGCAGTGGGCATACCGCGAAAAATTTGAGAAAGCAGGCATTACCGCGCTTCTCGGAAGCGGCTTTGACCCGGGCGTAACAGGCGTTTTCTGCGCGTATGCACAGAAACACTACTTTGATGAGATAAACTACATTGATATTCTCGACTGCAACGCAGGTGACCACGGTTACCCCTTTGCGACCAACTTCAATCCCGAAATAAATATCCGCGAGGTTTCCGCTAAGGGAAGCTACATCGAGGACGGCAAGTGGGTCGAGACCGAGCCTATGGAGATCAAGCGCGTTTACGATTTCCCCGAGATCGGCGAAAAGGATATGTACCTGCTTCACCACGAGGAGCTTGAGTCCCTTGCGCTGAATATAAAGGGCATCAAGCGCATACGCTTCTTTATGACCTTCGGTCAGAGCTATCTTACACATCTCAAGTGCCTTGAAAATGTGGGCATGACATCAATTGAGCCTATCGAATTTGAGGGCAAGCAGATCGTGCCCCTGCAATTCCTGAAGGCGGTTCTCCCCGACCCTGCTTCTCTCGGTCCGAGAACAAAGGGCAAGACCAACATCGGCTGCATCATGCAGGGCTTTAAGGACGGCAAGCCCGTGAAATACTACGTTTACAACGTCTGCGTTCACGAGGAATGTTATGCCGAGGTCGGCTCGCAGGCTATTTCCTACACCACGGGCGTACCTGCAATGATAGGCGCAATGATGGTCATGACGGGCAAGTGGAAGAAGCCCGGCGTATACAACATCGAGGAATTTGACCCCGACCCGTTCATGGACGCTCTCAACAAGTGGGGACTTCCATGGAAGGAGACCTTCGACCCCAAGCTGGTTGACTGACAATTGACTGACAAAACCGAACGCACGGCAAAAGCCGTGCGTTTTTTTATTCGCTGCATATTCTGTTTTTCACGTCCGAATAAATTTCAAATACATCCTTTTCGGTAAACGTGATTGCCGAATTTCCAAGCCGTTCGGTATTTACCCTTTTTGCAAGCTCGGACGGGTCTGCGCCGCTAAGGTCAAAGGGGTGCATAAGCTTCATATTCGTATATATTTCCGTGAGGCGGTCGGATATGCTTTGATTTTCGCTGCACTCCAGCGCGGTGCAAATTCGGTCAAGAACGTCACTTTGGCAGGAAGCCTTTTCAACCTGCCTAAACGCGGAAATAAGGCAAAGCGCCGCTGCCTGTCCGTGGCGGACTCCGTAATTCGTTGTGAGCGAGTAGCTCATTGCGTGTCCCACGGCTGTTTTGGTTATGCTTATGGCTTTTCCCGCATAATACGACGCGGCAAATATCTCGTCATAGACCGAGGTATTTCCCACCACAAAATCAGCGTAATTTTTCAGTATAAGCTTTATGGAATATACTGCATATCCCCTGCTTTCGTCGTTTGAGCCTTTGGTCATCAGGCTTTCCACGCTATGGCAAAGCGCGTCAAGCAGCGATACTTTCCGCTGCTGTTCGTTCATGCTGTAAAGCAGCGTGCTGTCAAGGACGGCATTTTCGGGCAGCAGCGTACTGTCCGCAATCGACCTCTTTGCCCCGTTTGAAGTGATTACCGAAAAAGGCGTGGCTTCACTTCCCGAGCCTGCGGTGGTAGGCACCGCGATATGAACAAGGCTGCTTTTATTATTTCGGCAGAAATGGTATTTTACCGCCTTTGCTGTATCCATCGCGCTTCCGCCGCCTATGGATATCAGCATATCTCCGCCGTATTCCGCAAACGCTTTCAGCGCGCTTTCAACGCATTCGTCGTCGGGGTTTTCCACTACACCGAAGAACCTGCCTTCCTCCATGCCAAGCTCGCATAATAACGAGTCCACGGCGCTTCCCTTAATATGTCTGCCCGTTACAGCAAAGGGTCTTTTTGCGCCGTATCTTTCTACAAGTGCTTTTAATGAGGATATCCCGAAGCATACTCCGCTGTCCGCCATGGAAATTTCTCTGCACACCCGTTCATAGTCCTGCGGCACGTCAATTTCGTTTATGTAATATCCGCTGTAAGAGAGGGGATACACGGAAAGTCCGCCTGCAATTGCATTAAACGCATTCTCGGCATAAACGTCCGTAACGCCTTTTTCGACAAACGCATTTACCTCATCAAGCCATTTTTGCACATCTTCCCTCGAAAGCTTATACATCGGCTGGAGCGCATAACAGCTGCCGCCCGAAATATTTACCCCAACCTCCGCAAGGCGGCCGTTTTCTATCCTGCCCTTGAAATCCTTGTCGGGCTGTGCAATGTCGGGATTTACAAGGCAAAGGGATTTTCTGCTGTCGGAAAGTATCTTCTCAACAAGGTGCTTATCAAAGACCAAGTCGCCGTGCAAAATCAGCATATCATCGTCAAGATATCTGCCTGCAAGGTGCATGGAATAGATATAATTCGTCGACTCATAGAGGGGATTATTCACAAAGGTTACCTTTATTTCGGGGTGCAGCCTGCTTTCATCAAGCAGCTCCTGCTCGTATTTTCCCGTGGTAACTACCGCTTCGGTTATCCCACATTCGGCAAGGATACGAAGCTGTCTTGCGAATATGCTTTCCCCGTCCCCAAGCTTTAAAAGGCATTTGGGACAGCTTTCCGTAAGCTTTCCCATTCTGCTGCCCGTACCCGAATTAAAAATCAAGGCTTTCATTTCATCATCTTCTCCATCAGTAATTTTTTGTTTTCCCGAGGCGTTAATTTGGGTCTGCCCAAGTCGGGTCTTGAACCCTGTGCCGTGAATATCACCATTGCTGACCTGCAATTTTCGGCAAGCTGCTCCATGCCTTGCACGACCTCTTTTTCGTCCAATGCTGTGTATACGCTTTCAAAGCCGCAGTCCTTCAAAATCTCGGGGATATTGATGTCAAACCCCACGGTAGGCTGACCTCCGACTGACTCGTGCGCACCGTTATTTATAATGATATACCTGAAATTATCGCTCATGCTTGCGGCATTTACCGCAGCCGCGCCCATGTGCATAATAAACGCACCGTCGCCGTCAATGCAGTACACCTTTTTATCCGAAAAAAGGCTCATACCCAGCGCAATTGACGATGCATGACCCATTGACCCCACTGTAAGAAAATCGTTGCTGTGACCGAAGCCGCTTCTCTCCCTTATCTCGTAAAGCTCACGGGAGGTCTTGCCCGTTGTGGACACGACAATATCGTCTGCTCCAAGCTTTTCTGTGATGACCTCAAGCGCCCGTTCCCTTGTAAGCGGATAATCCGCGGCAGAGGGCTTGTACCCATATTTGCCGAAGGTATTTTTCCGCACGATAAGCGCGACAGGCTTGCTTTGCTCCGACATATATTCAACGCAGCTTTTTATTTTTTCCTTATAATCGTCGTCGAGAATGAGCGTTTTTATGTCCAGCGCTTCAAGCAGGCTTTGCGTAATTTTCCCCTGCTTTTTGTGCTGCGGCTCGTCGCTCGTGCCCGGCTCTCCCCTCCAGCCGATGAGCATAAGCAGCGGAATACCGTACACTTCCTCATCGGCAAGGGAAACCAGCGGATTTACGGCATTTCCTATCCCCGAATTCTGCATATACACAACGCAGGGCTTTCGTGCCGCAAGATAATATCCGCAGGCTATGCCTATTGCGTTGCCCTCGTTTGCGGCTGTGATATTATGCTTTTTGCCGCAGACATCGCTTATGCAGGCGCAAAGCTCCTTCAAAAGCGAGTCGGGTACTCCCGTAAAAAAATCCAGCCCGTTTTCTATGAGGTACTCCACAAATTCTTTTGTATTTATCACCGTTAGTTCCTGCTTTCCAAAGTATTGCTTTTTTCAGTCATACTAAAAACTGTACAAAAAATCGAGCATAATCTTGCGTATATGGATTATGCGAAGATTTTTTGTCTACAGTTTTATTGGTTATTAGTATCAATAAGCTCAAGTATCGTTTTTACGGGCACGCAATAATTTTCGTCGGCATATTTGCTCCTGCCCTCGGCAAGTATCGACTCCGCGGTTTTTTTCATCGCAAGATACGCGCTGCGCATAAGCTGATTTGCATATATCACCATGTCCGCTCCCCTGTCATTCAGCTCCGTATCCGTAAATCCGTTGTATGCCGTGGGAATGAACACAAGCGGAACATGCGAAAACTCCGCTTTGAAAAGCTTTGCAAACTCAAATATGTCCGCGCCGTCAGACGAAGCGCTGTGAATAACGATACCGTCTGCGCCTGCTTCAATATATTTTTCCGCACGGCTCATAGCCTCGCCGCAGCTTTCCCCCGCGATAAGACTTTCAAGCCGTGCAAATATCATAAAATCCTCCGTGCAAAGGGAAGCCTTGGCGCACCTTAGCTTATCCGCAAACACGTCCGCGTTTTCCATTGAATGAAGGCTTTTGTCGCCGTACAGGGAGTTTCGTTTGAGACCCGTTTTATCCTCGATGACCGCAGCGGATACCCCCAGCCTTTCAAGCGCGGCGGCGTAGCGGCAGAAATGCTCCGACGGACCGCCCGTATCCATATCAACGATGATCGGCTTTGAAGTGACCGAAAAAATATCGTTTATCGCTGCAATTTTTTCGCTCATATCCACAAATTCGTTATCGGGCTTGCCCTTGAAAGCCGCGTGGCATAAGCCGCTGAACCACAATGCGTCAAACTCTTTTGCGCTGCCGTTTTCGGAGTATGCCCTCACATTTTCGGCAATGATACCCTCAAGTCCGTTCACCGTTTCCATTGCCCTTACAAGGCTTTTTTCCTTCAGCAAATTCCGCAGCTTGCTCCGCCTTTGCTCTGTTGAAATTTTTATCATGCTCATTCCTCTATTCCGCCGCAGAAAATCATACGCGCTATAAGCGTAAAAATTGTATGTATCCCCGTACTCACAAGCTCGCAGGCTGTCGGCTTTTCCATATATTTTTCGTACCCTGCCGAGGGTGTACGCCTGATATATCCCTCGAAATACTCATACCCTTTCAAGAGCGCGTCAATATCCTTTACGGAATATTTGAAGTAAGGTTTTTGCATATCGACTGCGCCCGAAAGCCCGATTATCTTTGCGGTAAAGGACATACAGTTATGCGCTTTGTATATTCTGAAACCGTGCAAAACCGGCATTGTCATCATTGAAAAAAGGTTGAAAAGCTGTTCGTTGTCATTTTCGCATTTGGAAATAAAGCGGATGATATCCTCATACCGCCCCTCGTCAACGGGAATTTCAAAAACCTTTGCCTTGAATTTGCGGTACTTTCCGTAGGCGTAATAGTCGCGGTATTCGTGCATAAAGCCTGCGTCAAGGGGGGCAAAATGCCGCCTGCGCGAAAACGTGATAAAGTCGTTCAGCCGCTTGTCAAGGCACACCGCAATATGGGTGTATTCATATTTTGTGATTGTCCTTGCGGCAGCACCGAGAGCCGTGTGGGCTTTGATAAGTACAATGTAAATCTTTTTCATTTTTCTTCGTTTTTCAGCCGCTTGAAAAGCTGTATCTGCAAGCGGAACATTTCATAATATGTCGGAACAAGTCCGATAAAAATTATCAGGTCGGCAATTTTTATATCCAATCCAAGCACGGAAAACAGCGTCTTTGACCCCATTATCATGCTTAAAACGGAAACCGCCGCGTAGGTCAGATGGGCTTCGATTGGTCCAAGACGGGGAAAAAGGAACTCGTTGAAATATATGATATAATTCATCGCCGTGACATTGACAATGCCGTAAACGGGTACCGCAAACGCCATGACCTCAATGTTTGCATAGGGCGAAAAGCCAAGAGCAAGCATAAGAAACGTTGAAAAAAGCACGTCTGTTATTAGGTCGAAATATGCTCCCGCTTTTGAGGACATATTCCTGCTTCGCGCAACGTATCCGTCCAAATCGTCGGCAACAAGATGCACTGCAAGCCCCAGCAGCGTGCCGATAAAAAACAGCGGCGAAATATGCGTGAGAAGCGTTGACACAACGGCAAAAAGTCCCCCGAGAGCGCCGATAAGCGTTACCTGATTTGGGGTCATGCTTTCGGGGATATACTTGCCGACGTGCTTGTAAAGGAACTGCTGAAACCCCGTTTCAAGCCTGCTGGGGATTATTTTTTTTACAGGATTTTTATAGTTGTCAGCCATGATATCATACCGTCTTTCCCGTGCTTCGGCGGACAGCTTATCCCCCGAAGCCAAACATATTTTTCAGAATTGTTCTAATGTAAAAGCCGTAGTCCACAAAATCGTAGATACCCTCACGCCAGCCCTTGATAAACAGCTTTGCCGCAAGGATATGATAGTGAAAATAAAACTGTTTTACGCTCATATTCGAGGGCTTTGCAACAACGTGAAGGTAATCCCAGTCGCAGGGTGCATCGGTTATCAGCCTGCTTTTGTACTGCTCCATAAGCTCCGAGGACATTTCGGGTGTAAAAATCGAAATGGCTGTATGCCTAAGTTTGTGAGACTTTATCCATTTGTACAGCTCTCTGAAATCACGGGGCTTGAAGTCAAGGTCTATGATAAACATACCCATAATGTTTATCCCCACATTGTTGAGTATCTCAACCGCAGAAATGTTGCAGGACATATCCGAAAGCTTGTTGTAATCGGAAAGATACCTGTCGCTTACGGCTTCAAGTCCCACGAGGATATAATAGAAGCCTATCTCTTTGAGCTGCTTCATCAAGTCGGGGTGCCCCGAAATAAAATCTGCACGCCCATAGCAGACATACTTTTTGCGGATATTATTTTTCTTTATCAGCCTCACGAACTCCAATATTCTTTCGGCGTCCACAAGAAAATCATCGTCGATAATGTAGATATTTTCACATTCTATGCCCTTTATCTCTTCCACCACGGAAGCAATGCTCCGCGCCGAATATACGCCGCAGTTAAGGCGGTTTCGGTAGCAGAATTTGCAGCGGTACGGGCAGCTGTATGCCGTGCGTACATGGGCGCAGGGAAGCAGCTCAAGGTAGCGGTATCTGTCCAAATGGGCGTAAAAATACGTCCTGTCGGGAACGGGAAGCCGCTCCGCGTCAAAAGGCTTCGGAGCGTTTTCCTGCCATATTCCGCCGCTTTTGAAGCATACCCCGTCAATCTCGGAAAGCGACTTGCCGCACAAAATATCCGCTATTGCAAACATGTCAAAAGAGGTCATGATGAAGTCAATGCTGTCCTCGTAAAAGTGCTTGTAATTATGCTGTGCATGAATTCCGCCTACAAATGTGGTACTGCCGCATATCTCCTTTGAATTCGCGCAGTACTCCTTCATAAAGCTTTCCTGACGCGTCCTTCCGCACACATAAACATACCCCGGCATAAAGCTTTTCAGCTTTTCCGCAAGGCTGACCGTTTCCACCTGCCCGTCCCAGATATCGGGCTCATAGCCCATACTTTTCAGCATGGAGTATATGTACTCAAGCTCCAGCGGTTCGTTGTCGATTATCCCTGCGAAATTGTATTTGTTGCGGGAAATTTCGGGATGCACAAGCAGGAAACGTTTATTATGCTCCACCCCTTACACCTCCTCGCAATTCAAAAGCTCGCTGTATGCAATTTTGCCCACCAAGGTTTTGGGCATATCCTTTACAAACGCCACCTCACGGGGCAGAGCGTACACGGCAATGTCCTTTTTCATAAGCCGATAAAGCTCTTTTTTTACGCGCTCTTTGTCGGCGTTTTCGTCTTTCAGCTTTACGTACGCCTTGACCTTCTGCCCCATTATCTCATCGGGAACACCTATCACCGCGCATACCAGCACATCGGGGTGAGAGTCGATAACATTTTCAATTATTTGCGGATAAATGTTGTAGCTTCCCGAAACTATCATGCGCTTTAGACGCTGTTTGAAGTATATGTAGCCCTCCTCGTCCATATAGCCAAGGTCTCCCGTATGAAGCCACACATTTCCGTCGGAATGTATTCTGAGCGTTGCTTTGGTTTCCTCAGGCTCATTCAGATAACCGAGCATGACTGTCGGTCCGCGGAGCAGTATCTCCCCCGTTTCTCCGCAGGGCATACTCTCTCCGCTTTCGGGGTCGGCTATCATATAAAAAGTGTCGGCATACGGCAGTCCCACGCTTTCCTTTTTGTCGGAATTTTCAGGGATAAGGCAGCTCCCCGTCACACATTCCGTAAGCCCGTACCCCTCACGGACAGTACATTTGCAGCCACATTCGGCAAGCAGCCTGTTTAGCTTTTCCTTTGTGCTTGGGGACAGGGAATCTCCCCCCGAAATCACACATTTCAGAAACGACAAGTCCTTCCCCTTAAAAGCGGTGCTGCGTATAAAGCTTTCATATATTGCTGGAACGCCAGCAATAACGTTGGGCTTGTATCTGAACAAAAGCTTGTGAAAATCACTTACCCCGAATTTCGGCAGGATAATTGCCGTGCCGCCGAAATTCAAGACTGTATGTATGCATACTCCGAGTCCGAAGCCGTGAAAAACAGGCATTACCGACAGCACCTTGTCGCCCTTTTCAAGGCAGCCGCAGCCGTCTATGCTCTGCATGGCAAGGGCGTTGAAATTGAGGTTTGAAAGCATAATTCCCTTGGGCTTGCCCGTTGTTCCGCCGCTGTAAAGAATTACTGCGCACTCATTTCCTTTGCCGTGATAAGCGGTCTTGCCGCCGTTTCCCCTCGCCTTGGAAATAAAGCTGCGCCAATCGTATACATTTACGCCGCAGCTGCCTGCGGTTCGGTTTTTGAGGGAGTATGCGGCTTTCATCAGCAGCGGCATATAGTCCCCTGCCGATACAAGCACGGTATATTCCACATCGGTATTGGCAAGAGCCTTTTTCAGCTTTTCCCCGATAAGGTCTATCGCGATAACAATTCGGCTTTTGGATATGCCGAGAAAGCGTGCAATCTCATTTTCCGACGACATTGGGTGTATCATATTTGCCACCGCGCCAAGCTTGTTTACGGCATAAAAAGCAATGACAGCCTGCGGAATATTGGGCAGGCATATTGAAACTGCGTCGTCCTTTTTTATTCCCAGCACGGAAAGAGCGTCTGCGCAAATGTTTATCTCACCCAGCAGGCGGCGGTAGGTAATTTTCCTGCCGAAATAATTCAGCGCAGTATATTCGGGATATTCCGCCATATTTGCGGAGAAAAAATCGTATATCGAGCAATCGGGATATTCAAGATGACGGTGTCTGTTCATTCTGCTTACTCCATTCGTCAAAGGACGTTATATGCTTCCGCTCAAGAACAGCCTTATCCGTAGCCCTTATCATAAGCTCAAGGATACGGTCATAAAGCTCCCTGTTTGCGTCGTAAAGCTCGGTATCTCCCACATAAAAAGGCTCTCCGAAAATCACCGTAAGATTTTTGGAAAACAGCTTATAGTCTCCTGCAATTGCATACGGCACTATCGGCGCGCCTGTTTTTTTCGCCATTGAAACTGCTCCGAATTTAAAGGGCAGGAGCAGCTCGTCGGTATAATTTCTCTTTGCTTCGGGTGAAACGTTTATTATGTATCCCTCGTTAAGAGCGTCCACCGCAGCTGCAAGCGCCGCCCGGTTTTGGCTGCTGCGGAGGTCAACGGGTATCGACCCCACTCCGCGGAAAACAAACCCGAACACGCCGTCGTGAAGCTCCTTTTTTGCAAGCGTCCGCACAATTCTCCGTGTGCTTATATCAATGAGTATCGGGTCAAGGGCGTGCTTATGGTTGCCTGCAACAACTGCACTTCCCACAGACGGGATATTTTCTTTTCCGATAATTTTTGGTCTGTACACAAACCTGAACAGCGGCGCGCAGACAAATCTGATAAACCGATATAAATATGCTTTATTTTCTTTCAAGCGTACCACCAAACCTTTTCCACAATTATACCATACACAAAAAACAATTGCAAGGACATTTTGCATAAGGCTGTACCGGTCACAAGGTCGTCCGCGCGCCGTCATTCAATACATTGATATGATTTTTTCCACGTACCGCTGCATTTCCGCTTTTGACGAAACCGAATGTGTGCCGCTGATTATCTCCTGCTTTTTATTTTCGGGAAGAGCAGCGAATTTCTCCATAGCCTTTGGATTCATTGCAAGAGCCATTCCAAAGCCCATGGGCATTTCATAATTTTCCATGCGATACCTCCTTTGCGATATACAAATATGTTTCCGCAGGGGCATACATAATATTCGCTTTGAAAAAAAATAGGGTGCATCGACAATGAGTCTGACGCACCCTGACATATATTTTTTTCAAAAGCTTGGAAAACAAAATAATTTTCCAAAATAACAGAATATCTACTCTTTCTCGGATTCGTCCGCATTATTCAGCGCATAGGACAGCATCATAATGCTGTCGCCCAGGTGAACATTTTCCACCACAACGTCCTTGTGGGTGATTTTTATGTCATAGTGGCTGAAATTCCAAAACGCGTTGATACCCAGAGAAATAAGC
Source organism: Oscillospiraceae bacterium (assembly GCA_017847885.1). Classification (GTDB taxonomy): domain Bacteria; phylum Bacillota; class Clostridia; order Oscillospirales; family Ruminococcaceae; genus RGIG8773. The sequence goes on from JAGAUA010000038.1 coordinate 108,847, forward strand.
TTGTCCGCAAGCTCCTGCGCCGCCGTTTTCGGTATGCACAAAACCGCGATCTTAGGCTGCTCACGGATACAGAAGCTGTCCAGCTCCGAAACAGGCATGACCTCAAGGTCGGCAACTCTGCTGCCTGCCTTTTTCGGGTCGTTGTCGAAGATACCCACAAGCCTGCAGCCGTACTCGCGGAAATCCATATGTGCCGCAATTGCGTGCCCAAGATTTCCTGCGCCGATTATTATGGTTTTGTAGCCTTGGGATATGCCGAGTATCTTGCCTATTTCCGTCCGAAGCTCTGCAAGGTTGTAGCCGTAGCCCTGCTGCCCGAAGCCGCCGAAGCAGTTAAGATCCTGCCGTATCTGTGACGCGGTAAGGGACATTTTTTCGGCAAGCTCCCCCGAGGAGATCCTGACCGTACCCTGCTTCACAAGCTCGCCGATAAAGCGATAGTATCGGGGCAGACGCTTTATCACGGAAACGGATATGTCCGATTTTTTCGCTTTTGGCATTTTAACACTCATGCTTCAACGGAAGCATTGCTCCTTTCGGTGTAATTAGTTCATAAGCTTTGCAAGTCTGTTGTTTATCTCAACGAGGAAGGTCTCGGTATCAACAGGCTGCTTGTTTTCGAGGGTGGACATTGCGGCAAGGTTCTTGTCCATGATGCCGTCCTCCATAGTCTGAATGGAAGCCTTTTCAAGCTTGTCCGCATAGTCGATAAGCTCGGGAATGTTGTCAAGCTCGCCTCTCTTGCGGAGTGCGCCGCTCCATGCAAAAATTGTTGCAATGGGGTTTGTGGAGGTCTTTTCGCCCTTGAGGTAGTTATAGTAGTGGCGTGTTACCGTGCCGTGAGCAGCTTCGTACTCATAAACGCCCGAGGGAGAAACCAGCACAGAGGTCATAAGGCCGAGGCTTCCGAAAGCTGTTGCAAGCATATCGGACATTACGTCGCCGTCGTAGTTCTTGCAAGCCCAGATAAAGCCGCCGTTTGAACGTACAACTCTTGCGATAACGTCGTCGATAAGGGTATAGAAATACTCAATGCCTGCCGCCTCGAATTTTTCCTTGTACTCGTTCTCGTAAATTTCTGCGAAAATGTCCTTGAAGCGGTGGTCGTAGGTCTTGGAGATGGTATCCTTTGAAGCAAACCACAGGTCCTCCTTTGCGTCGAGAGCAAAGTTGAAGCAGGAACGTGCAAAGGATGCGATTGAATCGTCAAGGTTGTGAACGCCCTGAATGATACCGTCGGAGTTCTTGAAATCGTGGATAAGAGCACGGGTCTCGTTGCCGTCCTTGTCGGTAACAACAAGCTCAGCCTTTGAGCCAGCCTCAACACGAAGCTCGGTGTTCTTGTAGATGTCGCCATAAGCGTGACGTGCGATAGTGATAGGCTTAGTCCATGTGGGAATGTAAGGAACGATACCCTTTACAAGGATAGGCTTTCTGAACACTGTACCGTCAAGAATTGCACGGATAGTACCGTTAGGGGACTTCCACATTTCCTTGAGGTTGTACTCGGTCATTCTCTGTGCGTTAGGAGTAATGGTTGCGCACTTTACAGCAACGCCGTACTTCTTTGTAGCCTCGGCGCTGTCGATAGTAACCTGGTCGTTAGTCTCGTTACGGTGAACAAGACCCAGGTCGTAATACTCGCTTTTCAAGTCGATGTAAGGGAGAATAAGGATATCCTTTATCATCTTCCAGATGATACGGGTCATTTCGTCGCCGTCCATTTCGACGATAGGGGTAGTCATTTTGATTTTTTCAGCCATTTTCAAGACCTCCGTTTATAATAAATTTAAAGTTTCCAATGGTTACAGTTTCGGTGTAGCCGTAATAATCGGGTGCGTCAAGATAAAATATAAAGCTTTCTTTTCCGTTATCTGATTCAACCGTTTCGTACTTCATAGACGCTGCGCCATAAAGGGCATCCATAATTTTTTCGATAATACTAAAAATCTCATCATCGGATAAATTGTCAAAGAATATGTTGCTTGAAAATCCAATATCCTCACAACCGCCTACAAGTTCTGTAAATCTTTGAGCTTTAAATGAATCTAAAGAATCATCAAGCAATTGAAAATAATTGCAGTAACAATAAGTATCGTCATTCAACCGACTATAAGAAGTCAGCGAAGGAGCATAAATTGAAATTTCACAATGGGAAATTGTTATTTTAAAATTGTATTTACCTGCAAGAACAATATGGTATATTGGCAAGTAAAATTCATCCCATGTTATTTTGCATTTCATTTTCAGCTTAAAGTGCTCGGCGATTTTTCCCATCTTTTCACGGACAGTGTCTTCAGAAAATACAAATCTGGATTTTGGCTGTTCGGATTTTGAATTTGAAGCAGATATATTTTTATTACCGAAGTCAAATTTCCGACCCAAACAGTCGTGTGTCATAGAGTAGTGAAATTCCCAAAGCAGAAAGCATATGATTGCAAAAACGGCTGACACATTCAGAACGTAAATATCTTGCAGGACAATTCCTGCAACAATTAGCTTTACGCACAAAACCGTGCATACAAATGCGGCTATAAAGACTGCTTTTGTCAGCTTAGGTTTACGCATATGCCTACCTACTTTTTCTTAGTAATATCGATCATAACGCCCACGGCAGTTCCCACGAGAATACACGCAAACATTACCGCCGCAAAACTTTCCGACAGCGCGCCGAATACTGCGCCTGCCGAAGCTCCCACAGCAAGTCCGCCGAGAATAAGGCTTCCCGAAGTCTGTTTGCGCGAGGATTCCTCCTCAGCCCAGCGTTTCAGCGTAACAAGCCGCTCGCCGTTGTCGCCCTCCTCCTCGTCGAAGGAGGTGTTTCTCAGCAGGTCGCAGGGAAAATCGGGGCATTTGCCGCAATGCTCAAGCTGCTTTTCCTCGCAGCATTTTTTTATCTCGCAGTCACCTGCCCAGTTTCCCTCTTCAAGGTCGAGACAGCCCTCGCAGCCGCAGGCTTCGCGGTTTTCACATTCGCTGCAAAGCAGACCGCACCTTGACTCATGCATTACTTGAGGCTTTCTCTTGTATAGTCAAGCAGACCGCCTGCAAGGATAATATCCTTAGTTCTTCCCGAAAGCTCGCAGAGTACGGGAATTTCAGCGCCCGTTGTCTTGTTTGTTACGGTAAGCTCCGTCTTGCCTGCTTCGATATCTGCACGGACGTTTGCAAGCACAAGCTCGTCGCCCTGCGAAATTTTATCGTAGTCAGCCTCGTTCACGAATGTAAGAGGAAGAATACCTACGTTGATAAGGTTGGAGCGGTGGATTCTCGCAAAGCTCTTTACCAGAACAGCCTTTACGCCCAGGTGGAGAGGAGCAAGGGCAGCGTGCTCACGGGACGAGCCCTGACCGTAGTTTGCACCGCCGACGATAATGCTCTTTCCGAGGCTTTCTGCGCGCTCGGGGAATTTCTCGTCGCATACGGTAAAGCAGAACTTGGAAATTGCAGGAATATTTGAACGGAGAGGAAGTATCTTCGCACCTGCCGGCATGATGTGGTCGGTAGTGATGTTGTCGCCGACTTTAAGCGAGCAGGGCGCTTCAATGCTGTCTGCAAGAGGCTTGGTTGTGGGGAAAGGCTTGATGTTGGGTCCGCGGAGAATTTCAACCTTGTCCATTTCCTCAACGGGTGCGGGAGCAGCTATCATATTGTCATTGATAACGAACTCCTTGGGCATTTCAAATACGGGCATTTCGCCGAGTGTTCTGGGGTCGGTAAGTACGCCTGCAATTGCGGAAGCTGCTGCCATTTCGGGAGATACCAGATAAATCTGTCCGTCCTTTGTGCCGGAACGTCCCTCAAAGTTTCTGTTGAAGGTACGGAGGGAGATACCCTTTGAGTTAGGCGACTGACCCATACCGATACAAGGTCCGCAAGCGCTTTCGAGGATTCTTGCACCTGCGTCAATCATAATTGCAAGAGCGCCGTTCTGTGCAAGCATATTGAGCACCTGCTTTGAGCCGGGAGCGATAGAAAGGGAAACGTCGGGGTGAACGGTCTTGCCCTTGAGAATGTGAGCGACCTTCATCATATCCATAAGCGAGCTGTTTGTACATGAACCGATGCAGACCTGGTCTATCTTCATGCCGCTGAGTTCCTCGGCTGTCTTGATATTGTCGGGAGAATGAGGGCAAGCCGCAAGGGGTGCAAGCTCGGAAAGGTTTATCTCAATTACCTCGTCGTAAACTGCGTCGGGGTCTGCGGAAAGCTCCGTCCAAACCTCGCCGCGCTTCTGAGCGTCAAGGAACTGCTTTGTTATTTCGTCCGAGGGGAAGATAGAAGTGGTCGCGCCAAGCTCTGCGCCCATGTTTGTGATAGTCGCACGCTCGGGAACGCTGAGAGTCTTAACGCCCTCGCCTGTGTACTCGATTACCTTGCCCACGCCGCCCTTTACGGACATGATGCGGAGGACTTCAAGGATAACGTCCTTAGCCGCTACCCAAGGATTAAGCTTGCCTGTGAGCTTAACATTAACTATCTTGGGGTATGTAATATAGTAAGCGCCGCCGCCCATTGCAACAGCAACGTCAAGTCCGCCTGCGCCGATAGCTATCATGCCGATACCGCCGCCTGTGGGTGTATGGCTGTCGGAGCCGATAAGCGTTTTTCCGGGGATACCGAAGCGCTCAAGGTGTACCTGGTGGCAGATACCGTTGCCGGGACGTGAAAAATAAATGCCGTGCTTTTTAGCTACAGAGCCGATGAAACGGTGGTCGTCGGCGTTTTCGAAGCCCGACTGAAGGGTGTTGTGGTCGATATATGCAACGGAGCGTTCTGTCTTTACTCTCGGCACGCCCATAGCCTCGAATTCGAGGTATGCCATAGTGCCTGTTGCGTCCTGAGTAAGAGTCTGGTCAATTCGGATTCCGATTTCCTTGCCCTTGACGAATTCGCCGTCAACAAGGTGAGCTTTAAGTATTTTTTCGGTCAATGTGTATCCCATTCGGAACAATCCTTTCGTTTTAAAATGTTTTGTGCAGTCTGCTTCAATAAAAGCAAAATACAAATACACATACTATTATACTTGTTTTGCGGAAGTTTGTCAATAATTTATCAAAAGACATAAAATATTAACAAACACTTGCCCACCGGTTGCGAACAATGTTCAGCCGTCCGTTAAAAATGGATAGCCGTGCAACTGCAATTGTACCACGTTGGACAAAAAAGCGCTGTATAAGTTATCACTTTATGGTTATATTCCACAGTTTAAAATTAAAATAGCCAAACATATGTACAAAAATTATTAATATAATTGACATAGGTACTGTTCTTATGCTATAATTATACTGTATATTTAGAATATTTTCACATATCAGTGTTTATATATTCTTTGATTAGGAGGATTTCTATGGAACAGACATTGAACTACGGAAGCTACTCCGCTTACAAGCAAACGGTTTCCGAACTGACAGAAAGCCTTTCCCAGCTTAAAGAGTACAGCGAGGAGCTTGAGCTGACTCACACCGCAAAATCCATTAACGAAACTATCGAGAAAATTGCCAAGGAACACTTCGAGGTCGCAATAGTCGGAGAATTCAAGCGAGGAAAGAGTACCCTTATCAACGCTCTTCTCGGTCAGGAGGTCCTCCCTGCCGATGTTCTTCCTGCAACGGCAACGCTTAACAGGGTTACATACAGCGAGACCCCCTATGTTATGGTTGAGTACAAGACGGGCGAGACCGAACGGGTCGACATCAACCAGCTGGAAAACTATGTTACAAAGCTTTCCTACGAGTCGGAAAAAACTGCCGAGACCGTAAAGCAGGCTACGGTTTATTACGATACCGCTTTCTGCAAAAACAATGTTGATATCATTGATACCCCGGGTCTGAACGATGACGAGCAGATGACCAACGTTACGCTTTCCATTCTCCCAGAGATTGACGCGGCTGTTTTCGTTATCAGCGCAAACTCGCCGTTCTCCCAATTTGAGAAGGAATTCCTCGAAAAGAGAATGCTCACAAGCGACATGGGCAGAATTATTTTTGCCGTAAACTGCTTCGGCACGTTCTCCAAGGAGGACGAGGACAGGATAGTCGAGACGGTTGAAAAGCGTATCGGCAGCTATGTTATGGAAAAAGCCAAGATGGTCATGGGCGAGGACTCCAGAGAATTTGCCGTGTACAAGAGAAAAATCGGCAAGCCCAAGGTCATCGGCGTATACGCTAAAAAAGCGCTCATGGCTAAGGAAAGCGGCGATGCTACAATGCTTGAAGAAAGTAATTTCCCCACCTTTGAAAAGGCGCTGGAATCAATGCTTACACAAGAGCGCGGCGCTATTACCCTGCAAATTCTTGCAAATAAAATCATCAGCTCCGGTTCAGAGCTTATAAACTCTATCCTCATAAGAGAAAACTCCCTTATGATGGAAACCGACGAGTTCATGGACAAATACACCGCCGCTATTGAAGAAATTGACGAGATACGTACCAAAAAGCGTGCCGAGTTTGTCCGCATAAACGACGCTGCAAACAACGTTTTCAAGGACTTGCAGCCTATTCTCGACAGCTATTGGGTACAGATCGAAGAGACCGCTATGAAGGTTATTGACGATTACCCCATGTGCGCCGACGACCTCAAGAAGGATAAGCTGAAGATAGTTTACTCCAAGCTTACCGAGAAGATCAAGGAAAATATCGAAAACAAGGCTCAGCTTATTTGTGAGCAGATACAGAACGAGATAAATATCGCCCTCAGCGATGAGGCAGAGCGTTTGCAGTCCTTTGAGGACGAATTCTTCGCTTCGGTAAGCCGTATTCAGGAAATGTTCTCCGTTCCCCAGAAGCACGCACGCAACGGCGGCGTTGTTGACCAGATAATCGGCGTTGCTATCGGCAGCGTGGGCACGGGCGGTCTGTTCATCGGCTTCCGCGAGGCAGGTATCAAGGGCGCTCTCCTTGGCGGTGCTTCGGGCTTTATCGGCTTCTGCGCGACCTTCTATGCCGCTGCTTATCTGGCAGGCTTCCTCGGTATAGTTGCTGCGGGCCCCGTTACACTTTGCCTTATGGCTGTTGCTGGTCTTGCAGGTACTTTTACGGGCAAATTTTCCGTTGACAAGCTGCTTGTTCAGGAGCGTATCGACAAATACAAGGCAAACTTCAAGCAGTCCGTCAAGAAGCAGTTCCACGAAATGAAGATCACAAGCGACTTCACGGAAACCGTACGTCAGCAGGTTTACGCTTCCTTCCAGGGACTTAAATCCAAGATCGAAGAAGAAACCGAAATCATCCTTCTCGATACGCAGAAAACTCTGGACAACCTCAACCAGCTCAAAGCCGAGAAGAAAAATATGTCCGACAACGAAAAAGAAAAGCTCCATAATATTGCCGAATATACCGGCGCTTTGCTTGCGGAAACCTATAATCTGCACAAGGTACTGACAGATAATATGGAATGATCTTCTATTGTGAATTTAAGGAGGATTCTCGATGTTTAATACCGGTGAAACGGCTGAATATAATCCGCTGCTTGACATAGATACAAGCTTTGCGGCATATCTTAACGCGCGTACCCGTTCCTACAAAGACCATATCGTCGGCGGTAAAATGGACTACGCTTTCGACGCGGATTTTTCCGTAAAACAGAAAATAACCACTTTTTCAAGCTGGTCAAAGGTCAGCAAAACTCTGACCAGCCACGAAATTCCCAACAAGATAAAACGTCTTTTCCAGTCCGCCGACATGGCAGGCTCTTTGAAGTACCCCGAAATTTACAGCGCGGTAAACACCTGCGCCGAAAAGCTTCAGATAAGTATTCCGACAGCTTATGTCAGAAATGCCCCCAACAAGTACGAGATATACTCTATCTCCGCCGACGGTGTCGAGCCTTGTATCGTTGTTACTTCGGGACTTATCGACATTTGCAGCACGCAGGAGCTTGTTTTCCTTGTGGGCTGCGAGTGCGGTCACATTCAGAACAATCACTGTCTTTTCGATATGGCTGCGCCTTATTTCGGCATCAACGATCTCGACGACCTTACCGAAAACAGCCAAAGCTCGGTGAACGACAGCTCCGTTAAGCAGATAGCCTGCACCATTTCCGAGTGGCTCAAGCTTGCAGACGTTACAGGTGACCGTGCCGGCATCATCTGCCTTGACGACCCTCATGAATACCCCCATATTATGGCAAGCATTTACAGCAAGGGTATACTGAATTTTTACGGCAAGGGTGAAATAAACACCGACGAGCTTATGAAGCAGTACGACGTGCTTCACATTACTCCGGCAAGAAATATCGTTCTGCCCGAAAGCTGCTCGTTTATTGAAAGAAGAATTCTGGCAGGTCTTGAATTTTTAAGCTGCGAAGTGCTTTACAACTGGCGCTCCGACCTTAACAAGGTAGATATTCATACCGTAAACAAGCAGGCTTTGGAAGTAAGATGCGAAATTATTCTTGACGCAGCAAAGGGAGGTGCTTAATATGCCCGAAAATACAGAACATACAGCCGCTCTCAGCTATGCCGCTGCCGAGCCCGACATAGAGCTTGTACAGAACAATTTAAAGGGTCTGCTCAACAGCAAGCCCCTCTGCACTATTCTCGGTGAGGAGTTTTCGGAGCATCTGCGCGAGTGGGACAGAGCTATCACAAAGCGCCGTACAGAGCCGTTTTCCCTTGTTGTTCTCGGCGACTTCAAGCGCGGAAAAAGTACGATAATCAACGCAATTCTGGGCAAATCCATTTCGCCTGTAAATGTTGCGCCCGAAACCTTTACGATAAATTCAATCAGCTACGGCGAAGTTCCCAAGGCGGAAGCGGTGCTGAAAAACGGTCAGAGGATAAGCCTTTCAGCCGACGACCTTGTGCGCGAAAAGCTGGAAAAGCTCACCCGTGCTTTCCCCGATTCCCTTGAATATATCGACATTCGGGATAATGCCGAGCTTTTAAAGGAAATACGTATCGTGGATACCCCGGGTCTCAGCGACCTTGACTGCCTTGACAAGCAGGTGCAGGATTACCTTGTAAACGCCGACGCGGTCATCTATATCGCAAGCGCCCTCTCACCTTTTTCGGAGTCGGAGCAGTTCTTCCTTGCAAGCCATATCCGTCCGCTCAGTTTCAGCAAGCTTTATGTGCTTGTAAACATGATAGACGCAATGAACACCCAGGAGGATATTGAAAAGATAATCAACCGCGTTACCGAGCGCTGCGAGGCGATAATGCCCAACGCGTTCGTTTACGGCGTCAGCGGCATCGACGAATACAGGCGCAAGATCGGTCTTAACCGTCCCGACATCAAGGGCTTTCAGGAGTTTTACGAAACGGAATTCCTGAAATTTGAAATGTCCCTTAAACGTGAGATAATCCTGCAGAAGGATATTATCCGCACGCAGCGCGTTCTTACGATGCTTAACCTTATGATAAAGGATACGGCTGCACGTATCAACATGATCTACGACATGATGGCTATGGACAGAAAAATGCTGGACGATATCTCGGAAAGCTTTGAGCAGGAATGTTCCACACTTTCAAATGCTATCGAAAGCAAAAAGCCCAAGATCATTCTCAGCATCACCGAGATGCAGCAGGAAGCAGAGCAGTGGATGTACGGCTTTTTCTCCAAGCTTAGGGAGGATATTCTCGGAAGCAGAAATACCGCTTCCCCCGAGGATATTGACAAGCACTTCTATTCTTATCTTGTCGACAAGGTGGGCGAGGCGTACAGAAAGTGTCTCGATATCCACCGCAAGCAGCTTAATGCCCTTATTTCCAAAATCGGCAGCGAGCTGACCCAGAAGCTTGGTCTGACGTCGGCTGCAGGCGGCTCGGATATGAATATGGGCGACTCAATCGACAACCTTAACGTGCTGGTTTCCCAGTCGGTCATGGTTGCGGCTTCTGCGGGCAGCAGCGACGCTTTCCCGTCGGGCACTATGTCGTCCTTCAAGAATATCCTGCGCAGAAAGCGTCAGACGGATATTATCGACACCGCTTTGGAGAATTACGACGACATCAGAAACAGCACCTTAAAGGACCTTAAGGCTGCATACAAAGCTATGGAGGAACACGCTGTCAAGCAGCTTGACTCCATTTATCAGACTCAAGTCGCGGTAAGGCGCGAGTCGCTGACTCAAGCTAAGGGAATGGTCTCCGATACGGGCAGCGCTGCGGTCAAAAAGCATCTTATTGAAGCGGCTGAGGTACTGAAAAGCTCTGCTGCGACCCTTTCAAAATACTTTTAAATCAGAGTGTGCCGGTTAGACGGGTGACGTTATCCCCACATAACCGGCACTTTTTAAAGGCGGATACCCATGAACGAATACAAATTTTTTGCCATAACCTCCAGAATGAAGTACATTAACCGCTGGGGGCTTATGCGGAACACGATAAACGAGAACATAAGTGAGCATAGCCTTGAAACGGCTTATATCGCCCATGTTCTTGCGCTGTACAGAAATCTGCGCTTCGGCGGAAACGTTGACCCCGAAAGGACCGCGCTTCTGGCGATGTACCACGACGTTACCGAAATAATCACGGGCGACCTGCCGACGCCTGTCAAGTATTACAACGCCGAGATAAAGGCGGAATATGACAAGGTCGAGGCTATCGCAAAGGAGAAGATACTTGACTATCTTCCCGAAGACCTTAGGGAGCATTACCGTCCGCTTTTGGGTAAGACGGAGGAGGACGCGGAGCTGTGGACGCTGGTCAAGGCTGCCGACAAGCTTTCTGCGCTTATCAAGTGCATCGAAGAGCGGCAGATGGGAAACTCGGATTTTGCCAATGCGGAAAGAAGCACGCTTAATTCGATACACGCGATGAAGCTTCCCGAAGCCGAAGAATTTATCAAGGAATTTCTCCAGTCCTACAAGCTTACTCTGGACGACCAGGTTTACAATAAAACAGATTAAGAAAAAAATACCTTTTTGTATTGACAATAGTATATGATGTATAGTATAATAATATTGCTGAACTTTTTCAGCTTCAATATTGGTTTTTAACCGGAAAGGCACTTCTCTTACTATGATATTTGAAGGTTTTTCAACTGAAAATAAAAAGCTGGTACAGACTATTACCACTACTGCGGAGACGTTTAACAAGGATATTTTTGAAAGCCATGCCGAGCGCCTTGCTTCAAGAGGCGGTCATTTTACCGAAAATGAGCTTATCCCCGTTTATTTTTCCGCACTTCTGGGCGCGCCTACCGAGGAGGACGAACAGGCTAATTTCCATAATATGCTGTACAATCTCCGCGAGGACTTGATAAAATGCCCAAAACTTCTGCTTTATATCGAGCATGAGCTTAAATCCCCTACCCCCGATGAGCTTTCGATTTTCGACGACATCGACCGCACGGACGACGAGTCCCTCATTTCGGGATATTGCGGCTGCATAAACATCGGCGGCGATGAAATGAGAACAAAGCTTGCAAGGGATACGCTCCCCTTTTTCCTGAACAATCTCACGGGCGAGGCTTTGTCGGAAACGGCGCAGACGCTTATTGTGTGGCTGAACCGCTGTCTGAACTCCGAGGCTTACCGCGCAAATCATGCTGAGATACCCGTTTTGATGTACTATGGCAACATTGCCCCCATGGCAATTCAGTTCCTCCATTTTATGTCAAGGATTGGCATTGATGTGCTTTATATTTGCAGCAACATGACAATGCTGTCGACCCTTAAACGAAACAATCTTGAGGGACGTATGCAGATTTTTGAGCTTACCTGCTCAAAGCCCGTAACGCCTTATCCCGACAAGGCTGTCAAGGCAAAGCTTGCAACTGTTGCGTATAATGCTTCAAAAGAGCTTAACAATATTTTATATAACAACAACACCTTCTTCCGCGATTTTCAGTTTTCGGATATGCAGTCCCTTACCCTAAAAACAACCTATGACGAGATAGACGTTTTGTGGCACCAGCCTTCCAAGTACCGCACGGGCTTTGAGGTGAACGGCGACAAGGTAACAATACCGAACATTTTCGCCAAGATAAGCGGCGTAAAGGACGGCAACCTCAACGCTTACTGGGATAACGTAAGGTGGAAGCTTTCCCCCGACACAAGAATGATAATGAAGACCCCAAGCCTTAAAAGGAACATAGAGCATCTTGATATTTTCAAGCCCTATTACAACGGCGAACAGATTTTGATAGACCAGCTTAAAAGCTCAAACCTTAACAAGTACAGCTATCTTTCCGACAGCTTGCAGCTGCTTATATTCAACAAGCTTCAAGAGGCGGTGGACAGCGGATTTCTGAAGCTTGACCCAAACGAGCTTGTGCCCATGGTCCTTTACGTGGGAACAAATATTGAGCGCGAGATACTGAGACTCCTTCAGCAGTACGATTTCACAAAGGATATACCCAAGCTGATAATTATTGACGTTATCGAGGATACATTCAGCAAGGTCGAGTGTATTCAGCTTGTTCTGTATAATCTGCTGGGCTTTGACATTATTGTGTATACCCCAACGGGTTACAGAAATATCGAGACCTTCGTCAGCGAAGCCGCGTTTGAAACTCATGTGATGAATGAGTTCAAATATAATGTACACGTACCAAAATTCAAAAGACCTGACTCAATCCCCAAACCGAAGGACGACGGATTGTTCGGAAAACTTTTTAAGAAAGGAAGAAAATAATGGCACTTAAATTTACACCCTCTTCAGAACAGCAGGCTGCACCCGTTGAAGCAGTTACCGAAACAACGGAGAATACCGCACTTAACATTCAGGTTGCGGCTCCCCAGGAATTTTCCATTGTGGAGAAAACCGAGGAGATCAAGCAGGAGCTTATCAAGAACGAAGAAGTTGACAAGCTGGTTAGCACCATAAACATCAACGATGTAAACTCTATCGTTAAGTTCGGCAACGAGGTTGCTATGGAAATTTCAAAGGCTTCCGACCAGGTCCTCAACTCAATGAATATGGATCAGATCAACGATTCCGGCGAGCTTCTCCAGCACCTTTCCAACATCATGGATCAGTTCGACGCAAAGGAGCTTACCGACGACGGCAAAAAGGGTCTTTTCGCTAACCTCAGAAAGCAGGTCGACAAGCTTCTTGCCAAGTACCACACCATGGGCGAGGACGTTGACAAAATCTACGTTCAGCTCAAAGGCTACGAGAACGAGATCGAGGCTTCAAACGTAAAGCTTGAAACCATGTTCAATGCAAACATTCAGTATTACAAGGATCTTCTGCTTTACATCATGGCAGGCGAGCAGGCTTGCGTTGAGCTTGACCAGTATATTGCTGATTACCGCAAAAAGCTTGAAGCTGAACCCGATTCGGGTGCGGTCGCAATGGATCTGCAGACCCTTGAACAGACAAGACAGGTTTTCGAGCAGCGCGTTATGGATCTGAAAATTGCGGAAAATGTTGCTATGCAGACAGTTCCCATGCTCAAGGCTATGCAGTTCTCAAACCTCAATCTTATCAGAAAGATCAACTCTGCATTCATCATCACCATGCCTGTATTCAAGCAGGCTCTTGCGCAGGCTGTTATGCTCAAGAGACAGCGCGTTCAGGCTGAGGCTATGCAGGCGCTTGACGAGAAAACCAACGAGCTGCTCATTAAAAATGCGCAGAATACCGTTGCCCAGACCAAGCTTACGACTCAGCTTGCTTCCGGAAGCTCTATCAAGGTGGACACCCTTGAAGAAACTTGGAAGACCATTGTCGATGGTATCGAGGAAACAAGAAAAATTCAGGAAGCTGCAAAGCAGCAGCGTAAGGAGGATTCTGTCAGACTCCAGAAGCTTAAAGACGATTACCGCGCTAAGATGAGCGAAACGAGATAAGGCGGCAGCATTTAAATTTAATAGTTTAACACGGGCGGCTTATAGCCGCCCCTACATTGTAAAAATGTTAAAATACGTAACTTTTATGTAGGGGCGGATATTATCCGCCCGATTTTTTGCGATAAACATAACCTTTTTGTTTATTTTTATTTTTCACTTGCAAAATACGGAATAATAAAGTATAATAATATAGTATATTGTATTAATATTTATCCAATTAACGGAGGATCACTATGTGCGGATTTGTCGGATTTACAAATACCAAAAACGATTCAAATAAAATTATCGAAGCCATGATGGATAAGATCAAGCACCGCGGTCCCGATTCGGGAGGAAAACACGTTGACGGCGACATCGCTCTCGGCTTCCGCAGGCTTAGTATCATCGACATTACCGAGTCGGGCGACCAGCCTATTTATAATGAGGACGGCACTAAGGTGCTGCTTTTCAACGGCGAGATATACAACTATCAGTCTATCCGCGAGGAGCTTATCAAGGCAGGCCACACCTTTAAGACCAAGACCGACTCGGAGGTGCTTCTTCACGGCTATGAGGAGTACGGCGAAAAGCTTCTGAACAAGCTGCGCGGAATGTTCGCTTTCGTTATCTGGGACACGGTCAAAAAGGAGCTTTTCGGCGCACGTGATTTCTTCGGCATAAAGCCGCTTTACTATGCTGACATGGACGGCACGTTCATGTTCGGCTCGGAGATAAAGGCGTTCCTTGTTCACCCCGATTTCAAAAAGGTGCTTAACGAGGCTGCTCTGGAAAACTATCTGACGTTTCAGTACTCCCCTTGCGCCGAGACGTTCTTCAAGGGCGTTTTCAAGCTTCCCCCTGCACATTATTTCAAGTACAAGGGCGGCAAGCTGGACATAACCCGTTACTGGGACGTTGAGTTCAAGCCCGACAACACTCCCGACCTTGACAAGTGGGTGGACGAAATCTCGGACATTTTCCACAACTCCGTGGAGGCACACAAGATATCCGATGTTGAGGTCGGAAGCTTCCTTTCAAGCGGCGTTGACTCCAGCTATGTTGCTGCTGTTGCAAACGTTGACAAGACCTTTACAGTCGGCTTTGGCGAGGATGAAAAGTACAACGAGATAGGCTGGGCAAAGGAATTTTCCAAATACATCGGCAAGGAAAATATCAGCAAGGTCATTACCCCCGAGGAATATTGGGGAAACATTTCAAAGATACAGTACCACATGGACGAACCCCTTGCAGACCCGTCCTGCATCGCGTTATACTTTGTCTGCAACAAGGCTTCGGAGTATGTTAAGGTCGTGCTTTCGGGCGAGGGCGCAGACGAGATTTTCGGCGGCTACAACATTTACAAGGAGCCTATGTCGATGCCTGCGTACAACGCAATTCCCCGTCCTATCCGCCGCGGAATCGGTGCTGTTGCATCGAAGCTTCCTGCAAAAAGAGGCGTGAACTTTCTCGTCCGCCGCGGAAAGGATTTGGAAGAACGCTTTATCGGCAACGCTTATATGTTCAGCGAAAAGGAGCGCAAGACTCTGCTGAAAATCAAGACCGACGCGCCCAACGCTATGGAAATCACAAGACCTTTTTACGACAAGGTCAAGGACGCGGACGCTGTGACGAAAATGCAGTACCTCGACCTGCACCTTTGGATGACGGGGGATATCCTGCTGAAAGCGGATAAGATGTCCATGGCGAACAGTCTGGAGCTGCGCGTGCCGTTCCTCGACAAGGAGGTCATGGCGGTGGCGGAGAGAATACCCACCAAATACCGCGTTACCGACAAGAACACCAAGTTTGCCATGAGAAAGGCAGCGCTTCGTTCCGCGCCGCCCCAGACAGCAAACAAAAAGAAGCTGGGCTTCCCTGTTCCTATCCGAGTATGGCTCAAGGAGGACAAATACTACGGCATCGTTAAGGAGCATTTCACCTCCCCCGCCGCGGAGCATTTCTTCAACACGGAGATGCTTGTCAAGCTTCTTGATGACCACAGAAGCGGCAAGGCGGACAACAGCCGCAAAATTTGGACAATATTCATTTTCCTCGTTTGGTACAAGGTTTATTTTGAATGATTTAAAGCCGTTTCTGATTAATTGTCAGAGGCGGCTTTGCGTTTCTTGCGGCGTTGACTTTTTATAATGCCGATGGTATAATTATTACATTGGAATTCGTTTGAAAGAATATGCTATAAATTTACTGAAACAAACAATCTCAGTGAAAGGGTGATATGCTTGAAATTGATAAAGGCTGAATCAAGTGATTTTTCTAAAATAGTGTCATTCTATAAATATGTAATTAATAATACAGAAAATATGGCTGAATATGGACGTTGGATTTATGGACAGCACCCTACGGATGAAATAATTAACGGGTATATCGAAGGCGGATATATGTACTATACAGAGGATAACGGAGAGATCACTTCTGCCGTTGCTGTAACTCCGTATCAGAGCGCAGATTATCATCCGGTGCAATGGAGTGTGGAGGCAGGCGACGATGAGGTCTCAGTTGTTCACATATTATGCATTGATCCAAAAAGGCAGAAATGCGGACTTGCAAAGTCTGTTATGTATAAAATAATTTCTATGGCAAAGGAAGATAGCAAGAAAGCAGTTCGATTGGATGCACTTTGCTGTAATATACCTGCTCACAGGCTGTATGAGTCTATTGGATTCAAAAAACGCGGCTGTCAAAAATGGTATGCCGATAATACAGGATGGATCGACTTCTTTTTGTATGAATTTGTATGCTAAATATCCTTTTACACAAAGTTATCTATTACAATTTACCTACGAGATAACATGACTGTTACTCTGCCGACTTCAAAATTCTTCAAAATTGTAATTGCTCCCATTCAGCAGACGGACGGAATTTTCGGTTTCGTTCGCCTGCTGTTTTTTGTTTTTTTAAACAAATTTTCTATTTATGCTTGAATATTGTTACAAAATGGTGTACAATTAATATGTATATTGCCAAATTATTGTTTTGAAAGGATTTTTCTCATGAACTGGACCGAAGTTAATATTTATACAACTACCGAAGGTATCGACCCCGTTTGCGGCTGTCTGCTCAGAATAGGCGTTACAGGCTTTGTTATCCGTGACTCCAAGGATTTTGAGGAGTTCCTCAACGACAAGACCGGCAACTGGGATTATATCGACGACGACCTTATGAACCTCAAAGACTGCGAGACCTGCGTTACGGTGTATCTTCCTGACAACTCACAAGGCGCGGATATGCTGGCGGCTGTACGCTCCGAGATGCTGGCTCTCGGCGGCAGAGACGAAAACAAGGCTTTCGGCAGGCTTGCTGTGGAGCTTGCAAACGTCCGCGAGGAGGACTGGGCTAACAACTGGAAGCAGTACTTCAAGCCGCTGACCGTGGGCGACAAGCTTGTTATCAAGCCCTCATGGGAGGATTACAGCGGCGACGACGGACGCATTATTCTTGAGATTGACCCTGCTTCAAGCTTTGGTACGGGTCAGCACAACACCACTCAGCTTTGCCTTGAACTGCTTGAGAAAAATCTCAAGGGCGGTGAACGTGTTCTCGACCTTGGCTGCGGAAGCGGTATTCTTTCCATAGCTTCTATTCTGCTGGGTGCGGAAAGCGTTACGGCGGTGGACATCGACCAGAACAGCGTTAAAATTGCAAAGGAAAACGCTGCTAAAAACAACATTCCCGAGGAAAAATACACGGCTTACTGCGGCAACGTTATCGACGACACCGAGCTTTGCGAGAAAATCGGCGGCGGTTATGATGTTATTGCGGCAAATATTGTTGCGGACGTGCTTATCGCTATGAGTCCGCTGTTTGAGAGGTTTATCAAAAAAGGCGGCGTGCTTATTCTTTCGGGTATCATTTCCGAGCGCTGTCACGAGGTCATTGATGCTGTAAAGGCAAAAAGCTATACACTTATTGAGCAGCACGAAAAGGACGATTGGGTAGCGGTTTCTTTCAAAGCATAATAAAGGACGGTTTTCGGAATGACTATTGTTTTTTCATCGGAAAATAAAATTTTCAGCTATGACACGGGTGAAAACGCGCTTACGGAAATTCCCTGCGAGCGGATAACAAAGTACAGGGACACCGTCCGCAGTATCCAGCAGCGCAAGGAATGGAAAACAAGCGGAAGCGGTGCGAATTTCATGGGCATGACTGCCGACATGATAGACGCCGACGAGCTTCCCGTGCAGATAAGCGGTCTGGCGGTGTGTAAAGGTCAATTGGTTTACGGGGTAAACCTTGAGAATGTGGGAAGCGTTTACCACCGCAGTTTTGACCCTTCCGACGGCTGTGAAGGACTTGTGCGTGCTTCAAACAATATTGCTTTTGGCACATTTGATTGTAAAGGTGATGAGCTTGCCATAAGCATGGGCGACTCTCTCCACTCGCTGCACATTGCAGTCATGGATATAAGCGGAAAATACACGGAATACACCGACGGCGACACCATTGAGGAAAATCCTGCGTGGTCCGCGCAAAAGAACGGCATCTATTTTTCCACGGCAGGCTATGCACGAAATCAGAACGGGGTCATTGCCGCAACAAGCCCGAGGTCTATTGCTTACCTTGATTTGGACAGGTCGTCAATGACAGAGATACTTTCCGATGAAAAATATGATTATCTGCACGTTAAAGAGGATAAAGGCGGAACACTTTACTACATACGCCAGCCCTACGGCGGAGAAAAGCCCCGGAACGACATCACATTCAAGGATATTCTCCTGTTTCCCTATCGTATCATCAAAGGGCTGTTCGGGTTTCTCAATTTCTTTTCCACGATTTTCGGAGGCGAATCGCTGAAATCGGGCGGTGCTTCCGCAAACGGTGTCAAATCCAAGCAGCGCTCACAGCAGGACATAATAATTGAGGGCAACATTATCAATGCGGAAAAGCTTGACAAGATAAACGAAGCTTCCGGGGACAAGCTTGCGGGAATTATGCCCCAAAGCCGCGTGCTTATCAAACGTACCGCCGACGGCAGCGAGGAGATAATCAAGAAGGGCGTTCTGGATTATGCTCTTGCCGACAGCGGAGAGGTAATAATTTCAAACGGACGGCACATAATTAAAATTGCTCCCAACGGAAGCGAGGAGCATATCACTAAGGCTAAGCTTGCAATGAATATTGCGTTGATGAAATAAATCCTACAAAAGAAAGGCAGATAAAATTGGCAGGTAAAAAAACTAAAAGCTACGGAAATGAAAGTATTACCAAGCTGAAAGGTGCTGACAGAGTAAGAAAGCGTCCTGCGGTAATTTTCGGCTCGGACGGTATCGAGGGCTGCGAACATTCGATATTCGAGATAATCTCAAACTCCATAGACGAGGCGCGTGACGGTCACGGCGACAGGATAACCGTCACCTATTATCAGGACAACTCTATTGAGGTCGAGGACTTCGGCCGCGGCTGTCCCGTTGACTACAACAGCGCCGAGCAGTGCTACAACTGGGAGCTTGTTTACTGCGAGCTTTACGCAGGCGGCAAGTATCAGAACAACGAAAGCGGCGACTATGAATACTCCCTCGGTCTGAACGGTCTGGGCGCGTGCGCAACTCAGTATTCCTCCGAATACACCGACGTTGAGATTTACCGCGACGGCTACAAATACAACCTGCATTTTGAAAAGGGCGAGAATGTGGGCGGTCTGAAAAAAGAGGAGACCACGCGGAAGAAAACGGGTACGAAAACCAAGTGGCGTCCCGACCTTGAGGTTTTTACCGACATAAATGTGAGCCGCGAATACTTCGAGGAAACGCTGAAAAAGCAGGCCATCGTCAACCCGAACATTTCCTTTGTTTTCCGCTATCAGAATGAGGACGGCAAGTTTGAGGAGAACACCTACTTCTACGAAAACGGAATTTCCGATTACATCAACGAGGTAGTCGGCACGGATTACATTACCCCTCCTCAGTTTTGGCAGTGCGACCGCAAGGGACGTGACCGCGACGACAAGCCCGAATACAAGGTCAAGCTTTCCTTTGCCGTTGCTTTTTCCAACAAGATAAACGACATTGAATATTACCACAACTCAAGCTTTCTGGAGCATGGCGGCGTTCCCGACAAGGCTGTGCAGACAGCGTTTGTGTCGCAGATAGACGCGTACCTGAAAAGCAATAACAAGTACCAGAAAAATGAAAGCAAGATAAAATTTGTTGACGTTCAGGATTGCCTTGTGCTGATTTCGTCCTCATTTTCAACGCTTACGTCCTATGAAAACCAAACCAAAAAGGCTATCACAAACAAGTTTATTTACGAGGCAATGACGGATTTTCTCAAGCACCAGCTTGAGGTGTATTTCATAGAAAATCCCGATGACGCGCTGAAAATCGCGGAACAGGTCATGGTAAACAAGCGAAGCCGCGAGAATGCCGAAAAGACCAAGCAGAACCTTAAAAAGAAGCTTGCGGGAAATATCGACCTTTCAAATATGGTGCAGAAATTTGTTGACTGCCGTACCAAAGATTTGTCACGCCGCGAGATATACATTGTAGAGGGTGACTCGGCTCTCGGCTCGTGTAAGACTGCCCGTGACGCTGAATTTCAGGCGATAATACCCGTCCGCGGAAAGATACTCAACTGCCTTAAAGCGGATTACTCCAAGATATTCAAAAACGAGATAATTACCGATATCATCAAGGTGCTGGGCTGCGGCGTTGAGGTTACTGCAAAGGCAAACAAGGAGCTTTCCACCTTTAACCTTGATAATCTGAAATGGAACAAGGTCATTATCGCCACCGATGCGGACGTTGACGGCTTCCAGATCAGAACGCTCATTCTCACCATGCTTTACAGGCTCACGCCGACTCTTATTGAGCAGGGGTATGTTTACATTGCCGAGACTCCCCTTTTTGAGATAAACACCAAGGACAGGACTTATTTTGCATATGACGAAAAGGAAAAAGCTGAGATACTCACCATGATAGAGGGGCAGAAATACAAGATAGACCGCTCAAAAGGTCTCGGTGAAAACGAGCCCGAAATGATGTCCCTTACCACAATGAACCCCGATACAAGACGGCTTATCAGGGTAACGCCTTCCGATATTGAGGCAACGGCGAATATGTTCGACCTGCTGCTGGGCGACAATTTGCAGGGGCGCAAGGATTATATTGCGGAGTACGGCAGCAAGTACCTTGAAATGGCTGATATAAGCTAAAGGAAAATTTTTATGGAAATTATAAAATATCCCAATGAAAAAGACTTTGACAACGCTGCCGCCAATGACGAGCCGCTTCTTGTGCTTGTTTCCTTTGACGGAAGCCGTATTATCGCAAGTCAGATAGACGAAGCGGTCGAGCATCACATACTGCTGAAAAAGGCTGGCTTTCCCGATACCGATATTGACAAATACTTCCGTCTTGTGGTGGACAAAAGCGGCGCTGACTGGACGTTTGTCTGCCCCGAGGGCTACAGCAGCATTACCCGAAAGGACAAAAAAATCGAAGGCTTTTTCAAGGACGGCATGAGGATAATTCCCGACGCTTTGAAACAAATAGGTTATGACGTGCCGATAGAAATTCCCAAACGCTATCGCAGGCATTTTGATATTATGGGAGAATAAGGAGGACTAATTTTGGCTAAAAAAAGCAAGAAAACCGAAGATAAATCCGTCAATAAAGCGCTTCCCAACGCGTATATTGCAGGAAGCGGCATCGTTGCCGAGGAAAAGATAACCGATACTCTTGAAAAGAACTATATGCCCTATGCCATGAGCGTTATCGTTTCCCGTGCGCTGCCCGAGATAGACGGCTTCAAGCCGTCGCACCGAAAGCTGCTTTACACAATGTACAAAATGGGTCTGCTGACGGGTGCAAAGACAAAATCCGCAAATATCGTGGGTCAGACCATGCGGCTGAACCCTCACGGCGACGCGGCGATTTACGAGACTATGGTGCGTCTTGCACGGGGCAACGAAGCGCTGCTGCACCCCTACATCGACAGCAAGGGCAACTTCGGTAAGGCGTACTCCCGTGATATGGCGTACGCCGCTTCGCGATACACCGAGGCAAAGCTTGACCCGATTTGCAATGAATTTTTTAGGGACATTGACAAGGATACCGTCGATTTCGTGCCCAACTACGATAACTCCACAACAGAGCCTACCCTGCTTCCCTCAACATTTCCGTCGGTGCTGGTAAACTCAAATGTGGGTATCGCCGTTTCAATGGCAAGCGCGGTATGCTCCTTTAATCTTGCGGAAATTTGCGAAACCACAATTGCGCTTATCCGCAATCCCGAGCATAATATTCTTTCAACGCTGAAAGGTCCCGACTTTCCCGGCGGCGGCTTTATGCTTTACGATGAGGAAGAGCTTGAAAAAATCTACCGCACGGGCAGAGGCTCGGTAAAGATACGCTCACGCTATCAGTTCGACAAGGAGTCAAACTGCATCGAGGTTGTGCAGATACCGCCTACCACAACGGTCGAGGCGATAATGGACAAGATAATCGAGCTTATCAAGGCAGGAAAGATACGGGAGATATCCTATATCCGCGACGAGACTGACATCAACGGCTTGAAGCTTGCCATAGACATCAAGCGCGGCGTTGACCCCGACAAGCTTATGAAAAAGCTGTTTAAGATGACTCCGCTGCAGGACAACTATTCCTGCAACTTCAACATACTCATAAGCGGTTCGCCTAAGGTCATGGGTGTGTATGAGATACTCGACGAGTGGATTGCTTTCCGCAAGGAATGTATCAAACGCAGGACATACTTTGAGCTTACAAAGAAAAAAGAGCGTCTGCACCTGCTCCGCGGCTTGCAGAAGATACTCCTTGACATTGACAAGGCAATTAAGATAGTGCGCGAAACGGAAGAAGAAGCCGAGGTCGTACCAAACCTTATGATAGGCTTCGGGATCGACGAGGTGCAGGCGGAGTATGTTGCCGAAATAAAGCTGCGCCAGCTTAACCGCGAGTACATTTTGAAGCGTACTGCCGATATTGAGCAGCTTGAAAAGGAAATTGCCGAAATGGAGGAGATCCTCGGCAGCGAAAAGAAAATAAAGGGAATTATCGTTACCGAGCTTAAAGAGGTCATGAGCAAGTATCAGCAGCCCCGCAGGACTATGTTCTACTACGGCAATGACGAGGACGAAGAAGACGAGGAGGACGACACGCCCGACTATCCCGTAAACCTGTTCCTGACTCAAAGCGGATACTTCAAGAAAATTACCATGCAGTCGCTGCGTGTTGCAAGCGAGCAGAAGCTAAAGGACGGCGATACGATGACCTTTAGCGCCGAGGCGACCAACAAAACCGACCTGCTTTTCTTTACGGACAAGTATCAGGTCTACAAGGCAAAGGCTTCGGCTTTCAAGGATACAAAGGCTTCCGAGCTGGGTGATTTTATCCCCGTAAAGCTTGGTTTTGACGAGTACGAGAATGTCATTTCCATGGCTGCAACCACGGATTACAGCGGATATCTTATTATGATATTTGAAAACGGCAAGGCGGCGAAGGTGCCCCTTAACGCGTACGAAACCAAAACAAACCGCAAGAAGCTTGCCAATGCGTATACGTCCAAGTCGAAGCTTGTGAAAATGTTTGTGGTTCACGAAAACACGGATATTCTTATGCGCTCCACAAACGGCAGGGCGATAGTATTCAACACGGGAATGATACTGCCGAAATCCGCCCGTGACACGATAGGCGTTCAGGTAATGACGCTGAAAGCAAAGGCTTTGGTTGACAATGCGTATATCGTTACGGAGGATATGGCAGAAAGCACCGCCAAGTTCGCGGTGAAGAACATTCCTGCGGCAGGAAGCCTTGCAAAGGATTTCACCGACCCCGACCAGCTTACATTATAAAAAAATACCGTATCAAGCTTAGCTGTTTGATACGGTATTTTTGCTGTTTTGGAAAGATTACATCTTCTTGCCTTCAAACTCAACGCGGCGCTTGATGTCCTTCATAAGGGTATCAAACTGCACGGGATTGAGGGACTGGGCTCCGTCGCAGAGCGCCTTTGCAGGATTGTTATGCACCTCTATCATAAGACCGTCCGCGCCAACTGCGACCGCTGCCTTTGCAAGAGGCTCAACCATCCATGAAATGCCCGTTGCGTGGCTCGGGTCAATGACAACAGGGAGATGCGAAAGCTTTTTCAGCATGGGAACGGCAGAAAGGTCAAGTGTGTTTCTCGTCTTCGTTTCAAATGTGCGGATACCACGCTCGCAGAGGATAACGTTGTTGTTGCCGCCTGCCATGATGTACTCGGCGGACATGAGGAATTCCTCCATTGTGTTGGCAAGTCCGCGCTTGAGAAGGATAGGCTTGCGGCATTTGCCAAGCTCCTTAAGCAGGTCAAAGTTCTGCATATTGCGTGCGCCGACCTGAATTACGTCAACATCTGCAAAAAGGTCAAGGTGGTTTACGTTCATTATCTCGGTAACAATAGGAAGTCCGGTTTCCTTTTTAGCTTCAAGCAGAAGCTTCAGACCGTCTGCGTGGAGACCCTGAAAAGCGTAGGGGGAAGTTCTGGGCTTGAATGCGCCGCCGCGGAGAAGGGTCGCGCCGCTTGCCTTTACGTCCTTTGCGACCTCGATGATCTGCTCCTCGCTTTCAACGGAGCAAGGTCCTGCAATGACCTGGAAAAGTCCCTCGCCGACCTTTACGCCGCTGCAATCAATGATGCTGTCCTCAGGGTGCATTTTGCGGTTTGCAGCCTTGAACGGCTCGGAGATACGAGTCACGTTTTCAACGATGTCCACCGCGGAGATAAGGTCAACGGGCAGACGGGATGTATCGCCGATAAGACCGATTATAGTGTGGCTCTCGCCCTCGCTGACGTTTGTTGCAAGCCCCTGCTCATTGAGCATTTTAATTAGGGTCTCAACCTTGGATTTTTCGGGATTTTGTTTTAATACGAGTATCATTTTAATGACCGCCTTTCAAATTTTGCGACGATTTTCTGAAATATTTTATATCAGTTCAAAACCTGTCACTTACAAATTTTCACTTTAACGCTTTTGTGTTTTTATGGTTTTAAGCTTTAAAGCTTTTATGTATTAAAGTATACAATAAAAACAGCTTTTTGTCAAGCGCATTTTCATAAAATATTGCACAAAAAAGCAATGCTGTCACGGCGAGTTTTTGACAACATTGCTTTACGCTAATCTGTTGTTTCCGCATTTTCCTCATCGCACAGCTTTTCGCAAAGCACCGCATACAGCACCGACATAAGCGGTACACCAAGCAAAATTCCTGCCGCGCCGCCAATCCCTGCACCGATAACTATTGCCGCAAGCACCAGAAGCGGCGGTATTCCAAGGCTTTTTCCCACAACTCTCGGATAGATAAAGTTGTTTTCAAGCTGCTGCAAAACTATGATATACACCACAAACCACACCGCGTCAATTGGGTCCACAAGGAAAAGAAGAAACGCCGAGGGGATAGTCCCCACAATTGCCCCCACAACGGGAACAAGTGCGGTTATGCCTATAAGCGTGCTTATGAGCAGGGCATAGTCAAAGCGAAGCAGGCTCATGCCGATAAAGCAAAGCACGCCGAGAATGACAGCTTCGGCTATCTGCCCGGTGACAAAGCCTGCAAAAGTCGTAAAAACAAGACGGTATACACAGCGAAGCTTTTCATAGCGGCTGCCTGCAATTCTTTTGGCAATAAGCGAAACTGCGCGGCGAATATTCTCCTTGTCGAGCAGGATATATATGGATATTACAAAGCCAATGAGCAAATTCAGCGTGCCCGAAATGATGTCCGAGGTTTTGGTGTAGGTTTTCTCCAGCATATCGGGTATGCCTGCGCTCAAATCCGTAACAGCTCTTTTTAAAGCGGCAAAAATTCCGTATGAGTCGCGGCGTTCGAGAAAGCTGCAATAATCCATGAAATTGCTGTAATAGCGGTCAAAATTGCTGATAAGCAGCTTTACACTGTTGATAAGCTGGGGAACGATTATCCACACAATGCCCAAAAACAGGGCTGCAAGCAGAAGGTAGGAGCTAATGACGGAAAGTATCGTTACGCACTTGCCGCTTGATTTTTTCAGCATTTTTCGGTACAGCTTCTTAAAATGCTCAACGGGGATATTCATAACAAAGGCGAATGCCATGCCCAGAAAAAGCGGCATGAGGATATCGGTAACACGGGAGATAATGCCGACAAAAAAATCCGGCTTAATAACGGCGGCTACGGCAGCCGTCGCAATTAAAGCCGTGATAACAATAGTTCTGGTTTTCTTTTTGTCCATAACGCCGCCCCCCGTTTAAAGCTTCATAATTATTATACGCTTTTGGGGTCTGCGTTATTCAAAGGGTTGTGTTACGACAAGTGTTTGATAATATTTTTTAGAAGCACATAAACTAAGTTGCAAATTGGAATTTGTTTATTTCTTTACAATTCTCCATTCCTCTCCATCGATTATGTATTGGAACTCAGACAAATTTTCATCAAGCATTACACTTAGTAAATCATAAAAATCATTCACAAGATTTAATGTTGGCAATTCTGCTTTTTTGATCCAATACATTTCCCCCTCTTCCGAACTTCTTAACTCTCCTTCAAACCGATTTGTTTCAAAAAGGAACACAATATATCTGCCGCCTTCTATAGGAAATTGCTTAACACCGCATAAGTGAGGGTTTATAATAGTCAGACCCGTTTCTTCTTTCATCTCCCTTATAACTGCATCAACAATAGACTCTCCTGTTTCAATATGTACTCCGGGAAGTGTATATCCTTTCCAATCATTTTTTATTCTATTCTGTAATAAGTATTCTTCATCCTTATGAATTAAACATAAGACTGTAAGTTCAACATTTTCTGTTCGCATTGCTTCTCCCCCTCTTCTTTATTGACAACTTCCGATTTATCGAGCAGTTACACCCGACATAATGTTAACTGCATTATACCATATTCCCTTGAAAAAATCAACGGAAAAAAACGAAAGGACTGATAGCTATGGTTATTCAAAGCGAAGAATTGAAAAAAATCACAGCACACGCCCGGAGTGCTGTGATAAGAAATCAGTTTGTTAAATTGGGAAGTTACAATATTATTTTTAGAACTGTAAATACCAAAAAACTGCAAATTCTTCGTTATCAAAATTCCTATATAGCATAGTATCAACTGCACCAATTACAAAACCGCATTTTGCATAGAAACGACACGCCCATAGATTATTGTCTTGTGTTTCTAATGCCAAACCTTTTAGATTGGCTTTTTTAGCCCATTCAGCTGCCCTTTTTATTAAACCTGTGCCAACCCCTTGTCCTCTGGCGGATTTTGCAACACATATATCCTCAATAAAAGCATATTTATTCCAATCTCTTTTTAATACAATTTGTCCGATACACTCTGTATCAGAATATGCTAAGAAAATGGTTTTATCGTTATTATCTATATATGCAGCGTAGTCAAAGGTATCATTCGGATATGCTTTCGTATAGGCCTGGTCGTATAATTCTTCTGTATACGTCCAAATTCCGTCATCAAATATTGGTTTTATTTTTCCTATGATCTCAAATGGTTGATTTGCTTTGTTTATATCTGCAAGATTATGTTGAGCTATTTTTACAATCTCCATACAAGACCCTTTCTATATTAATTTTTCTCATAAATTGTAATTTGTCGGTTATATTTGTTTTGAAATGAAATGAACGATTTGGCTCTTTGGCTCAATGATATGTGGAATTAATTCTAAAGGATATACCTTAGAGCCATTCTTCAAATCCTCCAAAGAGACCCAGCAGAAATCCAAATTTATTCTTTCATTATCCAGTTCATCATAACCGTGAAAAATACCGTCAAGCGGAATGTTATTATCAAGCAGATGAACATTATAATACAAGCATAACTGATGGCAAGGTTTGCCGTTCCAAGTGAAATATATTTCTCCTATTGCCATTAAATTATCAACAGCTATTTTGGCATGAAATTCTTCCTCAAATTCTCTTTTCAAAGTTTCCTCACTTGTTTCCATACTTGCAATATGTCCGCCTATAATTGCATAATCATCATTTACAGGTCGCTGCAGTAAAATCTTACCATTCTGAATCAGTATACCGCCAACTCTATATGAAAAAATAAAATCATCATTTTTAAATAAGATATCCACATTATCAACTCCGTAAATTCCAATTTATCGAGCCGTTACACCCGACATAATATTGGCCATATTATACCATATCCCCTTGAAAAAATCAACCGCCAATCGGGACATAGCAACAAAAAAGGGATACCGCAATATATGTGCGGTATCCCTAAGTCTGTCAGCTATTAAAGGTAGGTAAGGAACTGCGTTGCAAGCACAACAAGGATAAGTGCAATGGGGTATGTTGCAGCATATGCAGAAGCAACGTTCGGCGTACCTGTGGAGTTGATAAGCGCGCCGAGTGCAGGTGTACTTGTCATACCGCCTGTGAGTGAGCCGAGGTTGTTGAAAAGGCTGAGCTTGAGCACATACTTTGCAACAAGGAAACCGATGATAAGGGGAACAAGCGTCATGAGCGCGCCCCATACAAAGAGCAGAGGACCGTACTCGGAAAGCGTCGAAACAAATCCTGCGCCGCCGTCAACGCCTGCGCCGATAAGGAAGAGGACAAGACCAAGCTCCTGGAAAATGCTGAGAAGCTTCTGGTCAGCCTTAAGGCTAAGCTTGCCGATACGTCCGAAGTGACCGAAAAGCAGACCCATGATAAGCGGACCGCCTGTTGTACCGAGGCTGAAAGAGTTGCCGTTGCCGAGAGGAATATTGATTGCGCCGAGAACAAGACCTGCCATGATTGCGAGAGCAAATGCGCCGAGACCGAACTTATCCATTGTGAAAAGCTTCTTCTCTTCGTTATTTTCAACCGCACCGCTGTCAACGGAAACAAGCTTTGCTCTTTCTTCGTCCATGTTAGCCTTGAGAAGCTTGGGGATAATCTGCACGAAAAGCACAACGCCGATAACGCCGAAGGGGTATGCAACAGCGTGACCAACGGAAATTTCCTTGTAAACATCGTCGGATACAACGCCTTCGAGAGCGCCCTGTGCAGCTGCAAAAGCAGGCGTACTTGTGAGCGCGCCGGAGAGCAGACCCGTACTCATAGCGGAAGTCATACCTGGGATAAGGATAGTGATAAGCGCACAAGTTCCTGCACCTGCCGCAATGATGATTGCGCCGAGAAGCACGTAGGACTTAGCGTTCTTCTTGAGGTTCTTGAAAAAGCTTGGACCTGCGATAAGACCAACAGCCGTTACAAAAAGAACAAGACCGAGGTTCTGGATAATGCTGAGGTAGCTTGAAATTTTTCCTGCGCTGTCAGCCCATGCGCCGCCTTCTGCGCAAAGCTGACCGTTAAAGTGACCTGCAAAGAGAGCCACGAGGAAGATTGCTGCTGTTCCGAGGGAAACGCCCTTGATGGAAATTTTACCGATGAGGTAGCCGACTGCAATGATAGCAAACACGAAGAACAGTGTGAGAGCCATTGTTTTCATGTTAAAAATGTGAATGCCGGCAAGTTCAAACAACTGAAATTTCATATTCTGCTCCTTTAAAAGTATTTTTTCAAGACATATCTGAAAATGTATTTCCGTGCATTTTCAGATATGTCCTACAATGCAAAAGCGGACTTAATCCGCCGCAAACGCATTAATTATATCACTCACGCTTGAAATTGTCAAGAATATTTGTCGATTTTCCCTTTAAAATAGGTGTTTTCCCCATTTTGCCCCACTATAAACGGCAGATTGTTGTATGATATTCAGATTGCAGGAACAGGCATACAAAATGTCATAACAAAAGCGGCCGCACTGACCGGGAAGTTTCAAAGGCAACGCCCCTGCCGCAGCCGCTTGCATTTTTTACTTGACCAGGCCGCTGTTGTTTATCGCGGACACAAGAGCGTTCACCGACGCAACGATGATATCCGTGTGCATACCGACGCCCCAGAATACTCCGCCTTCCGTTTCAATTCCCACGTATGCGGCAGCATTTGAGCTTGAGCCATGCTCAAGAGCGTGCTCGTTGTATGTCACGATAGTGTAAGATATTCCCAAAGCGTCCTTGATAGCGTTGGATACCGCGTCAAGACGGCCGTTGCCCTTTGCTTCACGCGCTATCATCTTTCCGCCGCAGGCAACGGTAACATTCGCTGTGATACCGTCCTTCTGTACAAAGTGTGCTTCGTCCACGCTGAAAAACTCCGTTTTGTTCACGTATTTCTTCATGAAAATATCATAAATCTCATCGGGCATAAGCTCCTTGTGGGCGTGGTCGGAAACGCTCTTGACTGCGTATCCGAAGCTTTCACGCATTTTAGGCGGCATATCTATGCCGAATTTCTGCTCCATGAGATAGCCGATACCGCCCTTGCCCGACTGACTGTTTATTCTGATAACGTCGCCCTCGTACTCTCTGCCAACGTCCTGGGGATCGATAGCCAGATACGGTACGTTCCAGAATTTCGGGTGCTTTTCTTCGCGCCACTTCATGCCCTTTGCAATAGCGTCCTGATGCGAGCCGGAGAACGCCGCAAACACCAGCGCGCCGCTGTAAGGCTGACGCTCGTAAACATGCATACGGGTCATCTTCTCGTATGCCTCGGTAATCTCAGGCATATTGGAAAAATCCAGCTCGGGGTCAACGCCGTGGGTAAACATATTCATGGCAAGTGTTACAATATCAACGTTGCCCGTGCGCTCGCCGTTGCCGAAGAGCGTACCCTCGATACGGTCGGCACCTGCCAGCAGACCCATTTCCGAGTCTGCCACAGCACAGCCGCGGTCATTGTGGGGGTGGAGCGAAACTATGACATTTTCGCGGTTGTTCAGGTGCTTGCACATATATTCGACTTGACACGCATAAACGTGGGACATACTTTCCGCAACCGTTACGGGCAGATTAATGATGACCTTGTCATTTTCGGTCGGCTGCCAAACGTCGATGACAGCATTGCAAATATCCAGCGCAAACTCCGGCTCTGTTCCCGTAAAGCTTTCGGGGCTGTACTCAAAGCGGAAATTGCCCTCGGTTTTCTCGCGGTACTCCTTGCAGAGCTTTGCTCCGAAAACGGCGATGTCGATAATTTCCTCCTTTGACTTTCTGAACACCTGCTCCCGCTGTGCAACGGAGGTGCTGTTGTAGAGGTGTACGATTGCGTTTTTGCAGCCTTTCAGCGCTTCAAAGGTTTTAGCGATAATATGCTCGCGGCTCTGTGTCAGCACCTGAACGGTCACATCGTCGGGAATGAGATCCTGCTCGATGAGGGCGCGGCAGAAAGCGTACTCCGTCTCGCTTGCCGCAGGAAAGCCTATCTCAATTTCCTTGAAGCCTATCTTGACAAGGTGCTTCC
Organism: Oscillospiraceae bacterium; assembly: GCA_017847885.1. GTDB lineage: Bacteria > Bacillota > Clostridia > Oscillospirales > Ruminococcaceae > RGIG8773. Next base: position 139,880 of record JAGAUA010000038.1, read on the forward strand.
AGAATTCCAGCTTTTCCTCCAGAGACATAGGTATGATAAGCGCCTGATTTCCGTCGCGCAGGTCGACCGAACACCACATGGGCGCCTTTTCGATCTTCTCCCTTTTCACCCAGTCATAGCAAGGCTCGGGGGGCATAAAATAGCGTTTTTGGTAGTTATCATAATTTTTCACAGCAAATCTTCCTTTCATTTTGCGGTCGGGTCAAGAAAGGTTTCAGGCAATAAAAAAAGCCCTCATCTCAATTAAGAGATGAAAGCATAACTTCCACGGTACCACTCTTGTTCAGACGTAAGTCTGCACCTCGCCGCATCTCAATCTAATGATATCCAATGCGTATCTCTGTAACGGGAGAACCCGTTCCAACCTACTTGCCCGTGCACAAGACTTTCAGCGGACTGCTCAAGGACGAGTTATAACCTTATCGCTCTTCCGCCTTTCACCAAACGGCGGCTCTCTGAAAAGCAGCAACGAGGCTTTTATTCCTGTCAGCGCATTTAAATTATTACAATTGCATTATAGCACTCGTTTTTTCTCTTGTCAAGGGGTTTTAAAAAAAATTATAAAAAATCGGAGTACGGCTTTTGCCCCGTACTCCGATAAACCAAAATTACATATCGTAAACTTCGTCTGCCTTGAGAATAGTGAAATTGCCTTCCTTGAGAGCCTCTACAGCCTTGTCGTTGTTCTCGACGCGAAGGATAACATACGCCTGGTCCTCAGACTTGGAAATGAAAGCATACATATACTCAACCGAGATATTTGCCGCATAGAGGCAGTCCATTGCGTCTGCAAGTCCGCCGGGCTTGTCATGGATACCGATAGCAATAACGTTTGTAAGGGAAACCGTGCAGTCAGCCGCCTTGAGTACCTCGCAAGCCTTATCGGGCTTGTTAACGATAAGACGGAGAATACCGAAATCCTTTGTATCAGCCACGGAAAGCGCACGGATATCAATGCCGTTCTCGCTGAGAAGCTTTGTTACCGCACAGAGTCTGCCGGGCTTGTTTTCCACAAAAATAGATATCTGCTTAATTAACATAATAATTTCCTCCTTTTTGCCGTAAAATCAATCGTGAAGCTTACGCTTGTCGATAACGCGGACAGCCTTGCCCTCGCTTCGTGCGATGGACTTGGGTGAAACAAGGTGTACCTTGGGGTTGATGCCGAGTATTGTCTTGATTGCCGCAACAAGCTCGCGCTCCTTCTCCTGAATGCCCTTAACGGTATCGGAGAACTGCTCCTCGCTCATTTCAACGTTGATGTCGAGAGTATCGGTGTTGTTTACGCGGTCAACCTCGATCTGATAGTTGGGAGCATAGCCCTGCTCGATAAGCACGGTCTCGATCTGGCTGGGGAACACGTTTACGCCTCTGATTATGAGCATATCGTCGCTTCTGCCCATAGGCTTGGACATCTTGATAAAAGTTCTTCCGCAGGAACATTTTTCTCTTGAAAGAACACAAATATCACGTGTTCTGTAACGGAGAAGCGGGAACGCTTCCTTTGTAATGCTTGTGAAAACAAGCTCGCCCTTTGAGCCTTCGGGAAGCACCTCGCCCGTGTCGGGGTCGATAATCTCGGCGATGAAATTATCCTCGTTGATGTGCATACCCTTCTGCGCGGAACATTCAAATGCAACGCCCGGACCGCTTGTTTCGGTCAGACCGTAGATATCGTATGCCTTGATACCGAGAGACTTTTCGATTTCGCGGCGCATTTCCTCCGTCCAAGGCTCTGCACCGAAGATACCTGCTTTAAGCTTAAGGTCGTCGGGAGTAAGTCCCATTTCCTTAACAGTCTCGCCGATGTATGCCGCATATGAGGGAGTACAGCAGAGAATTGTTGAGCCGAGGTCGCGCATGAACTGTATCTGTCTCTCGGTGTTGCCCGAGGACATGGGAAGGGTCAGACAGCCGACCTTGTGGGAGCCGCCGTTAAGTCCGGGACCGCCTGTGAAAAGTCCGTAGCCGTATGCAACTTGGCAAACGTCGTCCTTTGTTCCGCCGGCAGCTGTAATTGCTCTTGCGCAGCAATCTTCCCAAAGGTCAACATCGTGCTGGGTATAGAATGCAACAACGCGTCTGCCTGTTGTGCCGCTTGTGGACTGAATACGTACACATTCGGAAAGAGGCTTTGCAAGCAAGCCGTAGGGGTATGCGTCGCGCAGGTCAGCCTTTGTGAGGAAAGGCAGCTTGTGCAGGTCGTCGGTAGACTTGATGTCGTCGGGAGTAACACCCTTTTCGTCCATCAGCTTTTTGTAGTAAGGCACATTCTCGTAAACGTGCTTTACCTGCGCAACAAGACGCTCGTCCTGAAGCTTTTTCATGTCCTCTCGGGACATACATTCAATTTCTTTGTTCCAATAGTTTTCCATTGGCGTATCCTCCATATGTATATTTTTTCGGCACAGCCGATATTATGCATTATCAAACGCAGCCTGAAAGTATCCGTCTGTCCGAGGTGAAAAGCCGCTCCATTTTCAGCATGGTTAATGAGCCGTTTTCGTTTTCGCGGACGGTATAGCGGTAGGTTCGGGATTTTACAAGGTGAAAATCATCCTCGTAATAGTCTATGGTAACAGTATGGGTCTTTGCTTCCTCGTCAAAGCTTTCATCGGCAAGCCAGCCGCATACCCAGTAAATACCCCTGCCCGGAACAGAAACGCTGTCATTCTCGGCATTGTAATAGCCCGACTCTTTTGTGTTAAGGGACTCTGCGGAAAATCCGTAAAGCTCCCGCAACGCCTTGTCAAAGGTTTCATAGGACATATCAAAATCTGCTTCGGGGTGATACTGCTTTGCGGTTATCATAGCGTAAAAAATTGCTTCGGACGGGTTTTCACCGTATGCCGTCAAATCGGGATTTGAAAAATCCGTTACCTCGTCGCCTTCAAAAAGGTCGCTGAAATATGCGGTAAAATCGTTGCAGAATTTAAGGTATTCCCTGCCCTCGCCGTAATACGGCAGCAAGCGGTCTTCGTCAAGCTCGCCGACCTTTCTCAGCGGAAGGAATGCTCTGTCCTCACCCGGCTCATAGATGAACACATAATCAGCCGTACCGACGGGTATTTCATCAACAGAGCTTTCGGAAATATCCAGCGTTGCCGTGACCTCATATCTGCCGTTATTGTACTCCTCGTCAACAACCGACCAGCTTTCAACCTTGATATTTTCAAGGCGTCTGCTATTCATTATAAAGCTGTTCAGCTTTATTTCCGGTATCTCACCCGTTTTGGAGCATTCAAGCATAGCTTTGATTTCCATTCTTGTACGGATCACCGAAATGCGCCCGTATTCCGACAAATCATCAAGGCTCATGGAAAATTCGGGCATTTCTGGCGGATCATCGTCATCAAGGTAATATCGGTGTACATTTTCGGCAGGCGGCGGAGTAAGATCCTCCTCCGAAATATCTTCCTCGTAAGGCTCAACAGGCTCATCATCCAATATAAAAACTGTCTCGTTTTCCTCAACGGAAATTTCAATTCCAACATTTTCTTCAATTGTTCCTGCTGAGGAGTTTTCGGAAGAAGCACTTGCCGTCGGTGTAACCTCGGCTTCTGTCAGTTCAGCCGAACTATTCTCCGTATTCCGATTACAGCCGGAAAACACAACCGTGCAGACAGTCAATGCCATTAATGTACAAAGAATTTTTTTCATAAATATATTACCTTTTGTCAATTACGCGTTTTTGCCAAGCTCAAAAGCCTTTTTGTTAAGTTCGAGGAATTTTGCGGGAACGCACTGCTCGATAGCGTCCTGCCAAAGCTTGTCGTCAAACTCGGTCTGAGAAGCCACCTTGCCCATAAGCACAACGTTTGAAGCCTTTGCGTTGCCTGCCTGCTCGGCAAGTCCGAGAGCGTCAACGGCTGTCACCTCAACGCCTGCCGCCTTGATTTTTTCGATAATGTCGGCAGGATACTCCGCCGCACCCGTGATAACGGGCATGGGGTCAAGCTTTTGTGTGGAAGTGATAAGCTTTCCGCCCTTTTTGAGGTATGGAAGCCATCTTGCGGCTTCAAGCTGTTCAAACGAGATAATGACGTCCGCCTCGCCCTTTTCGATAACGGGAGAGCAAACCTCGTCGCCGTATTTAACATATGTAACCACCGAGCCGCCGCGCTGGGACATTCCATGCACCTCGGACACCTTAACGTCGTAGCCTTGAGCCAGCAAAACATTGCCCAACAGTCTCGAAGCGAGGAGCGAACCCTGTCCGCCCACGCCGACGATCATAATAGAACGTGTATTCATAAACATGACCACGCTTCATCAGAAGCGTGTGCCTCCTCTCAATGTAATTTTCGCCGCTGAAATTTATCCATTTGCAATCTTTTTAATACTTGCAACAACACCCAAAGCGGCAAATAAATAGCTTTTAATAAGTGATGAGGTGAAATCGCCTTGAACTCCAAAATCCTCCATAAATTTATTGAAATTCTTGAAGCATTCAAAAAAGCCGACCTGATAACCCTCTGAACTGAAAAAATCACTCAATTCCCATGACCAGACTATCCGCTGACATATATAGCCGTCGATAAGCATTACAACAACGCATATGATAATCGCCGTCTGAATATTCATCTGTCCGCTTTTTTTAGTGAAGAAATGGCAGGCGTACATCTCCCCAAGAAACATAAAAAATCCGCAGATAGCCGCTAAATAGCCTACCTTGCCCACAACCACCCACAGAAACATTGCGGGAATTGCTCCCAGCATTGCTCCGAGGACAGCCTTTGCCAAAACCGACACAGTGGATTCTTCCCCCAAAGAATCCTCCCGTGCAATGATTTCCCCCTCAGACTTCATATCATGCCCCCCAATCAGTAGGTCAATGAATAATTATCGTTCCGAAATTTTTTCTCATATCAAAAAGCATTTCAATAAAGCCCTTGTGATACGGTATGAAAACTCCATCGTCTATCATTGACAATACCTTTTCTTCAGACGCCCATTCAGCCTTTTCGACCTCTTCATACTGAAGCTGAAGCTCATCGGGGTCGATTTCCTTTTCGATAATATAATAATCGTCAAATCCCGAAGCAAAGCTTACTGAAACAACAGGTCTCATATTGCCGAAATCGTACTCGATACCAAGCTCCTCTTTCAGCTCTCTTGCCGCAGCTTCGGCACTTGTTTCACCTGTCGAAGCAGCGCCGCCTGTTGTCAGGTCCCACAGTCCCGGCCAGCCATGCTTAAACGACAGCCGCTTCTGAATGAGCAGTTCACCCTTTGAATTGAAAGCACAGATATGCACCACCAGCCGATATTCGTTTTCACCAAGCTTATCTCTGCGCTCGGCGGTGCGAACCTTGTTTCTGTGCCTGTCATAAACATCTATGATTTCCATTATTCTTCGATAGCGTCAAACTTGCAGACCTCGGTGCAGATACCGCAGCCTACGCATTGTGTATGGTCGATAACAGCCTTGCCGTCACGGACGGAAATTGCGGGACAGCCAAGCTTCAAGCACATCTTGCAGCCCTTGCACTTGTCGGAAACCACCTTGAGCGCAGGCTTGTGCTTAACATATTTAAGCAGCGCGCAGGGACGGCGCGAGATGATCACCGACGGCTCTTCTGCGGCAAGCTCTTCCTTGATAGCCGCTTCCGTTTCCGCAAGATTGTAGGGGTCAACAACTCTTACGCGCTTGATGCCGATAGCCTTGCAAAGCTCTTCGAGATTTACCGCTGCGGCAGGGTCGCCCTTGAGGTTCTTGCCCGTGGTAGGGTTCTGCTGGTGACCCGTCATGCCCGTGATAGAGTTGTCGAGTATGATAACTGTGGAATTGGTTGCGTTGTAAGCAATGTTAACAAGCCCCGTCATGCCGCTGTGCATAAACGTTGAGTCGCCTATTACCGCGACTGTGGACTTCTCCGCCTCTGCACCTATCGCCTTGTTGAAGCCGTGGAGCGCGGAAATGGAAGCGCCCATGCAGATAGTGGTATCCATAGCGGAAAGGGGCGCGCTTGCGCCGAGAGTATAGCAGCCGATATCCCCCGAAACGGTTATCTTATTTTTGGACAGGCAGTAGAAAAGTCCTCTGTGGGGACAGCCTGCACACATTACGGGAGGACGTACGGGAACGTTGCCGTCAAAAGCAGCGTATTCGTTCTTTGTGCCGAGAAGCTTTTCCGCAACGACAGCCTGCGAAAATTCGCCGATATACCCGAAAAGCTCCTTGCCGACAACGTTAAGACCAAGCTTTTTGCAGTGAGTCTCGATGATATCGTCAAGCTCCTCGATAACGTAAACAGTCTTGTACTTAGCGCAGAAATTCTTGATAAGGTCAACGGGAAGCGGATTAACAACGCCCAGCTTTAAGTAGGAAGCCTTGTCCCCCATTGCCTCTCTTGCGTACTGATAGGAAATACCGCTTGTAATGATACCGATATCGCCGCCGTTGTCGATGACCTTGTTAAGGGGCGAGGTCTCGGCGTATGTACGAAGCTTTTCAAGGCGTTCCTCAACGAAAACGTGTCTGCCCCGTGCGAAAGCAGGCATCATAACATATTTGGAAATATCCTTTTTGTACGGCTTGCGTGCAGGCTCGTTCCTGTCGCAAATCTCAACAGCCGACTGGGAGTGAGCGACTCTCGTACACATACGGACGATAACGGGTGTGTCGTACTCCTCGGAAAGCTCAAATGATGTCTTCACAAACTCCTTGCACTCCGAAGAATCGGAAGGCTCTACCATAAGCACCTTTGATGCAATGGCGTGATGACGGGAATCCTGCTCATTCTGTGACGAGTGCATTCCCGGGTCGTCGGCAACGGCGATGACCATTCCCCCGTTAACACCCGTATATGCAGCGGTGTAAAGAGGGTCTGCGGCAACGTTGAGACCAACGTGCTTCATTCCGCAGAACGAGCGCGTGCCTGCAATTGAAGCGCCGAGAGCGACCTCCATAGCAACCTTTTCGTTGGGCGCCCACTCGGCGTATATCTCATCATATTCTGCCGCACATTCCGTAATTTCGGTGGACGGCGTACCGGGATAGCTGGAAACAACAGTAACTCCGGCTTCATAAAGCCCTCTTGCGAAGGCGGCATTACCAAGCATAAGCTTCTTCATAGCTAAAAAAATCCTTTCTAAAACGCATTATTTATAATATTATACCACACTTTATTTAAAAATGGAAGTGTTTTTACAAAATAATTGTGCGTAAACGACAAAAAATGACGCCGTAAGCATACAGCGCCGTTTAAACCCAAATTATAAAAGCTTTTCCATGTGTATATGCTCAACGTGTTCGTCGAAATAGGTTTCTCCGCTTGCGGTATAGCCGCAGCCTTGGTAAAACTTTGCTGCCCTGCATTGCGCCGAGACCCATACCTTTTTTCCGCCCGACTCACGCGCTTTGTTTTCGAGAACGCCCATTACCTCCGTCCCGAGACCCGTTCCCCTGAACTGCTTTCTCACCGCTACCCTGCCTATGGCATACACGCCGTCTCCGCAGTCTATGAGCCGTCCCACCGCGGCAGGCTCATTTCCTGCCCAAAGCACCGTATGCAGGCAGCTTTCGTCGGTATCGTCAAATTCATTGGCAAAGCCTTGTTCCTCAACAAAGACCTCGGTGCGTATAAGCCGCGCCGCCTCGGGAAGATATTCGTAAAATTTATATGTATAATCCATCATGCTTGACCATATCTCCGATGAGAGTATGTACTCCTTACTTAAGTTCCTTTTTGCCGAACCAGTAGTACAAAAACGGCTTGAAGCCCAGCCTGCCGTACCACCAGTCAAGATAGGTAAAATGAATGAACGCGTCGTCGCAGCCTTTTTGCTTTATATCCTGCATTGCATGGGCAACCATTGCAAGCCCTATACCGTTTCTGCGGCTTTCGGGCACGACCCCCACGCAGCCGATAACGCCTACGTTGTTGCTTCCGTTGCTGATAATAGTATCCGAATTTACGTCAACAATGCAGAAGCCCACAAGCTTTCCGTCCCTTTTTGCAGCAAAAATAGGGCTTTCAAAGGTAAAATACTTTACCCAGTTCTCGTCGACCTTTTCCACAGCCGCCAGAAGCTCATCTCTGTCTGCTTCGGAAATGTACCCGAACTCGGTATCCGACGGGCAAAGGGGTATATCAAGGCTGTCAAAATCAAAGTCGGAAAGCTTCATTCTCATTTCAAGGCAGCCGTTTCTTGCGGAATAACCCTCATTTTCAAAGAAGCTGTTCCGCATTTCTTTCCACTGCTCAACAGGCGTGACCGCACCTATGAACAGCTCCGAATCCGCGCCGCCGAGGAACGCTTTGTCAAAGCCGTTTTCGGCAATGAGGCGTTCACATTCTTCCATAAGCTTGTGACCTATCCCCCTGCCGCGGAAATCGGGACTTACGCAGATAAGACGAATGTTGTTGTCCTTTACCGCGCCGCAGCCTGCAAGAACGTCACCCTCATAGTGCGGCACGATGCTGCACCCGTCAATATCCAGAAGCTTATCAAATACCTGCTGAGGCAAAGGAAATTCAGGAAAACAACCGAGAAAAAGCTTATAAACATGATTTTTCATAAAAACCGTCCCTTTCGGAAATTTATATCCATGCTCCGCCCCGAAGCACATTTTTAACATACACGCAACATTATATATCATATTTGGCAATATGTCAAGAAAAATGTCCTTATTCGGCTTTTAAGAAAGTACTGATTAAATCGCGCTTGCGGCTTGGCACGCATTTTACTTGCTTTTTTTGACGGTAAATATCACAAAATCGCTGTTGAAATATATCTTTGCTTACATTTTGGGGTATATTTTTATCAAAAACAGCTAAAGTTTTCATTATTTCAGCCGATATAATGAGTAGAAAATTACTGTGCTTTGATGCCTTTTTCCAATAAATGAATTTTTTATTTTGCCAAAATATATAATACCGTCAATATATAGCATACTCTAATTTCGGAGGGATAACCTTGATAATTCAGCATAATATGCCTGCAATAAATTCTCAAAACAGAATTAAAAAGAATAACAGCAAGCTTTCCAAATCGCTGGAAAAGCTTTCGTCAGGCTATGCTATCAACCGTGCAGGCGATAATGCGGCAGGTCTTGCCGTATCCGAAAAAATGCGCTCGCAGATATGCGGAATAAAACAATCCGTCAAAAACTGTGCGGACGGTATCTCGCTTATCCAAACCTTTGAGGGAGCATTGGGCGAAACCGTTTCTATTATTCGCAGGGCAAAGAGCCTTGCAGCGCAGTCTGCTAACGGAACATATGAAAACGATGTTGACCGTGAAGCTATCCAAATCGAATATTCACAGCTTTGCGACGAGGTAAATCACATTGCCGACACGGATTTCAACGGAGTTATTATGCTCAACGGAAGAAGAATGGCGGATAAATTTACATTTCTGACCGAAGACGGTGTAAAGTGGCTTACCCCCTCTAAAGCCGAATTTCCCAAGGACAGCTTTGTAAGCACATTTAAAAAGGTGGAGGGCTTTCCCGATATTACGATGTCAATAGAGCTTCTGCCCGATGCTAAGTCAAGGCTTGTGGATGACGAGGCTCTTATGCTTGCCTTTGAAAAGCTGAATAAAGCAAGTGTTAAGTCTTTCTACGACCAGGGTATGCCCAAATTCAGCCTTGAAGGCTTAAGCGATGATGACAACAGTTTGTTTACAATAAAAACCGACGGCAATCAGGCAATTATAAGCACCTTTACATCAAAGAGCGGCAAGGTGGATATCGCCCGTGTGAGCTGCACGGAGCTGCCCCATTATGCTTCTACCTCGGCAAGCGGTAAGTGGCGTTATACAAGCGGAGTTGCAAGCGGAAGCTATACCACTCCAAGCGCCGATACTCCCGGAAATGACAGATTTGATGTAAGCAAATTTGTAGAAAGCTACGTTAATCAAGGTAATGACAAGGGCGTAACAATAGATGAAAGAACGGCTTACCTTAATTGGATAAATGCAACGCCGAAAAGCAATGCCAACCTTGTTCCCGACGATGAATTTAACGAGGATACCGACCCGTTGAAATTTGTATGGAGCTTAAACGGTCAGGAATATGAAAATGTTGTGGGAAGCGACGGAAAACCAACGTCAAGCAGCGGAGTTACGGTACCTGTATATGCCGACGGTTACAGTGGCGGTCCGCAGATATTTTTTACAAATCTGAAATTTAATTACAATGACGAAGACATGAAGGACGGTGCTCACCTTTATTTATCATTGTCTTCACGCTCCAAAATTGCCAACGGCAACAGAAATGCTCTTGCCGATATCGGTATGAATTCATCAAGATGCAAAGCTATCTGGCTTGAACACGGCAATGTTAATGTAACTCTCACCTATGATAAAGCAACCAATACGTGGTCTGATAATTTCGGCGGTTCGGGAAGCAAAACAGATTATGGGATCAGCGACACACCTTACTCAAAGTATAGTTCTTACTATCCAAGAAATCTGAAACATTATTATGAAGCTGACGGAAAACTGCCGGACGGATTTCAGCTGCAATTTACCACAACTTGTCCCATGGGTCGGACTTACGGCAGTAACGGATATGTTTATCAGCAAAATTCTGTTCATGACGATAAAAGCAATTATTATTCGAACAGTACAATAGTCGACTTCAAAATGAACGAGCTTGACCCTGCTCACCCCGAGCTTGGCGGAGTTGATTACACTGTTGCAAAGCACGGCGCAACATACACCTATGACGGAAGAACTCAGCCGGACGGCTCCGTAGGCGTATGGCGTGATGAAGAAGGAAACGCCGTAGACCTTGCCGATAAGGGTGTATATCTTCCCCAAAATCCCAACAGCAGCGAAATATTGCGTCTTCACGACGGAATGTCAATTACCGTCAACAATCCTACCATGGTCGGAGAGGATTACATAAAAGCTGATATCAGACTTTTTGACGATGACAGGACCGTAAACACATTCAGAAAAATATATGATAATGTTACATACGCAGAAAATCTCGTCATTCAGGCAGGCGCGCGTACAAAGGACAGCATTGATTTCACCTTTGCCTACAGCTCGGACGAACTCGGCGGACTGGAGACCGATCTTGACTGCACTTCCAAGGGACTTGGAATTGATGAGCTTTCCCTTGCAACTCAGGAAGAAGCAAATTATGCCATTGATAAGCTTGACCATGCACTTAACAAGGTATCTATGGTACGCTCCACCTTTGGTGCTGCCCAGAACCGGCTTGAACATAAGATAGATAATCTGAATAATACGGAGGAAAATCTCACCTCCGCCGAATCTCGTATAAGAGATACTGACATGGCAAAGGAAATGATGAATTTCACAAAAGAGCAAATTCTCGTTCAAAGCTCACAGGCTATGCTTGCACAGGCAAATTCTTTGCCGCAGGGCGTTCTAAGCTTGATTGCCGGATAAGTGGAATAAGCAATAGTATCATACACTTCTTAGTAAGGTGTGTACATTTATTGCATAGCTATAATTCCAATACATTAGACGGCGGCAGACAATTGTTGTTTCTGCACACATAATAAGTCGTCCTGCCGTTAATGAGGGGATAATTTTTACTCTCCGAGACTACCGATATATTTGCAAGCAGCGGCAGACGCTTTTTCAGCTCGGTAAGTTCTGTATTATCCTTTGTAACAACCGTGATATGCTGGGGAGGAGCGTCATATATCAGCTTAGCTGTGAGAAACATACTGTATCCTGCGGGATACTCCTGCGCATGAGCGGACATAAACGCAAGCTGCTTTCCCGCCAAATCATTGTACCGCTCCCCTTCCGTAAGCTGATAGAGCCGCACAAGGTCATATGCCATAACGGAATTTCCGCTTGGAAGCGCTCCGTCGTATGTCTCCTTGGGATTCATAAAAAGCTCGCTGCTGTGGGCTTCGCAAAGGTAAAAGCCGCCGCTTTTGTTATCGTAAAAACGCTTTACCGCTTCCTCGCAGAATTGCTCCGCTTTGTCAAGATACCCTTTTTCCAATGTGGAATTGTACAGCTCTATCAGCGCGGCAATGTAAAAAGCGTAGTCGTCCAGAAAGCCTTTTTCGGAGCGCTTTCCGTCACGATAGCTTGTGTAAAGCTGTACACCGCTGCAAAGGTGATTTTCGATAAACGCCTGCGCTTTTTCTGCCGCCTGCAAATAAATTTCATTGTGGGAAACTCTGTAAAGCACGGACAAAGCCGCTGCCATTAGGGAATTCCACGAAACAAGTATCTTGTCGTCAAGGTGAAGCGGCGCGCGGTTTTTGCGGTAATCGTACAGCTTCTGCAATTCGTTTTTGTAATTGGAAGTCAGGTCACCGCTTTTAAGGAGATTGGGAATATTCACGCCCTCAAAATTGCCGTGCGGCGTAATGTCAAACACCTGCGCGAAACGTCTGCCCTTTTCATCGCCGAGAACGCCGATAATTTCGTCATAGGAAAAGGTATAATATTTCCCCTCAACACCGTCACTATCCGCGTCCTGCGCGCTGTAAAATCCGCCCTCACGGGAGGTCATTTCACGGAGGACATATTCCGCTGTTTTTTCTGCCGTTTCAAGATAGAGAGCGTTGTTTGTCAGACTGTAAGCCGCGGAGTACGCCATGATAAGCAGAGCGTTGTCATACAGCATTTTTTCAAAGTGAGGCGCAAGATAATATTTATCCGTGGAATATCTTGAAAAGCCGCAGCCGATATGGTCGAAGATGCCGCCCTTACGCATTTGCAGCAGCGTTTTTTCAGCCATAGCAAGAGCGTTTGCATGGTTATTCCGCCGCGAATACAGCATAAGGAAAAGCAGATTATGTGGCGTGGGAAACTTGGGCGGAGAGCCAAATCCGCCGTGAACGCTGTCGAAGCTTCTTTCGAAAAATTTAACTACATTTTCTGTCAGCTTTTCGGACGGGGTACTTACATTATCCGCACTTGCCGATTTAAGCTGTGCAATAATATTATCCGCCGATTTCAGAAGCACCGTGCGGTTATTGCGCCATTGCTCCGAAATCACATTCAGCAGGTCGGCAAAGCCCGGCATACCGTACCGTGAATTGACGGGAAAGTATGTCCCTGCGAAAAAGGGCTTTTTGTCCCATGTCATAAAAATGCTCATTGGCCAGCCGCCGCTTCCCGTAAACGCCTGACACACCGACATATACACGCTGTCGATGTCGGGACGCTCCTCACGGTCGACTTTTATTGATACGAAATGCTTGTTGAGAATTTCCGCGGTTTCAACGCTTTCGAAGCTTTCGTGCGCCATAACATGACACCAATGACAGGTGCTGTATCCGATGCTGAGGAATATTGGTTTGTCCTCAGCTTTTGCCTTTTCAAAGGCTTCATCGCACCACGGATACCAGTTCACGGGATTATCCGCGTGCTGGAGTAAATATGGACTAGTCTCACCCTTTAATTTATTGCTCATATATCCACCTTAACATAAAGATTTTGCGCAAATACTGCTTATGTTGATATGTTGCCGCAGGTGAATTGTATTATTCAAAAAACATATGCTGATTGCCGTGATTTTCTTCAAAGAAAATCGTAAACTGTTAGTATGCAGTCCTCTATTACGGGACTGCATAAAATCAAAGTGCATTCTTTCTTGGGATTGTTTTTACAGTCCCTTTTTAGCTTTATGTGCAAAAATCTCACTCCGACAGCTTAGCAAAAACTCTCCTTGAATAAAGTGAGACAGCAAACGCCAACGCCGTAGAGCCTATCATTACAGCATAAGGCATATCGGCTAAAACGTCAAACAGCAAGCCGTACGCCGCCTGACCGATAGGGTGTGAACAGCCCGAAACAGCCATTATCGCCGCCATGATTTTTCCCAGAAGCTGCGGCGGAGTCTGCTGCTGGACCACGGTAAGCATTGCAACGCTGAACATTGTTGATGCACACATTGCCGCAAAGCACATTGCCGTAATTACCGCAAAAGAAACGCTGTGCGGTATGCCGTCAAAAAGTGATATTCCCATAAAAAGCGCCGCAAATGAGCATATAACCAACGGCACATGACTGTCCTTTAGCTTTTGGGCAAAAACTCCTGCAAGTATTCCGCCTGCCAGTCCGCCAAGTCCCATTGCACCCTGTGCTATCCCGAGAGCAGCGTCGGACATTCCAAGGGACTGCACTACCATAACGGGAATTCCAACAACCATTGCCGCCGAAAGCACCAGATTGAATAATGCAAGCAGTACCACCACCGAAATAAAGACGGGCTTTTCATTTTTGACAAATTCAAAGCTTTCCCGCAAATCGCCCGATACCGCCTTAATTACGCTGACATTTTCCGAGGGCTTTATGTAAGGAATATGAATGAAGATCTCCATGACCGCAGAGATAGTGAAGCATATTACGCTGACAAAAAGCACAGGCTTTATTCCGAAAGAGCCGTACAAAACGCCGCCGATAACAGGTCCAAGCAAGCTTGAAAGCGTGCTGACCATATTTATCGCAGCATTGCCGCGCATCAGATTTTTCCCGTCAGCCAGCAGCGGGATACTCGCCTGCACCGACGGCTGATATGCCCCGGATATGCCGTAAAGTATCATAAGCACAGCTGTCATCAGAGGAACTAAGGGCAGCTTTCCGAGAAGTATTCCGAAAATTATTATGAGTGCTGCCGTGCAAAAATCAAGTGTGACCATAATATTTCGCTTGTTTACCCTGTCGGCAATAACGCCGCCGAACAGCGAAAATATCACCATCGGAATAAATGAGCAGGCGGTTACCGCACCGAATAATGACGAAGAATTTGTTTCCCTGAGCAGGTAGAGCGGCAGCGCAAACCGAAGCACCGCATTGCCGAAAAGTGATATTATCTGTCCGATTATAACCAGCGTGAAATCCCTTGTGAATAGCTTTTTCTCGTTCATAAATATGATCATTCCTTTCTGAGTTTTGTGGTTTGCGTTAGCAAATCGAGGCGACAGCCGAAGAAACAAAACTCGTAGTTTGAAAATCTTTGATTTTCAAACTTATCCTCCTAAAAGTTTGATACCGACCGTCGGTTTGTATAGTCTGCTAAATTATGCTGTTAAAGAAATGCTAACCAAGTGATAGGCATTTTCTTAACAGCTTCTTTTATTGATTGCTCTGATTTTTGGAAACGGCATCGCTGTAGTCAACATACGCCTGAATAACGTCATCATCGAAGAAATCCAGCCCTAAAGAGCGTGTAATGCTCCGAAAGACCTCACATCTCCGCCTTGTATCTTCTTTGCTCACGGGACGGACAGCCGGATTCAGCCAGACATCGGACAATATCATTATTGCCTCGGCAAGCTGATCGGGATTTTCAGCTTTTATTGAGCCGTCGGCAATGCCTTCCTTGATGATCGGCGCAATGAAATTAGGCACAACATCGTCAAACTGCATTCTGACGTGTATGGCAAGAAGCCGTGGGTTATCCAGCAGACAAGGGATAATTTCCGTAATCCGCTCTTGATTCGGGTGAAGCATTGATGAACGAAAGGTCTGCCGAAGCTTCTCCAGTCCGTTCAGGCTTTTATCGTCACGGACAGCAGCCAGCCTTTCGGAATTTTCCGCACCGATACGCTGACAGATCTTATCGAAAATATCCTCCTTTGATGTGAAATGATGATAGATCGCACCCTTTGATAGCTTGGTTTCGTCGATTATATCCTGCAAAGATGTCCTGTCGAAGCCCTTTTCCATAAACAGCCTTGCTGCGGTGTTCAGAATAAGATTGACAGTTTCCTCGGGATATTTATTGCGTGCCATTTGCTCACCTCTTTACAGACTAACGGTCTGTATATATCATATCACAGCAATTTGCATTTGTCAAGGGGAATTTTCATTTTCTCTGCCATAACACTGTTCAATTATCAATGATAGGTGACGCTTCAATTTCAGTTTTTTCTCCGTCCTTTAAAATATAGTAAGCTTGTTCATTGTTTTTATGCAGTACAGGCTGTCGATATCCCATGTCCCCCTATTACCCAAAGCCTTCCGAGCATCGGAGAGAAAAGCGGCAGGTCGGTAAAATTAAGGAAGCGCTGATTAAATCTGGTGCGCATATTGCGCAGTCAGATTTTTCGTCAGATTGTGCAAAAATTTCGAAGGCATACTGTCGTATGTCAAGAAATTTTGGTGCAATATGGCGAAAAATATGCAAGCAAGATGCGTACCAAGCCGCAAGGCGCGATTTAATCAGCGCTTTCTTAATACTAATCTTTGACCGTTCTATAGACAAAGGCGGCAGATAGAACGCAGCCAATCTAGGAAAGCTACCGCAGGCGGATATCACATTATCCGAAATTCTCTCGGTATTGAAGTTTACATATTCATACCCTTTGCTTTCGTATTCAGCTGCAAAATCATAAAGGTACTGACTTTAAATCACCGGCATAGGAACGGGAAAATGTTCATCTGTAAATACAGAAGCTCCGTTTTAGTGTTTCTCTCTATCCGTCTATTGACAAATAAATATTTCTATGTTATAATATATCAAGCTATATATATCATATGATATATATCTAACGATATTTAAAGGAGATGCAGAAATGCCGCCTAAACAAAAGATAACTAAGGAAGAGCTTTTGCATTGTGCATATGAAATAATCCTCGAAAACGGCAGCGAAGCTCTTACCGTGCGAAGCCTTGCCGAACGTGCGAACTGCTCTATCCAGCCTGTTTTCAGCCGATTTGAAACGGCTTCTGCGTTAAAGGAGGAAGCCTTCGACTATGTGTGTGCCGTCTGCGGAAAGGAAATTTCGGAGTATTCGTGCAATTCGGAAAACCTGGCAAAATCGTCGGAATGGGTCCTTCGATTAGCAATGGAGCGTCCAAATATATTCAAATTTCTCTACCTCTCCGACAGCTACAAAAGCAAGGACCTGCTCACACAAATGCTTAGCTACAGCTGCAATATGGCGACCCTTGAACGCATGACACAGCTATACGGTCTAAGCCGTGAACACTGCCTTGACATTCTCCAAAGAAGCTTTCTTCTGCTCCACGGAACGGCTTCGATGATATGCGTAAATCACGTAGAATTTACCCTTGAAGCAGGTCTGGACATTATGAAGCGGACTGTTGCCGAAATGGTAAAGGCTGCAAAGGAGGCAGAAAAATGAAACAAATAGGACTTATGAAAGCAATCGGCGAAACCCATAAGGCGGACAAAATGTCCCATGATGAACGGCTTTTGCTGCAAAGAAAACGCCTTACGGAGCATATAGCATATGTCAAGGAAAACAGCCCGTTTTTTGCGGAGCTGTACAGCGGCATATCCCCAGAGTCGCCCTTGGACGCTTTCCCCGTCACTGACAAGCTTATGCTGATGGAGCATTTCGACCGCTGGCACACCGACCGAACAGTTACCCTTGAAAAGGTCAGAGAGTTTATGACCGATATCGACAACGCAGGCAGAAAAATGGACGGGAAATATCTCGTTTTCACCACCTCAGGCTCCACGGGAAACCCCTGTATCGTCCCTTACGACGACAACGCAATGAATGTTACCACCGCCATAGGAATAACAAGAAGCTTCTCAAGCAGCGATGTGATGAAGCGTTTTATCAAAGCAGGCGGAAAATCGGCAGCGGTTTTTGCAGACAAGGGATTTTATCTCGGCTGCGGCTCGGTAAGGTATCAGCTGAGCAGAATGCCTTGGAAAAAGCGTCAGCTTATGATAGCAGACGTAAGAGAGTCCCCCGAAAAGCTGAACGCTGCCTTGAACGCCTTTCAGCCTGCAATGCTCGGGATATATCCCACCGCTGCGGAGCTTCTGGCAGATGAACAGCTTTCGGGACGGCTGAATATCAGTCCCGTACTTATTATGACAGGCGGCGAATATCTGTCGGACGATGTGAGAAAGCATCTATCCGAGGTTTTCAAATGTCATGTTCAGACAAACTATTCCTGCACCGAGGGCGGCACAATGGCGTGTGAATGTCCCGAGCAGCATTTCCATATCAACGACGATTGGATAATCATCGAAGCAGTTGACGAAAACAATAAGCCCGTTCCATTCGGAACACAGTCGGCGAAAATTCTGCTGACAAATCCGGCAAACAAAATATGCCCCATTATCCGCTTTGAGATAACCGACAGAGTTATTCTCCATAACGACCCATGCCCCTGCGGAAGCGACAGACCGTGGCTTGAAATTGAGGGCAGAACGGACGATATTCTCACATTCTCAAACGGCGTGAGGATAGCTCCCCTTTCTGTTTACGCCATATTAAAGGAAGTCCACGGAATGAAGCGTTTTCAGCTTGTGCAGAAAAGCGGGGACATTCTGGAGCTTCGCATTATCTCGGAGGATAAGCAGGGTGCATTTAAAGAAGCATCTGCCGCTCTGATAAAATTTTTATCGGAAAGAGGGGTCAATGCAGATATAATTCTGTCGGGCAATGAGCCGTCGGCAAACCCATTAAGCGGAAAATTCAAGCATATTATCTGCAAATAACTATCAAAATTCCTGCGGAAGGTGCGCCCACAAAATATGCATTGCCCAAAGACAGCATTGAACAGAACAAGATAATTATTTTTGAATAGTTGCAAAAGTGTAATACAAAAATGGTTTCAAGGAGAGGTATGAAAAAAATGCAAAAAATCAAGATTTTCAGTCGGATATGCTATGGTTTATCAGTTGTTTCACTTATAATCGGAGCTTCCTTTCACGGGTACAGAATTCACCCCGAAAATGCGGAAAAATACAGCATAGGTGTTACTATGGGTATTATAATGATTACGGCGTTTGCAGTTTTCCTGTTGGCAGGAATTATTCTTACATTAATCGGGAAAAGAAAAAAATGTGATGATTAATATGTGAAAAGTCTGCCGATGCACATTTCATGGCTGCAATTCAGATAAGGAACAGATATATGATTTATCGTTCGGACTTGGCAGTTTGCTATGCAGAATGAAAAGTCGGTGGTGCATATAACGCCATACGGTATGCTGAAAAGCGCAATATTCCATTTATTAACTTTCTTATTAAAACTTGTTGATTTTGTTAACAAAATATGCTATAATAAGTCATGGCAACACTTTGTCAACAGAAAATAAGTAAGCAACAACTTACCAAACGGAAAGGGTAAAGCAGGAATATGCAGGTGGCAAAATGAATGAGCAGAACACAAAAATCGGATATACGCAGGTGATCTGGGAGATCACTACATTGCTTCAGAAAGCAGAATCTTTGGAAGAAGCATTGCGTACCAGTCTTGGGGAAGTGGTAAAGGCAGTTGGCGCTGAGGCAGGCACGATCTGGTTTTACAACGTAAATGGGGATAAAAGAATATATCCCTCCTTTACTATCGGCGGAGCAGATCTGACAGGTCTAAGCCTTGAGCTTGGAGAAGGAATTGCAGGTACGGTAATAAAAGAGGGAAAGTCTGCCGTAGTCAAGGATTGCCGGAATGATGAGCGTTGGGCAGGACGTTTTGATAAGGCTACGGGCTTTGTGACAAAAAGTATGATCTGTGTACCTCTTGTGAATAAATATGAGGTAATCGGTTGTATTCAGATCATCAATAAAAAAGATGGCTCTCTGTACAATGATGAGGATATTAGTCTGTGTGAAAATCTGGCTATGCTGACTGCTATTGCCGTGGACGGCAGGGGACTCAATCTTGGCTTTGCGGAGAGCAGGAAGTCGATCATTTCTTTGAAGAATGTAACAAAAACCTTTGGTACGGGAGAAACTAAGCTACAAGTGCTGAAAGGAGTCAATCTTGATATCAGAGAGGGCGAGTTCCTTGTAATATTGGGTGAATCAGGCTGCGGCAAATCCACTATGCTTAACATCATAGGCGGTATGGACCAGCTTACTACGGGAACATTTCTTTTCGATGGCAAGGACTATTCCAAGGCGGATGAGAAGACCTTGACGGAGTACCGCAGACATTCTGTGGGTTTTATTTTTCAGGCTTACAATTTGATGCCTACTCTTACCGCAGAGGAAAATCTGGATTTTATCGGGGAATTGTGTGACAACTCCATGGACGCGGCAGAGGCTTTGGAACGGGTTGGTCTTTCCCAGCGAAAGGATAACTATCCGGCACAGATGTCCGGCGGTCAGCAGCAGCGCGTATCCATAGCCAGAGCACTTGTGAAGAAGCCGAGAATTATTCTCGCCGACGAACCAACTGCCGCACTTGACTATGAGACAAGCATAGAGGTACTGACTGTTCTGGAAGAAGTAATCAAATCCGGTACAACTCTTTTGATGGTTACGCATAATGAAGAGATTGCGAAAATGGCAAACCGTGTTATTCGCATGAAGGGTGGAGTAGTTGCGGAGGTTATCGTAAACAGACATCCTGCAAGCGCAAAGGAGTTAGTATGGTAAAAAGAAAAGCAAGGACGAAATATCTTTTCAGAACGATAAAGAAAAACGGAGTTCCTTTTTTTGCTGTTGCGTTTATTGCGGCAACAAGTATTGCTATTTTTCTGGGACTGCAATCCTCTGCAACCGCGATTTTGAAGGAAACTGACCGTTATTTTATTACAAATCATCTGGAATCTCTGGAGATAACCTGTGCAAACGGTATCACCCAAGAAGATATAGATGCAATAGCAGGCTGGGACGAAGTTGATGCCGCAGAGGGCGGATATTCTGCTATGGCACTGATGAACAGCGAGAGTGAGAAAATAACGATACAGGCACGTTCCTTGTGCAGCGACATGAACGAGCCTGTTGTCATTGAGGGTGTTCTCCCCACCGCACCCAATGAAACTGCTGTGGAGGAGAAGTTTGCTAAGGAGCATGAAATAAAGCTTGGGGACGAAATCACATTGGAGCACGACGGCATGCTTGCTTCGGATACATTTCGTGTGACAGCGATCATTAATGAACCGTTTTTCTGTTGTGCTACTGTTCGTGATGCCCGAGGAAAAAGTTCGGAGGGACTGGGCTCTGCTTCCTACTACATAATGCTTACCGCAGATGCATTTGATTCCTCTTATTACAGTGACTGCTATACAACTGCTTTTGTAAAAAATAATGCATTGGATAAATATTATTATTTTTCGGATAAATATAAAAAGCAGGAAGAAGCATTCAAAGAAAAGCTGGAGATACTCGGAAAAGAACGTGCCCTGCTTCGTTACGATTCCCTTAAAGGTGACGCCGATACCGAAATTGAAAAAGCAAGGAACGAGATTGCAGACAGCGAAAAGGAACTGTCCGATGCAGAGAGCAGTATCGAGGAAAACAAGGATAAGCTGGATAAGGCACTTGGAGAAATTGAGGCAAACCTCACTGCCATGGGACTTGATACGGAGCTTGATACTGCATTGACGCAGTTGGAGCTGTACGGTGATGCGGCACTTCCTTTAAAGACTTCAATTCTGGATTATCAGGAAGGTATGGCGCAGGTACAAGATGCAGAGGCTGAGCTGAATGATTCCCGTGAAAAACTTGAGAGTGCAAAGACAGAACTTGCAGATGCAATAGAGAAAGCGGAGGACATTCAGTTAAAGGACTGGATAATTTCTGTCAGAAATGATGTGGGAGATATCCGCGGAGTGAAAACGATCGTAGACGGAATTTACGGTCTGAGCTATTCCATGTCGATTATTTTCCTGCTGGTGGCGATCGTTGTCTGCCATGCGGCGATCTCCAGAATGATCGACGAGCAGAGAACGCTCATTGGCGCACAAAAAGCGCTTGGATTTAGTTCCCGAGAAATCCTTAATCACTATATGCTTTACAACACATTATGTGCTGTTCTCGGTATTCTGATAGGCTGGCTTGCAAGTGTTGTTATTGTTGAGATCTTGGTACTCCATATATTTAAACCGAACTTTTTGCTGGGAAGCATTTCGCTTACTTTTGCATGGAAA
Source organism: Oscillospiraceae bacterium (assembly GCA_017847885.1). Lineage (GTDB taxonomy): Bacteria > Bacillota > Clostridia > Oscillospirales > Ruminococcaceae > RGIG8773. The sequence continues at coordinate 161,648 of JAGAUA010000038.1, forward strand.
GAAGCCCTTGTGACGGCAGTAATCTGTTTTGCTGTCTTTTTGACGGCGACTTATGCTGCCTGTGCGAAGCTGGTTCGTATGCCTGCAACAGAATTACTGCGCGGCGAAGTTCCCGTGCATGGAAAAAGATTTTTCTTTGAGAAATGGCAGAGCTATAAAAAGCTAAACTTATATTCCCGAACCATGATAAAAAATGTGCTGAGTGACAAGGGACGTATGATGACAACCATCATGGGGGTTGTGGGCTGTATTGCCCTTTTGGTAATATGTTTTTCTCTCAAGCTGGCAATTGAGAATTCCTCGGTGACTCAGTTTGATAAGTATTTTTTGTACGATAACCGATTGGTTATAGACAGCAGTGTGGGCGAAAAGGAGGACTTTGAAAATGTGCTTCGGGAGGAAGATATAAGCTATACTGTTATTCAGGACAAGCTGAAAAATTTCAGGGTAAACGGCGGAAGCTGGGAAAATGCCCATATTGTTGCAGCCCCGGATTTTGATAAGCTTGGGGATTTTATGGTCGTTTGGGATATTAATGCAAAGAGCCTCGCCGCCCCTCCCGAGAATGGTGTGCTGGTTTCACGCAAGTGCGCAGAGTTATATGATTTATCGGAAGGCAGCACGGTAGAATTCATGGATTCGGAAGGAAACCCCAAAGAGTTTAATGTTGTGGGAGTGATGGAGCATTACCTTCCATATCATCTGTTTGTTACAACCGACAGCTATTATGAGTCTGCCATGGGAGAGGAAACGGACGAAAGCGTATTTTTGCTGAATGGTGATATCAGCGGACTGTACGAAAGAGTTCGGGACATGGACGGATATTTGTCACTTAAGGATAACAGTGAGTATGAAAGGAGTGCCGACAGCGTCAATCTGGTCATCATGATATGCCTTGCTTTATCGGCTGTTATGGCTTTGCTGGTGCTTTTAAACCAGATCTCTATGCATATTAACAGAAAGGCAAGAGAGCTGGCGGTCATGCGTATCAACGGCTACACTATGAGCGAAACAAAAGCATATGTCTACAAAGATAATATCGTTCTTACCTTAATGGGGCTTATTCTGGGCAGCGGCTTTGGTATCGTGCTTTCTTATGTGGTAGTTCGTATAATCGAGACGGGGGCTAATCGTTATGTGCGTACACCGAACATTCCTGCCTGTCTTTATGCCTGTGCAGTTGGTGCTTTGTTTGCTTTGATCGTGAATTTGATCGCATTACGAAAGATCAAGCACCTGAATCTTACAAATGTAAGCGGTAATTAGTGCGTACTCCGCCTTTACCGTTTCTGCAAAAATTGCAAGCAGAGTACATAAAACAAGGCGTACACCTTTCTTTTCGTTGGGTGTACGCCTTGCTCTGTTTTATGGGGAATTATTCTGCCTTAGTATTATACTAATAACCATTTAACCTAAGGATAAGATACGGTGGCTATAATACGCCCACTCTGCGTCAAACTCCCTTGACAGGCGGCAGCCTGTCTGCGGTCGTTTTCCTTGATTGGTCGTATTCTATCCACCGTCTTTATCCATA
>JAGAUA010000039.1 GCA_017847885.1 Oscillospiraceae bacterium
GGACGAAACTTTTACTCTCGCTTCGCTGATGCCATACAAAATATTACCCCAAACAACACGGGCGGATATGGAATCCGCCCCTACAACATCGGGACGGGAGACCCGTCCCCTACAAAACATTGCGCTAAATTATTGTTTACCACACAAATCAAAAGGGCGGATAATATCCGCCCCTACAAAAATATTCGTAGCTAAAAAATCGCTGCTGCTCATCAATTACCCGTAGGAATATACGGCCGCACCGAGCCTGCCAACGCAGACACAGGCATGGTCTGGAGCCATACGTGACCCGGACCCGAAACACGGGTGTTGAACAAGCCTTCTCCGCCGAAAAGCGCGTTGCCGATACCCTTGACCGTTTCGATATCAACAGAACAGGTCGCGTCCATTGCCGCAAGATAGCCCGTGTCGATGAGAATGGACTCCCCTGCCTTGAGGTCGTACTCAACAACGCTGCCGTCTATCTCCACAAATGCAATGCCCTGACCGCTGAGCTTCTGCATGATAAAGCCCTCGCCGCCGAAAAAGCCTGCGCCGATTTTCTTCTGGAAGAACATACTCAGCTCCACCGAGGGACTTGATGCAAGATAAGCCGACTTCTGAACAACAAGCGTCCTTGAGGGAGATATCTCAAAGGGGAGAATGTTGCCCGGAACTGAGGAAGCAAAAGCGATCTCGCCGATACCGTTCATGGCGGTGTATTTATTCTGGAAAATGGACTCGCCCGTGAGCGCACGCGAGAACATCTTGCCTATCGCGCCGCCTGCATTTGTCTCCATCTGCATATTGGGGGACATCCACGACATTCCGCCCCTCTGGCAGCATACCGTCTCGCCCTGTTCAAGCCTGCAAATTACAACAGGAAAAGGATTTCCTTTGATTTCGTACTGCATAAAAAGTACCCCTTTACAATATATTGTAAATTCATTATACCTTTAAATATTATGAATGTCAATAAAATTTATGTATATTTTTTGTACAGCACGACGGCGCAAGACGCTTCCCAACCCCTTGCTTGTCATTTTCTGTCGAACAATTATTATTGACTTTTGGAATAAAATGGTATATTATATTCATATAACGACCATAATATTCCAAAAAGATAAGGATGGATGAAAATGATTTGCCCCAATTGCGGAAAAGAATATAACGAAAAAATGACCTGCTGCATAAGCTGCGGCGCGGAGCTTGTCCCACTTGTTATGGACGAGGAGCAGACCGCCTTTGCGGACATCATACCCCGTACGGAGGAGACAGAACCTTTGCCCGAAGCCGTTTTCGGCGGCTTTGTGAGGGATATCCCCCATGAGCCCGTCCAAGCCGCAAAGGAGCCGCCCAAGGAGCGTGAACGAAGGTCGGGACGCGGCTTTTTTTGTGCCGCAGGGTCCTTCATAGCCGCGGCGTGTATGTTTTCGTTTATCATTCTCGGCGCAGCTTCCGCGGCTTTGCGGCTTGCAACAGACAGCGGAAAGATAGCCGAGTTTGCCGAAAGGCTTGACGTTATGTCGCTTCCTGCGGCGCAGACGGTCATGCTTACCGCTGAGGGGTACGAAATCGCCCCCGACGCCACCTTGCAGGACGCAATTTACGTGATGTCACAAGGCACGGGGCTTAGCCGCGAGGATATAAAAACCATTTACGAAAACTCTACCGCGGACAGCTTTCTTGCCGACCGTCTTACCGAGTATGCCGAGTTTCTGCGAAACGGCGAGCTGCCCCCCAAGCTTACCGCGGAAAATCTGAAAGCGGTTTTCAGCGAAAATCTGGGGCTGATAGACAAGACCATGGGTATGCCCCTTTCCCAGCATGATATCGACCTTGCCTTTGCAGAGCTTGAACGTGCAGAGCCTGTCCTTGAAGCAATTGCCCCGTCAAATATCGAGCAGGCGATAGGCGGCACGGGTCTTACCCTGCTTAGGCTTGTAAGCTCCGTACCGGTTATCGCGGCGGAAGCGGTCTTGGCAATAGCAATGCTTGCAGTGCTTTGGGCAATAAACCGCCGCACCGCAAGGGTTCTGGGCTGGGGCGGAAGCGCCGTCCTTGCAGGAGGGAGCGCAATACTGCTCACGTCGTTTTTCTGCTCGGTGCAGGTCTTTTTCGCAGACTGCGATAGATTTTTCAGAGACATAGCAAAAGCCGTGACCGACGTTATTGCCCCCGATATGTACCTCATAGGCGGCGCGCTTGCAGTCATGGGTACGGTAATGCTCATCTGGGCGGCGACCCTGCGCAGAAGCAGGAGCGCGTGATTTATGAACAATGCTTACTTTCCGAGTTATACAGTATGTAACGAAAGGCTGCACGGGAAAATCCTGCGCAGCCTTTAATTGTGCGGTCATGCTCCGCAGCCTGTAAAAAATAACAGTTCACTCCCTGTTTTTCAGCACCTCCGCAGGTGTTATTTTTTTCAGCTTTGCAGTAAGCAGACCGTTTGCCGCAAAGTATATCAGCATAATTCCAATATAGACCACAGCATACATATACCATGAAAAATGCAGGTTCATTCCGCAGGCAACGTTGGATATGGCATAAGGATAGATAGCGTCCATAGCAAGCTTTGACAATGGTAAAGCAATAAGCGCGCCGATTGCCACGACAGCTGTATTTCCGTTAAGGTACAGCTTTCTCACCTCGTTTGTGCGGTAGCCGAATATCTTCACAAGGGATATGCCGAAGGACGCCCTGTCTATCATCACATTCAGCATAAGATACATTACCACGCAGAAAATTATCACCGATACGCTTGTCAGCATTATCACCATGGGCATCATAAGCTCGGTGAACACCGATGAGGAGCGTTCAACATCGCTCCGCGGCGTTACCGAATAGAGCCGACCCTCGTCGATGTCAAGCGCGCTGTCGGAAAGCAGCATATTGTAGTAATCGTCCTCTTTGCCGAAAAGCTCGCGCATATCGGCAATGTCCATAAACACCGCAAGCCCTGCGGAATAATCGGCAATTTCCGTAACGGTAAAGGCGTAGTCCATATCGCTTGCGCTGTCGGTCAGGATAAGCTTATCGCCCCTTTTCAGACCGTACTTCTGCGCAGCCGATGCGCTTGCGGTAATTTTGCTCTTGCCCTTTTCGGGGGATACACCGTAATATTTGTTATCGCCGTCAATGCCTATAACGCTCACATCAAGAGTATAGCCGTATGCCGTTTTCGACAGGGACTCGGCATAGCAGGCTTCGGCGTTTTCGGGGGGCGTTTTTTCGGGATATTTCAGCATATACATATACTCATACTTTGTATCCCGAGCAGTTTCGTCCTTGATGTTTTCGCAAAGCACATAGCAGTCGGCTGCCATCATAAATATCAAAAGCGAGATGAACATTCCGAAAATAACGGTAAGCCCCGTCCTTGCCTCACGGAGCATCTGACGTATCTGAAAACGGCGCAGAAAGCCCATTCCCTTTAGGTCAATTCCCGTGCGGAAATCTGTCTTCTGCTCGTTTCGGATAAGTGAAAGCGCCGTCCGTGAAAGCTGCTTGTTTATCACAAAATAGTTTACGATAACGGAAATAATGGGCGGCATAACGACCGCGTAAATTATCAGATACAACGGATAAACGGTGGAAAATTCGGGTACGGAAAAATAATTGAATGTGTCCTGCATCTGACTGCTGATACCAAGCTTGCTGAACCCCAGCGCAGCGCCTGTAATTCCGCCGAAAAAGCTGATAAGTCCAGGCAGGGCGATATAGTGCCCCACAAGGTCTTTCTTTTTTGCACCCAAAGCATACAGCGCACCGATAACGCTTGATTCACGCTGTATCTGATGTATGACGAATACCGAAATTACATATGTGAACAGCACCATGATTATAACACCTGCCAGCAGACCGATGCTTCTGTTCATCTGCATATCCCCTGCCGCCGCAGCAATTCTGGGGTTGTCGCCTGCTTCGATAAATTCGGTGAGGTTGTCGATATCAACGGTGAAAAGCTCGTCAAGCATATCCTCCGTTTCGGTTTTAAGTTCTTTTATGCCGTCCGATAATTCGGCAGCACCCTCCGCCGCTTTTGCCACGCCCTCGGTATACTCCGAAACACCGTCGGCATAGGCTTTCAGCCCGTCAAAAGTAGCTCCCATTTCGTCAAGCTGGGAAAGTCCGCCTGCCAGCTCCTTTGAGCCGTCGTAAAGCTCATTTATGCCGCTTTGTATATCCTCTTTTCTGCCGAGGGTATCGTCAAGCATTTCGCGGAAATATTCGTCCTCGATTTCGTTGTAATCAAACTCAAAGTCCTTGATAATTTCCTTTAATCCACCGTGGGAAAGCTTTCCGTTAAGACGGTAAGCATAACGGATATCCTCGGTTTTTCCAAGACCTTTCAGCGCTTCATAATCATCGGGAACAACAAATCCAAGTCCGAAAAGATAGCTTTCGGCAGAAGCGTCGGAAAAATTCCTCACCGGCAGGTCATAGTCGGGAACAGTTCCCACGCCCGTTACCGTAAACCGTTTTCCCCCTATCTCCACCCCGTCTCCAACGGAAATGTCATTCTCCTCGCAGTAACGCTTTTCAAGGAATATCTCCCCCGTTTTTTCGGGTATCCTGCCCTCGTCGAGGTCGGCAAGGTCAATATTTTTCCGCACCTTGAAAATGCGCAGAACGGTATTGTCGGACAATTCCGCGTCAAAGGAAAATATCCTTTCAAGGGTAACTCCCCTGCCCGTTATTTCCTTTTCCTGCGCCGCCGTAAGCTCCGTGAAAACGGCAAATTCACCGTCCTCCACGCGGTTTTCCGCACCCTTTTTTTCTGTACCCGTAATAATAGTTTCCGCCGCGCCAACGACTGAAATAATTATGTACATTCCCATAACTATCATCAGAAACAGCGCCAGATACCGCAGAAAATTTTCCTTTAAATCCCGGAAAATTCGTTTGTTAAGCACTCTGTTCATCATAAGTCCTCCAGCTCTGCCGCAGGTGTGCGGACTTCATTTTCATAGTCCTTAACGATAAGGCCGTCCTTGACTATCAGCACCTTATGCACCATATTTTTTATGGCGTTGTTGTGGGTAACGATAAGCATTGTGGTGCCGTATTTCTCGTTGATTTTTTCAAGCAGAACGAGTATGTCCCGTGAGGTCTTGGAGTCCAGCGCACCCGTCGGCTCGTCGCAAAGAAGCAGCTTTGGATTTTTTATAAGCGCTCTTGCAATAGCGCACCTCTGCTGCTGTCCGCCCGAAAGCTGGGACGGAAACTTGTTCTGATGCTCGGTAAGTCCCAGCGTTTCAAGCAGCTCGTCAATGTTAAGCGGCGCATCGGAAATGTACTCGCAGACCTGAATATTTTCCCTCACCGTCAAATTCGGCACAAGGTTGTAGAACTGAAAAATAAAGCCAAGATTGTCGCGGCGGTAATCGGAAAGTGCGCCGGGTTTAAGCCCGAAAATTTCCTTTCCGTCCACCCTTACAGACCCCGAATCCATCGTGTCCAGACCGCCTATGCAGTTTAAAAGCGTGGATTTTCCGCTGCCGCTTGTGCCTTGTATAACGCACATCTGCCCCTTTTGGACGCTTGTTGTTATGCCCTTTAAAACCTGTATATAGCTTGAATCCTTTCCGTAGCTTTTCTTTACGTCCTTGATTTCCAGATACATAATATTTCCTCCCGTTAAAAAGTTAGTTTAGCATAACATTGTTATGTATTATCCATAAAATATCGCCGACATAAAGTTAGTTCGGCATAACATTGTTATGTATTGCTTATATAAAAAAGCCGTTTATTCAAAAACGGCTTTCTGCCAGCCTTCAAGTATAAAAGTCATAATTTTCGTCATATATTGAGCCGCCTTTTCTACATCGCACTCATGGGTTATAAGGTGAATAAAGGAATCCACCATCATATGTGTGAGCCAATGGAGCATATATCGGTTGACTTTTGCACCGTAATGAGCGCCTATTTTCTCCGACATTGCAAGATAAAACTGCTCAATAGTATCAACAAGACTGTCAACGCTGTTTTCATATTTTGAGCCTTGAGATTTCGTCAGAAGCAGGATAAATGCGTCATAATTGCTGTAAACATGATGAACAAGACGCATAACAAATTCATCGTGATCTACAAGCTCGTGAGCATTAATGCCGTCAATCGAGTGTTCCTGTGAGATTGCTTCCACATCGGCTGAAAAATGACCATTCAGAATGTCCGTAAGCTCTTTCAGCGGCGGCTCGGCGATTGCTCCGAACAGGTCCTCCTTATCCTTGAAAAAGAAGTACAGCGCACCCGTTGTAACGCCTGCGTCGGCGCATATCTTCCGCAGCGAAGCCTTCATATATCCCTTTTTAAGGAACTCCTTTTTGCCGCTTTCCATAAGCAGCTCCCGTGTTTCCCTGTCAGCCTTCAACTTCCCACCGCCTCGATAACATTGTTACATAACAATGTTATCTTAGCATATATATCAGGGTTTGTCAAGGACTTTTGAAAAATTATTCTTTATGACAAGCGCAGCCGTTGGGGCAGCAGGAGCATTTCCCTCCGCAAAGGGACTTGCCCTTTTTCTTATCCTTATGCAATTGCCTTGCCGCCAAAAAGATAACCAGCCCAACTATTATTCCTATGATAACCGTAGCCATATCGTCACGACCTTTCATTTTTATGAATGTACCTTAATCTTTGCCGTAAGCCTGCTGCTTTCCTTGCAGGGTCTTGCCAGCATATATACCATAAACGCAAGAACGGCAGCCGCAAAGACAAGTCCGACAACATTTGCCGAGCCTGTGAAAAGAAGTCCGAACTGGTATATGATAAGGGACACCGCGTATGCAAAAATGCACTGATATGCAATTGCGAATGCCGTCCACTTTGCGCTGTTCATCTCACGCTTGATAGCGCCCATTGCCGCAAAGCAGGGTGCGCAGAGGAGGTTGAACACAAGGAAGGAATATCCCGAAAGCGCTGTAAAGCTTGACGCCATAAGTCCCCATATCTCGTCGCCGTTTTCCGATACCTCGCCGCCGAAATGGAATAGTGTTCCGAATGTGGCAACAACATTTTCTTTTGCAATAAGTCCCGTTATCGCTGCAACTGCGGCTTTCCAGTCTCCCCAGCCGAGAGGAGCAAACAGCGGCGCGATAGCTCCGCCTATCCATGCAAGCAGCGAATTATCCATATCCTCTGTCATGCCGAAGGAGCCGTTTTCAACGCCGAAGCTTTGCAAAAACCAAAGCACAACTGCCGAAAGAAGTATAACCGTTCCTGCCTTTTTGATAAACGACCGGCCTCTTTCCCACATTGAGCGGAGGACATTTCCTGCCGTGGGCATATGGTATGCAGGCAGCTCCATTACAAAGGGAGCAGGGTCGCCCGAAAACATTGCCGTCTTTTTGAGTATTATTCCCGATACGATTATTGCTGCCATTCCGATAAAATATGCAGATGCCGCGACCCAGCCTGCATTGTCGAAAAGTGCGCCTGCAATAAGTCCGATAATGGGAAGCTTTGCGCCGCAGGGAATGAATGTGGTGGTCATAATGGTCATACGGCGGTCGCGCTCGTTTTCTATGGTGCGGCTTGCCATTATTGCAGGCACACCGCAGCCCGTGCCGATAAGCATCGGGATAAAGGACTTGCCCGAAAATCCGAACCTTCTGAATATCCTGTCCATAACAAATGCGATACGCGCCATATATCCGCAGGCTTCAAGGAACGCAAGGAAGATGAAAAGCACGAGCATCTGCGGCAAAAAGCCAAGCACCGCTCCGACGCCGCCGATAATGCCGTCCACGATAAGTCCTGTGAGCCAGTCGGCGCAGCCTATATTTTCAAGCAAGCCCTGAGCGCCGGGCAATATCCATTCCCCAAAGAAAACATCGTTTGTCCAATCGGTAGCCCAGCTGCCTACGGTCGTTACCGAAACAAAGTACACGATAAACATCACTGCCGCAAATATGGGCAGCGCGAGAAAACGGTTTGTTACAACACGGTCTATCTTGTCGGAAACCGTCATGCCGCCCTTGTTTTTCTTTTTAAGGCAGCCCTTGATAATTTCCGCTATGCAGATATACCGCTCGTTGGTGATAATGCTCTCGCTGTCGTCGTCCATTTCCTTTTCTGCAGCGGCAATGTCGGCTTCGATGTGAGCCTTTTTCTCCTCGGAAATGTTAATAGCCTCGTACACCTTTTCGTCACGCTCGAAAAGCTTTATTGCATACCAGCGCTGCCTGTCCTCGGGGATATCGTGAAGAACGGCTTCTTCGATATGCGCAATTGCGTGCTCCACGCAGCCGCAGAATTTATGCCGCGGCACTGTTTTTTCTTCCGATCTTGCAGCGTCCACCGCCGCATTTGCAGCCTCGTTTATGCCCGTGCCCTTTAATGCGGAAATTTCCACTACCTTGCAGCCAAGCTCCTTTGAAAGCTGCTCTATGTTTATCTTGTCCCCGTTTTTGCGTACGACGTCCATCATGTTTATGGCGCAGACAACGGGTATCCCAAGCTCAACAAGCTGGGTGGTAAGGTAAAGATTTCGCTCCAGATTTGTTCCGTCAATAATGTTAAGGATAACGTCGGGACGCTCGCCGATAAGGTAATTCCGCGCAACTACCTCTTCAAGAGTGTAGGGCGACAGGGAGTAAATGCCCGGAAGGTCGGTGATGATAACGTCCTTGTTCCCCTTGAGCCGTCCCTCTTTTTTCTCCACCGTAACGCCGGGCCAGTTTCCAACGAACTGATTTGACCCCGTGAGAGCGTTAAACAGCGTTGTTTTGCCTGCATTGGGATTTCCCGCAAGCGCAATTTTGATTTCCATAGCAATGCTCCTTTTTAAAGTTAGTCTTGGCTAACTAATATGCAAAAATTAAACTGTTTCTATCATTTCGGCGTCGGCTTTTCTCAGAGAAAGCTCGTAGCCGCGGACGGTCACCTCAATGGGGTCCCCCAGCGGCGCTGCCTTGCGGACGTAAATATCCGTGCCCTTTGTGATGCCCATATCCATAATTCTGCGCTTTACCGCGCCCTCGCCGTTCAGCTTTTTCACCGTAACGGTCGAGCCGATTTTTGCTTCCTTCAGCGTTGACATTGCAATTCCCCCTCACACCATAATTTTGCAAGCCATTTCCTTTGAAACGGCAACTCTTGATTCCTTTACATTGACGATAACATTACCGCCTATCTCGCTGACGACTGTCACCGCAGAGCCTGCCACAAAGCCTAAATTTTCGAGAAATTTCCTTGTGTCGGGATTTCCACCGACCCTTTTGATGATGTTTTCCTCGCCCGTATTTACAAGTGTAAGCGGCATCATAAACAGCCTCCTTATATTAGTTAGACTATGCTAACTACCCTGCATTAATTTTGATTAGCATAAGCTAACCATAATTATAATACTTTAATTTTTTACGTTTGTCAAGGGATTTTTCTTCATTTGTAGACTTGCACAGTTTTTCAGTTAGCAATAGGTAACTGTTATATAAAAATACACATTGCCCCGCCCGATGTCATGCAATTTCCCAAATCGTGTTACGCGTAAGCTTCATTTGCTGTAACGCCTCTCCGCTCACTTGACTATGCTTTGTCTTTGAAGTATAATGAAGTAAATCGGGCAGTTCAGCTGCTCAATATTTTCGCTTAAGCAGGGTATCTCAAATGACAAAGGATCTAACGCAAGGTAATGTTACCAAAACTATGCTGCTGTTTGCATATCCGATGATACTCGGAAATCTGCTCCAGCAATGCTACAATATAGCTGACTCCTTTATCGTCGGCAAATTTTTAGGCTCGGGCGCTCTTGCAGCGGTTGGCTCTGCATACTCGCTTATGACCTTTATAACCTCCGTCATAATCGGTCTGTGCATGGGCAGCGGAACGGTGTTTTCAATATGGTTCGGCAGAAACGATAAGCAGCAGCTTAGAAACAATGCTGCGGTATCATTCCTGTTTATCGCAGCTTTCACCGTCATAATAAACATACTTATCTTTGCCTGCATTGATATTATACTGCATATTCTGAACGTGCCTCCCGACATATACGGCTCGATGCGCGAGTACGTGCGGATAATTTTCTTCGGCGTATTTTTTGTTTTCCTGTATAATTATTTCGCCTTTCTGCTTCGCGCTGTGGGAAACTCGGCAGTACCTCTCTGCTTTCTCGGAGCAGCCGCGGTCATAAATATACTGCTTGATATTCTGTTTGTTGTGACGTTTAAGCTGGGCATAAGCGGTGCGGCGCTGGCTACGGTAATTGCGCAGGCTGTATCGGGCATAGGTTCGGGCATTTATGTACTTCTCAAAGAGCCGTGGCTTCGCCCGAAAATAAACGAGGTGAAGTTCAACAGGGAAACTGTTCTCGGGGTGATACGCAGCTCGTCCGCCGCCTGTATTCAGCAGTCGGTAATGAATTTCGGCATTTTAATGATACAAGGGCTTGTCAACAGCTTCGGCACATCGGTCATGGCGGCATTTGCGGCTGCTGTCAAGATAGACTCCTTTGCGTATATGCCTGCGCAGGAATTCGGCAACGCCTTTTCCCTTTTCATCTCGCAAAATCACGGCAGCGGCAGGCAGGACCGAGTTCGGGAGGGCGTGAGGAAAGCTGTGAAAATTTCCGCAATATTCTGCCTTGTTATTTCGGCTGTGATATTTATTCTTGCCCCGTATCTTATGCGGATATTTGTTGATGCGGCGGAAATTGATATTATAAGCATCGGTGTTGGCTACCTTCGTATCGAGGGCAGCTTTTACATCGGCATCGGGGTGCTGTTCCTGCTGTACGGCTTTTACAGAGGTATCGAAAAGCCCGAAATGTCGCTTATACTGACGGTCATTTCCTTGGGCACAAGAGTGCTGCTGGCATATGTCCTTTCTCCTGTTCCCGCCATAGGAGTATACGGCATATGGTGGGCAATACCTATCGGCTGGTTCCTTGCAGACGTTGTGGGAATAATGTGCATGAAAAAAACATTTGCAAAAATTTAACATAATTAAAAGCTTCCCTTGTGCATTGTAATAAGGGGAGCTTTTACTGTATCACAAATAAATTTTACAAGAATTTTTTCAACCGGCGGTTACGGATTTTACATTCGGGATATAAAATAAATACCGCAGATGAAAAGTTTGAAAATAAATTTTCAAACCCGAGTTTTGTTTTCCTTGCTGCCGCAAGGAATTTGCTTAGCTGACTTCGTCAGCATCAAACCACAAAACATCGGAAAGAAGTGCATTTTCCCTTCGGGAAAATGGTAATAATCACAAATATGTACACCGTACAATACGATATCTGCGGTACGGAACGAAAGGAACGATCTATGATGAATTTCAAAAAAGCGGCAGCGGCGCTCGCTGCAATTGCGGTTGCTGCAACGGCAACAGTAGGCACGGTATATGCGGCAGGAAACCAAAATACAGCTTCTACCAAGGCGGCGGTCTCAGCTTCCCGGTATACGGGAAAGACTCCCAAGTACATCTTTATGTTTATCGGCGACGGCATGAGCTATCCTCAGATACAGGCGACAGCCGACTATTATTCCGCTCTGAATGACACCAACAATAACGATATCCTTGATAACACCAAGGTGCTGAACTTTATGAAATTCCCCGTTGCAGGCTCGGCAGCAACATACGATTCCACGTCCTTCTGCCCCGACTCCGCTTCAACGGCGACCTCTCTTTCCACAGGTCACAAAACATACAGCGGCACTATCAACATGGACGAGACCTTTACAACAAAGTATGAGACCATTTCCGAAAAGCTCAAGGAGCAGTACGGCTACAAGGTGGGTATCGTTACTACCGTAAACCTCAACCACGCAACTCCTGCGGCATATTATGCGCATCAGGCAAGCAGAAAGAACTACTACGAGATAGGTCTTGAAATGGTGGAAAGCGATTTCGACTACTTCGCAGGCGGCGCGCTCCTCAAGCCTACGGGTGCTGACGGCGATAAAAAGGACATCTACAAGGTTGCCGAGTACGCAGGCTACAAGGTAATAAAAACTCAGGCTGCTGCCGAGAAGCTTACTGCCAAGGACGGCAAGGCTATCGTTGTTGCCGAGACGCTTGCAGACAGCGACTCTATGTCCTACCACAAGGACAGCAAGGCAAACGAATGGACTCTTGCGGATTATGTTGACAAGGGAATCGAGGTGCTTGACAACGACAATGGCTTCTTTATGATGGTCGAGGGCGGAAAGATAGACTGGGCTTGCCACGCAAACGACGCAGGCTCAACAATTACCGATACAGCTGCTCTCAGCTTTGCAGTTGCAGAGGCAGTTGAGTTCTACAACCAACACCCCGACGAGACCCTTATCCTTGTAACGGGCGACCACGAAACAGGCGGTCTCACTATCGGCTACGCAGGAACAAACTATGATACATACCTTGCAAATCTGAAAAACCAGAAGATATCCTACGCTAAATATGACAGCGATTATGTTGCAAAGTACAAGGAAAACGGTACTTCCTTTGAAAATGTGCTGAAGGACGTTCAGAAGCTTTTCGGACTTGTTGCTCCCGAAAATGCAACCGACAAGACAAACCCCAATCTTATCCTTACCGACTGGGAAATGGAAAGACTGAAGGCTGCATACGACAAGACAATGAGCGGCGGCGAGGAGGAGCTTTCTCAGGAAGAATATATCCTCTACGGCACCTATGAGCCTCTTTCCGTAACTATCACACACATTCTCAACAACAAGTCGGGTATCAGCTTTACCTCATACTCCCACACGGGACTTCCCGTTGCAGTATTTGCAAAGGGCGCAGGTCAGGAACTTTTCAGCGGATATTACGATAATACCGATATTTACAACAAGCTTGCGCTTCTCACAAATGTAAAGTAACCACAGCAATTTTTCATTTGTTTCTCCTTAATTCCTTCCTGAAATGCTCCTGCGCGTAATGTGCAGGAGCAATATATTATTTTGAAAGGTCATGCTTATGTCGGAAAAAATCAGATACAATGCGCCCGTTATAGCGGCGGTGCTTTTGATAATAATATTGCTGCTGATACCAACAGGCTTCGAGGGCGCAGCCACATACACGGGCAGCGACCGCTGCGCCGCAAAGGTGCTGTCCTGCGATAACTCATCAATAATCGACACGGGGCTTGTCCGTCAGGGCGAGCAGGTGTGCAAAATAAAGCTGCTGGGCGGTCTGTTCAAGGGGCAGGAGACCGAGGGTGTGAATATGCTCAACGGCTCTCTTGAGCAGGACAAAATTTTTGCCGAGGGGGACAAGGCGTACGTCCTTGTAAGCTATCGGGACAGCGAAATTCTGTCGGTAACAATGGTTGACCATTACCGCCTTAACAGCGAGCTTGTTCTGGCGGCGGTCTTTGTTGTTTTTCTCGTCGCATTTGCGGGAAAAACAGGCGTGAGAGCGGTGCTTTCCTTTATAGTGACGGTGCTGTCCATATGGAAAGTTCTTGTGCCGCTGTACCTCAAAGGCTTTGACCCTATAATAACAGGGGGCATCATCGTCCTGCTGCTTTCGGTAATGATAATAGCGCTGGTGTACGGCTTTGACAGGCGCACCGCGGCGGCTTCCCTTGGAGTCGGAGCAGGCATTGTTACCACCGCCGTCACGGGAATGATATTCACGGATATTTTCAAGATACACGGCGCAGTTATGGCGTTTTCCGAAAGCCTGCTTTACAACGGCTACAACGACTTGAACCTGACGAGGATATTCATGGCAAGCATTTTCATCGGCTCATCGGGAGCGGTAATGGACCTTGCAGTGGATATTACATCTGCCGTGCATGAGGTCATACAGAAAAAGCCCGACATCAGCCGCATTGAGGCGGTAAAGTCGGGACTTAACGTTGGCAGGGCTGCTATGGGCACCATTACAACGACGCTTCTGCTTGCATACTCGGGAAGCTGCTGCGCGCTGCTTATGGTGTTTATGGCGCAGGGCACTCCTCTCGGGAATATCCTCAATTACAAATACGTTGCCGCAGAGATAGTCCATACCGTTGTGGGAAGCTTCGGGCTTGTAAGCGTTGCGCCCCTTACCGCTGCTGCCTGCGGAATATTGCTGACGGGCAAAAACAGCAAATGATTTTTTACATGGATTTTGCAAAGCCGCGGTTGCCGATTTTACATTGCAGATTTATAATATGTTAAATATAATTTTTACGGATACGGGACGGTTTTGTATGAAAAAAGCAATTTGCGTTATCCTTTCCGCCGTGCTGACCGCAGGTGTTTTTTCCTCCTGCTCGGCATCGGGGAACACCACTTCGGAAAACAGCTTCGGCGGCGGCATCTTTGAAAAGGAGACTGTCAGGATATTATCGGGCTCGGAAAACAAGGAGCTTTCGGATATCCTTGCGGAATGTTCAAAGAATACGGGCGTGGGCATTGAAATGACCTATAATACTAATTCCTAATCTCCTTATAGACAAAGTCTATAAGGAGATTAGCCGCCTAAAAGGCGGCAAGTCAAAACCATAGGCTTTGACGGAATTAGTATTGAACGGCTTTCCTGCGGCTTCGCCGCACCCACCGCAAAGCGGTGGAATCAACCTATAGACTTTGTCTATAGGTTGATTAGGAAATAGTATAAAGGCTCGGTGGACATCATGAACGAGCTAAAAAGCGGCGCAGAGGACTACGACGCGGTATGGCCTGCTTCAAGCATCTGGCTTTCTCTGGGCGATGAAAAGCATATCATCAAGCACGACAAGTCTATCTCGTCGTCGCCCGTGGTGTTCGGCATAAAGAAATCACTTGCGGAGGGTCTCGGCTTTACAAGCGGAAAGGTGTCGGTGAAGGATATTCTCGAAGCGATAAATTCGGGAAAGCTTCGCTTCTGCATGACAAGCGCCACACAGTCAAACTCGGGTGCAAGCGCATACATCGGCTTTCTCTACGCGCTTACGGGCAAGACCTCCGCGCTGACCGCCGACGACCTTGCTTCCCCCGGGCTTAAAGAAAATATCTCCTCGCTTTTTTCGGGAATAGACCGCAGCTCGGGCAGCTCCGACTGGCTCAAGGATATGTTCCTCGCAGGAGATTAGCTTGCGGTGCAGGATATTATTTCTACGGCAAAGCCGCCGACGTCACCGTGATAAACGGCTATCTGGGCGGCGAAAAGATAGGCATTATGGAGGATAAACAGATAGCGGATATCCTTGCAAAAAAGTATCACATCGCCTTTGAGTATTCCCGTGCAGGGTCGCTGGATATGGTCACGGCGGAGCAGTCGGGCAGGGATTATCTTTTCCCCTCCAGCAGGACGGCTCTGGAGTATTACAAGGAGCAGCACGGAGAGCCTGTTTCCGATGAGATAATCTTCAACACGCCTATTGTGCTTTATTCCCACAAAGCTGTTGCCGAGGCGCTTATGACCGACAACACTATCACCCTGTCGGAGGGCGTTTACTATGCGGATATGAAAAAGCTGACGGATAAAATAACAAGCGGCGTAACATGGGCGGAAGCAGGTCTGCCCGAGCTTTACGGAAATGTTTCGGTGGATACCACCGACCCCGTCCGCTCAAATTCGGGCAATATGTTTGCGGCGCTTCTTGCAAACGTGCTTTGCGGCGGAAAAACTGCGGACGAGGAAAGCTTAAAGGAAATAATGCCGCAGCTTAAAGCTATCTTTGCAGACCTGGGGTATATGGAGACCTCCTCCTCCGACCTGTTCAATCACGGCTTCCGCACAAGCGGCTGCGACATTTCATCCGAGGACGGAGTAACCGTGACGGGCATTGCACCCGAGCTTAATGCGGTAATAAATATGCCCGACTACAAAGTAATGAAGATAATAATGGAAGAACTGGAGGAATAATTATGTCTGAGATCAGCCTTGAAACCTTCTCCAAATCAAAGAATATCACGGTCGCGGAGGAAACCTCACTTTCACTGCAAAACGAAAATACCAAGCTTGATTTTACCCCCGAGGAGAAAGCGAAAATTGCCGAAATAAAGGAAAGCATCGACTTTACCGATTCGGGCACCACGGTGCAGTACGGCATAGGCGCACAGCGCAGGCTGACGGAATTTACCGACTCCATTTTGGATAACGTCCGCTCAAAGGACGGTGGACAGGTTTGAAAAGAAAATTTACGACCTTGAGCTTAGCCGCACCATTGCCGTTCAGACCGCACCGCAAATAAAGATGATACAGAATAACGACCGCGTGCTTGTGGATAAAATTCAGACGGCGGTGCTGAACACTATCCCCATATGGAAGAGCCAGTTCGTTATTGCAATGGGTCTCAACAACCAGCAGAGGGTGCTGAAAATGCAGCGTGAGATAACGGATACCACAAACAAAATGCTGCTGAAAAATTCCGAGCTGCTGAAAACAAACACAGCCGAGACCGCAAAGGAATCCAACCGCGGAATAGTTGATATCGAGACTCTGCAAAAGGTAAATCAGAATCTTATCAGCACCATCGAGGAGACCTTGCAGATACAGAAGGAAGGCAGCAGACAGCGTGCCGAAGCGGAAAAAGCCCTCGGCAAGATTGAGGACGACCTGAAAAACAAGCTTGTTGAGATTATGGGTAACTGAAATAATATCACTTCGAAAAAGACCGTTCATAAGGGGGCGCTCGATGCTGCCCCGATGAGCGGCCTTTTTTGGTGCAAATGGGCTTTGTATCTTTATGCCGCAGAACAAAAAATTCTGTAGACAAAACAAAAAGTATATGCTATAATGGCTTTAATATTTTAACAGTAGCTGCTCAAGGAAGTAATCCAGACATAATTACATTATGGAGGAATTTTTATGTACCAAATAGCATTGAACCAGATAGGCTATCTGCCTTGCTCTAAAAAGACAGCGGTTTTTAGGGGCGAGTGTGCCGATACGGAATTTGAGGTGGTGGACGCGTCAAAAAATACGGTGGTTTTTATCGGTACGATATCCGACAAGCGTTACAGTCCCTCATCGGGGGAAAATGTCTGCACGGGGGATTTTTCCGCCCTTGCCGAAAACGGTACATACTATATCAGAACGAAAAGCTGCGGCGCTTCGGCTCCCTTTAAGATAGGCAACGATATTTTTAACGACCTGCTGGGGGATACCGTCCGCATGATGTATATGCAGCGGTGCGGAGTTGCGCTTGAGGAAAAATATGCGGGGAAATTTTCCCACAAAGCCTGCCACACTCACAAAGCATATTTTTACGGAACGGAAGAGTGCGCCGATGTTTCGGGGGGCTGGCACGACGCAGGCGACTACGGCAGGTATCCCGTTGCCGCCGCGGTCACGGCAGCAGAGCTGCTCCTTGCATATGAGACCGCGCCCCAGCTTTTTCCCGATGATACCAATATCCCCGAAAGCGGAAACGGCGTTCCCGATATTCTTGACGAGGTAAAGTACTGCCTTGACTGGCTTTTCAAAATGCAGTCCCCCGAGGGCGGCGTGTATCATAAGGTCACCTGCGCGAATTTCCCAGGATATATCATGCCCGAGGAGGAAACCGACAGGCTTATCATATGCCCCGTTTCCAAAACAGCAACGGCTGATTTTGCCGCTGTAATGGCAATGGCGCACGACAGCTTTGCAGAGGTATATCCCGATTATGCGGAGAAATGCTTGTCCGCCGCCGAAAGGGCGTGGGTGTTCCTTGAAGGCGGAGGGGGCGCGCTCATAACGAAAAATCCCGAGGGAATTGTTACAGGCGCGTACAGCGACGACTGCTGCGAGGACGAATTTTACTGGGCTGCGGCACAGCTTTATAAGGCAACGGGCAAAGAGAAATACAGGTCGTATTTTGAAAAGGCAGCCGCGGAAAAGGTTTTTGCAGGCTTCGGCTGGAGAAATGTTGGGCATTTCGGGAACATTGCCTATCTGAGCCTTAAAGCTGAAATGAAAGACCCAGCCGTGACGGATGAATCCGTGTCGGATATGATAAGCAAGGCTGTGATAAGCGAAGCAAACCACTACGTTTCCTGCGCCGCTTCCGACGGGTACGGCTCGGCTTTGAAGCATTATTGGTGGGGAAGCAATATGCAGGCGACAGCCTGCGGAATGGTCTGTATGCTTGCATATAAGCTGACGGGGGACGCTGCGTATTATGATGCTGCCGTCGGTCAGCTGGACTTCCTGCTTGGCAAAAATCCCATGGGAATATGCTATGTGACAGGTTGGGGGACGAGTGCGCCCCGTGACCCTCACCACAGACCTTCAATAGCGGCAGGAGAAGCTGTAAAGGGCATGGTCGTGGGCGGCGCGGACCAAGAGCTTGACGACCACATTGTTAAAGAAAAATGCAAAGACGCTTTTCCTGCAATGTGTTACATTGACGACTGCAACAGCTATTCCACAAACGAGGTGGATACCTATTGGAATTCGCTGCTGACTTTGCTTTTGGTTTGGATATCTAATACTAATAACCATTTAACCTATGGATAAAATACGGCGGCCATAATACGCCGTCTTTATCCATAGAACAAATGGTTATTAGTATAATCTTTGAATACAGACAAAACTATTGTTGCCGTTCACTGTCAAGAGTTTTTTGGCAGTGAACGGCAACATCTTTTTTTCACGAAACATACTTAAGGCAACACCGTACAAAGCCACCAATAAAATCACGCAAGTCAAGTTAAACGTATAAAGCTTTGTAACGGGCATATTGCCTCTGTAAATCTGCTTGCAGGCGCACTTTATCAAGCCGTCAGAGATTTTCTGTCAGCCA
>JAGAUA010000040.1 GCA_017847885.1 Oscillospiraceae bacterium
CCCACCTAAACAAAGTTATCGTGTCAAAAACGTGCCACCGGCACGTTTTTGAGATAAATTGTCTGTGTAGCGCCAACAAGGGGAGGCGGTCTTGTTCGCCTCCCCTCAAAATGCTGTCGCATTTTTCACCCCTTGCTCCGTTTTTTCGGGCGCCTGCGGGCGCAAGCTGGGGGTGTTTCGCTCTCTGCGGAGAGCGACCAAAGGCTCTGCCTTTGGAAACCGCAGCCTTGAAAGGCTGGCGAACTTTTTGCTTTCGCTTCGCTGGGTTCTATAATTTGCTTTATGCAATAAAATATTGTTTACCTCACATTATCGTTACCGAGCAACAAACTAAAAGCGATACGCAAAAGTATTTGCGAAGTGGGTGCAGGCTCAGCCTGCAAATTTTTGTTTATCATACAAACACGGGCGGATAATATCCGCCCCTACAAAAACTATTCCCTTACTTCTTTTTCTTGGTGATAATGCCTGCAACGACTGCGCCAACTATAAGCACGGCTGCAACCGAAACGATGATTATGTAAACGCTTGCGGAAGTATTTCCCGTCGGGGGATTTGTCCCTGCTATCATATTAAAAAGCATAGCAATGCTCCTTTCCTTTGGTAATTATCTGAATACATTATACCATTACTCATGTAAAATAGCAAGAAAAAAATAACCGTACCGGGAATTTTCCGATACGGTTATTTTGCAGAATATCATCTTACGCGGCTGTTGCCGTTGGCACTGTTATTACCGTTGGTGCCGTTATTTCCGTTGTTGTTATTGCCGCCGTCAAGAACATCGCCGACAATATCCTCTGCGCCTGTTACAACGTCGTCAACGATATCATTGACGTCAGTTCCAAGCTCTTCGATAAGACCGTCGCCGTCAACGTCCCCCGTCTGGGAGGTCATGTTGTTTTCCGTTTGGCTTTCGGACTGTGTCGTGGTCTGGCTCTGTGAAGTCGTTGTCTGGGACTGTGAGGTCGTTGTCTGGGACTGTGAGGTCGAGCCCTGATTGCCGTTGCCCGTGCCGTTTCCGCCCGAGCAGCCCGTAAGCATTACAGCGGCAGCCGAAAGTGCAATAATTGCAGAAAATACTTTTTTCATCCGGATTTCCTTTCCCGCAGGATTTATGCTTTCTGCGATCTGTTATCCGTCAGAATTCAACGTCAATCATAATAATAGCTTACCCGATTTTCGCTGTTTACAATTTCGCTGTACCGTTCCTCAATTGCTTGATTCCTGCTTGTTACAGTTATAGCTTTTGCCACGTCTGCCATATCCGCGGGAATTACGCCCGAGGAATTGTACATGAATATAATATAACCGTTATCCTCGACAATATTCCTCGGCATTGCGGCTCTTATAAGCTTGCAGAAATTTTCGTCGTAATCATAGACAAATACTTCGCTTTTATCCGAATAGGAATTACCGCAGTATGACGCATGGAGCGGCTCGGTATCGCCAACGTTGTTCAGACTTCTCCACTTCTCTGCGTCCATAAGCCACACGCCTCTGAATGATGAGTTTCTCATAGCATTGTATATCAGTTCTTCGTCCGAAGCGTTTTCGACCCTTAAAAGTCCGAAATCGTAGTATTCCAGAAGCTCAACGGTATTTGTGAACGACTCGGGAACTCTCAGGTAAGTGCCGCTGTAATCAATATTAAGATCCCAGATGTTTTTCAGCTCGGAGCGGTAATAATTCTCCTCGTTTATCGCCATAATATCGTTGTAATACGCCTCCGCAAGCTGTTCAAAGAAGCCGCGCTGACAGAGCGAATACATACCTATTTGAGTATTGTGATCATATTTTTGCTGTTCTATAAAGACTCTTTGCGTGAAGACCGACACGGTATAATTACGGTCTAAGTATTCCGTTTCGTTTGTGAGTTCGATATATTTTTCAAAATTCTTCTTTGTGTCAAGAATTTTGTTTTTGTATTTTTCCGCTACCTGCTGCTTGTATTCATCGGTAAGGTCGAGACGTCCGAGAATTTCCGCAGCGTCGGCGCTGTGACCGTAATACCTTCTTGTAAAGCTGCCGCCGTTTTTGAGGTTGTATTTGATAAGCAAATAACTGTTGCTCTGCGTAAGGTATGCAGCTTCATCGTGAAGTCCATAATAATTAGAATAGGAACTCAAGGTTTTGTGCCTGTTGTAAAAATCAATTATTGCATGGTGGGCTTCAACAATAGTGTCAATGTTGGTCCTGTCCTCAATAAGCAGCGGAGCGTCGCCGTCTTCAAATCTGTAATAATCGTAGCTGTTCAGATTGGAGAAATCCCCGTAAAATCCGCCGTATGAAAGCTCGACTGATTTTACCGACGAAGCGGAGGGAACACGCTGTACCGCGCCGAAGCCCTCGGTTTTTATGCCCACGAAAATTACCGCATAAGCCGCCGCAACGGTTACCGCATATTTTATTATGCTCAGCCAGAAGCGCTTAAATCCGCGGTTTGTTACTACCTCGAATATCATATAAATAATGGCTGTTGTGATTATTGCAGGGATAACCGTGGTTTCCGCCATTACAAAGCAGGAAACGATGCAGAACATTCCTCCCGTTATGATTATGTAGTAGGCAAGCTTGAACACGAAGGGCTTTGATACCTGCTCCGCGCGGCGCTTTTTATAAAGGAAGAACGCCAGAGCGCCCAGAGCCGCCGTTATAAGGAAGAACACAAGCGCCCATACGCCGTAATTCATTGAATTGCCCATCATATAATCGCCTTGGGATGCCCAGTCGGCTGTGGCAATTACACCGCCTGCAACGGAGGTAAACATAATTGCCTTTACGCCCGGAACTTCTGCGTCTATGCCGTAAAGGCTGTCAAGCATTGAAAACAGCACGCAGAGTATCGTTGACGGGATAATAACGTTTATCAGTATGGTGTGGGCAATGCTTTCAAACTTGCTTCCGCAGCAGACCGTGATAAGCACCGCCGTTGTGTAAAGCATAAGCATACAAAGCGTGCCGCCCAGAATAAGCTTCA
Source organism: Oscillospiraceae bacterium (assembly GCA_017847885.1). Classification (GTDB taxonomy): domain Bacteria; phylum Bacillota; class Clostridia; order Oscillospirales; family Ruminococcaceae; genus RGIG8773. Next base: position 2,981 of record JAGAUA010000040.1, read on the forward strand.
GCAGGATAGGCATTATCAGCCCGAAAATGTCGCAGACGTATGTCTTATGATAGGGCGAATATCTTTCCGTAAAGGTTTTTCCGTCCATGAAAAGCATACCGTAGCCCGTCAGCAGCAGGGAAATGACCTGTACTGCCAAAAACGGCGCAAGGTAGGTGAAAAGTCCCGAAAGGAAATTGGAGAAAAATCTCTGCGTTGCCGTCATAGGAAGGGCAAGCTTCATATCCACAACGGATTTATCATGCAAGCACTTGAAGCTGTCCACCGCCGTGAATATGCCGAGAAAGGCTGCAAGAGCCGTGGTGAGAACGCCTATTACCGAATAAACGTCGACGTAATAATCATAGCCGTGACCCGAATAGATAGAAGCTATTACCGATATAAGCACGGCAGGAGCGGCAACAAGATGAAGTATCGTGATGATTATTGCAATTTTTCTGCTGTCTTTTATGTTGCATAAAAAATTATGAAGCGGCGGAGAAATCTTCCTTGCCGATTTAGTCGATGCCGTTGCAGTCATAACCCATGCCCTCCATTTCGTAAATAAATATTTCCTCAAGCGTGAGAGGTATCATATCAAGCACCTTGGGCTGCTTCTTTTCAAGCTCGGTGCGGATAGCCTCTTCGTCACCCTTGATGATAAGGTAAGTGATGCTTCGGTTTTTCTCGTGGTGAAGCACGTCAAGGGGCGCAAAGTCCTCCTTTGCGGCATACTCTTCGGGGAACGCCGCCTGCACCTTATGTATGCTGCCTTTAACGCTGTCAAGGTCGCGGTTGAACAGCAGCTTGCCCTGGTGGAGAAGCGCCGCTGTGTCGCAGACCTCGTTTATCTCTTTCAGGTTGTGGCTGGAAATAATAACGGTCAGCTTTCTGTCCAGCATAGCGTCCACAAGCATACGCTTTACGATTATGCGCATGGTAGGGTCGAGTCCGTCAAAAGCTTCGTCAAGGAGCAGATAATCGGTGCCGCTGGCAAGACCCGTGATAACGATAGCCTGCCGCTTCATGCCCTTGGAGAATTTGTCGATGCGCTTATTTTCGGGCAGCTTGATTATGCCGTTGAGCTTGTCGAATATCTCATCGGAAAAGTTGGGGTAAAAGCCCTTGTAGTACGCCCTCATGCCGCTTAGCGTCATTGCGCCGAACTGCACGGTCTCGTCGTTGATGAAGAACACCTTCTGCTTTGCGGAAACGTTGTCGTACACCGGCTCGCCGTCGATAAGCACCTCGCCGTCGGTCTGCTTGTATACCCCCGACAGCAGCCGCAGGATAGTTGATTTTCCTGCACCGTTTGAGCCGAGAAGCCCGAAAGCGGTGCCGCTTTCAATTGTAAGGTCAATGCCGTCAAGGGCGTTAAAGTCCTCAAAGCACATTTTAAGGCAATACCGCACAAACCATTGAAAAATGGCAAGAAAAATGGTATAATATAGGTATGAATAAACAACTAACATTCTCGCTTATAAGCGATGAACTGGCGCAAGCCAAAACAAGCAAAAAAGAATTTCTTGAAAAG
>JAGAUA010000041.1 GCA_017847885.1 Oscillospiraceae bacterium
ATCCGCCCCTACAAATTTAGCTTCGTTCAAAACAGTCCACCGGACTGTTTTGAAGAAAAATTATTATTGTTGCCAAACAAGGGGAGGCGGTCATTGTTCAAGACAACGCAAGCGTTGTCTAATAGTTTCGCTTCGCGAAACTATTCCTGCTATTTAAAATGCTGTCGCATTTTTCACCCCTTGCTCCGTTTTTTCGGGCGCCTGCGGGCGCAAGCAGGTGTTTCGCGCTTTGCGGAGCGCGACCAAAGGGCTTTCAGCCCTCTGGACACCTGACCAGCGCGGCTGCGCTGGACCAGCTTGCGCCGCTTCGCTGATGCCCTACAAAATGTTGTGCTAAATTATTGTTTATCCGTCCTTGCAAAAATACGAAATACGCAAAAAGTTTACCGTTGCTCTTTACCTTTTGAGCAAAATGTGCTATACTTTATTATATATCACTTTTATTCGGAGGCAGACGGTTTGATTTGTGTTACAGGCGATATGCACGGCGATTACAGCCGCTTTAAGAACAGTAAAATAAAAAAGCTGAAAAAAGGCGACTTTCTCATAGTCTGCGGCGATTTCGGCTTTGTGTGGGACGGCTCCAAGCGTGAGAAGCGCATACTGAAAAAAATCGGCAGAAAGCGTTTCTACACCCTGTTTGTGGAGGGCTGCCACGAAAATTACGACCTGCTTGACGAGTGTCCCGAGGAGGAATTCTGCGGCGGCAAGGTCAGCGTGATATCCGGCAGGCTTATGCGTGTAAAGCGGGGCAGCGTGCTTGACCTGCAAGGAAATAAATTCTTCTTTTTCGGCGGCGGACAAACCAAGGAAATAGACATTCGCCGTGAGTCGAAAACATGGTGGGAGCAGGAGCTGCCCACCCCCGAAGAGGTCAAGCAGGGCGTTATCACGCTGAAGGAAAACGGCAGCGAGGTGGACTATATCGTCACCCACGAGCCGCCTGCGTCAATGAAAGAGTTTCTCGGCTTCGAGGTACGGCAGATAAGCCATATGCACACCTTTTTCGACGCCGTGAAAAACGACTGCAAATTCAAAATGTGGTTCTTCGGCAAGGCGCACAAAAACAAGGTCATTCCGCCAAGATACCAATGTCTTTTCGACGAGGTCGTTCGTATCGAAAGCAGGCTGCCCAAGAAAAAGAAAGGTAAATAATTTTTAAAGGAGAGGTTTTTATGCCGCATATTTCAGTAAAAATGTTAAAGGGACGTACAGAGGAACAAAAGCAGGCTGCTGCGGACAAGCTTACCGCTGCGCTTTGCGAGGCTATCGGCTGCGGTGACAGCCACGTTACGGTAACGGTCGAGGACTACACCGCCGAGGAGTGGCAGGACGTTTTTGCCGAGGACATCGCAGGCAAGCCCGACAAGCTTTACAGAAAGCCTAAATACGACCCCAAGGATTTGCTGTAAAAAAAATAGTGCAGGGGCGGATCTTGTGTCCGCCCCTGCGATTAAAGGAATTTATTTATGGAATACATAAAGCAGGGCAGAGATATTCTGCTGAAAACTCCCGACCTGAACCTTGACGAGACCCTTGACTGCGGACAGGCTTTCCGCTGGGAGAAAACGGGGGAGAACACCTACCGCGGCGCTATGCTGAATACGCCCCTGACCGTTTCTGCGGAGAAGGACTACTTCCGCTTTTCGGATACCGATGAGGAAACCTTTCTGAATGTGTGGGTGCCATATTTCGATTTGGAGACCGACTACACCGCCATCAAGGAGCAGCTTTCACGGGACAGCACTCTCGAAAAAGCCTGCGCCTATGCAGGGGGGATACGTCTTCTTCGGCAGGACAGCTGGGAGGCGCTCTGCTCGTTCATCATCTCCCAGAATAACAATATTCCACGAATTAAGGGCATAATCGGGCGGCTGTGCGAAATGTACGGCGGCTTTCCAAGCTATGGGAAAATGAAAAACGTTGCCCCCGACGACCTTGCACCGCTGAGGGCAGGCTTTCGCGGAAAGTACATTGCCGACTGCGTGCAGAAGCTGAACGGCGGCGAGATACGTCTTGACGAGGTGAAAGCGCTTCCCACGGACGAGGCGAGAAAAACGCTTATGACCATAAAAGGCGTCGGTCCCAAGGTTGCGGACTGCGCGCTGCTGTACGGTATGTATAAGATAGACTGCGTGCCTATGGACGTGTGGATGAAGCGCGTTATGGAGCAGTTTTACCCCAATGGCTTCCCCGATTTTGTGCAGGAGTATGCCGGTATCGCCCAGCAGTATCTTTTCCATTATATGAGAACGAAAATCAATTGAGAGGAGCATTTCAATGCGTGAAAGTATCCTGACAATACCCATAAGCGAAATCCTCGAGCCGAGAGAGGGTTGCCCCATATGCCGCATGAGGGATATGCTGGAGCAGCGGACGGTGGAGTATATTATGGGCGCGGCGATGATGGAGCCGGACGTGCGTATCGAAACCAACCGCGCAGGCTTCTGCCACGTGCATTTTCAGCAGATGCTGAAGCAGAAGAACAGGCTTTCCCTTGCGCTTATGCTGCAAACTCATCTTGAGGCGGTGGATATGCAGCTTTTCTCGCGGAAGAAGCTTTTTGAGCCGAAAAATGCCCGTAAAGCAAAGCTTTCCGCGATAAACGAGAGCTGCTTTGTCTGCGAAAAGGTAGAGTGGGGCATGGAGCGGCTCATGCGGACGTTTTTTGAGATGTACTCCCAAGCGGATTTCAGACAGCTTCTCTCGGAGCAGGAGTATGTCTGCCTGCATCACTACGACCTGCTGCTGTCCCTTGCGCCTGCTTATCTGCAAAAGAACGAGCTTGACAGCTTCAACAAGCTTATCGGCAGCCTTACTGAAAAGTACATAAACGAGCTTTACGAGGACGTCTCCCACTATTGCAGTATGTACGACTACCGCAACACGGGCAAGGACGCCGATTGGGGCAACTCCAAGGACAGCATCGAGCGCGCGATAAAATTTCTGGTTTCGAGGAACTAACTTGCAGATGAAACGGGACGGAAAACCCGTCCCCTATAATGGCATATTTAGTCCACTTCGTAGGGGCGGATATTATCCGCCCGTTACTATAATATAATGCAATTTTAGACAAATTAAAAGAGGTATCCCCATAACGGAGATACCTCTTGTTGCTTTAATTAAATCAAACGCCGTACTTTGTTGTGGAAACAGGAATACCAACGCCCATTGTGGAAGCAACTACGCAGGACTTGATGTAAGTACCCTTTGCAGCAGCAGGCTTAGCCTTAACGATAGCTTCGAGAAGTGTATCAAGGTTCTGAACGAGCTTCTCAGCACCGAAGGAAGCCTTTCCGATAGGACAGTGAATGATGTTTGTCTTGTCAAGACGGTACTCGATCTTACCTGCCTTAGCCTCTGTTACAGCCTTAGCAACGTCGGGAGAAACAGTACCTGCCTTGGGGTTAGGCATAAGTCCGCGGGGACCGAGAACTCTTGCAGCCTTACCAACAACGCCCATCATGTCGGGAGAAGCAACGCAAACGTCGAAATCGAGCCAGTTCTCCTTAACGATCTTGTCAACGAGATCAGCGCCGCCAACGTAATCTGCGCCTGCTGCCTTAGCAGCCTCTTCCTTTTCTTCCTTACAGAATACGAGAACCTTAACCTTCTTACCTGTACCGTTGGGAAGAACTACCGCACCACGAACCTGCTGGTCAGCGTGACGGGAGTCAACGCCCAGACGAACGTGAACTTCGATGGTCTCGTCGAATTTAGCCTTAGCGTTCTGGCAAGCGAGAGCCAGTGCTTCTTCTGTTTCGTAAAGCTTGCTCTTATCAACAGCTTTAGCGCTTTCGTTATATTTCTTACCGTGTTTCATTAATAAAATCCTCCTTTAAGTGGTAACATTCCCTTCAAAGGGAACTGCCCCGATTTTCGGGACTTTTAGCGGATAATTCCTCCCACCCATAGAAAATACCGATATCCGTCTATGCGGATAAGGTATGACGGAGACAAAATGTCCGCCGAAGCGAGTTTTAGTCAACAACCTCAACGCCCATAGAACGGCAGGTACCTGCGATCATGCTCATAGCAGATTCAACGCTTGCAGCGTTCAGGTCGGGCATCTTAGTTTCAGCGATCTTCTTAATCTGTTCCTTGGTGATCTTACCAACCTTTGTCTTGTTGGGGACACCTGAACCGCTCTCAAGACCGATAGCCTTCTTGATAAGAACTGCTGCCGGCGGAGTCTTAGTGATGAAAGAGAAGGAACGGTCTGCGTAAACTGTGATAACAACAGGGATAATAAGACCGATATCGTTCTTTGTTCTCTCGTTAAATTCCTTTGTAAAAGCCATGATATTTACACCGTGCTGACCAAGAGCAGGACCAACAGGGGGAGCAGGGGTAGCCTTACCTGCTGCGATCTGAAGCTTAATTAAGCCAACTACTTTCTGTGCCATTGCTTTTTGCACCTCCGTAAATTAGAACCTTTAGGTTCTTTGTAACTTGTATTTTTGATTAATATTCATCCGAAACTGCAACCATGGTTATATCCAAAGCTGCCGAGGTATCTCTGCCGAACATTGAGACCTTAACGTTTACCGTCATATTTTCAATATCCACGCTTTCAACCTCTCCGACAATACCTTCCATGGGTCCTGCCGTAATTTTGACCTTGTCGCCTGCCTTGAAGTTAACTTCAACGGAAGCGGGCTTCTTATCGGCGTCAATGCCCATTGCTATCGCTTCCTTATCGGTAAGGGGAACGGGCTTTGATCCGGGTCCCACAAATCCTGTGCAGCCTCTGGTATTTCTTACAACATACCATGAATCGTCGGTAAGAATCATTTTCACCAGAACATATCCGGGGAAAACCTTTCTTTCTACCTCATGCATCTTATTCTTTTCGTTCATTTCCATGACCTTTTCGACAGGAACTTGAACGTCCTGAATAAGACCGTGAAGCTTTCGGTTCTCGACAACCTTCATGATTGTCTGTGCAACCTTATTCTCATAACCGGAATAAGTGTGAATGACATACCATTTTGCCGATTCTGACATAATTATGACCATTCCTTTCTTCTGTGACTTCGGTTTACGGCGTATGCCGAAACGCAAAGCCGCTGCGAAAACTCGTTCCTTTGTTACCGTTCAGACCGCACCATCACGAGGTCGTAGCAAGCTTCAGCAATGCTGTAAGCGCGCTGTCGATACCCCATACAACAATACCGCTTGCGCACATTCCAATGAGCACAACAGCTGTATTGTTTACTACCTTCTTCCATGAAGGCCATGTGACTTTCTTGATTTCGCTTCTCAGATCCTTGAAGTATTTTACAACGCCGTTCTGCTTCTTGGCGGACTTTTTGCCCTTTGCCTTAGCCTTTTCACGGTCGTTCACTATTTTGTTTGCCTTGGCCTCAGCCTGCGCAACAATAGAAGACTTCTTGGACTTATTCTTTGCATCAGCCACTGTTCACACCTCACTTACTTGGTTTCCTTGTGAAGAGTATGCTTCTTGCAGAACTTGCAGTACTTGTTCATTTCAAGTCTGTCCGGGTCGTTCTTCTTGTTCTTCTTGGTATTGTAGTTGCGCTGCTTGCACTCTGTGCAGGCCATTGTTACCTTTACTCTCATATCGGCACCTCCTATTAGCGTTTCGATTTCGCAGGGGACGATCACCCCTGTGCCTCCCTCTGTGGCACGGCTCGGGCTGACTCGCAGGAGCCTTGTCGAGAAGCTGTACTTTTCCGTCTCATCCGAAAATGGGCACAAAAAAATAAGCCTCTGCAAGAGGTAATATAATTATACCTCATTGCAAAGGCTTTTGTCAAGTCTTTTTTCAAATTTCCCGAAATATTTTTTATTTTCCCGAGCCTACGCTTATTCTGTTAAGCGCGCGCTGTAATTTCAGCTCGGCAAGGTCAAGCTGGTGCTTGTCGTTCTGCTCTTCCAGCCTGTGTCTTGCGTCCTCCTCGGAGCGCTTTGCACGCTCAAGGTCGATCTCGTCGGACCACTCAACGGCGTTTGCAAGGATAGAGACCTTGTTTCCGCCCACTTTAAGCAGACCCGTGGAAATTGCGGCGGTGCGCCAGCTTCCGTCCTCCTGCCTTACCTTGAGAGGACCGGAGGGCAGGTCGGCAACCAGACTTGTATGGTTAGCAAGAATACCGATATCGCCCTCGGTCGTGCGGACGATTATCTGCGTCGTTTCACCGTTGAAAAACACCTTTTCGGGGGTTATGACGCTGAGTGAAAATGGAGTTGCCATAAAACAAGCCTCCTTTTATGCGTTCTCGGCATTCTTAGCCTTTTCGATAACGTCGTCGATAGTGCCTGCGAACAGGAACGCCGACTCGGGCAGGTCGTCGTGCATACCCTCGATTATCTCCTTGAAGCCGCGGATAGTTTCCTTGAGGGGCACGTACTTGCCCTGCATACCCGTAAACTGCTCAGCAACATTAAAGGGCTGCGAAAGGAAACGCTGAATTTTTCTCGCTCTGGAAACGGTGGTCTTATCCTCGTCGGAAAGCTCGTCCATACCCATGATAGCGATGATATCCTGAAGCTCCTTGTATCTCTGGAGAATGTTCTGTACCGAACGGGCAACATCATAATGCTCCTGACCTACGATATCGGGAGAAAGAATTCTCGATGTGGAGTCAAGGGGGTCAACAGCAGGGTAGATACCCAGAGAAGCGATGTTTCTGGAAAGTACCGTTGTTGCGTCAAGGTGAGCAAATGTTGTTGCAGGAGCAGGGTCTGTAAGGTCGTCGGCAGGAACATATACAGCCTGTACCGAAGTGATGGAGCCCTTGTTTGTGGAGGTGATTCTCTCCTGAAGCGCACCCATTTCGGTAGCAAGTGTAGGCTGGTAACCAACGGCTGAAGGCATACGTCCCAGCAGCGCGGACACCTCAGAGCCTGCCTGTGTGAAACGGAAGATGTTGTCGATGAACAGAAGCACGTCCTGTCCCTCAACGTCACGGAAATATTCCGCCATAGTAAGACCCGAAAGACCGACTCTCATTCTTGCTCCGGGAGGCTCGTTCATTTGACCGTAAACAAGAACAGTCTTGTCGATAACTCCCGACTCGGTCATTTCGTTGTAGAGGTCGTTGCCCTCACGGGTACGCTCGCCAACGCCGGTAAATACGGAGATACCGCCGTGTTCGTTTGCAACGTTGTTGATAAGCTCCTGAATAAGAACTGTTTTACCAACGCCTGCACCGCCGAACAGACCGATCTTACCGCCCTTGAGGTAGGGGCAGATAAGGTCGATTACCTTGATACCCGTTTCAAGTACCTCGTTGGACGCCTTCTGCTCCTCATATGCAGGAGGCTCGCGGTGGATAGCCCATCTCTCGCTTGTTTCGGGAGCAGGCTTGTTGTCGACAGGCTCGCCCAGAAGATTGAAAATTCTTCCGAGAGTTTCCTTGCCGACGGGAACGGTAATGGACTCGCCCGTATCCACAGCCTCAACGCCTCTTACGAGACCGTCGGTGGACGCCATAGCGATGCAGCGCACAACATCGTCACCGATATGCTGCGCAACCTCGCAAACAAGCTTACCGCCGTTATGCTCGATTTCTATTGCATTCAAAAGATTCGGAAGATTATCCTTTGTAAACTGGATATCGACAACCGCGCCGATGATCTGAACAACCTTACCGATATTTTTCTGCGGCATTTACATAATCAATCCTTTCCGTAGCCTTATACTGTATGATAAGGCTTTTAATTTGCAACGGAATATATTTTGCATTTGTAAAAGTTTTGCGGTTTCCGAAGGAAATTTGGATTGACAAATCCAAAAGCAAAACTTGAAATTAAAAGCAAAAATTTTTTTTGCTTTTAATCCTGTGCCGAAGCGCCGCCGACAATTTCCGTGATTTCCTGAGTAATGGACGCCTGACGGGCACGGTTATAGATAAGGGACAGGCTGGAGATCATCTCACCTGCGTTGTCCGTCGCGGATTCCATAGCGGTCCTTCGCGCAGCCTGCTCGGAAGCAAAGCTGTCCACAATAGCGCCGAAAAGGATACCCGTGATATATTTTGGTACGATCGCGTCGAAAACCTCCGCTGCGGACGGTTCATAGACGGGAAGCTCTTTCAGCTTTATGCCGTCATTCTGAATGTCCATCGGCAGTATAGCAAGGCTCTGGGCTCTCTGAACGAGAGGAGAAACGTGCTCGGTGTGGAAAAGCTCCACTCTGTCGATCTCGCCGCGGACAAAGGGCTGCACGATCTTGTCGGAAATCTCCGCCGCATGACGGATCTTTACGCCCTCCGCAACATTCACGTAGCTGCCCAGCATATCATAGCCGCGCTTTACGAAATACTCTGCGGATTTCTTTCCTATCGCAAGTATCTTGACCTGCGCCTTGCCCTCAAGCTCGTCGATACGCGCCTGAGCAAGCTTCAATATGTTTGAGTTGAAGCCGCCAGCAAGACCTCTGTCGCCTGCGATCACCACCAGAAGCACGGTTTTTACCTCGCGCTTTTTCGTATACTGTGAAAAGAAATTGGGGCTTTCCGACTGAATTTCACACATAGTTTCATACAGGGCATTAAAGAATGGACGGGCATTATCCGCCTTTTCCTTGGCTTTTCTAAGCTTTGACGAAGCAACCAGCTCCATAGCCTTGGTTATCTGCATCGTCGACTCAACGCTTTTGATACGCCGTTTAATGTCCTTCATATTTCCCGAAGCCAATCGGCACCCTCCTTTCTAAAATCGCTCAATTATTACTTATCGGAGAGGAATTTTGTGACAAAGCTTGAAAGCATATCCTTGATAGCAGCTTCGTTTTCCTTTGTCAGATCCTTTGTTTCCTTAATTGACGCGATAATATCGGGGTGTGCCTCGTCGGCATACTCAAACATTTCCTTCTCGAACTCGGAAACAAGCTCAAGGGGAATATCCCTGAGATAGCCGTTGGTTACGGCATAGATTATAAGCACCTGATGCTCAACTGTAAGGGGAGTGTTTCTTCCCTGCTTGAGTACCTCAACAACTCTTTCACCCAGAGCAAGACGCTCCTTGGTATCCTTATCAAGGTCGGAGCCGAACTGTGAGAAGGACTGAAGCTCACGGTACTGTGAATAGGTCAGCTTCAATGAGCCGGAAACCTTCTTCATAGCCTTTATCTGAGCCGCGCCGCCTACACGGGATACGGAGATACCAGGGTTAACGGCAGGGCGAACGCCTGCGTTGAAAAGGTCTGTTTCAAGGAATATCTGACCGTCGGTAATGGAAATTACGTTGGTCGGAATGTAAGCGGAAACGTCGCCTGCCTGTGTTTCAATGATAGGAAGCGCAGTCAGCGAGCCGCCGCCGTAGTTTTCGTTAAGGTTGCAGGCACGCTCCAGCAGACGGGAGTGGAGATAGAATACGTCTCCGGGGTAAGCCTCACGTCCGGGCGGTCTGTGGAGAAGCAGGGACATTGTACGGTAAGCAACAGCGTGCTTGGACAGGTCGTCGTAGATACAGAGAACGTCTCTGCCCTGTTCAAGGAAGTATTCACCCATTGCGCAGCCTGCGTACGGAGCAATGTACTGCAAAGGAGCAAGCTCGGAAGCTGTTGCCGAAACAACGATAGTGTAACCCATTGCGCCGTTCTTTTCCAGCGTATCAACAACGTTTGCGACAGTGGAGCGCTTCTGACCGATAGCAACATAGATACAGATAACGTCCTTGTCCTTCTGGTTGATAATGGTATCGAGAGCGATAGCCGTCTTACCTGTCTGACGGTCGCCGATAATAAGCTCACGCTGACCGCGTCCGATAGGGATCATAGAGTCGATAGCCTTGATACCTGTCTGGAGAGGTCTGTTTACTGATTTTCTTGTGATAATACCCGAAGCAGTGCGCTCGATAGGCATTGTTTTATCGGTAAGAATTGCACCCTTGCCGTCGATAGGCTGACCGAGAGAGTTTACGACTCTTCCCAAAAGCTCCTCGCCGACAGGTACGGAAACGATCCTGCCTGTGCTTTTAACGGTGTCGCCCTCCTTGACCTCTGCGTCAGAGCCGAGCATAACTGCGCCGACAAAGTCGCGTTCAAGGTTAAGAGCCATAGCATAAACGCCGTTTTCAAACTCAAGAAGCTCGCCGGACATACACTTTTCAAGTCCGTGGACCTTGGCAATACCGTCACCTACGGTTACAACTGTACCGATGTCTGTAAGCTCGATCTTAGAGCCGTAATTCTTTATCTGCTCTTTGATTATGCCTGTAATTTCATCGGGGCGTAAATCCATTTGGAATAACCATCCTTTCCTTGGAGATACTCCGATACTATTATAATAGTATACGAAGCTCCCGATTTGAGAGCCTGGGCTGTCAAATCTTTATATTTTGCAGACAGGGCTTTACGCGATAACGCCCTTTATCTGCTTCTGAATTGCATCAAGCTTAGCCTTTACCGAGCCGTCAAGCAGCGTATTGCCGTAATTCAGCACGATACCGCCCATTATGGACGGGTCCACGCTTTCGGTAAGAATAACCGTCTTCTTGTATACGGCTTCAAGCTTGGCTTTCAGCTTTGCTCTCAGATTTTCGCTGAGGGGCACGCTTGTGGTGACCTTGACCTCAGCAATGTTTTTCATCTCATACCAACGGTTTTTGTAATCCTCCGCAACATCGGGAATGATAGCAGCGCGTCCCTTTTCCGTGGTTACGCAAAGAAGGTTGTAGGTAAGCTCCGACACTTTTCCGCCGAAGATGTTCTTCACCACATCAAGCTTCTCGTCTAATGTAACGGTAGGAGCAGTCAGAAGCTTGGGAAGCTCAGGGTTGTCCTTGAAGACCACCGCCAGAGCGTCAAGCTCATCCTTTATCGCGTCCGCGCAGCTTTGTTCCTTTGCAAGCTCAAAAACCGCCTCAGAGTATATCTTTTCAGCACCCGTCATTCTGCATCACCGATTTCATTGATAAAGCTTTCGATAAGCTGTTCATGTGTTTTTGCATCAATTTCCTTTGAAACAACGCTTGTCGCAATGGACATTGCAATATCGGAAATTTCATCCTTAATTTGGTTAACGGCACGTTTCTTTTCCTTTTCGATATCCGAGTTTGCCTTGTCGAGAATACCTCTTGCCTCGTCCTTTGCCTCGGCGATTATCTCGTCGGAGCGTGACTGTGCCTTCTTTGTGGCATTCTTGACTATCTCGGCGGACTCTTCCTTAGCCGAAGCAAGCTTTTCGGTATATTCGCTTTCAAGCTGCTTAGCGTTCACAAGAGCCTTGTCCGCGTCCTCATAGGTCTTAGCGACCTCGGTCTTGCGCGACTCCAGCACGGCGTTCACCTTATCAAAAAGAAAATGCTTAATAACCAGAAACAGAATCAACGTGTTCAATATAGTACCTACAATGGTTGTAGGGTCTATTGAAAAGAAATCAAAATTACTGTGCATAGGCTATTTACGCCTCCTGTTCTGCATTATTTTTACTATCCGACCCAATTAGCCGAGGAACTTGAGGAACGGATTTGCGAACAGAAGCATGATAGCTACGAACAGACCGTAGATACCTGTTGTTTCCGCAACGGCACAGCCGATGAACATTGTAGAAGTAGCAGTACCCTTGATCTCGGGCTGTCTGCCGATAGTTTCGATAGCCTTGCCTACGGCGTAGCCTTCACCGATACCGGGTCCGATACCTGCGATCATAGCAAGTCCTGCGCCGATAGCCTGACCTGCAAGAACGGTTGCCTGCGCATTCAATAAAGCTTCGTTTTCCATAAAAGTTTACCTCCAAAATTTTTTTGCCGGGCTTATTCCTTGCCCATTTTGATATAAGCCATAGTAAGCATGATGAATACGTATGACTGTATTGCTCCCGAGAAAAGATCGAAGTAGATAGACAAAACTGCCGGGATACCGATCTGGAAAATGTTAAAAACATAGCCATTGATAGACTCAATGGGCGGTATTCCCATAAGATTGTAAATTGCTCCGCTGGCAGAACCCAGGGCAATATAGAGGATCAGCGTGATTATCATGCCGCCTGCTACGTTTCCGAAAAGACGCAGAGCCATAGCTACCGGCGTTGCGACTTCGCTTATGATATTAAGCGGATTTATAAACTGCTTTAAATATCCGCCCACACCGTTGAACTTGATCTTGGTGTATGTTATAAGCACGAAAGTCATTACCGCCAAACCTCCTGTAACGCTTATATCCGCAGTAATGCTTCTGAAGCCTATCATCGAGATAAGCGTACCTATTATGATATAAGCGAAAACAGCGGCAATGTAGGGAGCATACGCCATTGACGATTTGTCCATATTTACTTCGATCATGTTGTTTACGGTCTTGACAATGTATTCCGCAGCACACTGACGCTTTGTTTCGGGTATCTTTTTAAGATCCTTCGTCAGTATAAGGCAAACCGCCAACACTATCAGAATAACGAGCCATCCGGTAACAACCGACTCTGATAAGGAAAAAATCACCTCGTCCGATTCCGACAGAATGGTGAACATCCGTCTCGGACCCTCTACATTTACCTTAAATTCCATGATTTCACCCTCCCTTCTTTTTTAGTGCCGCATGAAGCGTGTACGCCAGCTTGGGGTAAAGCTGGGGGATAGCTGCCGCAATGAGGTTTATCTGCGAGCATTTTATTCCTGCAAAAAACAGCAGACCGGTTATCAGCAGCCTCAGCATATAGGAGCCGAACATATACCCCTTGGCGGAAGCCAAAGGACGCTCCACGGCTCTTTCCGAAGAAAGACCCAGAATGATGAAGTTGAGCAGCATGACCGCCGTTCCTGCAAGAAGTCCCAAAGGGACCTCAGCGCACAGCTTGTACACAGGCAGCGAGATAATGTATACCGCAGCGTCAAAAACAAGCGCTCTGGGCAAAAGGAATTTCAGCTCCCTGCATATCATTTCACTGAACAAACGCCTTGCCATTCGGAGTGCCCGTCCTTTCCCTGCAACATACAACTATACTAATTTATTATATCAGTTTGTTTCCAAAATTTCAACTATTTTTTCATCTTTTATTTAATCGTATAATTTTTTTATAAATAAATACAAAATCTTGCTGTATGCTATTGACAAACCGCGAGTCATCGTGTATAATTATTAGGCTGTCCGACAACGCGGACTAAGCAAACGGGGCGTAACTCAGTTTGGTAGAGTGCTTGGTTTGGGACCAAGATGCCGCAGGTTCAAGTCCTGTCGCCCCGACCAGAAGAAGTGAAAATGGAATAATGAATAGTGAATAGTTTAAAGTGTTGGGTGACTACTTACTTTTCATTTTTCACTATTCACTATTCACTTTTCACTAAAAAATGAAAGCGTGTAGTATTATGCAAAACAGTATCTTGCTTGACAAATCACTGAATTTTGCTGCACGCATCGTAAAGCTTCACAAGTATTTGCTTAAAGAAAAGCATGAAACTATTATTTCCAGGCAGATTATTCGCAGCGGTACTTCCATAGGCGCAAATGCAAACGAAGCTGCTTATGGAGTGAGCAAAGCGGATTTTATTTCAAAAATGCAGATTTCATTAAAAGAAACAGCTGAAACAGAGTATTGGTTAAAATTACTTGCTTTATCTGATTATTTGTCGGAAGAAGAGGCGAGTTCTCTTTTAAATGATTGCGTTGAAATTAAGCGTATGCTTATTTCTACATTAAACACCGCTAAAAGGAACAAATAGTTCAAATATGAACAAAATGTAAAACATAAAAAATCCTATTGACTTTTAAAATTCGACGTGATATAATAAATAAGTCGCTTGAAGAGAGTGCTAAAAATTAAAGTTAAGCTGGTGTAGCTCAGTTGGTAGAGCAGCTGATTTGTAATCAGCAGGTCGGGGGTTCGAGTCCGTCCACCAGCTCCATTTTTTGCTTAACTGCAAAAGCTTGAATAAGGAAGAGTTCCCGAGTGGCCAAAGGGGGCAGACTGTAAATCTGTTGCTTCGGCTTCGGTGGTTCGAATCCACCCTCTTCCACCAGCTTACGTCCTGTTTTTGCAGGACGTAATTTTTTTCGGAAATAACCTTGCATAACACGGATTTTCCTCCTGTTGCAAGGCTTTTTTACGTTATGGGGATTTTGACAGAATTAATATTTTTTGCTTCCAATGTTAAAATATATAATGCGTACTGAACAACTATTAATAATATACCCCAAATTTGTTCATTGTGCAGTAATGGGAAAGGAAAATTTTTATGGTAAGAGAAGATTTGAGAAACGTTGCTATCATTGCTCACGTTGACCACGGCAAGACCACTCTCGTTGACGAAATGCTCAAGCAGGGAGGCGCTTTCAGAGAAAATCAGGAGGTTGCCGAGAGAGTAATGGACTCCAACGATATCGAGCGTGAAAGAGGTATCACTATCCTTGCAAAGAACACGGCGGTAATGTACAACGGCGTAAAGATAAACATTATCGACACCCCGGGTCACGCGGATTTCGGCGGCGAGGTAGAGCGCGTGCTGAAAATGGTTGACGGCGTTGTGCTGCTTGTTGACGCTGCCGAGGGCTGTATGCCCCAGACGAGATTTGTTCTCCAGAAGGCTCTCGAAATGGGTCACAGGATCATCGTTGTTGTAAACAAGATAGACCGTCCCGACGCGCGCCTTGACGAGATAGGCGATGAGGTGCTTGAGCTTCTTCTCGACCTTGACGCAAGCGACGAGCAGCTTGAAAGCCCCGTGCTTTTCTGTTCGGGACGCGCAGGCACGGCTTCTCTCAGCCAGTACGAGGAGGGCAAGGATCTGGTGCCTCTGTTTGAAACTATCCTCAGCCATATCCCTGCTCCCGAGGGAGACCCCGACGCTCCCCTCCAGATGCTTATTTCTTCCATTGACTACAACGACTATGTGGGAAGAATTGGCATAGGACGTATCGAGCGCGGTACTATCAAGGTTAACCAGCCTGTTACGGTAGGCGACTTCCACGAAAACCGCAAGCCTTTCAACAGCAAGATAGTTACCCTTTATCAGATAGAGGGACTTAACAGAATTCCTGCCGAGGAAGCAAAGGTTGGCGACATCGTGTGGATATCGGGTATCGAGAATATCACTATCGGCGATACTCTCTGCGATACATCCTGCTATGAGCCTGTTCCTTTTGTAAAAATTTCCGAGCCTACCGTTGAGATGACCTTCTCGGTAAACGACAGCCCCTTTGCAGGACGCGAGGGCAAGTTCGTTACCTCCCGTCAGCTCCGTGAGAGACTTTTCAAGGAGATACTCCGCGACGTTTCCCTCCGCGTGACCGAGACCGAGAACACCGACAGCTTCCGCGTTGCAGGCAGAGGTGAAATGCACCTTTCCATTCTTATCGAAAATATGCGCCGCGAGGGCTATGAACTTTCGGTATCCACACCCCGCGTGCTGTATAAAGAGATAGACGGCGTAAACTGCGAGCCTATCGAGCGCCTTGTTATCGACGTTCCCGAGGATTGCGTAGGCTCTGTTATGGAAAAGCTGGGCACAAGAAAGGCGGAGCTGCAATCCATGCACCCCTCGGGAAGCCGCATGAAGATAGAGTTCCTTATCCCGTCCAGAGGACTTTTCGGATACAAGTCCGAGTTCCTTACCGATACAAAGGGTGAGGGCGTTATCAGCTCGGTATTCGACAGCTATCAGCCGTATAAGGGCGATATCCCCAGAAGAAACACGGGCTCTCTCGTTTCCTTTGAAACGGGCGAAGCGGTTACCTACGGACTTTTCAACGCTCAGGAGCGCGGCTCACTGTTTATCGGCGCAGGCACTCCCGTTTATGAGGGCATGATAGTGGGCGCTTCCCCCAAGGTGGAGGACCTGGTAGTAAATGTCTGCAAGAAAAAGCACCTCACCAACACCCGTGCAAGCGGCTCGGACGACGCTCTCAGACTTGTTCCCCCGAGAAAGCTTTCCCTTGAGGACAGCCTTGAGTTCATTGCCGACGACGAGCTTCTTGAGGTTACGCCTAAGTCTATCCGTATCAGAAAGCGTATCCTTGATAACACCCTCCGCGCAAAACAGCGTGCAAAGCTGAAATAAATTCGGAATTAGGAATGCGGAATTATTGTCGTGAAGATGTGAACTTACAATTCCGCATTCCGAATTACGCATTCCGCATTAAATTAAGGGAGTATTGACATGGCTATTTTCAAACCAACATATGCGCTTCAATCGGTGCTTGAAATTACACCCCAAGCGCTGAAAAACCTTGATATAAAAGCGCTTGTTCTCGACCTTGACAATACTCTTACCACTCACGACAACCCCGTTCCCGCAGACGGCGTGCTTGACTGGATTGCAAATATGCAAAAGCACGGCATAAAGCTTCTCATCGTCAGCAATAACACCGCCGAGCGCGTTACGCCCTTTGCGGAAATGCTTGGACTTCATTTCGTACCCAACGGCGCAAAGCCGCTGCCCAAGGGCTTTCGTCAGGCGATAAGGGAGCTTAGGGTAAGTAAAAAGCAGGTCTGCGCCGTGGGCGACCAGATATTCACGGACATTCTCGGTGCAAATCTTGCAGGGATACGCTCCATTTTCGTGTACCCCATTGAGCCGGAAAAAAGCACGTTCTTCAAGATAAAGCGTGCCGTGGAAAAGCCGCTGCTGCCTAAAAAGTACAACAGATTTTAAAAATATATGAAAGGAAGATAACATGAGCGCAAAATTCGGACCGGCAGGTACTGCCGAAAGCTTTAAGACAATGGGCTACAAAAAATCCGTACAGCTTGGCGAGTACCTGGAAAAATTCGGGCTTGACCACTTTGAGTACCAGTGCGGCCAGGGCGTAAGAGTAAGCGAGCAGGCTGCCGCCGAGATAGGCAGGGCGCTTGCGGAAAAAGGCATCACCGTTTCGGTGCACGCGCCCTATTTTATCTCCCTTTCAAGCGTTGAGGAGGAAAAGCGGGATAACTCCATAAACTACATTTTGCAGTCCGCGGCGGCGGTAAACGCCATGGGCGGCGACAGAATAGTTATCCACAGCGGCTCATGCTCCAAAATGACCCGTGAGGAGGCTCTGGAGCTTGCAAAGGCTACCATGAAAAAAGCGCGCGCGGCGCTTATAGCAGAGGGTCTGGGGCATATCCATTGTTGCCCCGAAACAATGGGAAAGATAAATCAGCTGGGCGACCTGCACGAAGTCATGGAACTTTGCAAGGTGGACGACAGCTTTATCCCATGCATTGACTTCGGACACCAGAACGCCCGTACCTTCGGCGAGATAAAGGGCAAGGCGGAGTACGCCGCTATCCTTGACACCATAGAAAACGAGCTTGGCTCCGACAGGGCAAAGATTTTCCACTCCCATTTTTCCAAAATAGAGTACACCGAAAAGGGCGGCGAAAAGCGTCACCTTACCTTTGAGGATACCGTCTACGGACCTCAGTTCGAGCCGCTTATGGAGCTTGTTTATGAGAGAAATCTCTCGCCGATTTTCATATGCGAAAGCGCAGGCACGCAGACCGAGGACTCGCAGGCGATGAAGAAATATTACGAAAGCATTTCAAAATAAAAGCCGATATGCTGAAAGGGATATTGCTATGAAAAACGTACTTATAATCAACGGACCAAACCTCAACCTGCTTGGGGAGCGGGAGCCGGGCACATACGGCTCGGATACATACGAAAGCATATGCGCGGAGATAAAGGCAAAGGCGGCGGAGCTGGGCTTCGACAGCTGCGAGTGCTTTCAGTCCAACCACGAGGGCGAGATTATCGACAAGCTTCACGCGGCGCGTCTTGACAAATGCGGCGTTATACTCAATGCAGGCGCTTACACCCATTACAGCTATGCTATCCGCGACGCTATTGCGGCAATCAAAATTCCCGTTATCGAGGTGCATATATCCAACATCTGCAAGCGCGAGGAATTCCGCCATAACTCGGTAATCGCTCCCGTTTGCTCGGGAAGCCTTTTCGGCTTCGGCAAGGACGGCTACCTGCTTGCGCTTCATGCGCTCGCTTACAGAGAGGAGCTTTAATGGAGTTCAAATTCTGTCCCCAATGCGGTGAAAGGCTTGTGCCAAAGCTATGCGGTGACGACGGAAACGTGCCCTTCTGCGAAAGGTGCAGCCGTCCGTTTTTCCCGTTTTCGTACCCATGCGTGCTATGCCTTTGCATTACCGAGGACGGCTCGGAAATTGCGCTGATAAAGCAAAGCTACGTATCGGAGCATTACGTCTGCGTGGCAGGATACATAAAGCAGGGCGAGACCCCCGAAAGCGCAGCCGTTCGGGAGGTAATGGAGGAGATAGGTCTGGAGACGGTTTCCTGCCGCTATGTGAAAAGCTATTACTACGAAAAACGGGACAATCTTATGCTGGGGTATGTCTGCAAGGTGAAAAAGGGCAGGCTCGTCACCTCCTGCGAGGTGGACAGCGCAGAGTGGTTTCCCGTAAAAAAAGGGCAGGAGCTGCTGAGAAACAGCAGTATCGCACAGCTTCTGCTTAAAGATTATCTTGGAGGAATGGAATGAATTTCCGAAACGAGCTTATTGCTTCCGCAGCGGCGCAGCTTGCCTGCGATTATTGCTGCAATCCGGAGGATTTTATCGACACGGCTAACAAGGCGACCCTTTCCCGTTTATGTGACGGACGCCGTCATTTCAAAAGCGAGCCCGATTTTTTCAAAGCAGCAACTATGGGCTGCGGCACGGTCATTTCCGCAGCAAGCGAAATGCTGGATTTTTCGGGGGAACTGCTTTCAAAATGCAGCGGTGCGGAAATTTTCGAGCAGACTAAGATATGGAAGATAAACGCCCAGCTTGCAAAATATAACAAGGCAATTGCTTTCAACAACATTTTTTACCTGCCTGCAACGCCCTACAAATATATTCCCCGTGACGGTTTCCGCCTTCACTTTTATGAGGAAAAGGATATCGTAACGGAGCTTTACCCCGTGAAGGGCTTCAGCAACGCGCTTATGTACGACTCCTCAAAGCCGCGGCGCGACGTCCTTGCGGTCTGCGCCCTGAACGGCGAAAAAATTGTCGGAATGGCAGGCGCAAGCAACGACAGCGCACGCTTCTGGCAGATAGGCATTGACGTTCTTCCTGAATACAGGGGGCTGGGAATTGCTTCGGAGCTGGTTTCCGCGCTTACCCAAGCGGTTTTCATGCACGGTGCAATACCATATTACGGCACATGGAGCGGAAACATCGCTTCCCAAAACGTGGCAAAAAGCGCAGGCTATTACCCCGTCTGGACGGAAATGAACGCGTATGACATAGAATAGCCGTGATTTCACAGAATTTTCACCCGAAAAAATGAAAAAATATTGTGAACACTATTGAAAAGTCGGAAAAAACTGTTATAATAATAGTATTGTTTTAAAAAGATTTTAGGAGGAGTACAATGAATACATCACTTTTGAACCTTATGACGCGCGCTCAGGCTTCCGCACAGGAGCCGGCACAGGCAGATATGACAGGCTCCATGATCTACATGATAGTCTCCATCGCGCTTATGGTCGTGGTTTTCTATTTCTTCGCTATCCGTCCTCAGAAGAAAAAGGAGAAGGAAGCAAAGGAAATGCGCGATAATCTCCAGATAGGCGACGAGGTAACCACTATCGGCGGAATTACAGGCATTATCGTCCGCAAAAACGAGGATACCGTTGTTATCGAGACAGGCGGCGACCGCTCAAAGATACGCGTTAAGCTTTGGGCAATCTCCGAAAATGCGACCATTCACGACAACGCAGAGGAAGTCGTTAAGAAAAAGTAATGTTCTATAGATCCCTTCGGAAGCATAGTATATAGGAAGTATATTCCAAATGTCTTGCTTTCGGGGGGATATTTATGCGCAGAAAAACACCTTATGAGCGTATGAAAACAGAACGGCTTCTGATGATAGTGCAGTCGGCGCTTGCCTGCGTGGGGGCAGCTTTCATCGCGGCGCTTATTTTTTCGGCAGCCGCCTCGGTGATAGATTTCAGCGACGGCACCTTCACTTTGGCGTCAAGCCTTGCTCTTTGCGCAGGCTGCTTTGCGGCTGGCTTTACCGCGGCAAAACGCAGGAAAAAGCACGGTCTTGCCACGGGTCTTGCCTGCGGAGCGGTAATTTTTGCTGCCGTTTTTATTGGCGGCTTGATATGCGTCAGAAGCTTTTCTGTCGGGGGATTTTTTACTAAATTATTAATAATATTTATATGTTCCGCAATTGGTGGTATAATTGGTGTAAATTCCCCCCAAAGATTTCGTTAAAATGACTATTGCAATACGTCGATTTATGTGGTATAATAATCACAATCTATTTATTCGGAGGGTTTTCTCATGAAGCATATCATCACAATCAACAAGGCTAACCTTAAAAAGACTGCTGCTAAGGGCGGCTGCGGCAAGTGCCAGGCTTCCTGTCAGTCTGCTTGCAAGACTTCCTGCACAGTTGCAAACCAGAAGTGCGAAAAGTGATCCCGTTTTTGCGGGGGGAGTATTAAGGGACAGGAATGTCCCTTATTTGCTTTTCGAAAATTTTATCGGCAGAATGATCCCGGGCTTGATATTATATATCGGCAGGGGATTTTTCTATATATTAGTAAAAAGAAGTACAGAGGGGTAGCATATGATACACAAATACAAGCTTAACGGTTTAAATATTGTTCTTGACGTAAACAGCGGAGGAGTTCATCTTGTTGACGAGCTTACCTACGATATCCTTGACAACGTTGAGCCGCCTTTTGAGGAGAAGTGTCCCGAAAAGGTGGTTGAAAAGCTTATGCGCTTTTACGCTCAGGAGGATATTGAGTCCTGCTATGAGGAGGTAAAGGAGCTTTATAACGACGGTATCCTCTTTTCGGAGGACGATTACGAAAAGTTTGCGAAATATTCCGTTGCTTCCCCCGTAAAGGCGATGTGCCTGCTTGTGGAGCAGGACTGCAACCTGCGCTGCGAATACTGCTTTGCTTCAACCGGCGATTACGGTCTTGGCAAGCGTATGCACATGGATTTTGAAACTGGCAAAAAGGCGCTGGATTTCCTGCTTGAAAATTCGGGCGACAGAGAAAATCTTGAGGTGGACTTCTTCGGCGGCGAGCCTCTTATGAACTGGGAGGTTGTAAAGCGCCTTACCGAGTACGGCAGAAGCAGGGAAAAGGAGTACGGCAAACGCTTCCGCTTTACAATTACAACAAACGGTATGCTCCTTGACGACGAAAAAGCGGACTTCATCAACAGAGAGATGTCCAATGTGGTAATGTCCATAGACGGCAGAAAGGAAGTCAACGACCGCGTGAGAAAGCGCGTCGACGGCACGGGCTGCTATGACAGGATAATGGATAAGTACAAGGCGCTTGCGGAAAAGAGAAACTACGAGAATTACTATGTCCGCGGCACGTTTACAAAGTATAACCTTGACTTTTCAAAGGATGTTCTTCATCTGTACGAGCAGGGCTTCGACCAGATATCCGTTGAGCCTGTTACAAGCGAGCCGTCCCAAAGCTATGCGCTGACAGAAAGAGACCTGCCTGCTATCTTCTCGGAGTATGAGCGTCTTGCCAATATTATCCTTGAACATGACAGACAGGGCAAGCACTTCAACTTCTTCCATTTTATGCTTGACCTTGACCAGGGTCCCTGCGCGATAAAGCGCCTGCGCGGCTGCGGAAGCGGCAACGAGTATGTTGCGGTCACTCCCGAGGGAGACATATACCCCTGCCACCAGTTTGTGGGATATGACGAATACAAAATGGGCAACATCAACGACGGCACATTCAACAGCGAAATGAAGAACGATTTTGCCAAGGCACATATTTACAGCAAAGAGGACTGCAAAAAATGCTGGGCGAAGTTCTATTGCAGCGGCGGCTGCAACGCAAACAATTTCATTTATACGGGAAATATCCTTACGGCGCATAAGCTTTCCTGCGAGATACAGAAAAAGCGCCTTGAATGTGCGATAATGATAAAGGCGGCAAAGGCTGCCGAGGAAGCGGAAAAAGCGGCAGAATGAAATAGTATAACAGACAAGAGGGATACTATGCCAAGACAGAAAACCCCGAAAAAGCTGACGGATAAGCAGAAGATACGCCTGCTGGAACGGGAAATAAGGGATATGCAGCGTGATTTCAGGGAGACCTTCAGCGTTTTGGAGGAAAAGCCGAAAAAGAAAAGCGTAGGAACGCTTCCCGTTATCGCGGTCATTGGGCTTGCGGCAATGATACTGCTTGCGGCATTTGTATGCATAAACGTAATACTGTGATTTATTGGAAGTGACGTTATGATAAAGCTTTTGGCAAAAATTTTCATCAAAGACCGTGAAAATGTAAAGGACAAGACCGTCCGCGAAAAATACTGCGTCCTCGGCGGTGCGGTAGGCGCGGTCTGCAACCTTTTCCTGTTCGGACTGAAGCTGACGATAGGCACACTTATGAAGAGTATCGCCATCACCTCCGACGCGTTCAACAACCTTTCCGATATGGGCAGCTGCTTTGTGGCGATAATCGGCGCAAAGCTTTCCAACCGCCTTCCCGACCGCGAGCATCCTTTCGGTCACGGCAGGATAGAGTATATCTCCTCGCTGATAGTTTCCTTTATTATCCTTATAGTCGGCTTCGAGCTTTTCAAGGGCAGCGTTGACAAGATACTCAATCCCGAGCCTGTAATTTTCAGCATACCCATGATAATCATCCTTGCGGCTTCGCTCCTTGTCAAGCTGTGGATGTTTGTGTGCTACCGCTTTATTGCGGAGAAAATCGACTCCTCCGTTATGAAAGCGACCGCAAGGGACAGCATAAACGACGTTATCTCTACGGGCGCGGTAATTGCGGCAACCGTTGCGGGACATTTCCTGCCCTTCCACACCGACGGTTTTGTGGGCGTTATCGTTGCGGTGTATATCATGTACGGCGGCATAAAGCTTGCAAAGGAGACTATCGACCTGCTTTTGGGCACGCCTCCTACGCAGGAGACCATTGAAACCCTCAGCGGCATAATTCTCTCCCGTGAGGAGATAGTGGGCATACACGACCTTATCGTTCATGACTATGGTCCCGGCAGAGTTTTTGCTTCGGTACACGCCGAGGTGCCCGACGACGCAAACGCCGTACATATCCACGAAATAATCGACGCCGTGGAAAGGCAGATACTCCTTGAAACGGGCATACAGATGGTAATACACTCCGACCCGATAACCGTGAACAACGAATATGTGGACGGTATCAAGGAAAACGTGAAGAAGTGCATTGAAAATGTGGCGGCAGGCTGCACCATGCACGATTTCAGAATAACCGACGGCGAAAACCGCATAAATCTGATTTTCGATTTGGTGATAAGCAGCAGCTATCCGCCCAAGGAAAGCGCGAAGATAGTTTCGGGGCTGAAAGAGGCTTTGCACGAATGTGACAGCCGTTACGAGGCGGTCATTACGGTAGACCGTGACTACAATGGCAGATGAGAGAACGCTGACCGTTGACGGACGGGAAATACGCTGGGTGCTGACTCGGAAAAAGGTAAAAAACGTTAATCTTAGGGTAAAGCCCGACGGCATTGTTTATATCAGCGCAGGAGCGCGTGTGCCGATAAAATTTATCGAGGGGTTCATTGCCGAAAAAAGCGGCTTTATCTTTTCTGCAATTGACAGAATGAGTATCCGCGGCAGCCGCCCCGAGCTTCCGAAAGCGGAGAATATATACAAAAATGGTGATACTGTCAGTTATTTCGGGGAGAATTATACTTTGCGTATAATTATTTCACCCTCCGAGGGAGCGGAAGAAGAGAACGGCGTGCTGACGGTATACGCAAAAAGCGGCGACAGGGCAGGGAAGGTGCTGGAAAAGTTTTACGCCGAAAAGACAAGGCAGTTTTTCGGCAGGCTGAATTTGAGTACCTGCGAAATGTTCCGCGCAAAGGGGTATGATGTGCCCCTTGCCGACTTGCAGATACGGGAGATGCGCTCAAGGTGGGGAAGCTGCCACTATGCAAAGGGAAAAATCGTGATGAATAGCCGCCTTGCGCTGTACCCCGAGGTATGCGCAAGGTACGTTTTTATCCACGAGTACGCCCACTTTGTCGTGCTTGACCACAGCGCGGCGTTTTATGCGGTGGTGAAGCAGCTTATGCCAGACTATAAAATTTGCGTTAATATGCTAAAGAATTAAAGAACTTTTGAAACGTACCGCAGAAAATATTTCAATTTTAAGCGGCTTATAAGCTTTTTTTATGTTTTTATGGTTTTTTTCAAAAAAACACTTGCAAAATTTAAAATAATAGTGTATACTTAATACCGTACGCTAAAGGCTGGCGGAATTTTCGCTTTGCCTGTTGTTATTTTAATTTTTACAGGGAGGATTTTTAAAATGGCATTCAAAAACGAATATCTTAAGAGCGTGTACGAAAAGGTTGAAAAGCGCAACCCCGGCGAGCCCGAATTTCTTCAGGCTGTAAGAGAGGTTCTCGAGTCCTTTGAACCCGTTGTTGAAAAGGATAAGTCCTACGAGACAAACGGTATCATCGACAGGATCGTTGAGCCCGAGCGCTTCATTCAGTTCAGAGTTTCATGGGTTGACGACAAGGGCAACGTTCAGGTTAACCGCGGTTACCGCTGCCAGTTCAACTCTGCTATCGGTCCTTACAAGGGCGGTATCAGACTTCACCCCTCCGTTTGCGCTTCCGTAATCAAGTTCCTCGGCTTCGAGCAGATCTTCAAGAACAGCCTTACAGGCCTGCCTATGGGCGGCGGTAAGGGCGGCTCCGACTTCGACCCCAAGGGCAAGTCCGACAGAGAGATCATGGCTTTCTGCCAGAGCTTTATGACAGAGCTTTGCAAGCACATCGGCGCTGACACCGACGTTCCCGCAGGCGATATCGGTACAGGCGCACGCGAGATCGGCTATATGTTCGGTCAGTATAAGAGAATCCGCAACGAGTTTACAGGCGTTCTCACAGGTAAGGGTCTTTCCTACGGCGGCTCTCTTGCAAGAACAGAGGCAACAGGCTACGGTCTTTGCTACTTTACAGAGGAAATGCTCAACTGCATGAAGAACGACAGCCTTAAGGGCAAGACAGTTGTAGTTTCCGGTTCGGGCAACGTTGCTATCTACGCTACCGAAAAGGCTACACAGCTCGGCGCAAAGGTTGTTGCACTTTCCGACTCCAACGGTTATATCCACGATCCTAACGGTATCAACCTTGACGTTGTTAAGCAGATCAAAGAGGTTGAGCGCGGCAGAATCAAGGAATACGTTAACAGAGTTCAGGGCGCTACATACACAGAGGGCTGCAAGGGTATCTGGACTATCAAGTGCGATATCGCTCTTCCCTGCGCTACACAGAACGAAATTGACGCAGAATCCGCTGAGATCCTTCTCAAGAACGGCGTAATGGCTGTTGCAGAGGGCGCTAACATGCCTTCCACACCCGAGGCTATCGAGAAGTTCCTCAACGCAGGCATCATGTTTGGTCCTGCAAAGGCTGCAAACGCAGGCGGCGTTGCAACATCGGGTCTTGAAATGTCCCAGAACAGCGAGAGACTCAGCTGGACATTTGAAGAGGTTGACGCTAAGCTCAAGACTATCATGGTAAACATCTTCCACAACGCATACAACGCTTCCAAGGAGTACGGCGCTGAGGGCAACCTTGTTATGGGTGCAAACATCGCAGGCTTCCTGAAGGTTGCTGACGCTATGAAGTGGCAGGGCGTTGCATATTGATCTTCCCTAAGCATATATACAAAAAATGGTATCGGCTTTGTTCCGATACCATTTTTTATTCGTTTATCATTTTGACGGTTTCACGCAGCACGATGTCATATTTCAGGCAGGTTTCATACTATTTAATAATAACGGGCTCGCTGCCCTCAATTTCGATAACGACGCTTTCCGCCGACTGAAAATCAAAGGGCTCAAAGCTTAAAATACCGGTAAAGCTGTTTGTTAATGTTGTTCCGTTATCTGTTGTGTAGCAGGTCACCCTAAAAGGCTTTTCGTAACCATTAAACTCCTCACCTATATAGGGCACGTTTTCCCCGTCAACGACAAGCTTAAAGGGGCAGGAGTCATACGAAGATTTTACTTTCTCGTTTGGAATACCCGTTATTGTTTCGCCGTAAATGCAGCCCATTTCCCATATGTTGGTAATTTCTCCCAATGAGTCGGGAACGGTATATCCTATAAGAATTCTTGTTACATAATCGGAGGGAATAAACTTCTCAATCGTGCAGGCTTCACCGTTTACGCTGACCTCTCTGTTCGGCTCAATGCAGGTATATTCCGTCAGAACATTTTTATCCGGTGCAAAGCTTAGCTGCAAGTCTGCCGGCTGCCGTGTAAATGAAACAAATTCATCTGCTTCAAAGCAAACGTGCGTAACATCTACAAGCAGTTTAACATTGTTTTCAACGGCATTTTTGCTCCAATAGGGATACACCCTCACCTTGAAAATATAAACCGTATCGCCGTTTTCGTCCTTTTCGGGCACGCCGTAATAACGGTCAAAAGCGTACTTTTCGGGATTTGTGACTGTTTCGTCAAAAATTTTTACGTCAAGGGCAATACGCTCAAAATCCTTAGGTGCGTCATCTTTAAGCTTAGCCTCAAGAATAACGTAGCTGTCGCTATAGTCGCCCATAAAAGCAGACACTTTCAGAGACACAAGGTCATTTTCGGCGTATTCGCTAAGCTCTTGATATGCCCCCGTTTCGATTTTTGCGGCGGAAATATCGTCGTCAAAGCATCCGCGCAGGATATCGCCGAAGTCGAAAAATCCCGTGAGCGCCGCCGCAGTAACGGTTACGGTAAAAACTGCCGCGGCAGCCGCAGCAACAGCGGCAAGCTTTTTTATTTTGGGGCGTTCGGCAGACTTTTCCTCACCGATTTTGGCGTAAAGCTTTTCTTTCCAGCTGTCGGGAGTCTTCATATTGGAAAAAATTTGATTGATATTTTTCATAGCAGTTCCTCCTCTTCGGACATTTCCGTCAGTTTGTCTTTCAGCATATCGCGCCCCCGTTTAAGCCTGCTTTTTATGGTATTTTCGCGGCTTTTAAGCAGCTTTGAAAGCTCTGCGACCGAGTACCCCGAATAATAATGCAGGTAAATAACGTCACGGTAGAGCGGCGGCAACGACATGATCTGTTCCATAGCCTGACAGTCATGCTCGTCCTCGTAAAATGAATTTACAAATTCGAGAGGCTCTGTTTTATGGCGGCTCATGAACCTAAAACGGTTTTTGCACTCGTTCAGCGTGACCCTGATAAGCCACGCCTTGATATGCTCCGCATCCTTTTCAAGCATGGACTTGTTTTTGTACAGCTTGAGAAAAACGTTCTGGTAACAGTCCTCGGCGTCCTGCCTGTTCCCGAGGCGAAGCAGGCAAAGACCCGTTACCATATCCGAATATTCCTCCACAGCATTTTCAAAAAGCCTTTTCATATCTGCCATAATATTCTTCCTTTCAGCCTCTCTTTGACAGTAACACACCGCAGGAGAGGAAAAGGTTGCATAGTCTGTTCAAAAAGTTTTTTCAATAACGGGCGGATAATATCCGCCCCTACAAAACGGCTGAAAAAGTAATTCCAATGTAGGGGACGGGTCTCCCGTCCCGTTAACGTTATTGTTTTCAGATTGCCGTCATGCATTTATAATATCAAAAAAATAAATCTCTGTAAATAAAAATTTGACATTTCAGGAAATAAACTGTATAATTATTGTGTATGCTTTATATGAAAGGAACCTAACAATGTACATTGATTTTCATACCCATGCTTTTGTGGATACGATTGCCGAAAAAGCAATGGCAAAGCTGGAAAATACCCTTCTCACATCGGGGTACCCCGACTGCGAGCCGCCTGTTACAAGGGGAACGGTTGGGGAGCTTCTTGCGGTCATGGATAAAAGCGGTGTGGACAAAGCGGTGCTGCTTCCGATAGCAACAAAGCCGTCCCAGCAGAAAACAATAAACGACTGGGCAAAAAGCGTTTCGTCGGAAAGACTGATATGCTTCGGGTCGGTACACCCCGATGCCGAGGACGCTTTCGAGGAGCTTGAACGCATAAAAGCTCTCGGCTTAAAGGGTGTAAAGCTTCACCCCGATTATCAGGACTTTTTCGCGGACGACGAAAAGTTGTTCCCGATTTACCGCAAATGCGCCGAGCTTGGTCTGCCCGTCATACTTCATGCGGGACTTGACGCCCTTTCCATGGATTGTATCCACTGCACTCCGCAGATGAGCGCGAGGGTGCTTGACGAAATCCCCGAAATGACCCTTATTCTGGCGCACCTCGGAGGAAACGAGGTTTGGGACGATGTTGAAAAATACCTTGTGGGAAGAAATGTTTACCTCGATACAGCCTTTATCGCAGGGCATATTTCCGACCAGCAGGCGCTTAGGATATTCCGAAACCACGGCATTGACAAGATACTGTTTGCCTCCGACTGTCCGTGGCACACGCCTGCAAAGGAAAAAGCCATGCTGGAGCGTATCGGCCTAAGTGAAAGCGAGCTTGAAGCCGTTAGCCATAAAAATGCCGAGAAGCTTCTTGCTTTGTGAGAGCATACGTGCAAAAAAAATCAAATAGATTTTTAACACAAAATAAACATATTTTCCGCTCATTTAGTAAAGTGTGCCAAATTGAATATGCCGAATTATGAAATTTTGTTATAATGTGAGAATATTTTGTTGGGATTTGTTTAAATTAACATATTGCCAATTTGATAATAAAATGTTATAATATTTAAAGTATCGTGGGCAGATTATGCCTAAAGATAAGTTTTTATCCATATCGGAGGTGGCAGGTTTGAAAAATGAGTTTTTCAAACAAGAGATTTGTGCAGCCGCTTTTTTCGGAGACATGACGTCTTTCGATAAAATGCACAAAGCTCGGAAAGGATGGTCATATTTATGAAGACATTTATCTATACGGCAACCGACGTTCAGGGCAATACCGTAAAGAATGCGCGAATGACTGCTGAGGATGTTAACGACTTCCTTGAAAAAATCCATGATAAGGGTCTTTTCTGCTCAAGCTATAAGGAAGCAAGCTCCAAAAAGTCAAACACGCTCTATAAGTTCAAAACCGCTGAACTTTCCTACAACTGCCGTCAGCTAAGCGCAATGCTTACTTCGGGTCTTACTCTTGTAAGAGCGCTGGATATTCTGTACAAGGAGCAGGTCAAGGACGCTCCCAAGCAGGTGTTCAGAGAGATCTACGAAGAGGTTCAGAAGGGTACTTCATTTTCAGACGCAATGAGAATGCAGCAGGGCGCTTTCCCGAACTTTATGGTATCAATGATCCAGGCCGGTGAATCATCAGGTTCACTTGACGTTATCGTAAGGCGTCTTGAGGATTATTACGACAAGCAGAATAAGCTGAACAGTAAGATCAAGAGTGCGATGATGTATCCTATTATTCTTGCGGTACTTTGCGTTCTTATTGTAATTGGTTTGTTTACATTTATCATGCCTACCTTTAAGGATCTGCTTACCGAGAAGGATATGAAGGGTCTTACCGGTGCGCTGTTTGCATTTTCCGACAGCTTAAGAGGATATTGGTACATATACCTTGGCGTAGTGCTTGCTTTGGTATTTATTATCAACTATGCGCTTAAGATCCCCGATGTGCGGTATAAATGGGATAAGTTCATCTGTAAATGCCCGAAGATAGGAAAATTGGTCGTAAAGGTTTATACAGGCCGTTTTGCAAGAACCCTTTCCTCCTTGTATTCATCGGGTATCCCTATGGTTGAAAGCCTTGAGCGTTCCGCGGCTATCCTGAACAACAGCTTTATCGAAAAGGCATTTGTAAATGTTATCGACGAGGTAAAACAGGGTGAACAGCTTTCCGTTTCTATTCAGAGAACGGGTATTTTCGAGTCGATGTTCTGCTCGATCATTTACGTAGGTGAGGAATCCGGTGCGCTGGATACTATCCTTGAAAAATCTGCGGCATTCTACGAGGACGAATCCGACTCCGCTATTCAGCGTATCGTTGGTATGATCGAGCCTATCATGATCATCATCATGGGTATTGCGATTGGTTTCGTTATCGCAGGTATTCTTCCCGCGCTGTACAACTCCATGGAAAATATTGCATAACCATAAAATTCAAAAGGAACAGAGTGCTGTTCAAAATTAAATAATATTGAAAAAATTTGTGAGGTGACGAGTATGCTTTCATTTGATATTACCGACAGAAATATTCGCATAATCCGCGGTACGGAGGCACACAACAAAATTAAGGTTGCCGACGCTGCGACGATTGATCTCAGCGAGGGTCTGATCGTTAATGGTCATATCAAAGATATTCCAAAATTGGCAACAATTATCAACGACGAGATCAAGGCAAAGAGAATGGCTGACAAGGAAGCTGTTATCAGCATTTCCTCGAACCTTGTCATTTTCAAGGAGCTGCATATTCCAAAGGCAAAGGGCACACAGCTTTTGACTATGGTTCAGAACCAGATGCAGCACACAATGGGTATTTCCGAGGACTATTCAATTTCCTACACCATTGCAGGTGAAGTTGAGGAGGAGGGCGTTCAGGCGCTCAAGGTCCTTGCAACAGCTTGTCCTTTTGAAGTAGTTGACTGCTTCAGAAAGGTATTCTCAATGCTGGGAATCAGCCTTCGTTCGATATCTGTTGCCTGCAACACGATCACGAGAATTATTCTTAACGACCCGAAATTAAAGGCTAAGATGCCCTTGCTTCTGGTTCAGATCGACCCCAACTTCGTAAGCCTTAACCTTTACGAAAACGGTCAGCTTACATTCTCGCGTTTTGCGTCCATCGACCCCGAGGACTACGAAAATTCCGAGGACTACATCTATGAGGCTGTAAACGAGAACATTTTCAGAATGTTCCAGTTCCAGAAATCCAGAAACGGTGACAATCCTATTCAAAACGTTGTTTTCTACGGCGATACCACAGAGTATATCCGTCTTACCAACGCTCTTGAGCAGATGGATATTACAACAAGCCTTCTGGGCGTACCGAACAACATCGGCGGCTATGAGAACTTTGAGTTCCAGGCTTATGCAAATGCTATCGGTGCAATGCTCCGCTCAAACAAGGAGTCCGAGCGTATCAACCTGCTTGAGGTAGACGCTGCGGTAGGACGTTCAAGCGCGGGTGCATCATTTGTTATGGCTGTTCTTGGTGCAGTGGTTGCTTCTGCAGCAGTTGTTGCCGCGGTGACGATCTTCTTTAACCTTGAGATCGGCAGACTTAATAAGGAAACAGCCGAGATCCAGGAGTATCTTGATTCTCCCAAGGTTGCTGCTCAGATAGCTGCAGTTGATACGGCTCAGACAAAGCTTGACAAGGTCAACAGCGTCAAGAACGTTCTTGATGTTGCAATGACAAACTATGAATCTCTGCCTGTGCTCAATACTGCTGTTATTGATGATATTGAGGCTAATCTGAAGGGAACAGGTGCAGATATCAAGCTGATCACTTACGGAAACGGTCACTTTAATGTTAGTTATAAAGCAACGAAAGTTGATGAACCCGCAACGATTGTGGCAAACTTCTTTGAGCAGGACATTTTCGACAATGTTACATATACAGGCTTCAGCAAGGGCGGCGAAGAAGGCGCAACAGAATATGAGTTCAATATTTCCTTTGATATACGTGAAATTGAAGTTGAGCCTGAAGAAACAGCAGAAAATGCTGAAAATTAAGAAGGGGCAGGTGATTTAAAATGAACATGAAGCTTTCATACAGAGATAAGGTCATTTTCATAGTTGTAATGGTTATTGTTGTGCTTATTGCAGGTTTCTTTATCTTCATCAAGCCGAAGTTCGGAGAGCTTGATACTGCAAAGTATAATCTTGCAACAAAGCAGCAGGAAAAAACAGATATTGATACAAAGATAGGCACTCTTCCCGGTATTATTGACAGTATCAAGGAAACTGCAAAGGAAGTCGGAGAATTACAGGATAATTTCATTCCCGAGCAGCATCCGTACCTTAACGAAATGTACCTCAGAGATATGCTCAATAAATTTAATCTTGAGTATAAATCAATCAATACAAACTATACAACTGCTTCCGAAATAAAAAGGTACGTAGTAACTCCTAAAAATATTCTTGCTTATCAGGCAAAAATGGATGCGGATCTGTATCAAGAGCTTCCTCAGGAGGTTTATGACAAGTATAACAATGTTGTAAGAGAGGCTTATCCTAATGCAATTATCGGCGTAACAACTGTTACGGTTGTGTTTAAGAGCGATAATCAGCTCAGAAAGATGTATGATGTTATGGATGCTATTTCCGACCATGACAAGACTATCATACTTAACACGATCTCAACAGGCGAAGCACCCGAGGACGGGGGAGACCGCGAGATTTCCTGCAACCTTACAATGTATTCGGTACACCCGATGAATGTTGAAAAGGTTCTTGAGGAAACCGCAGAGGTTAAGTATGACGAGCAGGCAACAACCGAGGAAACTCAGCCTGCGGCGTAAGGATATTTAAGGGAGAGCCGATAAATCGGAACAGGTTTATCGGTTAATCCCATATTTTGAAAAAATATTTTAAGAGAAAATTTTAACGAAAGGGTGGTTATCAATGCTTGGAAGCGAGCGGCGGTCAGGCATGAAGGGTACTGTACTCATCATGATTCTGACGGTTATGTTTGTACTGATTATAATGCTTATGGCAACGCTGACTGTCGTAACAACCGCTAATCAGCGCGTTTACACCAAGTATGAGGAAAATCAGGCATATTATACGGCGCGGTCGGCGTTGGATGTGTATACAATGCAGATGATGTCTGACGATAAGTATTTTGCTTATGATGACAGTGGCGCTATAAGGAAATTTACATATACCGATACAACTCTTGCGACTCCGGCGCCTGCGTCTGTCGATATGAAGCAGGGTCTTGCTTTGCAGCTTGATTTGTATAAGATCAAGTCGCAGGGATTGTATGCAGCAGAAAAATACGGTTCTGATGCAGCGTTGGATTTTGCAGAAAACGCATTAAACGGAGACGGTACATTTATATCAGCTTCACCGGAAGAAACCAATTATACCATGGATTCGACAGGCGGTCTTCCCTACATTGAGTACGATGTTAGGCTTCCTGCGGTCAGCAAGGGTTCCGACCAGTATGCAAAAATGGTTGATACCGATGTGAACGACGAGGACGGCGACGGTGATACAACCGATCAGATCGCAAGGATCAGGGTCGAGGTTCTTGACCGTATATATGCAACAGATCCGCACTATGATGCTGACGCTATAAAAACTGTAATTGACAATGCTGTTCCTGCTGACATTGCTTCACTTCAAACTGCAATTCAGAACGGTGACAGAAGCAAGGACTACATGAAGATCAAGGTAACATCAACTGTTAAGCTGATGGATGTAGAGAGCGTTGCGGTCGTTGTTTTTGAGACTCAGGAGATAGATGCTCCCGATACTTCAAACGCGATCAACTCTTTGGGCGGATTGACAGGAAGCGGAGCAGGACTTGTTGCAGCCGGCGGTGCAAGCAGCCTTAGCACAGGAAATATCACAATTGACGCTTCCGGAACAGCAGGTTCAATATTTGCCCTTGGTAATCTTGAATGGAATTCATCAGGTAGCTGTGCATTTGACGACGGAGCTTCTGTATACGCAAGAGGCGGTGTAAAATTTACCAATTCTCAGAATATAACAGCAGTGGGTCAAGACTCATATATATATACTGAAGGATTATGTGATATTGTATCTTCATTTAATTATGGTACAACCGAAAATCCAATGAGTATCATATGTGATGAGTTTAAGTACAATAATGGCATTGATGTAAAAGGCAATATCTATACTAATAAAATGCATGTGGGCGGAAGCAATGGTTATCAAACTGTTGGCTCAGATGCTAAGGTTTATGCTAAAGATGTTTACTTCCCCACAGGAGTTGTTTCTGTTAACAATGTTACAAAGACTGTTACGATCAGTAACTGTCTCAACAGTAACTTAGTTGCCTATGGTGATATTTATGTAGGCGATGATATCACAGGCTACCAAAATTGCAGCACTCTTTACAGCGGCTATACGATAACCGGAGTAAACAAAACAACCGGAACCTTTGATTTGTTTAATAAGGTTGCTTCCGAGAAGGATGACAAAATTCAATTGGCAGTAAAGCTTCCCGCGGCATTACCCTCAAACAGCACAGATACGATTTATCTGGAAACAACTCAGAGCCGTTTTTCCAGCTATTTTGAAGATTCTTCATTTGATGCTAATGGTGAATTAATAGACGGCTATGATGTCAGCAACATTAAATCAAAAATTATAAGTGCTGAAAAATCCTATTATACCACAACAAAACAAGATGTTCCCGACGTCCCGACATTAAATATTTATACAGACAATATTACAAGTTCAACAATTACATCTAATGAATCCGGAGTTTTATCAGTCGGAGGAAATTATATTGTTGATACAGGCAGCGGCGATGTTACGATACAGCTTGTTAATGGTGTGGATTATTCAGGTAGTATTGAAGTAAAGGGAACCGGTAATTTGTTCGTTCTTATGCCGGAACTTTCTACTGCGGGCAATTACAATTTTAATAATTTTAAGATTTATACTGAAAATATCACGTCAACTGCCGGTCAAAAAATTGAAAACGGCAAAACCAAGGCAGCGAAAATTCATTATTTTGTCGGAGATAATGCCAATATAACAATGAGTAACAATAACTTCTTTGCCGGATATTTCTATATGCCGCTCTCAAAAATGACTAACAGCAGCGGTAATAATGGTATATCCAAAGAGTACCACTACAATGGCACCACTACTACTAAAAATTATTTTATTGTAGGTTCAATTACCTGTGCTGATTATGACACAGGCGGTTCAAACAGTGGTGTATGTTACCTTGATCCCAGTTCCGGCGCTTCAACTCCCGGTGAACCTCACCTGTCTGTTAAGGCAAGCCAGTACACAAGAAAGTAAGGAGGCAAAGACTATGAAAAAACGCTTCAAGGGTTTTACCCTTATCGAATGTATTGTAGCTCTTGCGATCCTTGGCATTGCTTCGCTGACAATGGCTCAGATCTATGCTTCCGTTTCTCTCAGAAACAAGCAGAATCACCTCGTAAACACCAGCCTTTCCAATCAGATGGCTTATGTTGAAAAGTATACCGGCAGTGAAGCTATCCCGATCTATTTTAGAGATGACGGTGCAGGCACATCATTGCCTGACCCCGAAGCGGCTAATACCAGCACAACTAAAAAGCCTCCGCATGAAAACAGTTCAACAGCGCCTTATGTCCAGATCACAAAGGTGAACAGCGACAAAACGCTTGATACAGCACAGTCTTACAGCTATGCTGCCGATATTTACGTGCTTTACAGCCGTGACAACAATGATAAGAACAGTACAGAGTCCGATTTTGGCTCACAGTATGGCGATGCGTTCGGCGTAAGCGGTTCCGTAGAGGATAACTACAATCTTCGCTATAAGTACATCGTTGGACATGACAATTCAACACCATAAGGGGGAGTAAACATGAAGAAAATATTAAAAGGCTTCACCCTTGTTGAGCTGATTGTCGTTATGGCGATCTTGGTTATCCTTATGGCGGCGATAATGAATATGTTTAAGCCTATCCGTGAAACCTATGTTGACGCTACACTTTATGAAAACCAGCGTACAACACAAAACGGAATTATTCAGTATATTACCGAGTCTGTGCGTTATGCCACAGACATCGGTCTGTATACAAGCGGTTCGGGCGGCGCGTCAAGTGTTACGGATGCGGTGGAGAAATTTACCGACAAATATCTTGCGGCAAACGGTGTAAAGACAACGGATGCCGATTATTCAACCAAGAGATCCAATACACTTTCCCTAATAAAGAAAAATGCGGAAGTAATAATTATTGACAACAGCACAGGTATATATTCCTATAACGGTCAAAACTATAAAGGAAGACTTGTGCGCAGGAAGGCTGTTCTTAACGGTTCGGGAGAAAAAACCGAATTAACAAACAGTGCGGAGAATATTGCCACTAATGAAGCGAGACTTGCTCTCGGTGCGGCGTATTACGGAAATTCCAATTACACCATTACTTTGGATATGAAACCGGACCCGACAGGCACCAAGTTTGTTTCTGACGACGGAATTAAGGTAACGGTTGCTTCAAGCGCAACAAGCGGTGTTAGGTCTAATTCCGTAATTAAGACATCCGGAACGGTAATCTGCAAAAACGTAATGCCTATCAGCGGAAATAACGGCGTTATCAAAGCAGGTGTCTTTGATACCGATAATTACGTTGCGGCTAACGCTACGGGAGCGGATAATACAAAGATCTACATTGTATTTTTAAACGACAAGGTAAAAATCAGTTAACAAAATTTTTCAGGGCGTGTCCCGAAGAACACGCCCTGAAATAAACTTTTATGTTTTAACCGATATAATCTGTCGGTATCTGCGGTACTGTAAGAAAGGCTATGTAAAGATCCATGAGCCTTGTACCGAAGAACGACGCAAGCGCAAGTCCTATCGTGAGGAACGGTCCGAATGCAAAGGCATTTACGCTTTCTTCATCCGAGCGGCTCGCCTTGATCTTGAGTATGAGTGAATATCCTGCGCCGAGTACGATCGCGATGAATGCGGCAACTACCGCGGCTTTCCAGCCCAGCATCAGACCTCCCGCTGCCATAAGGATAACATCTCCCATACCGAAGCCGTACACGGGTCCTGTTTCCTTGATTGCTTCAAGGTGCTTGTCAAGAGCTTTCTGCAGCTTGGCATATTCCTTATCGGTATCGCTCATCTTCTTTAAACGCTTTTTGATTTTGCGGGCAGCTTTGTGATCCTCGCTTATAAACAGACTGTATATAAGCGGTGTAAGGACAAACCCGAAAATAAGGAAGGGTACGCTTACACTGAAAAGACCTATCAGACCTTCTTCAAGAGTTACATCGCAGCCTCTTACTTTTGTGGGTATCACCGCTGTGAGAACACGGGTCACAAATCCTACGATTATAAGGTACATAAGCACGCCCACGGTCATTTCCTGGGTGTCGTGATCCTCAAAGCCGATGACGATAAGTCCTGCAATGAAAAGGCAAATGAGCGCAGGGTAGATAAGTCCGTCGGAAATAACATCAAACCGCAGGAAGGTCAGAACGAAAAGTATACCCGTAAGGCTTTCCACAAGAATGTATCTTCCCGAAATTTTTGAACCGCAGGCACGGCACTTTCCCCTCAAAAAAAGCCAGCTGAACACCGGTATGAGGTCGTACCATTTAATAGGCGTTCCGCAGGTCATGCAGTGGGAATTCTGCTTGGTAAGCGATTCACCGGCAGGCAGCCTGTAAATGCATACATTAAGAAAGCTGCCGATAGTAATGCCGAAGAGAAATACCATTACGAGGACTCCAATGTGATAACCTATCTCAAAGGAATCCATAGCCGAAAAATTCATATCAGTCTCTCCTTTATTAAATATGAAAATTATGATATTAATATCTTAACATATATTTTTAAAAATTACAATAGCTTAAAGGCGTTTATGCCGCAAAACAAAACTTATTTCAGCATTGTACCTGCATAGGTATGAAATAAATGAAAATGCTTTTCGGATTTTGCCGCGGAAAAATCCGGTTATATACCGTCAGAACGTTTGACCCGTATGCCGGTATTATTCAGCAATGCTTCTGCGGAGAAATGGGGCTTTAGAATGAAAAATATTCCTATTGGTCAGTACATGGTCAACGAGGGCGTTATTACCGAAGAACAGCTTCAAAACGTCCTTGACAAAAAAAAGGAGGAAAATACTCCGGGTAAATATTTCGGTGATTATGTTATTGAATTGGGATATGTTACCGATATTCAGTTCGGTCAGGTGCTTGCAAAGAAGCTTAACGTTCCGTTCATAGACCTTAACGACCCTGAAACAGTCATTAACGTTGAGGCAGTTAAGAAAATTCCCGAAGCCCTTGCCAAAAAACATACTATTATAGGTATAAAAATTACGGGCAAGAGACTTACGGTTGCTACCCACGACCCTGTTAACTTCTATATTTTCGAGGATATCAAGGTAAATACGGGTATGGACGTTGTGCCTGTGCTTTCCACAAAGGCAGGCATCATAAAGGCTATCGGCAAGAACTACTCGATGCAGAATACCTCCTCCCTTCTCGACAGCGTTGAAAACCAGTTCGGTGACGACGACGCATTCGGTATCGACGAAGAATCCGCAGAGAGAATCGACAGCGCACCTATCGTAAAGCTGGCAACAACTATCGTTGAAAACTCTTTCCGTGCGGACGCAACGGATATTCATATCGAGCCGTTCAAGACCTTTACGCGTATCCGTATCCGTGTAAACGGCGACCTTATCGAGCTGATGAACATTTCAAACGTGGTGCATAACTCACTTGTTACACGTCTTAAGATCATAAGCGGCATGAACATTGCCGAAAAGCGTGTGCCGCAGGACGGCCGTTTCACTCAGGTTGTTGACGGAACTGTTCTTGACGTCCGTGTATCCAACCTGCCGACGGTAAACGGCGAAAAGGTCGTTATCCGTATCCTTTCAACAGGTGATGTTGGCGTAAGAAAGATCACCGATCTGGGTATGACTGCTTACAACTATGAAAGATTTGTTTCCGTACTTAAGGTTCCGCAAGGCGTTGTGCTTGTAACAGGTCCTACAGGTTCCGGTAAAACAACCACTCTTTATGCCGCTCTCGGTGAGATCGCAAAGCCTAACGTTAACGTAATCACCGTTGAGGACCCTGTCGAAAAGAATATCGAGGGTATCAATCAGTGTCAGGTTAACGTAAAGGCGGGCATGACCTTTGCCGCAGCGCTTCGTTCAATTCTCCGTCAGGACCCCGATATCGTAATGATCGGTGAGATGCGTGACCAGGAGACTGCCGATATCGCTATCAGAGCCGCTATCACAGGTCACTTGGTTCTTTCAACACTCCATACAAACGACGCTCCTTCGACAATTACCCGTCTGGTGGATATGGGCGTTGCGCCGTATATGGTTGCGACCTCCCTTATCGGTATCATTGCACAGCGACTTGTTAAAAAGATATGCATGGAATGCAGAACGCCCCGTTTGTCCACTCCCGAGGAAGACAAACTTATGGGTATTCAGGGACCTATCACGATTTACGACGCTTGCGGCTGTCCCAAGTGCAACAACACAGGCTACACGGGACGTACTGCTATCCATGAGATACTGCTTTGCACACCCGAAATGAGCGCGCTTATTGCTAACGACGGCAAGGTGGACGCAATTTCAAAGCTTGCTAAAGAGCAGGGCACAAAGCTCCTTCGTGACAACGTTTCCGAGCTTGTTCAGGAAGGCAAGACAACTATGGATGAGCTTGTAAGAGTTACATATGCTATCTGATTTTTATGCTGCGTAAAAATATATATTGAAAGGAACTACACGCCATGGATATTGAGAAAAAACCACAGGAAAAGGTTGTCATCAGCATTGACAAAATTCTTGACGAGGCGCGCGTCCTCGGATGCTCCGACGTTCATTTTACAACAAAAATCTCACCTGTTGTAAGACTTCACGGTTCACTCCGCAAGCTTAGCTCCTACCCCGAAATGACGGAAGCTGCCATCATGAAGATATGCGAGCAGATGACCGGCGGACGTAACATGGAAAACATCAAGAACAAGGTCGACGCCGACTTTTCATACGTAACCAGACGCGGTTACCGTCACAGAGTTAACGTTTACCACCAGCGCGGAAATACGGCTATCGCTATCCGTCTGCTGCGCAACGATATTCCTACACTTGAGGATCTGGATCTGCCTCCTATTCTCGGCGAGTTCGCTCTCCGTCCCAGAGGACTTATACTTGTAACAGGTCCTACAGGTTCCGGTAAGTCTACAACTCTTGCGGCAATGATCGACTATGTAAACATTAATAAATCCGCACATATTATAACTATCGAAGACCCTATCGAGTATGTTCACGAGCATAAGCGCTGCATGGTAAACCAGAGAGAGGTCGGCGACGACGTTGAATCCTTCGCCATGTCTCTTAGAGCCGCTCTCCGTGAGGACCCCGACGTTGTACTCGTAGGTGAGATGCGTGACTTTGAAACAATCAACGCTGCCGTAACTGCCGCTGAAACAGGTCACCTTGTTATGTCCACACTTCATACGACCTGTGCTTCGGATACTATCAACCGTATCATCGACGTATTCCCGTCCCACCAGCAGGCACAGATCCGTACACAGCTTGCAACGGTTCTCGTAGGCGTTATCGCACAGACCCTTATCCCTAAGGCTGACGGTACAGGACGAGTTGCCGCTCTTGAGATACTTAACGCTACCGACGCCGTAAAGGCAATGATCCGTGACAATAAGGTACACCTTATCCAGACCGCTATCCAGACGGGTCGAAAGGACGGCATGGTTTGTCTCGACCAGGAGCTTGCGCGTCTTGTTAAGGAGGGCGTTATTACGGAGATGCACGCTCGTGAGAAATCCCTTGACATCAACGAGTTTGAGCGTTTCCTCAAGGGCACAAGCAGCTCAGGTCTCAGATAAATCTGCACAAGTTTTCATTTTACGCTTCAATGGAATTGTGTATATTAACCTATGCAGTTGTTTCTGTACATATTTCGGTCAAATTGCTGAAAAAAATTGCTTAAATTAAACATTCAAAGCAAAAATGTACAAATTCATAAAATCAGAGGTAAAAATATCATTTTTCTATTGACAATTGTTAAGTTTGTGTATATAATAATAAATAGTAAGGAGCAACCATATTATTTGGCTGATACTTATAGGAGGAGAGTCCAATGAATTCTAAAAAACTCAAGGGCTTTACCCTGGTTGAAATGATTGTTGTTATTGCAATAATTGCAATTCTTGCCGGAATTTTGTCGGTAGCACTTCAAGGCTTCCAGCTTAGTTCAAGAATGGAAACAAACAACAATAAGGCACAGATGGTCTATACCGGTATGCAGAATCAGCTTATCCAATGCGAAATTAAGCAGGACAGCAAAATGTTCTTTAAACCCGGAAATACAACTCAGAACTATTCGGTTGTAAAATTTTGGGTCGACGGAAGCGGATTGGGTTCAACTATCAATGTTTCCGACAGCTTAAGCAACGGAACTGATGTAACGGCTAATGACGCTGACAATGCTAAGAAAGAACAGTATGGCAAGTTGGAAAATGCGATAAAGTCATTTCTTAATCCGTCATTCGTAGGCTCGTTTGCCGTGTACATTGACCTCGAGGATTATGTTGTGGATTCGGTTGTGTTTGTTGAAAATTCGATGAATCTTGCCGATCTTGATACATCAACACTTACAAATAATGAGCTGATCAAGCACAATTTTAATTCTACGACAACAACAACTGAAAGCCATACTTTTAATTCGAGCGATGAGCTTAAAACATCGATCAAGCATCACAGCGTATACTATGGCGTTTACCCCTATTCAAGCAGCGTTACATAATAACGCGCAACAATCGGAAAAGTGTGTAACCTTAGTATTGGTGACACTTTTTAATAAAAAATATTTTAATATTTTAAGAAGGAGGAATTTCCAATGAGAAATTCAAAGGTTAAGGGCTTTACACTTATTGAGCTCATCGTTGTAATCGCAATCATCGGCGTTCTTGCTGCTATCCTCGTACCTTCTATGCTTGGTTACGTTAGAAACGCAAGAATCTCTTCCGCAAACGCTAACGCTAAGACAGTAAACACTGCTTGTGCTGCTGTTC
Organism: Oscillospiraceae bacterium; assembly: GCA_017847885.1. GTDB lineage: Bacteria > Bacillota > Clostridia > Oscillospirales > Ruminococcaceae > RGIG8773. The sequence continues at coordinate 41,571 of JAGAUA010000041.1, forward strand.
TTACACAGGCTTCTATCGATGGTAAGTCTGTTTCTACCGGTGGTGCAAGACTTGCCGGTCCTATCAGCAAGTCTAATATGACTACTGTTGCTTTTGGTGCTTCTCAGCTTGATCTTTCCGATCACCTCGGTTCTGAGTTCGACGGTGTTGGTTACTGCGTATACGATGCTCCTACATATGCTGTAAAGTTCACAACATGGGCTAAGAATACTGATGCTTACACTGCTGGCGGTACTCCTACAGCTACCAGCACACCTCCTACAGCTGCAGCTCAGCTTTCTACAGCTAAGTCTACAGGTGCTATCATCGGTTACCACCCCCTCACTCCTAACTCGTAATATAGTTAAGGTTTGAGACCTAAAAGCTAATAAAAAACGGCGGATTTTCCGCCGTTTTTTTATACCAAAATTTATGGAGATTATTGTATGAATAAAAACAGTTCGGATAAAAAAACTGCAATTATGATTTTGGTAACATTTGCGGTTGTAATAATTGTTCTGCTTATCATTGAGTTTGTTCCCGGAATAAAATACCATGAAAAAACATCAAAAGAGCTTCTGCTTGAAAAATATGCCGCTTTGAATAACGAGTATGGAGACTATATAGCTGCAAATGGCGATTTATATCCCGAGGAAGTTTTAACGTGGTGTGGCTTTGGCGAGGGATATAATGAAGACGACATGATGCTTGTTTACAATTACCCTGCTCATGTTAATGATTATGATTCAATGTCATTTACCGATGAAGAGCTGAACTGCAAGGAGATCCCCGCGCTTTATATGACAGATACAAGATGGGGATATGAATATGACGGTGATGGAACAATAAGTCGGGATGGCTGTGCAGCTGTGTCAATTACAATGGCAAACCTTTATCTGAATCACAATTCCGAGGTTGACCCTGTCAAGGTCATGGATTATGCTTACAACAACGATTATATTGGCTTTAGCGGCGGCATAAGGTCAAGGCATATTTCTGATGTTCTTGAACATTTTGGTTTAAAAAATACCGAGCATAATTTTGACAAGGACGAGGGCGGAAGCGGCGAGCTTACCGAGGCAGAGCTGAAAAATGCATTGGACAAGGAGAATACCGCGGTAATGGCAGCTATGTACGGCGAGACCTTCAGCGGTCACGCAATTATTATCCGCGGATATGATGAAAACGGATTCTATATAAACGATCCGGGAGACAGAGAAAAAACCGAAAAGGTGTGGAAATTTGACGAATTAAAGGGCGAATTGATGCGATATTGGGAAATTAATGCATAAACCGTCATATTGTACAAATAACTTATCTCCAAATTTATACGAGTTAACACTAATTTTTGTTGACAATATGCTATAAATCGTGTATTATAATTATTAGAGAATAAAAAATACAGTTATTTTACTTTTGGGGAATAAGGGGTGTACTATGAAAAATAAATTCAAAGGTTTTACGCTTATTGAACTTATCGTTGTTATTGCGATAATCGGCGTACTTGCAGCAATTCTTGTGCCGACTATGCTTGGGTATGTAAGAAATGCCAGAGTAACCAAAATGAACGGCAATGCTAAAAGCATTTACAGCGGCGCTCAGCTTGCAATTACCGATTGTTACAATAAAGGTCTTGCGGATATTCAGCCAGATTGCATTTATACCGGCTCGGACGATTGTATCGGTCATCCCGACGGCGGCGGTGACGACTGCGAGCTGAAAAATTATCTGGGCGAAAAATTTGGGGGATATTTTGCTTTTGTGACCGATTCTCAAGGCGGCGGCTGTGTTTATGCTCTTTGGAGTGATAAGCCGATTTCACCGTCAGATGTTCGGCATATGACCACTCAGGACGTGGAGGATTCCCTCGCAACGTCGCTTCCTATGGGTTGTCACCCGTTAAAACCGAATTCGTAAAAATAAAGGGATTGCCATAAAGGGGACCACCCATACAGAAGTATTTAATATGTACCGAAAGGTTGTGTAGGAAAATCCTACGCAGCCTTTCTTTTTTTGTCGTAAACCATACTGTCAGCGACAGCAGTTGCAACTGCGACATTGAAGCGGAAGCAAATGTCAATCTGCTGTGTTCTGTGTCCGCTTGACTTGTCAGGTGCGTGTACGACAATCTTTTCAATGAATTCGTGCATAATTTCGGGAGTAAGCTTCGGGATTTCAGAATACTTGCGGACAATTCCGATAAACTGAGCAGTGTCAACGTTCTTTTGCTCCCTTGCTTCAATGAACTGAGATAATTCGGGAATAATCTGCCTGAGTTCCTTTTGCTCAGCTTCATAATTCTTCGACATCATCTCAAAACGCTCATCAGAAATCTTGCCACTCACATTATCCTCATAAAGTCTTGTAAACAGCTTGTCCAGTTCGGAAATTCGCTTTTCAGACTGAGCAAGCCTTTTCTTTGCCGCTTTCATCTCGGCAGATTGCTTCTGCTGTGAGTTCTGCATTGCAAGCTCAATAAACTCCGACTCATTCTCTCTGACGAAGGTTGTCATCTTTCTGAGTTCAGATAATACGATTTCTTCAAGCACAACAGTACGGATAAAATGTGCGGAACAATCATCTTTGTCTTTAGCATAAGACGAACATTTCAGATGCTCTTGGTCTGAATTGAGCCTTTTGGAACGACAGAGATACATTTTCTTGCCGCAGTCTGCACAGTAAACCATTCCCGAAAACGGATTGATTTCTTCCTGATGCTGAAGCTTTCTCTTGTTTTTGCGAAGCTCCTGAACTAAGTCAAAATCTTCCTTTGAAATAATTGCCTCGTGCGTGTTTTCAAAGATTGCCCAATCCTCTTTGGGATTTTCAATCGACGCACTACGTCGGAAATATTTTCTTTACAATTTGGTGCGAACTTTACGTTCACGATATATGTCGTATTACCGATTTTGTATTCGGTTGCAGATGTGATATCCTTTGCCATAAGGGCAGACCTCCTTCCTTTTAAAAATATGAAAATCATAATTTTATCCCGTCCTCTCTTTAATTTATTCCAACTCAGCAGTACG
>JAGAUA010000042.1 GCA_017847885.1 Oscillospiraceae bacterium
ACAGTTCGCGGCGGTATGACTTCTCACGCTGCTGTTGTTGCTCGTGGTATGGGTACTTGCTGTGTATCCGGCTGCGGCGATATCAAGATTGACGAAGCTAACAAGAAGTTTGAACTCGGCGGAAAGATCTTCAACGAGGGTGACTTCATTTCTATCGACGGCTCCACAGGTAACATCTACGAAGGCGTAATTCCTACCGTTGACGCTACTATCGCAGGCGAATTCGGCAGAATCATGGCTTGGGCTGATAAGTACAGAGTTCTCAAGGTAAGAACAAACGCTGATACACCTGCTGACGCTAAGAAGGCTCGCGAGCTGGGCGCTGAGGGTATCGGTCTTTGCCGTACAGAGCACATGTTCTTCGAGGCTGACAGAATCGCAGCATTCCGTGAGATGATCTGCTCCGATACAGTTGAAGAGAGAGAAGCTGCTCTTGCTAAGATCGAACCTATGCAGCAGGCTGACTTTGAGGCTCTCTACGAGGCTCTCGAGGGCAACCCTGTTACTATCCGTTTCCTCGATCCTCCTCTCCACGAATTCGTTCCCACAGAGGAAGACGACATTGCTGCTCTTGCTAAGACTCAGGGCAAGTCCGTTGAGACTATCAAGAACATCATCGCTTCCCTCCACGAGTTCAACCCGATGATGGGTCACCGCGGATGCCGTCTTGCTGTAACATACCCCGAGATCGCTAAGATGCAGACAAAGGCTATCATCAAGGCTGCTATCAACGTTAAGAAGGCTCATCCCGATTGGACTATCGTTCCCGAGATCATGATCCCGCTGGTTGGCGAGGTTAAGGAGCTCAAGTTCGTTAAGAACGTAGTTGTTGAAACTGCAAACGCTATCATCGCAGAAGCAGGCTCCGACCTCAAGTACGAGGTTGGTACAATGATCGAGATCCCCCGTGCTGCTCTTACAGCTGACGAGATCGCTAAGGAAGCTGACTTCTTCTGCTTCGGTACAAACGACCTTACACAGATGACCTTCGGCTTCTCCAGAGACGACGCAGGCAAGTTCCTCGACGCTTACTACGACGCTAAGATCTTCGAGAACGATCCGTTTGCTAAGCTCGACCAGACAGGCGTTGGCAAGCTCATGGAAATGTCCATCAAGCTCGGCAAGCCCGTTAACCCGAACCTCCACATCGGTATCTGCGGCGAACACGGCGGCGATCCTACATCTGTTGAGTTCTGCCACAAGATCGGCCTCAACTATGTATCCTGCTCACCTTTCCGTGTGCCTATCGCTCGCCTTGCTGCTGCACAGGCTGCAATCGCTGACAAGAAGTAATCGAAAAATCGCTTAACGTTTTCGGTAACTTTTGAAATGGTGAAACAATAAAATTGACCTCCCTATTCCGTTTGGAATGGGGAGGTTTTGTTATACCTATGTAAATTTGACATGGATTTTACAAAACCCTTCTTTCCAACTTTACAAAGCGGCGTTATAATTTCTATCGTAAGCTTAAAAAGAAAGGGTTTTGAACTATGAAAAAAACAATCAGTATTTTAATTTCCGCACTTATTATGTGTACATCCTTTGCAGGCTGTTCTGCCAAAAAGGAAACAGTCACAACCGACGGCTCGACATCTATGGAAAAGGTGATCGGCGTTTTGGGTGAAACCTTTGAAGCAGACACCGGCATTACGGTAACCTACAACCCCACAGGCTCAGGCTCTGGTATAAAGGCAGTTGCCGCAGGAACCTGCGACATTGGTCTTTCAAGCCGTATGCTTAAAGACGAAGAAAAGTCACAGGGACTTTCCGAAACGATCCTTGCTTACGACGGAATTGCGATCATCGTAAACCCCGAAAATCCCGTTGATGACCTTGACGTGGAAACTATCGCAAAAATCTACACAGGCGAGATCGCAAACTGGAGCGAAGTTGGCGGAAACGACTCTGAGATCGTACTTATCGGACGTGAGGCAGGAAGCGGTACCCGTGACGGCTTTGAATCCATTACAGGTACAGAGGATAAGTGTGCATACCGTCAGGAACTTACTTCCACGGGAGACGTAATAACAACCGTTTCGCAAAATCCCGACGCGATCGGCTATGCCTCCGTTGCTTCCGTAAAGGACACCGTAAGGGCAGTCAAGGTAGGCGGAGTTGCTGCGACAGAAGCAACTATCAAGGACGGAAGCTACGTTATCCAGCGTCCCTTTGTGCTTGTAACAAAAACCGACACAAAGCTTTCGGGCAGCGCACAGAAATTCTTTGATTACATTACCTCCGAAAAAGCAAGAGATTCAATTTCCTCCGCCGGAGTAGTAGCAGCAAACTGATAAATCAACTGCGGCAGGGTACACCTGCCGCATATTATTTATTCGGAGGAGCTTTATGAAGAAAAACAAAATTGTTGAAAGAGCTGTTCACGGAGTATTTCTTATACTCGGACTGTTAACGTTGGGCTGTGTACTGCTGATAACGGTATATCTTATTATTTCGGGAATTCCTGCAATAAAGGAGATAGGGCTGTTTGACTTTCTTTTCGGAACACGATGGGCGTCAACCGCCGAGGAGCCAAGCTACGGTATACTTCCTTTTATTCTTACAAGTATATACGGTACTGCGGGGGCTATCGTTATCGGTGTTCCGATAGGATTTTTCTCGGCAGTATATCTTTCTAAATTCGCTGCCCCTAAGATAAAGGGTTTCATGGAAAATGCGGTAAGCTTGCTTGCAGGTATCCCGTCGGTCGTTTACGGTTTAGTAGGTATGCTGGTGCTTGTACCCGGCATAAGAACGCTGTTTGACATTCCCGACGGAGCAAGCCTTGCTGCGGCAATAATCGTTCTGGCGATTATGATTTTGCCGTCCATTATAAAGGTGTCGATGACTGCGCTTGAAGCCGTGCCGAAGGAATACGAGGACGCTTCTCTCGCTTTGGGTGCGACCCCGGTCGAAACCTGTTTCAGAGTTTCTGTACCTGCGGCAAAAAGCGGCATCGCGGCGGCAGTAGTGCTTGGCGTAGGAAGAGCCATAGGCGAGGCGATGGCGGTCATGATGGTGTCGGGAAACGTACCGAATATGCCGTCCCTTTTCCAAAGCGTAAGATTTCTTACAACGGCGGTCGCAAGCGAAATGTCCTATTCAAGCGGACTTCAGCAGCAGGCTTTGTTCTCGATAGCCCTTGTGCTGTTCCTTTTCATAATGCTTATAAATGCTGTCCTTAACTTCTTTTTGAAAAAGGAGAACTGCTGATGCTTAGTAAAAAACGAAAAGCATATATAACGGCGATGAAGACCGCTATGTACATATCTGTCGGGCTTACTGCGGCGCTGGTTATTTTTCTTGTTCTGTTTGTGTTTTTTAAGGGTATCCCCCATATTTCGCGTGAGCTTTTGTTTACAAAGCCCAGCTACACAAGCGGCAGGATAGGCATACTCCCCGATGTGCTGAACACCCTTTATATCGTGCTTGCAACGCTCATTTTAGTGATACCGCTTGGAGTGGGTGCGGCGATTTATCTTACGGAGTACGCCCAAAACAAAAAGATTGTAGGAATGATAGAATATGCCGCAGAAACGCTTTCGGGTATACCCTCTATTATTTACGGGCTTGTAGGAATGCTGTTTTTCTGTCAGTTCCTCGGCTTTAAGACATCTCTTCTGGCAGGCTCGATGACCCTTGTGATAATGAACCTTCCCACAATTATGAGAACTACTCAAGAGAGCCTCAAAACCGTGCCGCAAAGCTACCGCGACGGTGCCTTCGGTCTCGGCGCGGGAAAATGGCGTGTCATCAGGACTGTGGTGCTTCCCGGCTGTGTTGACGGAGTGATTACAGGCTGCATACTGTCGGTAGGCAGAATACTCGGCGAATCTGCGGCGCTTCTCTTTACCGCAGGCTTTGCCCATGCGCTGAACGGCATTGTTGAGGGGCTTGCAAGCCCCGGAGCAACGCTCACAGTAGCTCTTTATGTATACGCTAAAGAGCAGGGCGAGTTCGGCGTTGCCTTTGCTATCGCGGCGATACTTATGATATTAACGCTTCTGATAAATCTGTCGGCAGTCCTTGTCAGCAAACATTTTGCCAAAAAGCGCAAACTTTAACCCGAAAGGAAATATAAAATGAGCGATATAATGACAGCAAAAGACCTGAATTTGTGGTATGACAAGACTCATGCCCTAAAGAATGTAAACATAACAATTCCCGAAAAAAGCATTACTGCCTTTATAGGACCTTCGGGCTGCGGAAAGTCCACCTTTCTGAAAACTCTGAACCGTATGAATGACCTTATCCCCATTGTAAAGATCACAGGCGAGGTATGTTACAACGGGCAGAACATCTATGACAGTTCAGTTGATGTAAACGAGCTTCGCCGTGAAATAGGAATGGTCTTTCAGAAGCCTAATCCATTCCCCATGAGCATTTATGACAATATTGCCTATGGTCCAAGAACTCACGGAATAAAGAGTAAGGTCAAGCTTGACGAAATAGTGGAGCAATCCCTAAGAGACGCTGCGATTTGGGACGAGGTAAAGGACAGACTGAAAAAGAACGCCTTGGGTATGTCCGGCGGTCAGCAGCAGAGATTGTGTATTGCGAGGGCGCTGGCGGTAAAGCCGAAAATTCTCCTTATGGACGAACCTACCTCCGCTCTTGACCCCATTTCAACGTCAAGGATAGAAGAACTTGCAATCGAGCTGAAAAAGAGTTATACTATTGTTATAGTGACCCATAATATGCAGCAGGCTGTAAGAATTTCCGACAATACGGCGTTTTTCCTGCTGGGCGAGCTTATCGAATACGGCGAAACAGAAAAGCTGTTTTCACAGCCCACAGACAAACGCACCGAAGATTATATTACAGGAAGGTTTGGATAATGAGAAACAGATTTGATGAACAGCTTGCAAGGCTAAATACAGAAATGATAGAAATGGGCGCGCTTTGCGAGGAGGCTATCGCTCTGGCTTCAAAGGCGCTTTCTACGGGAGATGTTTCCCTTTCCAAAAAGGTCGCTCCCATATCGGCGGACATTGACCGCAAGGAGCGCGATATCGAGTCCTGCTGCCTGAAGCTTATTTTGCAGCAGCAGCCTGTTGCAAGGGACCTTAGGCAGATATCGGCGGCTCTTAAAATGATAACCGATATGGAGCGCATAGGCGACCAGGCGGAGGATATTGCCGAGATAATCACCTATCTTGAAGGCAAGACTGCCGAAGAAACCATACACATAAGAGAAATGGCGGCAGAGACCATAACAATGGTAACCGACAGCGTTGACGCTTATGTAAAGCGCGATACCGAGCTTGCAAAATCGGTCATCGCCCACGATGATAAGGTCGACGAATATTTTGACAGGATAAAAAGAAGCCTTATAAAGATGATCTCCGAAAACTCCGGAAAGGGCGAATATGCGCTGGATCTGCTTATGATCGCAAAGTATTTCGAGCGTATCGGCGACCATGCAACCAATATTGCCGAGTGGGTCATTTTCTCTGTAACAGGCGAGCATAAGCAAATTTCTTAAAAGGAGTTGATCGTATGATATGGTGCGTCGAGGATGATGCGAGTATCCGTGATATAGAGGTTTACGCCTTACAGTCAGCGGGGATGGAGGCAAGAGGCTTTGAAGACGGCGACAGCTTCTTATCCGCACTTAAGAATGAGCTTCCCGACCTGGTTATTCTTGACGTTATGCTCCCCGGAAAGGACGGTATCGAGCTTCTTCAAAATATGAAAACAACGAAGAAATATGCCGATATTCCCGTAATAATGGCAACGGCTAAGGGTGCCGAATTTGATAAGGTGCAGGGACTTGACTTGGGCGCCGACGATTATCTCGTTAAGCCCTTTGGCATGATGGAGATGATATCGAGAGTAAAGGCAGTAATGCGCCGCTGTAATCCGAAAGGCGAAAGCCGAGTAGTATCTGCCGGCGAGATAATGCTTAATCTTGATGAAAGAACTGTAACGGTAAGCGGAAAAAGGATTTCTCTTACATACAAGGAATTTGAGCTTTTGGCGCTTTTTATGAAAAATCTCGGAAGGGTGTTTTCAAGGGATACGCTCTACAACGAGATATGGGGTTCGGATTTTGTGGGAGAAACGCGGACTGTTGATGTCCATATCCGCACTCTCCGCCAAAAGCTTGGAGACCACGGCGATATGATCGAAACCGTCCGTAACGTCGGATATCGTATGGAGGTTAAAAATGACAAATAAGATCTTTCGTTCCATACTTGCCACGTCGGTCATAGTCTTAACGGCAACCCTTGTTATCATAACAAGTGTCCTGTACGATTATTTCACAAACATTCATGTAAATCAGCTCAAGAATGAGCTTGTCATCGCTTCCGTCGGCACGGAGCAATCGGGAAAGGATTACCTTCAAAAGCTTAGCTTCGACAATTATCGGCTCACATGGGTCGCTGCAGACGGCAAGGTACTGTTTGACTCAAAAGCGGACGAAACGTCTATGGACAACCACCTTGACCGTGAGGAGATCGCGGAGGCATTTAAGACGGGAAAGGGCAGCAGTTCTCGCTACTCCGCAACTTTAACCGAGGAAACGCTGTACGAGGCAATACTTCTTTCCGACGGGACCGTGCTTCGTATTTCGTCAGACAGAGCAAGCGGCTTAAGCCTTGTTCTGGGTATGCTTTATCCAATAGTACTCATTATGATCATGGCTGTAATAATTGCTGCCGTGCTTGCCCATAAAATGACAAAACGAATTATAGAGCCGCTTAACAGGCTTGACCTTGACAACCCTGCCGAAAATGACACTTACGAGGAAATTGCACCGCTGCTAAGCCGTATTCATAAGCAGAATATGAAGATCGAACGCAAGGCGGCAGAGCTTAACCGCAGAAAAGAAGAATTCGGACTTATTACGGAAAATATGTGTGAGGGTCTTGTGCTTCTCGACAAGAACAGGAATGTTCTTACGATAAATCCTGCGGCGATGAAAATTTTCGGCACGGACGACAGCTGCGTCGGAAATGATTTTCTTACAGTAGACCGCCGCCATGACATAAGTGCTGCCATAGAAAAAGCGGTTTCCGACGGACACAGCGAAATAAGAACAAAGCGAAGCGAGCGTGAATACCAATTTGACATAAGCAGGATCGAAACCGACGGGGAACCGGCAGGCACCGTTATTCTTGCCATTGACATAACCGAGCAGGCTGACGCGGAAAGGCTTAGGCGTGAATTTTCCGCAAACGTTTCCCACGAGCTGAAAACGCCGCTTCAATCAATAACGGGCAGTGTTGAGCTTATCGAAAACGGACTTGTCAAGCCCGAAGATATGCCGAGATTTGTGGGGCATATCCGTGAGGAGGCGGCAAGGCTTGTAACGCTTGTTGAGGATATTATAAGGCTTTCCCAGCTTGACGAGGGCTGCGAAATGCCGAAAGAAAATGCCTCGGTTTACGATATTGCTGCCGAGGTCTGCGATACCCTCAAAGCGAGTGCGGCTAAGAGAGATATTTCTCTCTCCGTAACGGGCGACGGCGGAAATATACTTGCTGTTAAGCATCTGATTTTTGAAGTGATCTACAACCTTTGCGACAATGCTATAAAATACAATCTTGACGGCGGCAAGGTTGAGGTCAACGTCTCGGAGGGAGAAAAGGAAGTAACGCTTACGGTTTCCGACACAGGTATAGGTATCCCTGCCGAGCATCAATCGCGAATATTCGAGCGCTTTTACAGAGTTGACAAAAGCCACTCGAGAAAGTCCGGTGGTACGGGTCTCGGGCTTTCAATAGTGAAGCACGCTGTTATGTACCACGGCGGAAGGATCTCTCTCCAAAGTGAAGAAAATAAGGGCACTTCGGTTACTGTCGTTTTGCCAAAGCTTGAGCAATAATATTTAGCGAAGCTCATTGTGTGCGCTGCTCCGAAAAAACATAAAACCGTGCGGAAGTTTGAATTTCCGCACGGTTTTCGTATTTTATTCAGAAACAAGCTCTCTGATCTCGACCCTTTTGATCTTGCCCGATGAAAAATATGCAAAGGCAAAAAAGCAAAGACAGATTATCATAACGGGAACGGCAGCGATAAATACGGTAATTTTCGACTCAAAGCAGGAAATGCCGATGTTTTTCAGAAGCAGGCTCAACAGTCTGCCCGAAAAAATTGCCGAAAGAACCGCGCCCAATGCTCCGCCGAGCACCGATATTATGAGGAACCGTACAGCAAAGCAGATACGAAGTCTGCCCGAGGTAAAGCCCAGCGCCTTGTAAATTCCCGAGTCGCGCCTTTCACGCAGGAACGCCTTGGAGCAGACCATATGCACCGCCACAAGGGCAAACACGGCGGATACCGAGTAGATGACCCCCGTTATAACGTCCATAAGGGTGTCGATAAGTCCCGTCATGCTGTCGGAGTAGCCGTCCTGCTCGGTGATTTCCGCTTCAAGGATATTGCTGTAATTCTCGTTCAGCATTGTTACTGCAACCTCTGCAAGGCTGTCGTCGGAAAGGGTAATATGCATAATGTCGGGAGTAATATCGCACATACGCGAAGCCGCATCAAAGCTCATTGTAAAGCACATTCCCAAGTCCTGCACCGACTGAAAAATTCCCGTGATAATATATTCGGCGCTTTCTCCGCCGTAGCTCACTGTCACCTTGTCGCCCACGATTTTGCCTATCTCCTCCGAAACTAACTCTGTAACCATTATCTCGTTGTCGTAAACGGGCGCTCTGCCTTTCAAGACGCTTTTGAGGACATCGGGTCTGCTGTTGACCAGACAGCACATTTCCGTTTCGTCGATGGTCATATAGGTGGTGCTTGAAAACACAACGGAAGCGCTTTCGTCCAGCTCCTTAACGCTGCTTTCGGTTTTGGCAATGTCGGAAAGCTCAAAATGATTGTTTGGCTTTGCCTGCGCCTGACCGTTCAGCGCGCCGAAGGCTTCAATCATGCTGTTTGCAGACATTCCCCCGGCAAGCATGGTTATTGTTATCATAAAAAATATCAGCAGCGCGGCTATCAGCGCAGTTCCGATATATGCTTTCGGGTGAGAGGTTATCTGCCGAAGTGCAATGAAAAACGACAGCGGCTTTTTTTCAATGGGGACATTTGCAGGGCTGTCGAAGTATATTTCCTCCGCGCCGCCGGATATTGCTCTGACGGGAGAAATTTTGCCGATTTTTCTTGAAGCAATGACAATATAAACCGTGCAGACAAGAATAATTCCCAATGAGACAAGCAGGCATTTTCCCACGGAAATGCTTGTGGATACCATTATTCCCGTGATGGGCTGAAAAAGCTTTCCGAGGGTCTTTGTAAGGGGAAACGAAGCCGCTATACCCAGCACGCCCCCGACAGCAAGTGCGCAGAAATACTGAATAATGTAGATAAGCCTTATCCTGTTTTCGGTAAAGCCCTGCGCCTTTAAAATTCCAAGGCTCACATATTCCGTTTCAATGGTGGTAACAATGCTGTGATTTATGGCTATCATTACAATTATTACCAGCAAAATTACGAATACGTACAGCATTTTCGTGCCCGTATCGGTAAATATCTTTGTAATTTCATCGCTGCTTTCCCTTGACTGGGTAAAGAGCGATTTGTCGACGATCAGACATTCACGGTTAAGCACCTTTTTAAACTCCGTTACGGAAAGGTCGCTGCCCTCGGCTTTGAAAATGTGTATCACCCTGCACGGGAAAAGCAGGCTCACGGCAGCGTTTTCGCCGTCCGCAGACTCGGAGTACAACCTCTCAAAATCACTTTCCGAGATAAACAGCTGCTTTATTCCGATAGACATTGAGCCTAAAAAGGGGTCCTCAACAAAGCCTTTGACCGCAAATTTTTCTTCCCCGTTTTTGGTGTTTATGGTTATTTCCGAGCCGATTTCGCAGCCGTAAACGGTTTTCATCGCCGCAGGAACGTACACCTCGCCTGCAGATAATCCCTCGGGTGCAGCTTCAAATTCCATAAGCTTTTCGTCAAAAACAGGCAGGGAATTTTCCCACTTCAAAAGGAAATACGGGCTTTTCCCCTCGCGGTCACCTATCTTGTAGGACAAAATCACCATTGCCTTTTCGTCACGTATGCGCCCCGTATTTTCGTTTTCCGAAAGCTTTTTCAGCATATCGTCGTCAAGCTCGCTTTCGGCAATAAACGCCGCAAAATCTCCCGTATCGGCAGCTTTATGGGCGCGGTCAATTCCGTCGGAAACATTGTCGTTGTTGCTGACCGTCACGGAAAAGGACAGGGTAATTATCATCATAAGCAGGATAACGCTTATAAACGCGCCCTTTTTGTGACGGATATTGGCTCTCAGCAAAGTTAATATCTCCATATCCCCACCTCACCATTCCATCGAGTTCAGCCATGCGCTGACTTGTGTCTCGCGGCTTTTTTCCTCGTCGGGAGTGTATGGCGGAAGAGTAAGCTCGCCGATGATTTTTCCGTCCGCGATGTAGAGTATGCGCGTTGCTCTGAGGGCGGCTCTCATATCGTGAGTAACCATTAAAATGCTCTGCCCCGACCCGTTTAACTCGGTAAGAAGATTTAATACTTCCGTTGTGTTTTTGCGGTTCAGCGCACCCGTTGGCTCGTCCGCAAAAAGCAGCTTTGGCTCGTTTATGACCGCTCTTGCGATTGCGCAGCGCTGCTGCTCGCCACCCGAAACCTGCGACGGCAGATGATTTTTTATGTGGGAAATGCCCATCTGTTCAAGGAGCTTTTCCGTCCGCTCCTTTACCTTCTGGGCAGATTTATCCTTGTTAAGATACCCCGGCACGGCGATATTTTCAAACAGCGACAGGTTGCTCACAAGGTGCATTTGCTGGAAGATAAAGCCGAAATCGGTATGGCGAAGCGCCGCAAGACCCTTTTCGTTTGTTTGCACCAGATCCTCGCCGCCGTAAAGCACCTGCCCCGCAGTGGCTCTGTCCATGCCGCTGAGAGCGTACAAAAGCGTGGATTTGCCAGAGCCGGAAGCACCCATGATAACGGTGAAATCCCCCTCGTAAAGCTCCATATCCACGTGGGATAAAATATGTATCTGACCGCCGTTATGGGCGAAGCTTTTGCAAAGTCCCTTTGCCGACAAAATCGTATTTTTCATATGCCCGTTCCTTTCTGATTTAATAAATACCATTTTACCGCAAAAGTTATTAAGAAGTCCTTAAGAAGCGCCGAATTCTCTGCAACCTGAGGTTGCGATAAAAAGTAAAAAAGCACACACTGTTTGGTTGCAGTTTTTGTTGCCGTATGATATACTGACAACATAGACAGCACCGCACAATCAGCGGCTGTGCTGCAATAATTATGCGGTGCTGCTCATACTTAATACGAAAGGGCGTTTTTTATGAGTTTCGGGAAAAATTTGCAGTATTTACGCCGTCTCAGCGGCGAAATGACCCAGGAGGCGCTTGCCGAAAAATTGAACGTGAGCCGCCAGACCATTTCAAAATGGGAGCTTGACGCTGCCCAGCCGGAGATGGACAAAGCCATAGAGCTGTGCAGGCTTTTCAGCTGTACCCTTGACAACCTTTTCCGTGAGGAGTTAAACGCTTGTGACGGCGCATATTCAAATCTTCGCGTGGAAACCGTTCCTGCTTTCAGGTATATCAGACATATTGTCATCAGCAACAATCCCGAGGGAGACGCTATCGACCGTGTGACTTCTATTGCCCGTCAAAACGGGGTGAATGAGCCGAAAATAATAGGCTGGGATTTCTCATATCTTTCCCAGGAGCAGATAAATATTTATAATATGCACGGCTATGCGGCGGCATGGGTACTGCCCGATGACCTTACTCCTCCCGATATGGAAATATTGGAGCAAAAGTCTCACAAGTACGCAGCAATACATATCGAAACGCCTTTTGATAATCCGTTTGTGACAATTCCGAATGCGTATAAAACGCTTATGGAATATATGCGGCTTAACGGACTTGAGCATAACTGCAAGGACGTTATCCCCTGCTTTGAAACGGACGGAGAAACCATGGACGTTTATATTGCCTGCGAATGAGCCTGCATTGCGGTTATTTATTCAATTACAGGCAAAATTACAGTCGCTTCCAGCCCGTCGTTATGGTTATGCAGCAGGATATTGCCGTTCATCTGCTCGGTGATATATTTCACGATGTAAAGTCCCAGACCCGAGCCTTGCTCGCTGCCGCAGTTTTTGCCCCGATAAAATTTATCGAAAATAAAGGGCATATCCTCATCGGGAATACCCTTGCCGAAGTCGCGGAAATGTATCAGTACATTGCCGTCCGACAGCGTGATGAAAACATCTATATCCGTTTTTGCATATTTCCGCGCGTTGTTGATGAGGTTTTCCGTTATCTGCATGAGCCTGTTTTTATCCGCCGATACTTCTGCGGTAAAATCAGGCTTTTTAAACCGCACATCGTTATGCTCCGCAGCAATTTCATTAACGGCACTTTCAATAAATCCGCAAAGCTCAAAGCTTTCGGGTGTAATTTTCAGCTTGTCCAAATCGGAAAGCGAATGTAATAATAGGTCATTTGTTAAGCGTGATACCTCGTCGCACTTTTTCATTATCACTCCCAGATATTTTTTGCGCTTTTCGGGCGTGCCGTCAAGATTTGCTTCCAGACCCTCGGCATATGCGCGTATAGACGCCACGGGAGTTTTGATGTCGTGGGAAAGGGTTGCAATAACGGTCTTGTTGTTCTCGACCGCCTCGCGCTCGCAGGCGCGTGCCTTTGTTATCTCGCGGCGCATACTGTCAAACGCCCAAGTGAACTCGCCGAAATAGTTTGAGCGCTCGTAATCAAGAGGGATATCGAAATTCCCCTGCGATATCTTTTCGGCAAAACCTTTCAGCTTGTCAAAGGGGCGGAGTATTGCGAAATACACATAGCCTAATACACCGATAAGGAATACGATGCAAATTCCGCACATAACGAAAATGCCGCCGCTTACGTTGGAAATGACCCTTGCCGCCCGTATGCTCGCCGACAGCTCAGCCGTTTTTTCGGACAGCTTTTCATATTCCCCCAGCTTTGCAAGCTGCTCAATTTCATTTACAGCAACAAGCTGCTCCGATTTGTTGTCCTGCGAATTTGCCTGCTTTTCCGAAAAATAAAATATGCACGCAGCGGCAATTATCAGCGCCGAAAACAGCGCCGTTAGGGAAATTAATTTGCCTTTCATTCCTTCACCTCCAGCATATAGCCCACCTTGTAAACGGTCTTGATAAACCTCGGCTCGGCAGGGTTTTCCTCCAGCTTTTCCCGAAGCCAGCGGATATGCACCGTCAGCGTGGACGGCTCCACCGCCGCAAATGCTCCCCACACCTCCGACAGAAGCTTTTCCTTCGTGACAGCCGTGTTTTTATGCTCACAAAGATAGGCAAGCAGGTCAAATTCACGAAGGGAAAGCTGCACGCTTTCGCCGTTTTTCGTGACCGTTCTTGCGGTAATGTTTACGGTAACATTGCCGAAGGTCACGATTTTTTCTTCCGCAGAAAAGCCGTAAGTGCGGCGGATAAGTGCGTTCACTCTGGAAAGCAGCTCCTTCATGGAATAGGGCTTGGGAAGATAATCGTCGCCGCCGATGTCAAAGCCTGTTATGCGGTCGGTCTCGCTTGTTCTTGCACTTGCAAATATGACGGGAACGGTTGACACCCGACGCAAAGCTCTGCACAGCTCAAAGCCCGTTGTATCGGGCAGATTTATGTCAAGCAGTATCAGATGATATGTATTATCCGACAGAAGCTCGAAGGCTTTTTCGCTGTTTTGGGCGCAGGTCACGCCGTAGCCGTAGCTTTCAAGCATTTCGGATATGATAAAGGACAGGTCTTCATCATCGTCTATAATAAGTATTTGTTTTGGGGACATATCTTTCTCCTTGTTTTATCACAATTTATGCTAAAAAACAAAACGCCGCAGATAACGTATCTACGGCGTTTTTGTGGCAGGGGCAGTAAGAATCGAACTCACGACCGTTGGGTTCTATTAGAGAAGTCGGGCAGCATTCCCTATATAGGTTACAATTTTGACATTATATCAAAAGCACCGACCTTGATAACAGTTTTTCTGTAATCAAGGTCGGTGATCATTGTTTTATCAACCGCTTTGCTGCGGCTTCTGTCGGGAAGAGGTTTATTTTACTTCAAAAGCAGCTTTGCTCTGTGCTGTATCTGTTTCTCTACAAGCTTCAGCCGCTTTGACGGAAGATTGTATCTGGAATGTTTCTCAAATTTAAAGTCAACAAGCTTCCTCAATCCATCGTGATTCCTTTGCGTAAGAACTGCCTTTGTGCTGCCAATAAAATCATCATATAAGCAAGGAAGCAATGTATCTGCATATTCGGTCAATGCTTTCTCGGATTCAAAGCTGTCAAGACCAGCAAGGCTGAATAAGGAATTACCATGATCGAACAACGGCGCAGGAGCAACTATCTTATTACTGCGGTTATCGACCAACAAACCAAAGTTGCCCAAATGCCTGTCTGTATTGCAGATAATTGCATCAAGTACAAGCATATCGGCGAATGCTTCCGAAAATTTGGAACCAAGACTTTTATAGTATTCTGCTGCGCTTTCCATATCTCGTATTCCCGATATTCTTCCAATAGGAACAAACGCATGATCTTTGCTTGTAAACAGCTCGCAGGTTGAGCAAAGCTCGCCCTGCCATTTGGACAATCCATAGCTTATTGCATTAACGCCAAGGCCTTTTGCGACTTGCGCTGAATAGTATTCGGAATATGGCTCATTTCCGGTATTTGATGCGCCGGAAGTACCGCCTTTATAAAGCTTAATATGTCCTTGTTCCCTTCTCCAGCATTTTGGGAGCATACCATTCGTGGTGAATTCGGGGCAGGAAGCGAGAGAACTTCTTACCGAACTTCCATAGCCTGTAAATGCAATTAAAGCAAGTATCTGACTGAACCTGTTATCATAGAGGTTATACTTATCAAATGAACCCTCAAAGCCTTCTTCTGTTACCCAATAGCAGTCGTTAAGTGACAGTCCTTTTGAAACTCTGATTATGCTCATAGGTCTGTTGGCATTTAATCCGCACTTGCTTAAAAAGCTGTCAACGTATGCTCTGTTCTTCGGAATGGTTCTATGTTTCAGCCATGATGATAACCCATCGGGAGTACAAGTCAGATCAAGAGGCAGCAGCTCTCGCTTTTCTTCGTTTATCCATAATATATCAATTTTGGGAATGCTGCTGTCTTCTGTTGCTGTGAATTTTAAAAGAGTTGTATCAAAATGTTTTAGTTCGTAATTCATCTGCATTCCCTCCTATTAGTAAACTTGTGATATTTATATTATACCATGAAAAATCTGTATAATCAAGAATATTTTTTTCTTATATATTAGACTTCAATATAAATGAGCTTTAGCATGATACACATACTAAAGCTCATTTCTTTTCCCACCCTTATGCAGCCGATGCTTGGTAGTTAAAAAAACAAATTACAATACGCATGTAAAGCTGCCGGACAATGCGTGTAAAACGAGGAGTCGAACCTCGGAAGTCTGTCCCGACCTCACCAATAGATCAGCATTTTCTGCTGTTAATGTGCATCCGCTCTGCATATTCCCACCCACGAATCATATCAGCTCTGTTGTCCAGTTGAGCTCCTGAATTTTCTCATCTGTTATGCGAAGTTGCTTTGAAAGCTCATCAAGATCAGCCTGTATCTCCGATACGGAAACTGTGCTGACGATCTTTATTTCAGTTCTGGTCATACGATTCACCTTGTTGCTTGCAGTGTTCAGAAAACTTCTGGTAAGCTCTATCTTTTTCTTCAGACAATCTCTGTGTGCAAGTATCTCGGTAATCGTCCTGCCATCGGAAACGGTTCTGCTGTTTGTAAGGTTGATCCTTGCCATAAGCTCTTCAAGTCTTTTAAGCAGTCTGTCAAGCTCTCCCATAAGTACAATTGGATCTTCGGCAGGCTTATCACCGTCCTGTACCTTTGCATTATTGTTAAGTCTTACAGATAACTCACTTATTCTGTTCTGAATGTCTGTTCTTTCCGATAATGCTGATGCAAGTTTCATAATAACATCTCCTTTTAACCTTTTACCACGCCTACTGTAAAGAGCTTCTTTATTGGAGTGGTAAGATCCTTCTGATTTTCCATTACTGTATCAATATCCTTGTATGCGAAACGGCATTCCTCTGCAACATCCTTTTTGCTGTTCTTGCCAAGAACAACGTTTCTTTCTTTCAGATCAAGCATAACAGACTCTACCGAGAAATTCTCCAATGCACCTGTTCTTGAATAGCTTCTGCCTGCGCCGTGCGATGAAGTAAGGAAGCTTTCCCGATTGCCGAGTCCCTTTACAATATAGCTGTTTGAACCCATAGAACCGGGAATTATTGCAACCTCTCCTTCTGCAGCGTGAACAGCACCTTTGCGGTGTACCCATACATTTTCGCCATAGTGATTTTCAAGAGCCGCATAGTTGTGATGACAGTTGACCTCATCCGAAAAGCTTGGTACAAGACCTGTGTGCTTTTCTACCTGCTCTGTGAAAACAGCCTTGACCTTCCCGAGCATAGCAGCTCTGTTCTCGTATGCGAAATCCATTGCAAGATGCATCCAGTTCAGATAACGCTGTCCTTCTTCTGTGTCAACCGAAAGAAACGGCAGATTATACGAAGAAGGCACAGAGGAGAAATATTTCTCATTAATGCTGTGAGCAAGTTCATTAAAATGCTTGCCTATCATATTGCCGAACATACGGCTTCCCGAATGGAGCATAATGCAGGCAAGACCGTTTTCGTCCTCCTGTATCTCTATAAAATGATTGCCTCCGCCAAGTGTGCCTACCGAAAGATAGCTTTCATAAATATACTTGATAAGCTCCTCATCGGCAGCATATTTACTCATTTCTGTCTGTGCCTTGTCAAGCACCGCCGAAGCCTGAGGCTTGCTGTAATGCTTGAAGCCGACCGGAATGGTTCTGAGGATGTTTCCTATTATTACCTTTATAAGCTCGCCGCTTCCGGTCATCGTTTCACGCAGAAGCTGTACCGGAATATCAGTCTGAACGAATGCCATACCGCATCCGATATCAACGCCTACTGCATTGGGGATAACTGCATTTCTGCAGGCAATAACGCCGCCTATTGGCATTCCCTTGCCTGTATGTGTGTCGGGCATAAGAGCTATATGGTCAACCGCAAATGGAAGGTTTGCAAGATTAACAGCCTGTTCAAGGCAGCTTTCCTCAACATCATCAATGGAAGCAGTCCATATTCTGATAGGTATAAGCATTTTGTCTTTGTCAAAGTATTCGAACATAAATATCATCCTTTCGTTTTCGTTGCCTTTATTATAACTGAAAGAATTTCCAATTTCATATAAAAAAAGGTGCGATGTTCCATAAAGCGTTGATTATGCGGAAATTATGATGTATAATAAAGAAAACTCTGAAAAACTTGTGTCAGCATATTCCTAAAAAAGGAGATGAAGATATGGCTGTATATTCCGAGCTTATTAAAAGCTTTGACAAGGTAAGGGATTATGTTCGTGACTTTTATATATTCGGCTTTCGTACAAGAGAAGATTACAACACAAAAAGCAAAAGGACTTATGACAACGAAAAGCGCAGGATAGAAAGCTGGTTATCCGATTATGTACATACAGAATTATCCGGACATAAAAAGAAGGTCGCTGTGAAAATAGACTGCAGCCGTATCTATCAGAATCCTTTATACAAATGCTTTAAATCCGCAACCTATACCGAAAATGATATAAAGCTCCATTTTATTATCATGGATATTCTTGAAAACAGCGAAATGACTGCATCGGAAATAACAGACAATATAGTTTCCAAGTACGGAATGGTATTCGATCTTCAGACAGTAAGACTAAAGCTTAAAGAATATGCGGATGAAGGTCTGATAATTCAAAACAAGATTGGAAAATCCGTTTTGTTCAGAAAATCAAACCTTTATATTGATGATATCGCAAACAATTTCCCGATGCTTTCGGATATGATTTCATTCTTTTCGGAAGAGATACCCTTCGGAGTTGTGGGCAGCTTTATTATGGACAAGGCGGATATAGCTAACAGTATATTTACCCGAAAACACGCATATATGGTACATACTTTTGATGATGAGATACTGCTTGAAGTATGTCGAGCTATGGAAGAAAAAAGAGAAGTTAATATATCCCTCGTAAGTCTGAAAAACGGGAAGAAAATTAATAGTACAGCGATCCCGTTGAAAATACATAGCTCTGTACAAACAGGAAGAAATTATCTTATCATGTATAACGAGCCTCAGAAAAGGCTGTTTTCTGCACGACTTGACAGTATAAAGTCGGTAAAGATCGGTGAGGTTTGCGGTGAATATGACAGATATTATGAATTCTACCAAAACAATGAATGTTATTTATGGGGAACAAGCTTCGGAAGAGAACGAAAGCACGGTCAGACCGAGCATATTCACATGGAAATACTCATTGATGAAAACAAGGAGCAGTTTATTTTGAAACGTCTTGAACGTGAGGGCAGAAACGGCACGATAAGAAAGCTTGAAGACGGCAGGTATGCGTATGATGCCGATGTTTTTGACGCAAATGAAATGTCACCGTGGATAAAAACATTCATCGGAAGAATTGCGGTTTTTGATACAACAAATACAGAACTTAAAGAGAAATTTTATAACGATATTCAGCGGCTTTATGATATGTACGGGGGTGATGAAGGATGAAGCTGTTTTCGGAGATCAACTGTACATACTATAACATAACCGAAAAGATTCTCAAACAAAAAACTGTTACAAAAAAGGCTATACGTAGAATTATCAGCAAAAACGGCTTCTCCGAAACTGTATTATTTCTGGAACCGGAGCTTATCGGCAAAAACAATACAGGACTTCTGACGGAGCAGGACGGGATTTATGTTTCTATACTGAAAAACGAACCTCATATACCGCTTACTTCTGTGCAAAAAAAGTGGCTCTGTGCCGTTCTGAACGATAAAAAAAGCTCTCTTTTCCTTGACAAAGAGCAGAAAGCCGAGCTGTATGAGCTGCTTGGAGCAGAGCCGTTGTTTGACAGCAGATCTATCCGCTTTTTTGACCGCTTTACCGATGGAGATGATTTTGAAAACGAGGATTATATCAAGCATTTTCGGAACGTTCTTTGTTCCATGCACGAAAACAGGCTTATCAGAATTAGCTTTCAGACAAGGAAAAATAATCGGATAACTCATTATTATCTTCCCGAAAGAGTTGAATATTCTTCAAAAAATGACAAGTTCAGGGTGCATGTTATCCGATATAATAAATCCAAGCCAATAGAAAGAGGAATAATTAACATTGCACAGATAAACTCTACGGAGCTTACCGATATTATTGCCGGAAATGGTCTTGATGAAGCATCTCCGAAGAAAGAGGTCGTTCTGCGGGTAAGCAGCGAAAGAAATGCCATAAATCGTTTTATGATGGAATTTGCAGAGCTTGAACGTATTTCCGAATTTGATGATGAGTCTAAAGAATGTACCGTTACAATGAAATACGATATAAAAGATGAAACAGAGATCCTTATTCGTATTCTTTCCTTCGGACCTGTTGTGGAAGTGCTGCAGCCCGATGATTTCAGAGCACAAATCGCACGTAGGATAGGACTGCAAAGGCAGTTATGCTTGAGTATGGAGCATGAATAATAATCAACTTATTTCATTGCCGGAAAAATTTGCTCCGACAAAAGATTTTTTTGCAATACCATTTCAATGTTACTTTTCAGAATTGGAGATAGAAAATGCAGGAAATCACAAAAGAACAATGCATCGAGAGAATAAATGATCACGAAAGACTGTATTTAGTCACAACAGACGATCATAATATCTGTTTAAAAGCCGATATTGAATATGGCGGTGAAATTGGCATACGAATTGAATTGATGGATTTCATGCTCGATACTTCATTAACATTTTGGAATGCCTGCAATGAATGCAGATGCCGTTATACCGGTGAAATTTGTTTTATTGAATATGATACTTATGAAGAAGCAAAACAAAATATCATTATTGATTTTCTCAATTTATCTCCTAATGCCATTTACCTATTCTGCAAAGATAACGAAATACAAGTGGCAGCAGATAATTATTCAAATCAAAATATTTATATTTTAACGTACTGAATAACTTGTTTTCACTGTTAAGTATGAAATCCTTAATAGGGTTTTTTATCAGCAAAACACGCCGAAAGTTCACATCTGCCCACAAAATGCCTATTGACAAATACGATAATATCGTATATAATGATATTAAAGAATCCGAAAGGAATACTATATATGGAAAGACTTTTTATACATACTGAAACCTTCCGCAAGTGTTGGAAAGCAATGGGACTTGGCGACAATGAGCTTTCAACACTTGAAAAAATGCTGCTTGCCGATCCTAAAGCCGGTGATGTAATTGAAGGAACAGGCGGAGCAAGAAAAATCCGTATCAACCTTAATGACAACAGAGGTAAAAGCGGCGGTGGAAGAGTAATTTATGTAGATATCTATGAAAAGGCAAGAATATATCTTCTGTTTGCATATCCTAAGAATGTGCAGGAAAACCTGACTGCAGATCAGAAAAAAGCAATACGCAATCTTATTGAAGCAATTGAAAAGGAGTGATAGATATGGCAGAACTCAAATTCAAAAGCACACTTTCCAATGAAGAAATTGAGCAGAATTTCAGCAACATAGATTTCTTCTCCGGCATTAAGTCAGGACTTGAAGAAGCCCTTGCGTATGAAAAAGGTTCGGCAAAGGCTGAAACTATCGCAAGAAAGCTCAGTCTTCCCGACGTTGATGTTGCTGAGGAACGCAAGAAACTTGATATGACACAGAAGGCTTTTGCAAGCATTCTTGGTGTATCAAAGCGTACTGTTGAAGCATGGGAAACGGGCAAAAGCAATCCCTCACCTACTGCACGCAACCTTATCTATCTTATAAGTCAGGATCATTCTCTTGTACAAAAACTTCAGAATCATTTTTAATTCATTACCATTAAAATGTGCTTTAGTACGAATCTTGTACCAAAGCACATTTTTATCAAAAATCAGAAGTCACCCAACATTCCCCACAAACTTATAACAAATCATAATATCCTGCTTTTTCACACCGTCCACCACATACTTGTTGCCGACGGTAATTTTATCAATAAGCCTGTGAACAATTTCCTTGTCAAGCTCGGATATGTCCTTGAATTCCTTGATGAGAGAAATGTAGCTTTCGATGTTCTCGTCAGCAGCCGTGCTTTCAAGTGTAATGGACTTGATGCGTTCAAGCTTCGATTTCTGCTCCTCAAGCTCGGCTTCACAGTTATGAGATAACTTTATAAACCGCTCCTCGGAAAGAACACCGTTCAGCTTGTCCTCGTACAAGCGGTAGAATCTGTCGTCAAGCTCCTTGATACGCTTTTCGGTTGCCTTTGCGTCACGCTCGCTGCGCTCAAGGGCTGCCTTATTTGTGCCGCACATCTTCTTTTTAAGCAACTCGGCTGCTTTTTTCTCATCTTTCAGCACAAGCTTTATCTGACGCTTAACATCAAACAGCACGAAATCGTACAAATCCTTGCAGCTGATGTAATGAATCGAACAAGCAGACTTTCCCTTCTTTTTGTATGTGGTGCAGGTGAGAAAGTCTTTGCCGTTTTTCTTTGGCGAAAGTGACAGCGAATATCCGCAGGTACCGCACTTTACGAGTCCCGAAAAAAGATGAGGTTCTGTATTTCTGCGTCCACGCTTGCGACTTGCAATCTGTGCGTTGGCGTCCTTGAAAAGCTGTTCCGAAACAATAGGAGGATGAGTGTTCTCAACAATTATCCACTTGTCCTCGCTCTGTTTCACAACCTTTTTGCTTTTGAACGAAGTCTTGCGCTTTTTACAATTGATTGTATGCCCAAGATAAACCTGATTTTCAATCATCTTGTAAATTGTGGTCAGATTCCATTCATAAGGATTTTTAGCATAAGCACGTCCCACCGCCTTTGCAGCATAGGCTGTCGGCGTAAGCACCATTTCAGCCGTGAGGATTCTCGCAATTTTATTGCAGCCGCAATTCTCGTATGCAGCCATTTTAAAGATACGCTCAACTATCGGTGCTGTGTCTTCATCAATTTCAAGAATATGCTTGTCAGCTGCAGACTTTTTGTAACCGTAAGCTGCCGTACTTCCGATAAATTCACCTTTAAGAGCCTTGTGCCTCAATGCCTGGCGTGTTTTGCGTGAACAGTCGGCAGGGTAAAACTGGTTGAAAATGTTTTTCATTGGAATCATCAAATCCAAGTCAAAATTTTCCTTTGCGCTATCAGCATTATCACCGACCGAAATGAAACGGATGCCCTTTTCGGGAAAGATCTCTTCAATGTGCCTGCCAACTTCAAGATAGGCTCTTCCAAAACGGGACAAGTCCTTTACAATAACCGTACTGATAAAACCTTTATCAATGTCCGACATCATACGCTTGTATTCGGGACGATTGAAGTTTGTACCGGTGTAGCCATCGTCACAGTAGAAATCGTAGATGTTAATGTTGTGTTCATTGCAGTAATCGGATAACACCTGACGCTGTGTTTCGATTGAAACGCTGGTACCGTCATTGGCATCATCTTTAGATAAACGGCAATAACAGGCTGCTCCGCCTATACACTCGCTTTTGCTCTGCTCCAAAAAATCACTCCTCTCTTAAGGGACCGGAGCGGTTGATGAAAACAATATACTGTAAAGCATTTTTTAAATCAACCGCTTCTCTCTGAAATTATGCAGTCATATCTTTACCTCTCGAATTCTTATTCGAAAGATAATCCGCAGCAATATCAAGCAGGTCAGCCTTGCCATAGCTGTGAGAAACAACAAAAACCGTATCGCCGATTTTGACCTCATAGCTGTCGGAGGTCGTCATAACAATGTTTTCTCTGTTTTCTTTGTAACGCATATTGTATACCTCCGATACAATCAAACATCAGTTAACTGATTCTCTTTAAAGACAATTTGACTGCGGCTGTATGAATACATTCTTTCTTCAGCCTTATCGACATCACCCTTCATAGCAAGACGGTCGTCCTTATCTGCGTTCTTAAACCCGAAAAGCAGACTCCACGCATTATTTCTTTCACTAATACTGCGGAGATATTCTTCACCGAGAAGGCAGTCATCCGATGGAAACCTTGCCTTGTGGCGGCTGTTAAGCAGGCAATAGTTTTTCAAAAGCATAAACTCTGCTTCATTTGCCCAATCGGTATAGTCTTCGTTCCCACACCTATCGTTTGTGATAAGCTTAATGCTGTTGTTAAAATAATCATTTGTCATGTTGACACGTCCTTTCTGTTTGTGTTTCATAATTCTTTATATATAAAAACAACCGTAATTACTCGAAGTGACATACGGTAATTACGGCTGGATATACTTATATTATCATGGACACGCTGATTGTTGATGCTCCAAAGCGAAGCGTTCGTTTTCAAATTCAGCGTTTTCCTATATACCTAACTTTCATTGTTGTCACTTGCTTATGCTAGCCCAAAATGTTAAATTATCAAACATTTTTTGTTGCGTTGCCTGTATTATACCACCGAAGATAATACGAGTCAATACTTTTGTATAATATCTTTTGCGTTGGGGAAAAATTCTGCAAAATTTAACAATCTTTGGAAAAATATTTGGTTATATTTCATAAATTTGCAAACCACATTTATCATAGTTGTACAAAAACTCTGGAACAAGCTAACCTAACCTGCCTAACAGCGATAATCGGCGGATAAACATACTCCTCAAGATACCATAATCCATAATACCTTTCCGATCTGCAAGCTTGTTATCTCTGTCGATAAATACTTCATGCATAAACTTCGCCCTTGGTGAATTAAGGCAATACCGCACAAACCATTGAAAAATGGCAAGAAAAATGGTATAATATAGGTATGAATAAACAACTAACATTCTCGCTTATAAGCGATGAACTGGCGCAAGCCAAAACAAGCAAAAAAGAATTTCTTGAAAAGA
>JAGAUA010000043.1 GCA_017847885.1 Oscillospiraceae bacterium
GTTTAAGGATCTTGATACGATCGAAAAGGAAAGCTACCGCAGTGTTTACCGTGCAGTGGATACCATGCTTGAGGACTATTCCTTCTTCGCGCTTCCGCTCTACGACGGTGCTTCGGGTGTCCAGTTGAATTTTGAGAAGAATGTTAAGTCGGTCTTGTCATCTGCTCACAATCAATATGTAAAACGGGTAACCAACGGCGAGGATCCTGACAAGGTGCTAAACGAGCTTGTTGAAGCTTCACTCACCGAGCTTAAGGCACTGTCAACCGAATAAGGAGCGTGAAATAAGGACATGAAACGACTCCCAAAAATCAATATTGCAAGCATCCTCAAACAGATCAAGGCGGAAGGCGTTTCTATGCGTAGACGTTTTGTTCTGTACATTATCTCGGCAATTGCCTTAGTGCTATCTTTGATCTTGCTTCTTTTGAACCTGTTTGGCGTAATGAATCCAACGAATGCAAGGGTCATGGAGGTGCTGGATACCCAGCTTTTGTCTTACACGGACTCCATTGAGGACGGCTATGACAAGGTTGCGGCTCACGCCCTGTCCTTCTCCGATCAGATTGAAGAAGCGTTGGAAAGCTTTTTGGTTGAAAACAATCTTTCATTTGAAGATTTGAAGAACAATGCCGCGGCACTTTCGTCATTGCAACTTAAACTGTACAACACCGTTTATCTGAATATGCAGCTTGCCCCAAACAGCGGTGCATTCTATATTTTGGATACAACCGTCAACGGTCAGTCCGACCCGCAACTGCACAACGGAATTTATCTCAAATACATCAATTTGTATTCCGAGAGTACTGTTAACAATGAAATTGCCCTATATCGAGGCTCTTTTTCCACAGCAAAGGAAGGCAATCTGACATTCCACAGTGGATGGAGCAATGAAATGAAGACAGACTTTTTTGATTCCTGCGAATCGGAATTCACAAAAGGTACTTACTATGTTCTGAGCCCCACCGTGGACATTCCCGATACCTGGGAAAGAGCACGGTACGTATATACACCGATCCGTGATGCCAGAGACAATATCATCGGTGTTTGCGGATTCGAGGTAAATGACCTGTATTTTCAGTTATCGAAGAAGGCAAACGACAGCAAGCTGGGACAGCTTGTCGGCGCACTTCTCGACGAAGATCAGGAAAGCTTCTCCGGGCAATTCAATTCAAACCGATACAATGCAACAAGCGAAGGATCTGTAAAGGTCTCAAAACGAAACGACAGTACTGTATTTGACTTTGGATCAGAAAAATGTATCGGTAAAACACAGAGCATAAAGCTCGGCAACCGCACCTTTACCGTAGCGCTCATGATGACTGAGAGTCAGTACAACGCACAGATTCGCGAAGGACAAATGAAAACGGCAGGCGTTATCTTGTTTGTCATCCTGGTTGCCCTTACCTATTGTTTGTTTATGAGCAAAAAATACGTTGCTCCTATTCTCAGAAAAATAGACCAAGTAAAATGTAGTGGAGAGCACGGAGGGCAGTTGAAGATTCGTGAGATCGACGACCTCTTTGATTATCTTGCGCAAAGAGACGTAGCTTACGAGGAGCAGCTACAGCTCCTGCAG
Organism: Oscillospiraceae bacterium; assembly: GCA_017847885.1. GTDB lineage: Bacteria > Bacillota > Clostridia > Oscillospirales > Ruminococcaceae > RGIG8773. The sequence continues at coordinate 1,580 of JAGAUA010000043.1, forward strand.
GCAGCTAAGCAAGCCGCTGAGGAGGAAGCTCAGCGAACAAAGGCAGCTTACGAGAAGGCGCTTGAGGAATATGAGCTGGCTCAGAATGAGATCCTGCACTTGACCGAAGAGCAAAAGAAGAAGATCGTTCTGGAGGACTACGATTTCTTTATCTGCAATCTTAAGACGTTAACGCCTACCGAATCCCGCATTTATGAGCTGTATTTAGAAGGCAAGACAGCGCAAGAAATTGCGGCAATTCTCGGCATTCAGGAAAACACCATGAAGTATCACAACAAAAACATATACGGCAAGCTCGGTGTTTCCTCCAGAAAACAACTTCTACGTTTTGCAGCATTAAAACAGCAGCAGGATAAGAAGGGAGATTCTAACACATGACACTGGAAGCACGACTCAACAAAATCATTGCTGAACAAAAACTATCGAAGCGCGAATTTGCCAAGCGTGTAGGTATGTCAGAAAATTACCTTTATATCCTGACAAGCAATAGCCGCCCAGGTACTAATCAAAATAAGACCATCTCCCCAATGCTCGCCAAGCTCATCGGTATGGAGTTCGGCTATGATCCGGAATGGATCCTAAACGGAGAAAAGAAATAAAAGAAAAACGAAACCTCTGCATCCAAAAAATGCAGAGGTTTAGTTTCAATAGATTTTCGTTATGAAAAAGTCTTCGTCGGGAACGAAAGCCCCTTCAAGCTTGTGGAAACCGTAAAGTTCTTTGCCGTTGGCTGTTCTTGAGTTGTCAGCCGTTATATCCACATTCCACCAAGCTCCGTCATAGTATACGCGGTTCCAAGTGTGCCGAGCCGCGCTGTCTTTATAGGATACACCGTCAACGGCATAGCAAGGGATATTTTGACTGCGGCAGAATGCGACGAACAGATGCGCAAAATCAAAGCATAGACCTTGCTTGGTTCGCAGTGTCTTGCGAACATCAAAGTGTTGAAATAAGGGGTCTGCTTCATAATCGTACTCACAATTCGATATGATCCACTCGTAGAACGCCTGAACCTTTTCCACGTCGGTTTCACAACCGGCGCAAATATCGTCAGCAAGGTCTTCCGTTTGTGTGTCCCACAGGGTATCTCTGCCATTGGAAAGATAAGGGGCTTCCGGTTTGTAGACGAAATTATGTGAGAAGAACAGAAGTACTGCAATAAATGATGTTAGTACCAAAACACAAATTTTCGTCAGCAGCTTGTCTTTGCCGGAACTATTATCGACAATACCAAAGTACATCATTTCGATAGCCGTTACCACAAACGTTAGCATCGGCAGTAGTCTGCGGCAGGAAAGAGCGCTAAAAATACTCATTACCATGACGAAAAATAGGATAATAAACACGACCGCCCGCATAGGTGCTGACCGTATTTTCAGGACGAAAAATAAGATCGGTAATGCTGAGAGCAAATAGAACGTCAACAGCGTCGGTGAAAGAACAAAAAAGTCTTTCAGATATACGCCCAACAGCAGATTGTATGCTACCAGGACGAAAAAGAAAATAAGGCCGAATTTCGACTGCAATGTGATTGCAAATAATTTGGATCTCTTCACGATGATTCCTCAATTCATTTGTAAATTCACATTGCAACAGTTCGTTTCCCAAATCTAAAAACTA